>NZ_JAXQNS010000001.1:0-853689 GCF_034427815.1 Pseudomonas gebzensis
GGCGAGCTTGAAATCACCCGTGACGGTGACACCACCACACGCCGTCCTGCGCGTCCGGACTGGCTGTTCTTGAGCGATTTGCCCAAGGCAAATCGGCCTGGAGCCACTTGCCAGTTGTCTCCCTGAACATTGCCGCCCTGCACAGCATCATCATCGACGCCCAACTCACGCCCAACGCTGCCGCGACCAGCCACTCAAGGCATCCACCGCCAGCACCAGCAATAACATGGCGAGTATCACCGTACTGGCCTGGGCCTCCTGGAACAGGCTGAGGCTCACGTAGAGCATTTGCCCCAGCCCCCCGGCCCCCACGAAACCCATCACCGTAGCCATGCGGATGTTGTTTTCCCAGCGGTACAGGGTATAAGCCAGCAGCTGCGGCCACAGGGTGGGCAGGGTGCCGTAGCAAAACGCCAGCCAGGCGCTGCCGCCTTGCAAGCGGATGGCTGCGGCAGGTTGTTCCGGCGTGTTTTCCAAGGCTTCCGCAAACAGGCGGCCCAGCACGCCTGCGGTGTGCAGCGCCAGCGCCAGCGTGCCCGCGTTGGGGCCCAGGCCTGCGGCCAGCACCATCAGTACGGCCCACACCAGCTCCGGGATGGCCCGCAAGGCGTTGAGCAGCAGACGCGTGATTCTTTGCAGCGGCCAGCCCATGCGACCGGCTGCAGGCAGCGCCAGGGCGAGACCGGTCAGCGCGGCGAGCAACGTGCCCATGGCCGACATCGCCAGGGTTTCCAGCGTTGCCCCTGCGATAGCCCACAAATGCCCTGCAGTGAAGTCAGGACGCATGAAGCGAGCGGCATAGCCTGCCATCTGGTCGAGGCTTGCGCAGGTGGCCAAGCCGGCCAGGTCGAGATCCAGATACCAGAACGAGCCAACGATCGAGAACAGGATTCCCGCGATGAGCAGGGCAGAGGTGCTGCGCCTCATGCCAGCCTCTTGCGCAGCAGGCGGCTGAGCTGGTCGGCAAGCAATACCAAAAGCAGAAAGGTCAGCAGCATGCTGGCGACTTCGGCGCCGGCGAACATGCGCATCGACAGGTCGAGCTGTTGACCCAGCCCACCGGCGCCAACGAAGCCCATCACCACTGAGGCGCGTACGGCACATTCCCAACGGTAGACGGTATAGGACGTCAGCTCGGCGATGGCGCCGGGGAGCACGCCGTAGCAGAACGCAGCCAGGCGACCCGCACCAGCCTGCGCGAGCGCCTGCCTGGGGCGTTGGTCCACCGACTCGAAGATTTCCGCATACACCTTGCCGAGCATACCGGCGTAGGTGATGGCGATGGCCATTACGCCAGCGGTGGGCCCGAGGCCGACCGCACGCACGAACAGCAGCGCCCAGACGATTTCCGGCACGCTACGCAGGAGGATCAACACGATGCGCGCGAGCCAGCGCACACACTCGCCCAGCGTGCCCGGACGGCCTTGATCGACCTTCGAGAAGGACAGTGCCCGACTCGCCAGCAGGCTCGCCGGCATGGCCAGCAGCAATGCCAATGACATGCCCGCCGTGGCGATGGCCAGTGTCTGCAACGTGGCAGCCAGCAGCAGGGTGAGAAAATCCTTGTCTCGTGCCGGCGGCCAGAAGCTTTCGAGGAAACTTCCCATCGATTGCGTGCTGTCTGGGTGTACCAGCACGCTCACATTCAGCTCGGACAGCTGTATACCTGGCCAGAGCAGGATGATGGCCAGTACGCTGAGCAGAAGGCGTGGGCCGGCGGCCGGGTCGCGCTTTTCGCTGCTTAGCATCGGGCTATCCAGGCCGCCGTTGAATGGCTGCCTTGGAGGAACGGCTGTAGTTGCTCGTTGGCGTACAGCGCATCGAGCTGTGCCTGGTCGACCTGTGCGCTGGGTAGATCGAAGGCGATCGAGCCGGCGCGGATGCCGATGACGCGAGGAAAATGCCGCAATGCCAGTTCGACCGTGTGCAGGCTGGCGATCAGGGTGATCCGCCTCGACTCGGCATCCTGACAGAGCAGCGACAGCGTATGCTCGGCCAGGCGCGGATCCATCGCCGAGACCGGCTCGTCGGCCAGCAGCAACTGCGGTGCCTGATACAGGACGCGGGCAATGCCGACCCGTTGCAGTTGGCCACCCGAAAGCTGGCTGCAGCGCACGAACAGCTTGTCGGCCATATCCAGTTTTTCCAGCTCGGCACGGGCGCCGGGGATGTCCACCGGATGCAACAGGCTGAGCAGGCTTTTACCGAGCCCCCATTGCCCGAGCCTGCCGGCCAGCACAGCAGTGACCACACGTTGGCGCGGTGGCAGCGGCGGTGCCTGGTGAATCAGCCCGACCTGCGTGCGCAAGCGCTGACGCGCCCGGGGCGACAATTGCCAGGGCTGCTGGCCAAGCACCTCCAGCTCGCCCGAACTGGGCGGCAGTGCGGTTGCCAGCAGATTGAGCAGGCTCGACTTGCCGGCGCCGGACGGGCCGATGATCGCCACCCGCTCGCCTCGTGCGACCGTAAGATTCAGATGCTGCAGCGCCTCTACGCCGTTGCCGTGGCGTAGGCCGACGCCGGCCAGACGCAGGGTCATTTCAGCAGGTCGGCGGCGCGCGCGGCTTCTTCGATACCGGTGTAGTTTTCAGGCTTGGTGTCGATGAAGCGGCTCGCTGCCTGCAGGTCCAGAATTGCCTTGTGCTCAGGCTTGGCGGGGTCGAGGGCCAGGAACGCCTGTTTGATCTTTTGCGCCAGGGCCGGATCGAGAGTGCCGCGCACTGTCCAGTTGTAGTCGAAATAGGCCGGCGTGGTGGCGAAGACCTTCACTTTGCGGGTATCGACCTTACCGGTTGCGACCAGCTTGTCCCACACGCTGGCGTTGAGCACGCCAGCATCGACCTTGCCCGCCTGCACCCAGGCAGCGGTGGCGTCGTGGGCCCCGGAATAGCCTATGCGGCTGAAGAAGGACTCTGGCTTGATGCCGTCCTTGAGCATGAAATACCGCGGCATCAGGCTGCCTGAGGTCGAGGAGATCGAGCCGAAGGCGAACGTCTTGCCCTTGAGGTCGCTCAGGGATTTGACGTCGTCCCTGGCCGTGATGAATTTGCTGGTGAACTGGGCGTCCTGCTCGCGTTGCACCAGAGGCACTGCGTTACCGGTTCTCTGCTGCACCTGAACGAAGGTGAAGCCACCCAGCCATGCCATGTCCAGGCGATCCGAGGCCAGCGCTTCGACCACGGCAGGGTAGTCCGCCACCGGTACGAACTGCACCTTCATGCCCAATTGCTGTTCGAGGTACTCGCCCAGCGGTTTGAACTTGCGCAGCAATTCGGTGGGTGCCTCGTCGGGAATGGCCGATACCCGCAAGGTCTCGGTGGCATGGCTTGCCAGGGCGAAAATGGACAGGGCAAGGCCTGCGAGCAGCGACAGCGTGCGCTTGAGCATGGTGAGTTCTCCGGTTCAATGACGGAAAAAACGAAAAGACGCCGCTGGCAGCGCCGGTAAAGAGCGTCGCGATTATAAGAGGCAGGGCGGGAAAGGCCAGCTTTGCTAGAATCCGCAACCTGTTTTTCCAATTGCAGAGAAAATCGCCATGAGTGAGCCGATCCGCCTGACCCAGTACAGCCACGGCGCCGGTTGCGGCTGCAAGATTTCCCCCAAGGTGCTGGATGTGATCCTGGCCGGCAGCGGGGCGCAGAACCTGGACCCCAATCTCTGGGTCGGCAACGCCTCGCGTGACGACGCGGCCGTGTACGCACTGGACGAAGCGCGCGGCGTGGTATCGACCACCGACTTCTTCATGCCCATCGTCGACGACCCCTTCGATTTCGGGCGTATCGCCGCCACCAACGCGATCAGCGACATCTACGCCATGGGCGGCAACCCACTGATGGCCATCGCCATCCTCGGCTGGCCGGTGAACCTGTTGCCGGCGGAGGTCGCACGTGAAGTCATTCGTGGGGGGCGGGCCGTCTGCGATGCGGCTGGCATTCCGCTAGCGGGCGGCCATTCCATCGATGCCCCGGAGCCGATCTTCGGCCTGGCGGTGACCGGTGTGGTCGAGAAGCAGCACATGAAGCGCAACGATACGGCCAAGGTGGGCAACCGCCTGTACCTGACCAAACCGCTGGGCATCGGTATCCTCACCACCGCCGAAAAGAAGTCCAAGCTGCGCCCTGAGGATGTCGGCCTTGCCCGTGACTGGATGTGCACGTTGAACAAGCCGGGCAGCCATTTCGGCAAGCTCGACAGCGTTACTGCGATGACCGACGTCACCGGCTTCGGCTTGCTAGGCCATTTGGTGGAAATGGCGGACGGTGCCGGCCTGACTGCGCGCCTCGACTATGCCGCCGTACCGCGACTGCCTGGGGTCGAACACTACCTGGCGCAAGACTGCGTGCCGGGCGGCACGTTGCGCAATTTCGACAGCTATGGCGAGCGCATCGCGGTCATCACACAGGCTCAGCGAGACGTGCTCTGCGATCCGCAGACCAGCGGCGGCCTGCTGGTTGCGGTCGACGAGGAGGGTGAAGAAGCGTTTTTGGCCACTGCCGCCCAGTTGGGTCTGAACCTTGCGCCCATCGGTGTACTGGTGGAGCGACAGCCTCACGCTGTCGAAGTGTTCTGATGCGCGAGGACGTCCGCGACTTTCACCAGCTGTTTCTCAACGACACGCCGATGATGGATACCCGTGCGCCGGTGGAGTTCGTCAAAGGCGCTTTCCCAGGCACGATCAACCTGCCGTTGATGACCGATATCGAGCGCCAGAAGGTGGGTACCTGTTACAAGCAGCAGGGGCAGGATGCAGCCATCCGGCTTGGTCACCAGCTCGTCTGCGGGGAGGTCAAGGCGCGCCGGATCGCCGCCTGGACGCAATTCGTCCAGGACAATCCGCAAGGCTATCTGTACTGTTTCCGCGGCGGCCTGCGCTCGCAGATCGTGCAGCAGTGGCTGCGCGAAGCGGGAATCGACTATCCGCGTGTGGTGGGCGGCTACAAGGCGATGCGCACCTTCCTGATCGATACCCTGGAGCAGGCCGTCGCGCAGTGCGATTTCGTGGTGCTCGGCGGTATGACGGGCACGGGCAAGACCGAGGTGCTGGCCAAGCGGCCCGACGCATTGGATCTGGAAAGTTACGCCAACCACCGCGGATCGAGCTTTGGCAAGCGTGCCACCGGGCAGCCGGCGCAGATCGATTTCGAGAACCGTCTGGCCATCGATGTCCTGAAGAAACGCCATGCCGGCATTGATCGTTTCGTGCTCGAGGACGAGGGCCGCACCGTGGGCAGCTGCAACGTGCCTATCGGGTTGTATCAAGGGATGCAGCGTTACCCGCTGATCTGGCTGGAAGACAGTTTCGAGAACCGTGTCGAACGTATCTTGCGTGACTACGTGACCGACCTGAGTGCGGAGTTCCTCGATGTGCATGGGCAAGAGCACGGCCCTGAACGGTTCGCCGAACGCCTGTTGCAGAGCCTGGACAACATCCACAAGCGTCTTGGCGGCGAGCGCCACCAGCGCTTGCGTGCGTCGATGTCAGCGGCGCTGGACGAGCAGCGTGGCTCCGGTTCGGTAGACCTGCATCGCGCTTGGATCGAAGGCCTGTTGCTCGAGTACTACGACCCGATGTATGCGCATCAGCGGCAAAGCAAAGGCGAGCGCGTCGAGTTCGTGGGGGACATCACGGCCGTCGAGCAATACCTGGCGCGACGGGACTGAGCGGAGCTCATGTATGCCCCCGTGGTCGCCTGCCTGCGCTATATCGCCGGGCAGTTCGGCCAGGCGCGCATCATTCGGCAGACGATCTGCACTTCCATCGCGCTACGTTTGAAGGTCCCGAGCTGGTCGTGCGGCTGCAAAGGTGATCCACCGCAGCGTCCAAAACCCTTGACCAAGCAGAGCTTGCCAACCTGACCAAGTCGTATCGTCCGATGCACACGCACGCAGCATTCCGCGCCTCCAACAGGTCAACTAACGACGATTACTGGCAAAATCGCCCCCTCGACCTACTTGGAGCCCTCCATGCTGCGCGCCTTCGAACGCTGGCTAGACCCATTCCCCCCTGACGAAGCACCGCCGCCACCCATGGGCCTGGCGCGCTTTCTGTGGGCCTGCACCCGTGGTGCCCGCCGCTACATCCTGATGATGGCGCTGCTCAGCGCCGCCGTGTCGATCTACGAGGCCTGGCTGTTCTCTTTCCTGGGCCAGGTCGTGGATCTGCTCTCCACCTGGCAAGCGGGCGATGTGGTCAGCGACCAGGAACGCCGAGTGCTGTGGGGCGTCGGCATCGTGCTGGTCATCAGCATCGGCCTGGTGTCGTTGCGCACGCTGGTGCAGCACCAGGTACTGGCGATCAACCTGCCGCTGCGCCTGCGCTGGGACTTTCACCGGTTGATGCTGCGCCAGAGCCTGTCGTTCTTTTCCGACGAGTTCTCCGGGCGGGTGACCACCAAAGTCATGCAGACCGCGCTGGCCGTGCGCGAGGTGCTGTTTACCCTGGTCGAAATCATCCCCGGTATCGGTGTGTACTTCGTGGCCATCGTCGCCCTGGCAGGCGGCTTCGCACCCCGGCTGATGCTGCCGTTCCTGGCCTGGCTCGCGCTGTTCGGCCTGACCTTGTGGTACTTCGTGCCGCGCCTGGGCCGTGTCGGTCAGGAGCAGGCCAATGCGCGCTCGTCCATGACCGGGCGTATCTCCGATGCCTACACCAACATCACGACCGTCAAGCTGTTCTCCCATTCCAAACGTGAAGCCCACTTCGCGCGGGCGGCGATGGAAGACTTCAAACAGACCGGCTTTCGCCAGATGCGCCTGGTCAGTCAGTTCGAGATCGCCAACCAGGTACTGGTCGTCGCGCTGATCATGGGCGCTGGCGGCTATGCACTGTGGCTCTGGCACCAGGGCGCCGTGGGTGCTGGCGCGGTGGCGGCGATCACCGCCATGGCGCTGCGCATCAATGGCATGTCGCACTGGATCATGTGGCAGATGACCTCGCTGTTCGAAAGCATCGGCACCGTGCAGGACGGCATGGACACGCTCGCCCGCGGCCCCAAGGTGCAGGATGTGCCCGATGCCAGTGTGCTGCGAACCTGCGGCGGGGCGGTGCGCTTCGATCAGGTGAGCTTCAACTACAACGGCGAACGTCAGGTGCTCGACGGCCTGAGCCTGGACATCGCCGCAGGCGAGAAGATCGGCCTGGTCGGCCGCTCCGGTGCGGGCAAGTCCACGCTGATCAACCTGCTGCTGCGTTTCTACGATGTCGACAGCGGTGCGATCAGCATCGACGGTCAGGACATCGCCCATGTGACGCAGGACAGCCTGCGCAGTGCGATCGGCATGGTGACGCAAGACACCTCGCTGTTGCATCGCTCGATTCGCGACAACATCGCCTACGGCAGACCCGACGCCACCGACGAGCAGATTCGTCTTGCGGCCACCCATGCCCAGGCCGATGGCTTCATCCAGCAATTGAGTGACAAGCACGGGCACAGCGGTTACGACACGCTGGTCGGCGAGCGCGGCATCAAGCTCTCCGGTGGCCAGCGCCAGCGCGTGGCCATCGCCCGCGTCATGCTCAAGGATGCGCCTATCCTGCTACTGGACGAAGCCACCAGCGCCCTGGATTCCGAAGTGGAGGTGGCGATCCAGGAAAGCCTCGACGAAATGATGCAAGGTAAGACCGTCATCGCCATCGCGCATCGACTGTCGACCATTGCCGCGATGGACCGGCTGATCGTCATGGACAACGGGCGCATCGTCGAGCAGGGCAGCCATACCCAGCTATTGGCCAGAAACGGCACGTACGCGCGGCTCTGGCAGCACCAGAGCGGCGGGTTCCTGGGGGAAGATCAAGGGGTGGTCGAAACGCCGGAGTGACGGGGCTTGCAGCAACGTCTATCGCCTGGCGACAAGACCTTAGAGGGCGTAAAGCTGCTCTCTGGAGCGACGGGGATGTCACTTGGGCTGCTCTGCAGCCCCTCGCGGCTGACCGGACCGGCCGCTCCCTCAGGACAGGTGCCCCCTTGTGGGGCTACTGCCGCGATGGGCCGCGAGGCAGCCCGGGTCGCGTACGTGAACGGCAAGGCCGCATGGGCGAGCCTTGCGGTTTCAGGCAAAGGGTTCGATCAGAACGCGTAACTCACCTTCGCACTGAAGGTATCGGCGTCGAAACCGCTGCTGGTCAGGTAGTTGTAAGACCCACCCACACGCCATGCGCCTACGCGGTAGTTCGCACCCAGGCCCAGCTCGTAGCTGTCACGCGCAGGGGTCGCGCCGGTGGTAGTGAACGCGTTGCCGCCCAGCAGGAAGGTGGAGGTGGTGCCCGTCTTGTCGCCGATGAAGTCGTGCCAGGCCATCAGCTTGGCTTCGGGCTCCAGGCTGCCGACGCCTACATCGAACGCGGCGGCAAGGCGAGCGCCCAGGCCCATTTCGCCGATTTCGTAACGTTGGCTGCCGACCTTGAGGGCAGCGGAGCTGCCTTTTTCGCGGTACGAATCGATCGAGATGTTGGCGTAGCGCGCGCCGACTTGAGGCTCCAGCAGCCAGTGCTTGTCGAGCTGGAAGGTGTAGCCAGCCAGCGCGTTGACGCCGAACATTTCACTGTCGTAGTCGGCCTTGGCGCGGGTCCCGGCAACGTAGCGCTTGGATTCGTTGTCGTTCCAGCCGTACATCAGCGAGGTATCAACGAAGACGTTGTCGTGGGTCCAGTTGCCATACAGGGTCACTGCATGGCCGTTGACGTCGGTTTTGTGGCCGAGGTCGGATTTGACGTTGCTGTTCAGGTAGCTGTACGCCAGGCCCACGGTGGTGTCGGCGTTGAGCTTGCCGTCGGCGCCCACGGCGATGCCGGAGGTGTTGGCGTCATAGCCTGCAACGCCATGGCGGCGGTCCTGGTCGGCATCGCTGGACAGCGCTTGCACCCACACGCCTGTGTCTGCCACGCCATCGCCGGAGGACAGGCCGCTACGCGCGGCGCTCGCGCGGTGCTGGATGGCACCTGCGACCAGATTCTGGCTGTTGGTGGCGGCATGGATCACGCCACGGCTGACATCCGGGGTCAGGTTTTCGGCCAGCTTGGCCAGCTCTTCGCGGGTGGCAGCGTTGGCAAAGCTCTGGAACACCGGGTCGTTGGCGTCCAGCTCGCCCATGACCGTGTTCTTGAGCGGGATAACGGCGTCCACCGCACCGCTTGAACCGTTTGCACCTTGCAGTTCTTCTTTGATCACTTCATCACTACGGGCGGTCACCAGGGCTTTCACGTCCTGACCCTCGATGCCGAAGTTCTTCACTTCAAGCAACGCCGAGGAGGAGACCACCGACAGGTTCTCGGGGTCTTCCCAGGTGCCGGAGTTGAGCAGGGTGTAGCGCGTGCCTTCGGCGGAGGTGCGGAAGTCATCGGAGCGCGCTTGCAGTTCGATCTGGCTGCCGGCAGAGAAGAAGGTGTTGCCGGTCACTTTCAGGATCGGTGTGTTGGGCTGCGTGTCGTTGTCCAGCAGCAGACGCAGGCGCGCGGTGGCGCTGTCCATGTCGAGGTCGCCCTGGATCGTGGTCTGCGGGCGGAGCAATGTCAGGCGGCCACCGTCGATGTCGACGAAGCCGGCGCGGATGGTCGAGCCATCGAACTTCGCATCGCCTTGCACCAGCACGCCGCTCAGGCCCTGGATGTCACCTTTTACGTCACCGCCTTGCCAGTAGAAGTACGATGGGGGTGCATCGTCGTCGGCCAGAATGGCGGCGACGCCGCCTTCGATCAGGCCACTGGTTTGGGTGAGGGAGAAGAGGTCGCCACGGCCTGCAGTGCTGAATTTGCCCTCGGTGTCGAGGTTTACCAGGTAAACACCTACGCCATCGGCTGAGATGGTCCCGCTGTTAGTGACATCGGTGTGGGGCGCAACGCCGTTACGTGGGCCCAAGAAGCGCGCGTTTTCGATCTCGATACCCGTAGCATTGTTGCCACGCGCGATGATCGTGCCTGTGTTGTTGATGCTCGATTGAGTCGAGGTAACCAGCACGGCATCCGCACGGTCCCCGGCCACTGTGATGTTGCCGTTGTTGGTCACAGCACCTGCGATCTCTGCCATGTACAGGTCAAGGCCTGTACCGCCCTTGCCGCTGACCGTGATGTCACCGTTGTTGATGACGTCGCCCGCGACAGTGGTAGCGAAGTTCACGGAAAAACCGGCCGGGAAATCGGTGGGGCTTGCAGCGGCGAGGTTGATGTTGCCTTGGTTGATCAGATTCCCTGTCAGAGTCGTCTGGACAAGCTCTACACCTGCGTTTTGCGAAGTGCCTGTGAACGTGGCGTCATTGAAAGCACCACCAGAGACGGTGTAGGCCCCCGTACTCAAGTCATGGGTGAAATCAGGTGCGGCATGAACCGTGGCAGAGGCAGCTGCAACGGAAAGCGCCAACAACGAGCGGCGCAGGGGAGACATGTTCACGGCAGTTTCCTTACAGGGCAGAAACTGGCAGCGGCCAACGGGCGCGTTAGCGTCTGTTTCTGGGCGTCCCTGCCGGCTTTTCAATTAAGTACTGATTCAAACGCGTGCAAACTTACACGATGTTTGTAGGACAATTCATTCTAAAATTAACTGGTGGCGAATAAAGATTTTAAAAATGCGACGTGTCATTTGCTTTTCTGCGCAGTTTCAATGTTATGCAGTTATCTGCGGAACTTGAGGGTTAATGTGCGGTCTTGTCACGGTTGGGCTTTAGTCAGAGCAATGAGCGGAGCGAGCAGAACACGCCGGCTTATGTTCGATTTCAGAAGTCTGAAGGATCAGTGGAGTGATCATCCACCGACGCCATAGCACTTCCCATCCCCCATCATGGCTGGCGCCTGGAACGTGGACGAACTGAGGAAGAGGCAAGTCCAAGGCGTCTTTGTAGTGCGTCGCTAATCGACCTGGAATGATCATGTCCGCTTTTGCGATGAAATGCCGTTGCGGCAATTGGGCGAGTCGATCGCGATAATCCAGCGGGTCCTGTAAACCGTCGAGTCGCGACAGCCCTCTCATCGTTGCCCACAGCCGTGGACTCAGATTGCCCGCCAAGGTTTGTACCTGGGCGATATCAGTGCGCTGAGCCGCTAGGTTCTGTACGAAAAACCTCGATACTCGCCCATGCTGCGTTGAAAACGCCCTCGGAATGCTCATGTACTCCAGTACACTCCGCTTCCTCGGCCGTTTTCGCCTTGCCTGGCCTTCGTCTCAAGGCTTTTCGTACAGAACCTAACAGCAACGCGAGTGCGGCACCGGCTGAATAGCCCACCCGTTCAAATTCCCGGTTGCCATAGCGCTGTTTCAACTGCTCCAGCGCCTGGCTGAGGCGGGTGAGCACTGCCTGAGAAAACCGTCGGTGCGTCCACAGAGCAGTTTCACACGCGTTGGCCATGACGAATTGGCAAGGCCGTGCCAGGTAGACATTGGGTGTCGGATCATCGACCGCCAGCCTTGCTACTAGCAGGTTGTGCGGACTTGGGTCCAGGCTGGGTTGGGTGGCAGTCGCCCAGGCATGGCCATCGCCCTCCAGGTAGATGCGCAGGCGCGTCGTCTTTTCTGCAGCGCGCGGCGCGACGATCAAGAGGGGGAAACCGTACCCCGGCAGGACTTCCACGTGTCGACCATGTGCATCAGCCAGCTGTTGCAGTGCCTCGCGCGGTGATTGGCAAGCGCTGATCACCCTCACCCTGCCGGTGGTAGCACGGCGGGTTTGTGTCTGCTCGCGGCAGGCGTCATCACGGGGGCGCACCATGCTCGGATCTCTGCAGCTGCAGCTTATCGGCGGCCTTCGCAGACGGATGATTCGCCAATGCGCCCTTGCTTGCACAAGTCGAGATGATCCCGGCGCAACAACCCAGCATCTTTCATGCAATAGAATCGAGTGAGCACAACATCAATGGGCGAAGTGTCGCCTACACCATCGAGGTTGACATATCCGCACGCACGCATCGCGTTATCGACATCTGTTTGTGAGGCTCCTTTTTTGTACCACTGAGTAAAATCTCCGGGCGGTGGTCGAAAGCCTCTTCCTGTGCAGCCAACCATTAAGACAGCGCAAATGCTCGATAACAGACGTGTGCTGTGCATGGTTCTATTCCTAGGGTATTGATAGGGGATGATGAACGATCATGGGGTGGCACTGATGTCCCAGGCGCGTATGTGGAGAGTCTCAACCTGAGCGATCTGAAGCGTGCCACGAAAACCGGTGTCGCGACCGTTTCGAGAAAACACTAGCGGCCCTGTGAAACTACTGTCCGGCTGATCGCTTGGACTTCTCATGAGCTAGGGTGAGCAAGACCCCGTTTACCTACCGTTCGTTAATCGTTCTTAATGTCGGCACAGCCAGCACATCGGATAAGTGTCCAGGCAGCCGCTTTGCAAAACCAGCCGACTGGACCGCGAGGGGAAAACACGAGGTGAGGCTATCCATAGCCTCAAAACACTCACAACAGACTAAATGGCGAGGTCGTCATATCGCCGCATGCGCCTGATACGCTTGGCTCGGGTTGCAGGTGTGCGACCCGAGCATAGCCGGCAAAACGCGCGCGACCGTATCCCAAATCGGCACTCAGGCAGGTGGGGTAGAAGCACGCCTGCGCTGCCGAGTACACAGACACCTTCTGCGCCACTCAGGAACCCCTTCAATGGACCCCTACGGCATCGACCGCTACCAGAAGCTGCACATCTGGATCGGTACCAACTTCGCTCCAGAAGCTGATTACCAGCGCTATTTCGACTTGGATTATTCAGTCGAGCTCGACGATCCCGCCTATCGCGTCTGTGGCTTTTGCCAAGACATGGGTCTCAGGTGGTACGACGAGGACTTCATCGGCATCATCCCGCGCCGGGAGCAGCCGGTCAGCCTCGATGAAATCCTTGCGGACTCTTCGGTCGACCCGCACCAGCTCGGCGCGCTCAAGGCCGCCTGCGAGCGGCTGGGTATCACCCATGCCAATGCGATCTTCTGGTACTCCGATGGCGGCGTGGAAGTGTCCAGGCCGCTCAAGGCCCACTACAACGGGTTGTGCTATATCGGGCTTTTCGAAGGTGACTAGGCCCTGCACGAAAAGCCTCGAGACGAAGGCCCGGCAAGGCGAAAACGGCCGAGGGAGTGGAGTGTACTGGAGTACATGAGCATTCCGAGGGCGTTTTCAACGCAGCATGGGCGAGTATCGAGGTTTTTCGTACAGAACCTAGGCCCTGCACGCCACGCCTTGATACTCGCGTACACCGTCAAACGCGAGGTGAACAGGCACCTGTGCGTCAGTCCAGCCCGGCCGTGTCCACCAGCGCCGAACACGCCAAGGCTTTCGCCCCGGCCCAGTCATACTCGCTGTGCACTCGCGACAACGCCACGAAGTGCGGACCGGAATAGAACATCTCGTACTGCAAGTGCCGTGAGCCGAACTCCGAACCTATCGCATCCCAGGCCAGCTTCATCAACTGCACCCGCTCCAAGGGCGTTGCCGTAGACGAATACTGGGTCTGTTCGACCAGCGCACGGGCTTCGGGGTGGTACAGGTCATCGACGCTGGAGGGCAGCATGATCACGCCGCCGCCAGCCAGCTTGCGCAGCGCTTCGATGAACTTCGGGTACACCGACTGGGCCACAGCCTGGCACATGTACAGGTGTTTCTTGTCCGGGATCACAAAGCCGTTCTGAGTGACCGGGCAATGGATCAGGCTCTTGAACAGCCCTTCGATCATCAGCGTATTGCAGGCCATTTCCCCGAGCATCTCGCGCACCGCCGGAAAATCGTTGACGCCGGTGATCTCGGTCATGCGCTGGGCCAGGCCGGTGAGAAAGTGCAGCTTGGTGGTGAGCCGCGCCAGGCTCTGGGTGTCCATCAGTACTTCGGCGGCGGTGCTGTGGAACTGGCGGCGGCACATGGCCGTGTCGCCGTAGACGAACAAGCGGTCCCATGGCACCAGCACGTTGTCGAAGTAGATCAGCGCGTCGTTCTCGTCGAAGCGGCTGCTCAGCGGGTGGTCGAAGGTGTTCTTGCCCTCGGCGTAGGAGGCGCGCGACAGAATCCGGATGCCCGGCGTGTTCAGCGGCAGGGCGAACGACAGCGCATAGCGCTCATCTACCCCCGGCTTGAGCGGGTTCTGTACGCCGACCAGCACCTCGTCGGCGAGCACGGCGGCGGTGCCGAGCATTTTCGCGCCTTTGACGATCACCCCGGCGTCGGTTTCCTTCACCACGCCGAGGGTGTGGTAGAGGTTGTCGGTGTGTTCGCCCGGGCTGCGCGAGCGGTCGCCCTGCGGGTTGACGATGGTATAGGTGAGGTATAGGTCGCGCTCGCTGGCGTATCGAATGTAGTTTTTCAGCGCCAGTGCGCGGTCAGGCGAGTGGGCTTGGAACACCTCGATGTGGGTCAGCATGCCCGTCAGGGCAGCCGCCACATGGTCCGGGCTGCGGCCCAGCCAGCCGAGGCTTTGCCGAGCCCAGGCGAGGGAGGCGTGGGCGCGGCCCAGCAGTTGCTCATGGCGTTGCGGCAGCTCCCAGGCCTTGCTGACCCGGCGCTCGGGGTCGAGGGCGAAGGTCATCTCATCGAGGTGCCTGGCCTGGTAGTCGTACAGGCTGGCGACCGAGGCCACCGCGCCGGAAAACGCCGGGTGCTGACTGTGGCGGGTGACACATTCGCCGTTGATGAATACTGCACGGCCATCGTCGATGGCCTGGAGATAGTGCGCGCCCGTGCGCGACAGCCCCGTGGGAGCCGCTGGAGGGGTGATCATAGTTCGAGAAACTCCAGGGGCAGGCCCAGTTCGGCGCGACCGACGTAGGTCGAAAACGACTCCCACTGCGCGCCGACATGGCCGCGGTACATCGAGACATCGCTGAAATAGCGCAGCATCCGCGTGTCGCAGCGCGCTTGTGAGGTGCCGCAGGTGCGGAACAGCAGCTCGACCGCTTCGCAGGCTTGCCGGCCGGCCTGTTGCAAGGTGCCCCAGGCGCGCACGTTGTCGGCCACGCTGATCGGCTGGCCGTCCTGCTGCCAGCGCAGCGCCAGGCGCTGGTGCTGGTCGCAGGTGTAGAGCAGGGTGGCTTCGGCGGCGTCGGTCATGGCCAGGGCTTGGCCAAAGGCGCGCTGGTACTGCGGGTCTTCGCCACGCAAGTGGCCGGGGTCGAGTGGGTGGGGCTGGGCCTTGAGCAGGCACTGGTATTCGTCCAGCGCCGCCCGCGCCGCGCCAATCACCGGTGCCAGCAGGTTGGCGTGGTAGGGCAGCATCAGGTAGCCCAGGTACAGCGGGTTGCCGTGCAGGCGGGTGCCGACGGTGCCGTTGCTGACATCCTGATTGGCGAAGAAACCGGCGAACGGCACCACCGCCTGCTCCGGCACGAACACGTCATCCAGGCGAATGCTGTTCGAGCCGCTGGCGCGCATGCCGAGGATCTCGCTGCCGCCCCAGTCGTTGAGGATGCTGAACTCGCTGCGCGGCACCAGGCAGGCCAGGCTGCGGGCCTCTGGCGTGCCGGCGCCGTCCATGACCGTGACGATGGCGTGGGTGGAATAGGTGACGCCCGTGCAGTAGGCGAACACACCGCTGATCCGGTAGCCGCCGTCGACCCGTGAGCAGTGGCCGCCGGGGAAGGCACGGTGCGGCGCGATGAACTGCCCGTCGCCGGCGAACACCTCGTCCTGTACCGCCTGCGGCCAGTGCGAGGCCACGGTCAAGGCATGCCCGGCGGCCAGCGTCAGGCTCCAGCCAAGGGCCGGGTGGCCACGGGAAATCTCGATCATCACCCGGTAGAAGTCGCCCAGACTCAGCGCGTGGCCGCCATAGCGCTTGGGCTGCAACAGCCGGTAGAAACCATGCTCACGGAACCATTGGTGCATGCCCGGGCTGTAGGTGCCCTGCGAGTCGCTCACTTCCTGTTCGGCCCGTAGCTTGTGGCGTATTTCCCGTGCGAGCTCGAGATACTCATCTACTGTACGGTCGGCCTCGTGCGCCGCCGTGACAGGGGTATTGGGGTGGCCCATGGAAATGATCCTGACGTAAGGGTGGTCAAATTTCTTTGAAACGCGCCGTGAACTGGCGCAGTACCGGCGGCTCGTAGGTAAAGTCGAGCGGGCGCAGGCTGGCAGCCCGCTCGATCACTTCCACCAGCGAGTCAGCCACGTAGTCCATGTGGTTGTCGGTGTAGGTGCGCCGTGGAATGGTCAGGCGCATCAGCTCGAACAACGCGGGCTCCTGCTCGCGGGTCTGTGGGTGGCGGCCCATCATCAGCGAGCCGATTTCCGTGGCCCGCACGCCGCTTTCCAGGTACAGCGCATTGACCAGCATCTGCGCGGGGAAATGATACCCCGGCACATCCGGGCGAATCTTGCCGGCATCGACAAACACCGCATGCCCACCGACCGGCGTCTGAATCGGCACGCCTGCGGCCTGCAAGCGATCGGCCAGGTAGGTGACCTGGCCGATCCGGCTGGCCAGGTGGTGCACGTCGCAGGCTTCCTCCAGGCCCACGGCCATGGCTTCCAGGTCACGCCCGGCCAGGCCGCCATAGGTGATGAAGCCTTCCATCGGCACGCAGCGCAGCTGGGCGGCGCGCAGCAGGTCGTCTTCTTCGCGGAAACAGCACAGACCCCCGATGTTGACCATGGCGTCTTTCTTGGCCGACATGGTGAAGATGTCGGCGTGCTGGAACATCTCCCAGACGATCTCGGGGATCGAGCGCTCGCGGTACAGCGGGTCGCGCTGCTGGATGAACCAGGCGTTCTCGGAGAAACGCGCGGCGTCGATCACCACCGGGATGCCGTGCTGGCGCGCCAGGGAGGCGGCGTCGCGGATGTTGTCCATCGCCACCGGCTGGCCGCCGACGCTGTTGCAGGTGATGGTGATGACCACCGCCGCCACCTGGTGCGCGCCCTGTACTTCGATGTCGTTGGCCAGCGCAGCCAGGTCGAAGTTGCCCTTCCAGTCGTCATGCCGCGCGGTGTCCAGCGCGGCTGGGCAGATCAGGTTGCGCACCATCGCCCCGGCAATTTCCACGTGCGCCTTGGTGGTGTCGAAGTGGTGGTTGGAAATGAAGATGGGCGCCGTGGCACCACGCGCCTTGGCGCGCTCGACCAGGCAGGGGAAGAGGATCTGCTCCGCGCCACGGCCCTGGTGGACCGGGATGGTGTGTGGGTAGCCGAACAGGCGCTCGACGGTGTCGCTGAGCTTGAAGAAGCTGCGGCTGCCAGCGTAGGACTCGTCGGCGCCGAGCATGGCGCTCCACTGTCGGTCGCTCATGGCGCCGGTGCCGCTGTCGGTCAGCAGGTCGATGAACACGTCGTCGGCACGCAGCAGAAACGGGTTGAGGCCGGCTTTTTTCAGCGCCTCCTGGCGGTACTGCGCGGTGGTGGTTCTGAGTGGCTCGACCATCTTGATGCGGAACGGTTCTGGCATACGAACGGGCATTTCTAGGGCCTCCAGGGCACTCAGACAAAAGGGGGCGGGAACGGGTGCTTCAACTGCCGACGATGCGCCGCAGCACTTCCCATTGTTCATTGCTCAGGCTCAAGCGGTCTTCCTGGTGCAGCACCGAGTTGATGCCGATCCGCGCCCGCGCGCCGTGGGTGCGCAGGTAGGCGTCGACGAACTGCGGCTGGTCGGACAGAAAGGCGATGTCCAGCTCGACCATCTCGCGCACCACCAGCAGCGGCACGGGGGAGCGCAACGGGTTGAAGTGGTCGCTGCGCAGGCCAGGTTTCGGGCAGTGCGAATAGAACTCGCCGAGCATCAGGCCGGCCGCGAGGAACTGCGGCTTGAACAGGCTGTGGTAGTGGTTGACCTGCGCCGGGTCGTCGAGGTCGTGCAGCACGCAGACGATGGTCTTGAACTGGCTGGCGGTGCCGCTCTGCGGCGCGCGTTGCTTGAAGGTCTCGATCAGGCTCAGCAGGTCGGCGGCGATGGCGTCGTCTTCACGCCCGGCCAAGCGCACGTCTGTGAGCCAGAAGGTTTCGCGCTTCATGGCCGGCGGCGACCACGGGCACACGGCGCCGCTGCGGCCCAGTTCCGGGTGCGGGTTGCACAGGTACGACACGCACCACTGGGCGATGTCGACCATCTGTTCGGAGCAGTCGGCGCCCACACCTTCCAGGGCGCGAGCGATGGGGACCAGCGTGAGCGGCGCAGCGGGGGTGTGGTCACGTTCCATCATGACGTCCTCAACAACGGTGATTGATCGAGCCGAGCGCGTGATCAACGTGGGGCACGCGGCGCGGCAGGCGCCGGGCAGGGGGCCACGGGCTCACGCAGGGCCCAGCGGCTGACCACGGCGGCAGCCAGGGTCAGCGCCGCCAGGCCGTAGGTGAGGGTGGCGAAGGCGTTGCCATAAAAACCCATGAGGGCAGGGCCGGACAGCGGATGGGCGTTGGCCTGGGCGGCGGCGAAGCTACCGGTCGCCAGTTCCCCGGCCACGGCCTTGGCGCTGCCCTCGGCCAGCACGGCGTCGAGCGGTTGCTGCAAGAGGCTGTTGAGAACCGCCAGCGCGGCGGCCACGCAGATCGCCTCGCCGCAGGCGCGCATGGTGGTGAAGATGCCGGTGGCCATGCCGGCGCGTTCGACCGACACCACCTTGATCGACAAGTCGTCCATCAGCCCCCAGGGCATCGCCGAGCCGATGCCGATCAGCAGCAGCGGCAGGCACAGCGCCAGCCAGTCGGCGCCCACCTCGATGCGGGCCAGCCAGAGCAGGCCGATGCCAGCCAGCAGCAGGCCTGCGAAACACAGGTTGGCCGACGCGATGTGGCGCGCCATCAATGCAGCCAGGAAGGGCACCAGCAGCATCGGCAGCGACAGCCCCATCATCATCAGCCCCGCCTGGCCCGCGCTCAGTTGCTCGACGCCCACCAGGCGCAGCGGCAGCAGAATCAGCAGCACGATGAAACTCAGGGCGGTGGCAATCGGCAGCAGTTGCACACCGACGAAGCGTTTGTCGGCGAACAGCGACAGGTCGAGCATGGGCCGTGCCTGACGCCGCTCGATGCCGATGAACAGCGCCAGCATCAGCACTGCGGCGGCCAGCAGGCCCATGACCGTAAGGCTGCGCCAACCCGCAGCGGGCACGTGCATGATGGCGAAAGTCAGCAGTACCAGCATGGCGGTGAAACTGAGCACGCCGGCCCAGTCGAGGTGACGGGCGTCGGGGTCGCGACTCTCGACCATGCGCGGCGCGGCCAGCCACCAGGCCAGGGCGCCGAAGGCTGCGCCGAGCAGGAAGATGGCGCGCCAGTTGAAGCACTCCACCAGCATCCCCGACACCACCGGGCCGAACGCCAGGCCCAGGCCAAAGGCGGTGCCCAGCAGGCCAAAGGCGCGGGTGCGGGCGTGACCCTGGTATTCCTGGGCCAGGGTGGCCGAGCCACCGGCCATGGTCAGCGCCGCGGCAATGCCTTGCAGGCCGCGGATCAGGTCGAGAAACACCACGTTCGGGGCGCAGCTGACCACCACCGACAACAGTGTGAAGCTGCCGATGCCCCAGCAGAACAAGCGCTTGCGGCCGTACAGGTCAGCCAGGGTGCCGGCGGCCATGATGGCGCTGCCGAAACTCAAGGCGAAGGCGTTGACCACCCAGGCCAGGGCCAGTGAACTGCCGCCCAGATCATCACCAATGGCCGACAGGGCCATGGCGGGGCCGGTGTATTCCAACGGCAGGATCAGGCCGGCCATGCACACCGCGCACAGCACCAAGGCCCGTCGCGTCGCGTCTTGCTGGGCTTCCATGGCGTCTCTCCCTCCTTCCCTGAGCCAGTAGACGGGGGATGGTATTTGAGGGATAAGTGCACTTGAAGGGGACAATATTCAAAAGAGAATTGCGGTTAATGCATGAATGATGACATTTCGCTATGGCGCCTGTTTTTTCGCATCGTCGAGCGTGGCAGCCTGACCAAAGCCGCTGATGACCACGATCTAGAGCCATCCTCGGTCAGCCGACGGATTTCCTCGCTGGAAAAGCGCCTGAACGTGCGCCTGCTCAATCGCACGACGCGGCAAGTGGCCATGACCGAAGCCGGCTCGCGGGCCTATGAGCTGATGAAACCGCTGATCGACGAGATGGAGGGGGTCATCGCCGAGCTCGACGGCGGTTCGCCGCTGATCGCCGGCACGGTGCGCATGACCGCCCCGGTGAATTTCGGCGAACGCCACCTGGTCGGCTGGCTCACCGCCTTCCAGCGTCAGCACCCGCAGGTCCTGCTGGACCTGGTGTTGTCGGACTCACGCATCGACCTGCGCGGCGAGGCCATGGACCTGGCCCTGCGGGTGGGCGAGCTGCCGGTCTCGGACATGCTCACGCGCAAGATCGGCAGCATGCCCAGCGTGCTCTGCGCCAGCGCAGGCTACGTACGCGCTCACGGTTTGCCAGAGAAACCGCAAGACCTCGCCGGCCACCGCGCCATCCTCTATTCCCTCGGCCAGGAGCGCCACCGCACCCGCCTGCGGCTGAACCGCGATGGCAAACAGGCCAGTGTCGAGCTGCAAGGGGTGTTCTACCTCAATAATGTCGGCGCGATCCTGCAGGCGGTGCGCCAGGGCGCGGGGCTTCACCCAGGGCCGCGCTGGTTGTTCCAGGAGGGAATCGATTCGGGCGAGCTGGTGCAATTGCTGCCGGAGTGGAGCTTGACCGGCCTGCCGGTGCACTTGGTACGGCTGAACAATCGGTATGAGGCCAAACGGGTCAAGGCGCTGGAGGACTGGATCGAGCAGTGCTGGGTGCGCGAGATGGTCTGAATAACGGTTTTACCCCCCCCTACAGCGGTGAGGTGGAGCGCTCGGCCTGATGGTCTGAATGCGCCTCGAATCGACTGCAGCGCCGGCGCGCGGCAGCAACGCACGCAGTGCCCCCGGTGCAGCCAGCGCGCAGCCTCCGCCATCCGGCGTGGCAGCCACCGCGATGGCTGGGCCAGGCGTCGCGACCAATGGCGTCGGTCACGCGCAGCCAAGCCCTCAAGAACCCGCCCTCCAGGCCGATGAACTGGTCACGACGCAGCGTTCGCCCAGCCGTTCATCGCCCTTGAGCAAAGTGCTGGCACCGGCCGCCGCTCGGCATCGACCGTCCCGTCGTTCTCTCCAACGCTGTTCACCTGTCGGACTTCCATGCGCCTGTTCCTCGATCCCTCCCGTGAAATCGACGCTGCCTTGCTGCGCTACCGCCGGCTGTTCGGGGTGCTGGCCCTGTTCAGCGGGGTGATCAACCTGCTGATGCTGGTGCCCTCGATCTACATGATGCAGGTGTTCGACCGGGTGCTGACCAGCCGCAACGAAACCACGCTGCTGATGCTCAGCCTGATCCTGCTTGGCTTCTTTGCCTTGAGCTGTGCCCTGGAATGGGTGCGCGGGCAGGTGATGATCCGCATGAGCGCCGGGCTCGACACGCACCTGGGCGAGCGGGTGTTCGACGCCGCCTTCGAGCGCAGCCTCAAAGAGCACAACAGCAACCCGGCGCAGGTGCTCAGCGACCTCAACAGCATCCGCCAATTCGTCACCGGCCCCGGGTTGATCGCGCTGTTCGATGCGCCGTGGCTGCCGCTGTACCTGATCGCCACCTTCCTTTTCCACCCCTGGCTGGGGGTGTTCACCGTGATCGGTTCGCTGATCCTCGCAGCCCTCGCGCTGTGGAACGAGTTGAGTACGCGCAAGAGCATGGCCGAGGCCAATCGCCTGTCGGTGGCGTCTTCGAGCTACGTCAACGGCACCTTGCACAACGCTGAGGTGATCCAGGCCCTGGGCATGCTCGCGCCCCTGCGCAGGCGCTGGTTCAACGTGCAGCAGCGCATGATCGTCGAGCAGGCCCGAGCCAGTGACCGCAGCGCGCGGATTGCCTCGCTGTCGCGTTTCGTGCGCATGACCTGGCAGTCGCTGGCGTTGGGCCTGGGGGCGATTCTGGTGATCGAGAACCAGATTTCCGCCGGGGTGATGATTGCGGTGTCGGTGCTGCTGGGTCGCGCCATGGCGCCGGCCGAAGCGCTGATCGGCTCGTGGAAACAGATGGGCAACGCCAAGAGCAGCTACCTGCGCCTGAACCGTCTGCTCAACGATTTTCCCAAGGCCAGCGTACGCATGCCGCTGCCGGCGCCCAGCGGTGCGCTGAGCCTCGACCGTCTGGTGATCACCCCGCCGGGCCAGCAGACGCCGGCCGTCAATGGCGTCACCCTGAAGCTGGCCAAGGGCGAAGTACTGGCGATCATCGGTCCGAGCGCATCGGGTAAGTCTTCCCTGGCGCGGGCCATGGTCGGCATCTGGCCGCCCCGCCAAGGTTCGGTACGGCTCGATGGTGCCGAGATCGGCCAGTGGTCGCGCGAAGCCCTCGGCCCGCACCTGGGTTATTTGCCGCAAGACATCGAACTGTTCGACGGCAGCATCGCCGAGAACATCGCCCGCTTCGGCGACGTGCAGGCCGAGCAGGTGATCGCTGCGGCGCAACTGGCCGGGATCCACGACATGATCCTGCACCTGGCCAACGGCTACGACACCCTGCTCGGCACCGGCGGGCTGGGCCTGTCGGGCGGGCAGAAACAGCGCATCGGCCTGGCCCGCGCGCTGTACGGCAAGCCGGCGCTGGTGGTGCTCGATGAGCCCAACTCCAACCTCGATGATGCCGGCGAGCTGGCTCTGGTGCAGGCCGTGCGCCAGCTCAAGGCCGACGGCTGCACGGTGGTGCTGGTGACCCATCGGCCGAACATTCTCAATGCGGTCGACAAACTGCTGTTCCTGCGCGAAGGCGTGCAGCACCTGTTCGGCCCGCGTGACCAGGTGCTCAAGACCCTGGTGCCCGCCACGCCCCCCGGCAAGCCCGCCGAAATCAGCAGCCAATCCGCCTGAGGCCGCCATGCACGCCAGCTCCCACGATCTGTCCCCCGTCGATCATCGCCCCGACGCCGATGCCGCCGGCATCGCCCGTATCGGCATCTGCTGCCTGCTGCTGGGGCTGGGCGGCTTTCTGCTGTGGGCCTGCCTGGCGCCGCTCGATCGCGGTGTGGTCGGCAGCGGCACGGTGGTGGTGTCTGGCGAGCGCAAGACCGTGCAGTCGCGCACCGGCGGCATGCTCGAAAGCATTCGCGTGCGCGAAGGCGAACGGGTCGAGCAGGGCCAGGTACTGATGCAGCTGAACACTGTACAAGCGCGCTCGCAGCTCGACGTCGCCCTCGGCCAGTGGCTCAGCGCCCGTGCTGTGGAAGACCGGTTGATGGCCGAGCGCCTCGACCTGGCGCAGGTGAAGTGGTCCGACGCGTTGCTGGCGCGCGCCAACGACCCGCGCGCGGTGGCCGCCATGGAGCTGCAGGGTTACCTGTTCGCCACCCGGCGTGCGGAGCTGGCCAGCCGGCTGCAGATCAGCCAGCACGAAATCGCCTCGCTCAACGACCAGCTCAAGGGCTTCGAAGAGATCAGGCGCAACCACGCCGCACAGGCGCAGTTCCAGCAGCAGTCGCTGCAGGGCATGCGCGAGCTGGCGCGCGAGGGCTACTTGCCGCGCAACCGGCTGTTCGAGGCCGAAAGCAGCGCGGCGCAATTGGGCGCGCAGCTGGCGGCGAGCATTTCCGACATCGGCCGCACCCGCCAGGGCATCAATGAAAGCCAGCTCAAGGGGTTGCAGCAGGCCCAGCAGTTTCGCAGCGACGCCGAGACCCAGCTGACCCAGGTCAGCGCACAGACCTCAAGCTTGCTCGACCAGATCAAGTCACTGGAATTCGACGTCAACAGCGCTGCCATCACCGCGCCCGTCAGTGGCCAGGTGATGGGCATGACCGTGCACACGGTCGGCGGCATCGCCCAGCCCGGCCAGCGCCTGATGGACATCGTGCCGCAGGGTTCGAGCTGGGTGGTCAAGGCGCAGTTTCCGCCCATGATGGCCGATCGCTTGAAACCTGGGCTGCCGGTGGACGTGCGCTTCGGCTCGTTGCAGCGGGTGCATACGCCGGTGATCGTTGGCCAAGTGGCGACCGTCTCGGCCGACCAGTTGGTCGATGAAAAAACCGGCTCTGCGTATTTCTCGGTCGAGGTAGCGGTCAGCCCGGAAGCGGTGATTGGCCTGCGTGAATTGGGCCTGGACATCAAGCCGGGCATGCAGGCCGAAGTGCTGGTCAAGACCGGCGAGCGGACCCTGGCCAGCTACCTCATGCAACCGGTCGCCGAGCGCATGGCCGGCGCCTTGAAGGAAGAGTGACCGTGCGCCTGCCCATGACCTTGCTGCTGAGCCTGTTCGCCGCTGCCCCGGTATACGCCGAGGAGCCGCCGCTGTCGCTGCTGGGGCTGTACGATGCCTCGCGCCTGAACGACGCCACCTACCAAGTGGCCGGCCACGATTACGACGCCTCGCGCCAGGAACGCGCCATCGGCCGCAGTGCGCTGCTGCCGCAGGTCGGTATCAATGGCCGCTATGGCCATGGCGGCCAGTTCGGCAGTGCGTCCAGGAGCAACCGTCAGGATGATCAATACGCCTCCGACAGCGTGGCCCTGACCGTTACCCAGCCGCTCTACGACAAAGGCCGCTGGGCCGCTTACGAGCAGGCCAAGGCCCGTGGGCAACTGGGCGAGGTGCAGCACGAAAACGCCGACCAGGCGCTGTTCGACCGGGTGGTGCAGGCCTATTTCGACCTGGCCCAGGTGGAGAATGACCTGGCCTTGACCACACAGCAGAAGGCCTCGATCGAAGGCTTGGCCAAGCAGTCCCAGCGTCTGTTCGACGCTGGTGAGGGCACCGTCACCGACCTTGCCGAGGCACAGGCGCGGCTCGACTCGGTGCGCGCTCAGGAAATCCAGTTGCAAGCCCAGCACCGCTCGGCCCTGCGCCGCCTGGCCGGGCGTTCGGGGCTGAACGTGACACAGATTCCCGCCATGCAGGAGCAGGCCCCGGCCGCAGCCTTGCTGGCCCCCGAGCAGGACCTCGACTACTGGATGAACAAGGCCGACCAGACCGCCGGGGTGCTCGGCGTCAGCCGCGCCTCGATCGATCTGGCCGAGGCCAACCTGCGCCAGCAGAAGGCCCAGCATTATCCGACCCTGGCTTTGAGCGGGCGGGTAGCGCGTATCGATCAGAGCGACATCAATGAGCTGTCTCAGCGCCAGTCGACCTATTACGTCGGTGTGGTGCTGGACATTCCGCTGTATCAGGGTGGCGGCGTCACGGCCTCGTCCGAGAAAGCCCGCGCCGCGCTGGAAAGCGCCCGCTCCAGCCTCGATGCGCAACAGCAGCAATTGAGCGAGGACGTCGAGGTGAACTACCTGGGCGTGGTTGCCGGTTTCGAGAAGATCAAGGCCCTGGCTACCGCCGTGCGCTCCAGCGAAACGGCGCTGACCTCGGCGCAGAAGGGCTATGGCGCCGGGGTGCGCTCGACGGTCGACATTCTCGACGCCCAGCAGCGGCTGTTCTCGGCCAAGCGCGACCTGCTCGACACCAAATTGGCGATGCTGCAGAGCTACGTGAACCTGCACACCCGCACTGGGCAGATGACTCGGCGCGAGCTTGAGAAGGTGCAGGGGTTGTTCTGAGGGAGGGTCACAGTCTGGTCAGGCGCAGCCGGCCTGTGGCTCAGCATTCGACCTGCCCGATAGTGCGCAGCGTCAGGATCCGAGCGGCTGTGTGGGAGATCGCGACCGATCGCAGCACCGAACCGACTGCTCTCTCACAGGACCGTGCGCACCCTGACCTCGGTGTACAATCGCCGCCCTTTGCACACCGGAGCGCCGTCATGGCCCGCAGAGTATTCCCGCACTTCGAAGCCGTTTCCGCCATGGTCCCCGCCGAGGGGGGTGGCTATCACGCCGCCATTGCTGTGAAACATTTGGTCAACGGCGGCGCGCCGCGTTTCCACAAGGTGCTCGCCAGCCAGCACTTCGCCAGCGCCCTGGCAGCCGATGCGGCCGCCAGTGCGGAGCTCGACCGCTTGCAGGATGTCAGCAACGATGCCGAGCTGATCTGGTAACCGGCTTTCGAGACTGAACGTCTGCTGGGTGTCAGTGACGACGCCGAGCTGCCTTGGTGATCGGCGTTCGAGCGGGAGCGCTGGCGGGCGTTCAGTAAAGGCACCGTCCTGCTCTGGTCATCAACCCTGCGCCTGCGGCCGGCGCATCTTGAACAGGTTGCCCAGCTCGAAGTAATCCGCAGGGCCGCCACCGCGCAGGATGGGTTCTGCCGCGGCGGTGTCGTAGATGCCGTCCTTGAGCAGATGCTCGGCGATGTGCACCGCCACCACTTCGCCCAGAATCAGCCAGCTGGGCACCAGCTCCTGATCGGCACGTTTGAGCTGCACGATCTGCGTGACCTTGCACTCGAAGGCCACCGGCGTTTCACCGACTCTCGGTGTGCGAATGATGCGCGACGGCGCAGGGGTCAGGCCGCTCAACTGAAACTCATCGACATCGGCCGCCACCGCCGCGCAGCTCTGGTTCATCGCCTCGGCCAGGGGTTTGGTGGCCAGGTTCCAGACGAACTCGCCGGTCTGCTCGATGTTGTTCAGGCTGTCTTTACGCCCGACGCTGCAGAACCCCACGATCGGCGGAATGTAATTGAAGGCATTGAAGAAGCTGTACGGCGCCAGATTCAGGCGGCCGTCGGCGTCCTGCGAAGAAATCCAGCCGATGGGCCGCGGGCCGACGATGGCGTTGAACGGGTCGTGGGGCAGGCCGTGGCCTTTGGCAGGTTCATAGAAATGCATCGGGTCAGGCCTTGTGCGGGGGAAGGGTTGCCTAGTGTGCCAAGGCTGGGCGTGGCTGCAAGTGCCGTGTGTGGCGTAGTACGGTTTGCTTGAGCTACGTCGACAGCCCTTGGGGCCATGCTCAGCTCTCCGAAAAGCGATGAGCCGAATGTTACGGTCATTCGGCTCACAGAATGAGCCGAACAATCGCCCCTTTCGGCTCATTTAAAATGTGAGGCAAAGAAAAAAGGCGCTTCGTCAGCCGAAGCGCCCCTCTCAGTGTGCACAGTCGTCAGGGCACGGACCTCCACGCCCCGTCGTCGGCTTCAGTCTGTCGTGATCCGCGAATGCTTGCGGGTGTCCTTCATGGTGGCGTACACCAGCAGCGAGCAGGCGATGCAGCCGGTGACATACCAGTAGTAACCGGTTTCCATGCCCGCGCTCTTGAACCACAGCGCCACGTATTCAGCGGTACCGCCGAACACCGACACGGTCAGCGCGTAGGGCAGGCCGACGCCCAGGGCGCGGATTTCGGTGGGGAACAGTTCGGCTTTGACCACCGCGTTGATCGAGGTATAGCCGCTGACGATGATCAGCGCGGCCATGATCAGGAAGAACGCGCCCCACCAGCTCTGGATGGTGTGCAGGGTGGTAAGGATCGGCACGGTGAAGATCGTGCCGAGCACACCGAAGGCGATCAGGATCGGGCGGCGGCCGATCTTGTCCGACAGCGCGCCGATCACCGGTTGCAGGCACATGAACAGGAACAGCGTGGCGGCCGAGATGGTGGTCGAGTCGCTGATGCTCATGCCGACTGTGTTGACCAGGTATTTCTGCATGTAGGTGGTGTAGGTGTAGAAGGCCAGGGTGCCGCCCATGGTCAGGCCGACCACGGTGAGCAGTTCCTTGGGATGGCGCAGCAGGGTACGCATCAGGCTTTCCTTGGCCTTTTCCTTCTTGGTGAAGGAGGCGGTTTCTTCCATGCCGCGGCGCAACCACAGGGCGACCACTGCACACAGCGCGCCGATCACGAACGGTACGCGCCAGCCCCAGGCATACAGCTCTTCGGTGGTCAGGGTGTTCTGCAGGATGATCAGTACCGCCAGGGCGATGAGCTGACCGGAAATCAGCGTCACGTACTGGAAGCTGGAGAAGAAGCCACGACGTTCCTTGCTGGCCATCTCGCTGAGGTAGGTGGCCGAGGTGCCGTATTCACCACCCACCGACAGGCCTTGCAGCAACCGGGCGAACACCAGCAGTACCGGGGCCGCGACGCCGATGGTTTCGTAACCGGGGGTCAGGGCGATCACCAGCGAGCCTGCGCACATCAGCAGGACCGAGGCCATCAACGCGGCCTTGCGGCCTTTGCGGTCGGCATACAGGCCCATCAGCCAGCCACCGATGGGGCGCATCAGGAAGCCGACGGCAAAGATCGCGGCGGTGTTGAGCAATTGTGCGGTGGTGTCGCCCGCCGGGAAGAAGGCCTTGGCGAAGTACAGCGAGAAGGCGGCATAGACGTACCAGTCGTACCATTCGACCATGTTGCCGATGGAACCGCTGAAGATCGATTTGAGCCGGCTGGAGGTGCTGCGCGCAGTGTTTGGCGCAGACGCTGCCCCGGCGGGCAGAGACGTGGTGTTATCCATCAGGAAGACCTTCTCGTTGTTTTTTTAGGAGGCGCGCCGAAGCGGGCAGGCCCAGGCGATTGCAGAAGGTGTGCCAAACGGGTGCGCGCGTGGCTCACAAAGGTGCGCGGTGGGCCCATGGCGGCGGACAAACGCCCGGGTTACAGGGGTTACCGCCTGGATCGAGGTGCGTCTTGATTGCGCACAGGAAAACCTGTGCGCCACGTACTGGGACGGCAATGAGCAAGAATCCGCCTATTGAATCCCGCTTTTGGGCAAGATTCCGCCTATCTGCGCTCGATGAAGTCTTCGCGCACCAGACCATGGCGATGCATCTTTTCGTTCAAGGTACGCCGTGGCAGCTGCAGCGCCTCCATCACCGATTTGATTTCGCCCTGGTGCTGGCGCAGGGCGGCACGCAGGCATTGCGCCTCGAACGCTTCCAACTGCTCGGCCAATGATGGACTGCCGGCGTGCGCGTGCAGCTCGGGGCTGTCCAGGCCCAGCGCGTGCCGCTCGGCGGCGTTGGCCAGCTCGCGCACGTTGCCGGGCCAGTCATGGGCCAGCAGTTGCGTGAGCTGAGCGCCGGAGATGGGCGCAGCGGGGCGGCCCAAGCGCTCGGCGCAGTGCCGGGCGAAATGCTCGAACAGCAAGGGAATGTCCTCGCGGCGCTCGCGCAGCGGCGCCAGGCGCAGTTCGGCGACATTCAGGCGATAGGCAAGGTCTTCGCGAAAACGCCCCGCGCGGGCCTCTTCGAGCAGGTCCGGCTTGGTGGCGGCGATCACCCGCACATCGACGCGGATGCTCTGATTGGCCCCCAGGCGCTCGAGCGTCTGCTCCTGAATCACCCGCAGCAGCTTGGCCTGCTGGGCCAGTGGCATGCTCTCGATCTCGTCGAGGAACACCGTGCCGCCGTCGGCGTACTCCAGCTTGCCGATGCGTTTGCCCTGGGCGCCGGTGAAGGCGCCGCTTTCATGGCCGAACAGCTCGGCCTCGAACAATGCTTCGGGGATCGCTGCGCAGTTGAGCGCCACGAATGGCTTGCCGGCGCGCGGGCCGAAGTCGTGCAGGCAGCGCGCCACGCGCTCCTTGCCGCTGCCGGTTTCACCGCGAATCAGCACATTGACCGGCAGCGCGGCCAGTTCCAGCACCTGCCGGCGCAGCTGCTGCAAGCCCTGCGACATGCCTAGCAACGCGCTCTCAAGACGCGACTTGAGGTCGGCCTGCTCGTGCAACCGGCGGTTCTCCAGCACCAGCTGACGCTTTTCCAGCGCGCGGCGCAGGCTGCCCAGCAGGTGCTGGGGGGTGAAGGGTTTTTCCAGGAAGTCATAGGCGCCGCGGCGCATGGCATCCACCGCCATCGGCACGTCGCCGTGGCCGGTGAGCAGGATCACCGGCAGGTCCGGGTCCTGCTGTTGCAGTGCTTCGAGCAGTTGCAGACCGTCCATGCCGGGCATGCGCACATCACTGATGATCACCCCGGGAAAGTGCGCTGGCAGCTGCGCCAGGCAGGCTTGGGCCCGATCGAACAGCTGCACCTCGAAGCCCGACAAGCTCAGCCATTGCTCGACGGCGCTGCGGATGCTCGCTTCATCATCGACGACGATTACCGAATTCAACATACAGGCTCCAGGTCGCGGGGCAGGGACAAGGTGAAGCAGGCACCACCGGCGAGGTTCTCCACCCGCAGCTGGCCGCCGGCCTCGTGCACGATACCGTAGGAAATCGCCAGGCCCAGGCCCAGCCCGTCGCCCACCGCCTTGGTGGTGAAGAACGGGTCGAAGACCTTGCCGATGTCTGCGTTGGCAATGCCGCCACCCGAATCCAGCACGCTGAGCCGCCAGTCCGACTCGGCATGCTCGATACGGATCTCCAGGCGCTTGAAACGCTTGTCGGCCATGGCGTCGAGGGCGTTGTGCAAGAGGTTGATCAGCACCTGCTCCAGGCGGATGGCATCGCCGCGGACCCAGGCTGGGCGAGCCAGGTACAGCGCCAGGTCGATGCCGTCGCTGCGCAGGCGGGTGTCGAGCAGTTGCAGGGCTTGGTCGACCACACGCGCGAGGTCCAGGCGCTCGCGCAGCCCGCCGGGGCTGTTGCGGGCAAAGGTTTTCAGGTGGCCCGTGAGCGAGGCCATGCGCGTGAGCATCTGCTCCAGCGGCTCCAGCGCTTGCCGGGCTTCGTCATGACGACCGTGGTCGAGCAGCAGACGCAGGGTTTCCAGCTGCATGCGCTGGGTGGTCAGCGGCTGGTTGATCTCATGGGCCAGGGCCGCCGACATCTGCCCCAGGGCGGCCAGCTTGGCGGTCTGCACCAGGCCTTCCTGGGCGGTGCGCAGCTCGCGGGTGCGTTCTTCGACCTCACGTTCCAGCGCTTCGCGGCTGCGTTGACGCAAGCGCGCCAGGCGCAGGCGCTGGCTGAGAAACAGTGCCGCGAACACCAGGCTCAACCACACTGCGGCCGCGCCCAGTGCGGCATTGCGCCCGTCCTCGGCGACCTGCGGCTGGCGCAGCAGGTGCAGGGTCCAGCCTTCGCTGTCCAGCGGCAGGCTCTCCCACAGGTAATCGACAGTGCCCTCGGGGCCGTTGACCCGGCTCAGGCGGCTGTTGTCGCCGAAGCGGGTCAGCACCTGGTGCTGCAAGGGGCGCAGTGGCTGTTTGTCGTACTGCCGGGTTTCGGCCAGCACGGCGCGGTCTTCGCGGCTCAGTGTGCGCAGCTCGCGGTAGCGCCAGCCTTCCTGGTTGGCAATGAAGATGATCCCGCGGGCATCGCTCACCAGCACCACGTCGTTGCCTTGGCGCCAGTCCCGTTCCAGCTCGGGGAACTCCAGCTTGACCACCATGGCGCCGAGAAAACGCTCGCGCGCGTCATTCACCGAGCTGGCGAGGAAGTAGCCCGGCACGCCGCTGGTGACGCCGACCGCGAAGAAGCGTCCGCTGCCCTCACCGCGTGCTTGCTTGAAGTACGGACGAAAACCGTAGTTCGAGCCCACGTAGCTGGTGGGCAGGTGCCAGTTGCTGGCCGCCACCGCGAGGCCGGTGTGGTCCAGCAGCTCCAGGGTCGAGGATTGGGCGGCGCCGTTGATGCGTTCAAGTTTGTGATTGAGCGCCGCCTGGGTGGCTTGATCGACCGGGCCGTGCAGGGCGGCGATCAGTTCCGGGTCCAGTGCCAGTACCGCCGGCAGGGCGCGGTAGCGCTCGATCAGCGTGTGCAGGGAGGTGGCGTACAAACCCAGTTGTTCGTTGGCGCGGCGCGCATCGGCTTGCATGGCATCGCGCTTGGCGTGGTGCAAGGCCCAGCCGGCGCTGAGCACGGTGCCGGCCAGAATGGCCAGAATCATCAGCCCCAGACGCAGGGCACGGTAGGAGAAGGGCATGGGGTGATCCGTTGGAGGAAGTAGCCGAACACGGGGCCGCCGCTGGCGAACCCGGTCTCCTGGGGGCGTTGTCCGTCCTGTGAGTAACGCCCGTGGTGCGTGTGCAGGGGGCCGCACCGTCGGCCCCCGGTTTCAGCGCAGCTCGAAGGCCTGCTGCTGGACATCCTGGGAATCCAATCCCACTTGCACGTTGAACGTCCCGGCTTCTGCGACATGGTGAAGCTGGGTGTTGTAGAACTTCAGGTCATCCTCGCCCAGGGTGAAGGTCAGGGTGCGCGACTCACCGGCCTTGAGCATCAGCTTCTCGAACCGACGCAGCTCCTTGACCGGCCGGCTCATGGAACCGGCCACATCCTGCAGGTAGAGCTGCACCACGGTTTCGCCGTCGAGCTTGCCGGTGTTCTGCACCGTGATCCGGACCTCCAGGGGCTCGCCGCGTTGCAGCTCGGTGGTGGACAGGGTCAGCTCCGACAGCGCGAAGGTGCTGTAGCTCAGGCCATAGCCAAACGGGTACAGCGGGCCATTGGGTTCTTCGAAGTACTGCGAGGTGTAATTGCCGGGCTGGCCGGGGGTGTAAGGCCGGCCAATGCTCAGGTGGTTGTAGTACATCGGAATCTGCCCGACCGAGCGCGGGAAGGTGATCGGCAGCTTGCCGGAGGGGTTGTAATCGCCGAACAGCACATCAGCGATGGCATTGCCGCCTTCGGTGCCGCTGAACCAGGTTTCCAGGATGGCGTCGGCCTGCTCGCGTTCCTTGACGATGGACAGCGGCCGGCCATTCATCAGTACCAGCACCAGGGGTTTGCCGGTGGCCTTGAGGGCGTCGATCAAGGCGCGCTGGGTCGCCGGGATTTCCAGGGTGGTGCGGCTCGACGACTCGTGCGACATGCCGCGTGATTCACCGACCACGGCGATCACCACGTCGGATTGTTGCGCGGCTTTCACCGCCTCGTCGATCAGCACGGCGGCGGGGCGCGGGTCGTCGACGATTTCCGGGGCATCGAAGTTGAGGAAGTTGAGGTAGTCGAGTACGGCCTTGTCGCCCGTGACATTGGCGCCCTTGGCGTAGAGCAGCTTGCCTTTGCCCTCGAGGGCGCGGCGCAGGCCTTCGCGCACCGTCACCGAGTGCTTTGGCTGGCCGTCGGCAGCCCAGCTGCCCATCATGTCGATGGGCGCATCGGCCAGCGGGCCGACCACCGCCATAGCAGCGGATTTCTTCAACGGCAGGGTCTGTTCGCGGTTCTCCAGCAGCACCAGGCTGCGGCGCGCCACGTCACGCGCGGCCTCGCGGTGCAGGCGGGACTCGGCGTAGGTGTCCTTGGGGTCGTTCTCAGGCTTGCCGATGCGCACGTACGGGTCCTTGAACAGGCCCATCTCGTACTTGGCGCCGAGCACCTCGCGCACGGCATGGTCCAGTTCGGCGGTGCTCACTTCGCCCGATTTCAGCAAGCCCGGCAGCTCTTCGCCGTACAGCGAATCGTTCATGCTCATGTCGATGCCGGCCTTGATCGCCAGCTTGGCCGCCTCGCGGCCGTCGCGCGCGACACCATGGCGAATCAGCTCCTTGATCGCGCCGTGGTCGCTGATGGTGACGCCCTTGAAGCCCCAGTCCTTGCGCAACAGGTCGTTCATCAGCCAGGTATTGGCGGTGGCCGGTACGCCGTTGATCGAGTTCAGCGCGACCATCACCCCGCCGGCCCCGGCGTCGATGCCGGCGCGGTAGGGCGGCAGGTAGTCGTTGTACATTTTCGGCAGGCTCATATCGACCGTGTTGTAGTCGCGCCCGCCTTCCACGGCGCCATACAGCGCGAAATGCTTGACGATGGCCATGATGCTGTCGCGTTCGGCCGGGCTCTTGCCCTGGAAGGCGCGGACCATGGTTTCGCTGATTTTCGAGGTGAGGTAGGTGTCCTCACCGAAGCCTTCGCTGGTGCGGCCCCAGCGAGGGTCGCGGGCGATGTCGACCATCGGGGCGAAGGTCATGTCCAGGGCATCGGCCGAGGCCTCGATGGCCGAGGTGCGACCGACCTGGTTGATGGCGTTCAAGTCCCAGCTGGCCGCCAGGCCCAGGCTGATCGGGAAGATGGTGCGCTCGCCATGCAGGGTGTCGTAGGCGAAGAACATCGGAATCTTCAGCCGGCTGCGCATGGCGGCGTCCTGCATGGGCCGGTTCTCGGCGGCGGTCCGCGAGTTGAAGGTGCCGCCGATGCGACCTGCGGCGATTTCCTCGCGAATCTTCTCGCGGGTCATCTCCGGGCCGCCGATGCTGATCAGACGCAGTTGACCGATCTTTTCCGCCTCGGTCATCTGGCTCAGCAGGTGGTCGATGAACGCCTGCTTGTCTTGCAGGGCGGGGGCGGCGTTGGCGGCGAGGGCCACCTGACTGACAAGGCCGAAGGCCAGGCCCAGCAAAGGCAATTTCATGGTCGATTCCATCGTCGAGGCGCGGGGCGTATCAAGGCTGATACGGGCAAGCGAAGTGTTCAGGCGGCTATTGTTGTACAGTGCGTCGGGCCACGGCGTGCCGGTCTGCCAGTGGCCGCGCCGAATTATGCCTGATTATGGCGCAGGCTCCAGAACCACGATGCACCCACAACTATAAGAACGATCCGAGACCCCGGGCATGACACCGCTCAACCTCTATCACCAGCGCCAGATCGTCGAGGCCATTGCCTGCGCCGAGCGGCGCACGGGCACTGCGCTGATGGCGGTACTGGCCCGCCGCGCCGATGACTACGCTTACCTGCCGCTGTTCTGGGCCGCCTTGCTGGCCCTGGCCTTGCCATGCGTCTTGCAGGCCGCGTTCGGCTGGCCGCCGGGGCGTGCGCTGATGGTGCTGCACGGGCTGCTGTTCATCGGCCTGTGCCTGCTGTTGCGCAGCCCGCGCCTGGCCGCCTGGGTCGTGCCTGCGGGGCTGCGCCACTGGCAGGCCGCGCGCCTGGCCCGGCAGCAGTTCGCAGCCCAGCGGCAACAGGGCCTGCCGCCTGCGGCGCTGATGATTTTTATCTGCGAGGCCGAGCGCTACGTGCAGATTCTCTACGACCAGGCGCTCACGCCGAGCTTGAAACCCAGCGCGGTCTACGCCATCGAGCGCGACCTGCAGGCGCGGCTGCGCCACGAGCCGTGGGTGCCCGGGCTGCTGGAGGCCATCGAACGCTGCGCCGAGCTGTTCGACTCTGCCGGGCCACCCCATGCACCGCGCCCTGGCATCGAGCGCCTGCTGCTGCTCGATTAGCCGCGCCCATCGCCTGGCCCTTCGCCTGCTGGCGACGGGCACGTAGAATGCGCAGCACTGCATTCCATGCGCCCGTCTTCAGAGGCACCCGTTGTCCATGTCCGCTTCCTCTTCTGCCACTGCTGCGCCTGATGCGCGCGACCAGTTCCTGGCCTTGCTCGATCAAGCCTTGGCCACCCATCGCCTGACCAAACTGGTCCTGGCCCGCCCTGTGGGCAGCGATACCAGCCTGCAGCGCATCATCGCCAAGCCTGTGCAGATCAAGGGCCAGCCGTGCCTGTCGCTGGTCTATCGCCACCAGACCCGCGACATCACCCGCAACCTGCCCGTGGCCCAGGTGCCGGCACTGGTCGCCGAGTTGTTGCCCGAGGCGTTTCGCAATGCCCACTTGTTCGAGGCTGACGGCGAGGTGCAACTGACCTTCAGCAAGAAAGGCAAGGCCATGCTCCAGCGCCACGCCGCGCAAGCCCCCCGTGAGGCCGCCACCAGCACCGGCCATGACCGCGAGAAGAAGCGCTATCTGGAGTTGTCGCGCCCGTTCCTGCGTGACCTGGGCGTGACCGATGCCCACGGCGCGCTGATTCCGTCGATGTCACGCAAGTGGAAGCAGATCAACAAGTTCATCGAGGTCTTCGAGCATGCCCTGGGCAGCGCAGCGCTGCCGGCGGAGCAGCCGCTGCGGGTGGCGGATTTCGGCTCGGGCAAGGGCTACCTGACCTTCGCCATTCACGACTACCTGCGCGAGACCTCAGGCCGCGAGGCCCAGGTGACCGGCGTTGAGCTGCGCCCCGACATGGTCGAGCTGTGCAACGCCGCCGCCGCGCGCCTGGAGCACCCGGGCCTGCACTTTGAGTGTGGCGATGTGCGCAGCGTGGTGCCGGCGGCCATCGAGGTGATGATCGCGCTGCACGCCTGCGACATCGCCACCGACTATGCCATCCACACCGGCATTCGCTGCAACGCGGCGATCATCATGTGCTCGCCGTGCTGCCATAAACAGCTGCGCCCGCAACTGCGCAGCCCCGACCTGCTGCAGCCGATGCTGCAATACGGCCTGCACCTGGGCCAGCAGGCCGAAATGCTCACGGACAGCCTGCGTGCGCTGTACCTGGAGGCTTGTGGTTACGAGACCAAGGTGTTCGAGTTCATCTCGTTGGAGCACACCAGCAAGAACAAGATGGTCCTGGCCGTCAAGCGCGAGCGGCCGCTGCCCAATGGCGAGCTGCTGGCGCGCATCGAGCAGTTGAAGGCGTTCTACTCGATCACCGAACATTGCCTGGAAACGCTTTTGCGCGCCGACGGCCTGCTGCCGAGCCATTGAGCTGGCTCAGCGCCGGTACAGGGTTTTCGGGGGGGTGATGGCCAGGGCGGGCTCGGCCAGCGGATGACTGCTGGCGTCGAAAAAGGCCAGCGTGGTACCGGGCAGGTTGCCCAGGCGCTCGGTGAAATGCCGTTGCTGGTTGAGCACCGAGGCCTCGCCCAAGGGCCGGATGGCCACCGCGACATGCGCAGGGCGCGCCTGGCGCAGGGCTTCTAGCAGGTGGGCGTCGCTGTCGTCCAGATGCTGGCCGAGCAGGCACAGGTTGCCGCCTTCAGCGGCCAGCTGCGCCAGGCTCCACGACAGGTAGTCGCTGCTACGGATGGCCTGCAGCTTCTGCGCGCTAGGCGCTTCATTGATGAACAACGGCACTTCACCCGGTACGTTGACCGCTGCACCGTCGAGCAGCTCACGGCCCTCGGCGGCACGCAGGCGCGTGGTGCCGTCGGCCTGGCGCAGCAGGTGCAGGCCGCCATGCAAGTGCAGCACCCGAGTGCCGTTGCCTGCGGTACGACGAACATCGAAGAAGCCTTGCTCGTCGAACAGCCCAGCAAACCCATCGGGCTGCTGCTGCACGGCCCACGGCAGGATCAGGTCGTAGTTGCTGGTGTAGACGCTGCGGTAGCGGCGCAACTCGGTGTTGATCTGCGCCAGGGTGCTGTCGGGCACCAGGCTCAGCGGCACATGCACGGCGCGAATGGCGTGGATCAGCGCCTGCTTGATCGAGTAGTAGCGGTTGAGCGGCGCGGTGGAGTTGATCGCCAGGGCGGCGTTGGCGCGGATGGTGGTGTTGAGGGTGTTCAGTACCGGCTCGAACAGCTCGGTGCCCAGGGCCTTGAACAGTGCCTGGTCACTGACGCCAAGGGCCTTGTGCCGCACCTGCTGGGCCTGCTCGAACAGCGAGAAGTAACCGAAGGGCTTCCACAGTGCGCGACTGGCGCCGTTGCCCAGCAGCAGGGCGGTAGCAGGGTGACGGTCGTTGAGCTCGGCCCAGGAGGGCAGGTAGGCATCGCGTGCTGACATGAGACTTCCATTGGCGGGCGCAGAAACGCCGGGACTGTAGCACGCGGGCCGGGCTGCTCGCTCACGCCTGGGCCGGTCGGCTGGCAGAAACCGTCGTGCGGCGTGCGGCAGTTCTTGAGGTCGCGGGCGGCTGGCTATATCGTCCGCACCACTGTTCATCTATGTAGGAAAAATTACAGGCTATGGCAACCGAACATCTTGGCCCCGAGCATTATGTCGAAGGCCGTCTGGTGGCCCTGATCCTGCTGGTGATCACCGGCCTTGGCGCGTTTGCCGCCACCACCTTCTGGGGTGGGCGGGCGTGTGCCGTGGCCGCCCAGGTCATCGCCGGCGCCGTGGTGGTGGCGGTGGTATTGCTGGCGGTGCTCAACCGCGGCGCGAAGCGGCCCAAGCGCGAAGGCCGCAGCTATTTGCTGACATTTGTCCTGGCCCTGGTCTGGGCAGGCCTGGCCACGTGGGTGGTGGTCAGCCAGACTTCGCCGCATGAAGAGCACCTGGCGCTGCTGGCCGGTACGCTGTCTGGCGTGCTGGGCGGCATCGCCGCGGCCATCGCAGCGCACCTGTGGCATGAGCACACGCCCGGCGCCGGCTGGAAACGCCCGCGCCGCCCGTCCAAGGCCGAGCAGGCGCTGTCGCAGGTCAAGGCGCGCTTGTGACCGCTTAGCCTGGGCGCGGGTTGCCTGATTCGGCAGATGACGTGCGGCTGTTGTGCGGCGCCGGTGTGAGCTGCGCGCCGCGCTGACGGTTGCGCCACAGGCGGTAGGCGCGGATGCCTGCGCGCACCGAACCGTACAGCAGCGCACCTTCCATCTCCCGCGCCATTCCAGAGCGCACCAGCATGCGCAAGAACCTGCCACGCGCACGGGCGATGGCAAAGTGAATGCCCTGCGCGCTGAGGGTGGCGCGCACTTCGCGCAAGGCCTCGAGCCCACTCACATCAATCCCGCTCACCGCTTCGGCGTCGAACAGCACGGCCGTGAGGCCAGGCGCGCGCTGCGCCGCTTCGAGCAGACGCACTTTGAAGTAGTCGGCATTGAAGAACAGGATCGCGTCATCGAAGCGATACACCAGCAGCCCAGGCACCGTGCGCGCCTCGGGGTACTTGCGCACATTGACCTGGCCCTCGATGCCCGGCATCCAGCCGAGCACGGCGTCGGTAGGTTGATAGATGGTGTAGAGCAACCGCAGGATCGCCAGGGTCACGGCGAAGATGATCCCCGGCAACACGCCCAGGCCCAGCACGCCGACGGTGGTCAGCACGCACAACCCGCACTCGAAGCGGCTCAGGTGGGCGATGCTGCGCAAGGACTTCACATCGATCAGCCCCCAACCCGCCATCAACAGCACCGCACCCAGCGCCGCCTGGGGAATCCACGCCATGGGTGCGGTGAACAGCAGCAGGATCAGCGCAATCACCAGCGCCGCGATGATGCCCACCCATTGGCTGCGCCCACCGACCATGTCGTTGACCGCCGTGCGTGAATCCGCGCCGCTGATGGCAAAGCCTTGAGACAACCCCGCTGCCAGGTTGCTGACGCCCAGGGCGACGAACTCGTGGTTGGCATTGATGGCATAACCGTGCCGGGCGGCAAAGCTGCGCGCCGTCAGCATGGCACTGCAGAAACTCACCGTGGCGATGCCCAGCGCATCGCGCAGCAGGCGCTTGGTTTCTTCCAGATTGATGTGCGGCCAGGCCAGCGCCGGCATGCCTGCCGGCACCGGCCCAAGCACCGCGACGCCGAACCGGTCCAGCCCCAACAGCCCGGTGAGCGCGGTGAACACGGCCACCACCACCAGTGCTGCCGGCAGTTTCGGGTAGCGCCGGGGCAACACGATCAACAGCGCCAGCGCGGCCACGCCCAGGCTCAGGGTCAGCCAGCGGATTTCACCGAGGCGCTGGCTGAAGTCGATCAGGCCCACGAGAAAACCATCGCCCGCGAAGCTGAACCCCACGACCTTCGACAGCTGCCCGACGATCAAACTCAGGCCGATACCATTGAGGTAGCCGATCAGGATCGGCCGGGAAAAGAAACTGGCGATGAACCCGGCGCGCGCCATCCCGGCTGCGATCAGCATCACCCCCACCAGCAGCGTGACCATCACCGACAGTTCGACGATGCGCTGCGGATCGCCCATCGCCAGCGGCGCCACGGCCCCGGCGATCATCGCGCAGGTGGCGGCATCCGGCCCGACCATCAACTGCCTTGAGCTGCCGATCAATGCGTAGACGATCATTGGCAGCACGCAAGCGTACAAGCCGTACTGCGCCGGCAGCCCGACGATCTGCGCATAGGCGATGGCAATCGGTATCTGAATGGCGGCCACCGACAGACCGGCTTGCACATCTGCGGCGAACCATTGGCGACGGTAGTGCAACAAGTTGGCAAGGCCCGGAAGCCAGCGCGAGAGAAACATGTGCAGTCCTTTGGAGATGTTTCGTGGGGCAGTGGCGTTATGCGGTGCAAGCAGAGCAGGAGGCAAGAGGGAGGTCGCGGGCGACCGGCTACGGGGGACTGAAGAGCCTGCAGACTCGCGGCGCTGACAATCCTCTCCCTTCATTCAACACGCTTCTGGCGCAGCCCACCCTGATCACCTCCATCACCGGGTAACGACGTCGAGGGTCGGGTGGCAACTGAACCTTGCAAGTGAGATACAAACTGCGACGTTTGCAATTTCATCGACCGCCATGACGCATCAATGCGTACGCAGATTCACTACAGGGGATTACAGCAGGCATTCGCTGGGTTTTGGAGCGGCGCTTGGATAAGCACAAGGGCAGGAAACTGGAGCGGGTAGAGGGAATCGAACCCTCAACTAAAGCTTGGGAAGCTTTCGTTTTGCCACTAAACTATACCCGCTTCGCAGGGCGACTTTTTACCAGAACGCGGTTGCTATTGAAAGCACGAACTGAAAATTAGCGCGGTCGCGGTGCGTCTTCCTGGTAGAACTTACAGGGCTAGCGCATGCCCAGCCTCCGCACCTGCGCCCATACCGACGCCTGAGCGGCGGTAATCGCGCTGATTCGCTAGCAGAAACTCCAGCAGCACGCGGCGCGTTTCATCGCTCGCCGCCTTGTGCTCCATCTCCAGAAAATGCCCTGCCTCTTCAATCACGCCGAACCGGCTGTTGCGCACATGCCGGGTAAATTGGCGTGCGTCGCTGACGGTGGTGTATTGATCGCGCGTGCCGTTGATAAACAGCACGGGAATATCGATGTGCCGGGCATTGCGCAGGGCGATGTGCAGATCCTGTTCGCGCATCTGCTGGATATGAAAGTGCATCTGCGCGTATTCGTGGTCCTCCAGGCTGCTGACATGTCGGTAGTTGAAGCGCTTGAACAACGCGGGCAGGTGCTGGCCGATGGTGTCGTTGATCAGTTGGCCGATGCGCGGGCGGTCAACGCTGGCCAGGTAGACGCTGCCGCGCTCCAGGTAATCGAGCATTGCGGCGTTGATCACCGGTGAGAACGAACTGATCACCGCCGTCTGTATGCTGCGCGGTTGATGCGCCAGCGCCATCAGGGTGCAGGCCCCGCCCCACGAGAACGACAGTACGTGGTCAGCATGGAAGTGCTCGATCAGCTCCAGCAATACCTGCGCTTCGTCTTGCTTGCTGATCAGCCGTGCATGGCGATTATGTGGGCGCGATCTGCCGGCGTAGGGTGGGTCATACAACACCACGTTGAACTGCGGATACAGGTTGCGCACTGCCTGGGCGAAGGAGGCGGTAGTGGCCAGCGAGCCGTTGACCAGGATAATGGTCTGTTCGGCAACCTCGCTGCGGTAGCACTCGGTATGGACCCGGTACTGGCCCTGGATATCCAGCACTGCGGTGTCTGGGCTCATGGCGTTGACTCCTGGCGCAAAAAAGGGCGTTTGGCAGGCGTCAGGCTGCAGGGTTTTCATGACAGCTGGGTGGTGGGCGGGAGGAAATCGACAGGCTGCGCCGCCCATCGCGGCAATCCGGAGCGCCGGACCGGCCGCGCCTACACGGGTTGTGTGAGCTTCGGGGTTTGTCGTGCGTCGGCCATAGCGGGTGAAGCTGCTCCTACGAATCGAGCGTTCAGCGCGACCGCGCGCGCCTTGCGGCGGGCGGAGGCCTACCCGAGCGAGTCAATTCGCGCTCAGACCGAGGCGATCTCGTCAGCATCGAGCGCCCGGTATTGCCCTGGCGCAAGGTCTGGATCGAGGCAAATATCCCCCATCCGCTCCCGATGCAGCGCCACGACCTTGTTGTTGAAGTGGCCGAACATGCGCTTGACCTGGTGGTAGCGCCCCTCGACGATCACCAGCCGTGCCTCGCGAGGGCCGAGAATCTCCAGCTGGGCGGGCAGGGTAGTGAGGTCTTCGAAGGCGAAATAGAACCCCTGTTGAAAACGCGCCACGTAGTGCGCGGCGATCTCGTCTTCGGTACGCACGTGATAGGCCTTGGGCTGCTTGGTCTGCGGCTGGGTCAGGCGGCGTGACCACTGACCGTCGTTGGTCAGCAGCAAGAGCCCGGTGGTGTTGTAGTCCAGGCGCCCGGCAATGTGCAGGCCCTCGCGCAGCGCGGCGGGCAGCAGGTCGAGCACGGTCAGGTGTTCGGGGTCTGAGGTGGCGCTGACGCACCCCGCTGGTTTGTGCAGCATCAGGTAACGCGCAGGCTCACCGGCTTGCAGCACCTGCTCATCCACCATCACCCGGCTGAATGCGCGAACCTCGTGATGCGCGTCGCACGTCACCCGGTCATCGACGCTCACCCGCCGCTGCGCCAGCAGCACGCGCACCTGCTGGCGGTTGAGGTGGGGCAGGTTGGCGAGAAAACGGTCTAGGCGCATGGCGGTCGAGGTACGGCGAGCGGGGCACGCAGTCTAGCGGTTTGGCGGTGGTGGCGCTGCGTCGAGTTGCGCCAGCACCTGGGCGCAGCGCGGGCACAGGCAACGGTTGTTGCGCTGCTCGGGGGGCAGGGCTGCCAGCACGGCGGGGTCGATGCTCACGCTGTAGCACCAGCATGCCTGGGTCGCCCGTTGCGGGTCTGCCAGGCTACAGTCGTTGCGCCCGCCACAGGCTGGGCAGTATCGGGCATCAATCATGCGCGGCCTGCACAAGCTCGCCGCAGACCTGGTTACGCCCACCTTGTTTGGCGCGGTACAGCGCGTGGTCGGCGCGAGTCAGCAGGCTCTGCAAGGTGTCGTGCGCGTGCAGGCTGCTGACGCCGATGCTGGTGGTCAGGCGTAGCGGTTGGTCTTCGAAACTGAAAAACAGCTGCTCGGTGCGCTGGCGAATCTTGTTGGCCACCTCCAGGGCCACCTCGTCAGGCACCCCACGCAACAGCACGATGAATTCTTCACCGCCCCAGCGGCAGAGAATGTCGGTCTGGCGCAAGCTGCCCCGCAGCACGTAGGCAAACTGGCGCAACACCTCGTCGCCGGCCAGGTGGCCATGGGTGTCATTCAGGGCCTTGAAGTGGTCGAGATCGATCAGCAACGCCACCAGCGGCGTCTGCTCGCGTTGCGCCTGCAGCAGTGCCTTTTCGGCCAGCAGGTCGAAGCTGCGCCGGTTGGGCAGCCCGGTGAGGCTGTCGAGGGTGGCCAGGGCCTCGGTGTTGGCCTGGTGGCGCTTGACCATGGCGTTGAGCAGCAGCAAGACGATCACGGTGATCATCGCGCAGATGATCAGGTTGATGTACAGCGATTCGCGCACCCGATCCAGCGCGCCGGTCTCGCGCTTGTCGACCATCAGGTACCAGTCCAGCTCGGGAATCAGCCGCACGTTGAGAAAGTGGCTGTGCCCGGCGGCGTCTTCATAGCTGTGGCTGCCGGGCGCAGGGGCGGGCATGCGGCTTATCAGGTTGTGCAGGGCGGCGCTGTCGGCCAGTTGATCACCGGCGCGCAAACCGTGCGGGCCGCCATCGGAAGCTGTCAGCACCACCTTGCCGCTGGCGTCGGTGAAGAACACCGAACGCTGATACCGGCGCTGGTAGTCGTCGATCAGCTTGATCACAGTGTCCACGCTCAGGCCCACGCCCGCCGCGCCGATGAAGCGCTGCTGGTCGTCGAGCACGCGGTAGTTGATGAACACGGTGAGGGTGTCGTGGTTGGCCATGTCGAGGTCGACGTTGATCTCGTAGGGCGCAGCGTGTTCACGCAGGCGGAAATACCAGGCATCGCGCCAGGTATCGGCCTCGACGGTCTTGAGTACGCCTTTGGCCTGGTAGTAGATGCGGCTGGTCTCAGAGACCAGAAACGCGGTGAAGATGCCTTGCTTGGCGACGATTTCGCCCAGGTAGCGGGTGACGCGCCTGGCGTCTTGCTCGCCGGTTTGCAGCCAGTCACGCAGGAAGGTGTCCTGGGCCATCATCGAGGCCATCAATACCGGTCGGATCAGGTCTTTCTGTATTTCCGAATACACCGTGTTCGACGTCAGCGGCAGCTCGGTATTGATGATGCTGTCGCGGATGGTGCTGCGCGAGGCGAGATAACTCAGCAGTGAGGTGGCCAGAAAACCGCAGGCCAGCAACACCAGCAAGGCCAGGATCAGCGAACGCTGCGAGAACACTGCAGAACGAGACGGCATGATCTTCCCATGATGTTTGCCAAGGCGGCCATTCTAGTGAGAAGGGCGCGAAATGACCGCATGTTTTTCAGGCTTTGACTAGATGTTTCAACTTGTTGCTTCAATGGCACTGAACACCGATCAAGCAGTCTTACCCATGTCGATCAACACCTGCGATCGACGCCCCTCAGCGCCGCTGACCCGGGCACCCCAGCGGTCCAGGAGGCCGCCATGCTCCCTCGAATCCTGCTCATCGCCCTAGTGGCGCTGCTGACGACCGCCTGCGTGCCGTACACCACCGGCGGCTATACCCGTACGGAGGTCTATCGCGTCGACCGCCAGGCCTATTACCCGAGTGACGGCTATTACGTGGTGCCGCAACCGCGCTACTACTCGGCGCCCCCGCGCTACTACCCGGCCCCGCCGCGTTACTACGCGCCGCCGCCTGGGTATTACCGCGTACCGCCTGCGCCGGGGTATCGGCCTTATGCCCCGCCCGAGGTGATCATCTGGCAAAGCCGTCCGCGCAACGACTACGGCCATCGCCAGCGCTATGACTATGGCCGTGATCGCGAGCGCCATGATTATCGCCAGGGCCCGCGGCGTGATGGACCCCAGGCGGGTTGGCCCGGTGGGCCAGGGCGTGGGCCGGGTGGTGGCGGGCCCTCGCGTCATCACGGTCAGCGGCGGTAAGCGATGGGCGTGCGCCCGCCGCACGGCGCTGCGTTGTCGCGCAGAGGGCGGGTTGCAGGTCGCAACGGCCGTTCCGGCGCTCTGGTGGGTCGTCGCGACGGGCTGCGAAGCAGCCTCGACGGCTGCAATCGCGCTTTACCGGGTGGTTCATGCCGCTTGAGTCAGGGCGGCTCTGGCGCCCATCGCGACGCTCCTGCCTCGATCGCATTCGTCTGCTGGAAGGATTCGTCCGGCTTACCACGATCCTGTAAGAGCGGCCGGTCCGGCGCTGCCGTCGGCGCGCTGGGCGGCGAAGCCGGTCCATTGCGCGGCCTTGGTAGGACTGCTGGTCGACGCGAGCCCTAGGCTCTGTACGAAAAACCTCGATACTCGCCCATGCTGCGTTGAAAACGCCCTCGGAATGCTCATGTACTCCAGTACACTCCGCTTCCTCGGCCGTTTTCGCCTTGCCTGGCCTTCGTCTCAAGGCTTTTCGTACAGAACCTAGGACTGTTGGCGCCTGCACAGCCTTTTTCAAATCAAAAACGCTGTGTAGTGCTGTGGAACCTTAACCGTCCAGATCCGCCAACGGATGACGCCCTTCCCATGCCTTGCCGAAGTGCGCTTCGACCACCGCCGCCGGCACTTGCGCCACATCGGGCCAGTGCCAGCGCGGAGCGTTGTCCTTGTCGATCAGGCGCGCGCGCACGCCTTCGCTGAATTCCGGGTGCCGGCAGCAGTTCAGGCTCATGGCGTATTCCATCTGCAGCGCTTGGGCCAGCGACAGCCGGCGCGCGCGCTGCACCTGTTGCCAGACCAGATGGGCGGTCAGTGGGCAGCCGCGGTAGGTCTGTTCGCCGGCCTTGGCCAGGAGGGGGTCACTGTGATGGCGCAGGGCAGCCAGCGCCTGCCAGGCCGAGGCGGCGTCGGCGACGTCGAGCACCTCGTCGATCAGTGCCCGGCGCGGCAGCCACTGCGCCTCGGGCAGGTGGGCCTTGGCGCACTGGTGGCCGGAGCGCAGCAGGCTGTTCAGCTGCAGGGCGGTCTGCTCTTGCCAGTTCAGCTGCAGCAGCTCATCGATCAGGGTCTGCTGTTGGTCGTCCAGCCAGACCCGATCGGCCAGGTCCAGGTCCAGCGCGTCACGGGCATTGATCGGTGCGCCGGTCATGCCCAGGAACAGCCCCAGCTTGCCCGGCAGGCGGCCGAGGAAGTGGCTGGCACCGACATCCGGGTACAGGCCGATGCCGATTTCCGGCATCGCCAGCCGACTGCCCGGCGTGACAATACGCACCCCCGCGCCTTGCAACAGGCCCATGCCGCCGCCCAGCACATGACCGTGAGCCCAGCACAGCAAGGGCTTGGGGTAGGTGTGCAGGCGATAGTCGAGGGTGTATTCGGCGGCGAAGAAGCGGGCGGCGGCGGGTGGTACGCACCCCGGCCGCTCGCGACAGGCTTCGGCCAGCGCCCGCACATCGCCGCCTGCGCAGAACGCCTTGGGGCCGTGGCCACGCAGCAGCACGCAGACCACGTGGGGGTCACTGGCCCAGGCGCGCAGTTGCGCATCGAGCGTTTCGATCATGCTCAAGGTCAGGGCATTGAGCGTCGGGGCGGCGTCGAGGGTGGCAACGCCGATGCAGGCGCCGTCAGCGCCTGTGAGAAGCTCGCATTGAAGGGTCATGGGCTACCTCGCACAGATGGTTGTTGCAGTATGGCTGGGCGAACCGAATACGGCGCTCGCCGGTCGGATGAATGGGCATGGGCGCACCGCGTTCCCAGCCTTTGCCCGACACGGCCCTGCATTCGCCAGACGGCGTTGGAAACAGGGCTTGGAAAGTTCATGCACTTCGGTACAGTCGACGCCCCGATTTCGCCTTGCCTGACCTGAGCGCAGACCTGTCGACGATGCTCAGGTTGCGCCACCTGATTCTGGACCACGCCATGACCGACGAAGATCGCATCAAACTCGAACCCACTTGGAAAGCCGCCCTGCGCGACGAATTCGACCAGCCCTACATGCACCAGTTGCGCGCCTTCCTGCGCCAGGAGCATGCCGCTGGCAAGCAGATCTATCCGCCAGGGCCGTTGATTTTCAACGCACTCAACACCACGCCGCTGCCGCAGGTCAAGGTGGTGATCCTCGGCCAGGACCCGTACCACGGCCCCGGCCAGGCGCATGGCCTGTGCTTTTCGGTGCAACCGGGGGTACCCACGCCACCGTCGCTGGTGAACATCTATAAAGAGCTGCACCGCGACCTGAACCTGCCGATCCCCAACCACGGCTACCTGCAAAGCTGGGCCGAGCAAGGTGTGCTGCTGCTCAACACCACCATGACGGTGGAACGCGCCAACGCCGCGTCCCACGCCAAGAAAGGCTGGGAGCATTTCACCGACCGCATCATCGAGGTGGTCAGCGCGCAGTGTGAAAATGTGGTGTTCCTGCTGTGGGGCGCCCATGCGCAGAGCAAGCAGAAGCTGATCGATGGCACCAAGCACCTGGTGCTCAAGTCGGTGCACCCGTCGCCGTTGTCGGCGTATCGGGGATTCATTGGCTGCGGGCACTTCGGCCGGGCAAATGGTTTCCTGGAGCAGCGCGGGATCACGCCGATCAACTGGGCGCTGCCAGCGTTGGGTGTGGAGCAGTAGAGGTCGATCCCAGTGGTGGGCCGGTTTTTGTTTATGCAGCAAAACCCGGTCGGGGTAGAAGCGGCCGGTCCGGCGCTCCGGTCAGTGGCGCTGGCAGGCTTGGCCGGTCTGATCCAGACACCGCGCAACACGAGGTGAATAGAGGTTGCAGAATTAAGCCGGCTTTTTGTCGACTTTTGCCCCGAGCGGGCAGCCGCCAAGCAAAAGTAGGTCGCCGTGAAGGCGAAACGCTGAGCAAACGCCTACCGACCCTGCGCATGAACCCCAAAACCCCGAGCCCCCCCTCAAAAAAGCCAGCTGCAGGCAACCCATGCGCTCGGCAAGAACTATCCGTTGCTGTTGGACCGGTTCTCACAGGAGCGCACGCCAACGCACGACAGCGTACGCAAAGTAAGCAAACATGCGCCAAGGTACGCCAAGGTACGTAAAGTACGCAAAAGCACGCAAGCGCACGCCCCGCCGACGATCACCGAGCAACCTCGCCTACCGCCGCCACATCCGAAACAACGGCTCAGCCAGAAACAGCACAAACAGCAGGCGCATCACCTGCAACGCCGTCACCAGTGCCACCGAGAGCTGCAAGGTCTCGGCCGTCAGGCTCATCTCGGCGATCCCACCGGGCATCATGCCCAGGGTCAGCGAACGCACGTCGAGCCCGGTCAAGCCGGCCATTGCCCATGCCGCCCCCGTCGCGATGACCATGCTCAGGCCAGTCGCGACCAAGGTCCGAGCAAGAAACGCCGGCGCGCGGCGAAAGAACGCCCGGTTGAAGTGGCAGGCCAGCCCACTGCCGATCAGCCACTGGCCGATCTGGCTGGCGCCATTGGGCAAGGACAATTGCAGACCTGCGCCCAGGCTCACCGTCGCCGCCACCAGCAACGGCCCGAACAACCAGGGGTTGGGCTGGCGCAACCGCTGCCACACGAAGGCACTGAGCAGGGCCAGCGGCGCAATCAGCGCCAGCCACGGCCAGCTCACGGTGCCAGCGAGATGCACCGCCGCGCCGTCACCGAGCAGCAGCTTGAACAGCGCCGGCACACACAGCACCACCGTCAACACGCGCAAACTCTGCGCCGCCGCCACCTGGCTGAGCACCGCGCCATTGCGTGCGCCGAGGTTGACCATCTCGCCAGAGCCCCCAGGCATGCTGGCAAAAAACGCCGTGGCGTGGTCTTCGCCGCTGCGGCGCAGCCACCACACGCCAATCACGCTCGACACCGTGGTCAGCAACGCCCCGAAAAAGATGAGCAAGAAATGGCTGGCGACCTGTTCGATCACCAAGGGTGTGAAGTGCAGGCCGATGCCGACCCCGATGATCCACTGGCCGCACTTGCGCCCGTGGGGGATTTCCGACAGCTGCCAAGGGGTCAGGCAGCGCACCAGGATGATGGCCAGCAGGGCGCCGACCATCCACGGCAAAGGCCAGCCGACCTTGCTGGCGAGAAACCCGCCTGCAAGACCGACCAGCCCTGTTGCCCAGTACAGCGGCGGACCGCGATCAGGCATCGGCCATGGCCTGGCGCTGCTTGGCCCGGCGACGCCAGATGCGAATCAGCGGTAGCGAGATCATGCACGCCGTGAGCATCCACACGCCCAGGCTGATCGGGCTCGACCAGAGAATGCCCAGCTCACCGTTGGAGATCGACAGCGCGCGGCGCAGGTTCTGCTCCATCAGACCGCCGAGGATGAACCCGAGCAGGATCGGCGACAGCGGGAAGTCCAGCTTGCGCAGGATGTAGCCCATGATGCCGATGGCGACCATCAGGAACAGGTCGAAGGTGGTGGCGTGGACGGCGTAGACGCCGATCCCGGTGATGATCGCGATGACCGGCACCAGTGCCCAGTTCGGCACGGCGAGGATGCGGGTGAAGATGCGGATCATCGGGATGTTCAGGATCACCAGCATGATGTTGGCGATGAACAGCGAGGCGATCAGGCCCCAGACGATGTCGGGCTGCTGCTCGAACAGCATCGGGCCTGGCGTGATGTTGTACAGCGTCAGCGCGCCGATCATCACCGCCGTGGTGCCCGAACCCGGAACGCCGAGCGTCAGCATCGGCACCAGGGCGCCGCAGCAGGAGGCGCCGATGGCGGTTTCCGGTGCAGCCAGGCCCCGGGCGTCGCCCTGGCCGAACTTGCCGCTGGCACCGGCCATGCGTTTCTCGGTCATGTAGGCCACGGCACTGGCCAGGGTCGCACCAGCACCCGGCAACACGCCCATGACGAAGCCGAGCAGGCCGCAGCGGATGTTGACGGCGAACACCGACGCCGCCTCTTTCATGTTGAACAGCATGCGCCCGGTGGCTTTCACCGCCTGGTGACCGTGGTGGGTCTTCTCCAGCAGCAAGAGGATTTCACTGATCGAGAACAGCCCCAGCACCAGCACCACGAACTGAATGCCGTCGGCCATGTGCACGCTGTCGCCGGTGAACCGGTACACGCCACTGTTGGCGTCGATGCCGACCGCCGAGAGGAACAGGCCGATCAGCGCAGCGATGAAGGTTTTCAACGGCTTGTCGCCGGCCATGCCGCCCAGCGCGACGATGGCGAATACCATCAGCACGAAGTACTCCGCAGGGCCAAAGGCAATCGCCCATTTGGCCAGCAGCGGGGCGAACAGGACCATGCCGCAGGTGGCGATGAAGGCACCGATGAACGAGCTCCAGGCCGACAGCGACAGGGCGACGCCTGCCAGGCCCTGGCGGGCCATGGGGTAGCCGTCCAGCGTGGTCATCACGGTCGAGGCTTCGCCCGGAATGTTGAGCAGGATCGAGCTGATCCGACCACCGTATTCACAGCCCAGGTACACCGCCGCCAGCAGGATCAGCGCCGATTCCGGCGGCAGGCCCAGGGCGAAGGCGATGGGGATCAGCAGTGCCACGCCGTTGATCGGACCCAGGCCCGGCAGCAGGCCGACCACGGTGCCGATCAAGGTGCCGCTCAGCGCGGTCACCAGGTTGTAAGGGGTCAGGGCGACGCCGAAGCCCTGGCCCAGGTAGCTCAAAGTATCCATGTTTCAGTTCTCCAGAACGCTGAGCAGGCCCAGGGGCAGCGGCACGTCCATCATGTGGTCGAACAGCCAGTAGAGAAACACGCTCATGCCAGTGACGACGATGGCGCTGTGCAGCCAGCGGCCGCCGTACAGACGGGCCATGGGCAGGCCGGCGAGGATCGCGCTGAGGATGAAGCCCAGCGATTCGAAGGTGGCGGCGAACAGCAACAGCAAGCCGATGCAGGCACAGATCTTGATCAGGGTGGCGCGGTCCAGTTCTGGCTCGTCGTCCTTGCGCACGATGGGCGTGGGACGGATCGCCATGTACAGCAGGCCCAGGCTCATCAGGCCGAGCATCAGCAATGGATAGGCCCGCGGGCCGACCGGCTCATAGGAAAACGCGGCCTGGTACGGCCAGGCAATCACCGCCAGAGCGGCGCAAACGGCCAGCAGGACGAGCGCGAAGATGCGTTGCAGGATCATGGGGGAATCCTCGAACTAGGTAAGTGCGTACCGGCAGAGGCCGGCGATGTTTGGCCCAACTCGGACAAACGTCTGTGTATGGGCCGGGCTGGTCTTGCTGATGACCTGGTCAGTAATGGGCGGGCTGCGCCGGCCCGGCTTCATTTGCCCGGTTGATCACTGGGTTTGTGCTGGGTCGGCGTTGCCGGCCATCGCGACTGACCGGAGCGCCGGACCGGCCGCTCCTACAGGGGGGCGGTGAGCCCGTTGAAGCTGCTCATGCAGGCAAGTCCAAAACTTGTGGAAGCGGCCGGTCCGGCGCTCCGGCTAGCCGCGAAGGTCCGAGGCCGAAACCGTGCTACTGCACCAGGCCAAACTCCTTGGCCAGGACTTTGTACTGCGCCACTTGCTGCTTCACGTACTTGTCCAGCTCCTCACCCGTCATGGCGAAGGGGAACAGCTCGCGCTGGTCACGCAGCTTGGCGAACGCTTCGGAGGCCAGCATCTTGTCGAAGGATTCCTTCCACCAGGCGTAGTCTTCGTCGCTCACCTTTGGCCCAAGGTAGAAACCACGCACCACCGGCCAGACGATGTCGTAGCCTTGCTCTTTGGCGGTCGGGATGTTCTTCATTTCCGGATCGTCCAGGCGCTCCTCGGAGAACACCGCGAGCAGGCGCATGTTGCCGCTCTGGATGTGCGGCATGGAGTCGGAGATGTCGGTCGAACCCACCTGAATGTGCCCGCCGAGCAGCGCAGTGGCGATTTCACCGCCGCCTTCGAGCGCCACGTAGCGCAGGTCACGCGGGTTGATCCCGGCGGCCTTGGCGATCAGTGCGGTTTGCATCCAGTCCTGGCTGCCGACGGTGCCGCCCGAGCCGATCACCACTTTGCTTGGGTCTTTCTTCAGCGCGGCGACCAGATCGTCGAGGGTCTTGTAGGGCGAATCGTTCTTCACGGCGATGGCGCCGTAACTGGTGCCCACCGCTGCCAGCCACTTCACGGCGTTCTCGTCGAAGCGACCGAATTTGCCCTGCGCCAGGTTCAGCAGCGAACCACTGGACCACGCCACCAGGGTGCCGGCATCGCCCGGACGCTGGGCCACCACGGCGTTGTAGGCCACCGCACCCACGCCGCCGGGCATGTAGGTCACGCGCATCGGCTTGCTGAGGATCTTCTCGTTGATCAGGGCGCTCTGCACCAGCTTGCAGGTCAGGTCGAAGCCGCCGCCGGGCGAGGCCGGGGCGATGCATTCAGGGCGCTTGGGTTCGGCGGCCAGGGCGTTGCCGGCCAGGACCAGGCAGCCAGTAGCGAGTACGAGGCGGCGCAGGGAAAAGGTCATCGTCTTATCTCCGTCAATTGTTCTTATGGATTACCAAAGGGCCACGCTGTAGCTCACCAGCACACGGGTTTCGTCCGCGTCACGGGTGAAGTTGGAGCGGAAACTGGCATTGCGCAGGCGCACCGCGACGTCTTTCAACGGGCCGCTTTGCACCACGTACTTGAGTTCGGTGTTGCGCTCCCATTCCTTGCCCTCGCCACCGCCTGCGCGGCTGACGTTGTCGCCACTGATGTAGCGGGTCAGGAAGCTCAGGCCGGGCATGCCGATGGAGGCGAAGTTGTAGTCGTAGCGCAGTTGCCAGGAATGCTCGTCGGCGTTGGCGAAGTCGTTGATCTGGACGAAGTTGACCAGATGCGGGTCGGCGCCATCGAGGTAGGGGAAGGCGCTGTCGCCCGACACATGCTGGTAGGCGCCGCTGAACTTGTGGCCGCTGAGGGCGTAGCTGAGCATGCCGTTGGCCGTGGTGTTGTCGATGCGCCCGGCCTTGGCCTGGCCCTGGTCGTCACTGGTGGACAGGCGCAGGTCGGCGCCGAAGGTGCCTGGGCCCCACTTCTGGCTGGCGAGCAGGCCGAGGTAATGCTGGCGGTAGATGTCGTCGAGCTGGGCAATGTAGTAGGTGCCGGTCAGCGCCTTGCTGAACGCGTAATCGACGCCGGCCATGTCGAAATGGTTGCCACTGAAAGTGCCGCCGAAGCGCCCGCCCTTGTTGTTCAGGGCCAGGTCTTCCCAGTTGGTGTCGTTGCGGTCCTTGACCTTCTCCATGCGCCCGCCAATGAAGGTCAGGCGGTCGATGTCGCGCGAGGTGAGCAGGGCGCCTTCGAAGGTTTGCGGCAGGATGCGGCCGTCGTTGGGGCGCAGTACGGGTGTGACCGGAATCAGCGAGCCGACTTTCAGTTCGGTGGCGGAAATGCGCACCTTGCCGGTCAGGCCGAGCTTGGAGTATTCGTCGGCCGCTTTGCCGTCGTCGTGCACAGGCAGCAGGCCGGTGCCTGCGCGATCACGGCTGGAGTCGAGCTTGATGCCCACCATGCCCAGCGCATCGACGCCAAACCCCACGGTGCCGTCGGTGTAGCCGGACTCGACGTTGAGCATGAACCCCTGGGCCCATTCGTCGCGCTTGGATTGCTGCGCGCTGGTGCCGTCGCGAAAGTCGCGGTTGAAGTACATGTTGCGGGTTTCGAAGGTGGCGGTGCTGTCTTCGAAGAAGGCGGCCTGGCTCATCGGCGCAACGCCTGCCAAGGCAAGGGCGCTGGCGAGGGTGCCGGGGCGTGAACGAAGCGGACGGGAAGGCGCAAGCGCCTGTAGCTGTGTCGACAGCATCAGGGGATGACTCCAATTCTTGTTCTTATTGGCTGCACCTTTGAGGTGCATTGCTCGGCAGATCGGGCTGCCGTGGTGCGATCCTAGGTAACCAACCTTTCACCAACCTTTCACGGTCACAGGTTTGTTACAAAGGGCTTCACAGACCCGAGCGCAGGGGTACACTCCGCGCCAATCGAACGACTCAAGGGTGAAGGCGATGCGTGTGTTGCTGGTCGAAGACCACCTGCAACTGGCTGAAAGCGTGGCGCAGGCCTTCAAGAGCCAAGGCCTGACCGTGGATGTGCTGCACGACGGCGTGGCGGCCGACCTGGCTCTGGCTAGCGAGGAATACGCCGCCGTCGTGCTCGATGTCGGCTTGCCACGCATGGACGGCTTCGAGGTTCTGGCGCGGCTGCGTGGGCGCGGCAAGACCGTACCGGTGCTGATGCTCACTGCCCGCAGCGACGTGAAGGACCGCGTGCACGGCCTGAACCTTGGCGCCGATGACTACTTGGCCAAGCCTTTTGAACTGAGCGAGCTGGAAGCCCGGGTCAAGGCGTTGTTGCGTCGCAGCGTGCTGGGCGGCGAGCGTCAGCAGTGCTGCGGCCCGCTGGTCTATCACCTCGACACGCGGCGCTTCACCCTCGGCGCTGAACACTTCACCCTGACCTCCCGCGAGCACAGCGTGCTCGAAGCCCTGATCGCCCGACCCGGACGGGTGATGAGCAAAGAGCAATTGGCTGCCCAGGTGTTCGGCCTCGATGAAGAGGCCAGCCCGGATGCCATCGAGATCTATATCCACCGCCTGCGCAAGAAGCTCGATGGTCACCCGGTCGCCATCGTCACCTTCCGCGGCCTGGGTTACTTGCTTGAACACCGCGATGCGTGACAACGGCAGCCTGCGTGGCCGCTTGCTCGGCAATCTGGCGCTGCTGCTGGTGGTGCTGATGGTCGCCAGCGGCCTGAGCGCCTACTGGAACGGTCGCGAGGCCGCTGACACCGCCTACGACCGCACCCTGCTGGCCTCGGCGCGGACCATCGCCGCTGGCCTCTCGCAGCGCGACGGCACCCTCAGTGCCGACGTGCCGTACGTGGCTCTCGACACCTTTGCCTACGACAGCGCCGGGCGCATCTATTACCAGGTACTGGACATCCAGCAGCGGCTGATCTCCGGCTACGAGCATCTGCCGCCCCCGCCGCCTGGCACGCCGCGTACCGACGATTACCCGGCCCTGGCGCGCTTCTACAGCGCCACCTACCAGGGCCAGGATGTGCGCGTGGTCAGCCTGCTCAAGCCTGTCAGCGAGCCGAACATGAACGGCATGGCAGAGATTCGTGTGGCCGAAACCGAAGAAGCGCGGGTGAGCATGGCCCGCGACCTGATGACGGACACTCTGCTGCGCCTGGGCATGCTGGCGTTGGCTGCGCTGGTGATGGTGTGGTTCGCCGTGAGCGCCGCGCTGCGCCCGCTGGAGCGCTTGCGCCGCGCCGTCGAAGAGCGCCAGCCCGACGACCTGCGCCCGCTGCCCCTGGTGCAGGTGCAACGCGAACTCGGCCCGCTGGTGCGCGGGCTCAACCACTTCACCGAGCGCCTGCGCGCGCAGTTCGAGCGCCAGGCGCAGTTTATCGCCGATGCCGCCCATGAGTTGCGCACCCCCCTGGCGGCGCTCAAGGCGCGGCTGGAGCTGGGTCGGCGCTCCTCGGACCCCGAGCACTGGCGCCAGACCCTGATCGAAGCCGCTCACGGCACTGATCGGCTGACCCATCTGGCCAATCAATTGCTGTCGTTGGCGCGGGTCGAGCATGGCGCGCGGACCATCGCCGAGGGCGGCGCGCAGCGTCTGGACCTCACGCAGCTGGCCCGCGAGCTGGGCATGGCCCTGGCGCCGCTGGCCCATGCCCGCGGTGTGGCATTGGCGCTGGAGGCCCAAGCGCCGGTGTGGCTCAAGGGCGAGCCTACCCTGCTCAACGAACTGCTGAGCAACCTGGTGGACAACGCGCTGGCCCACACCCCGGATGGCGGTACGGTGATCTTGCGGGTGCTGGCGCCTGGCGTGCTGGAGGTCGAGGATGACGGCCCTGGCATTCCCGAGGCGGAGCGTGAGCGGGTATTCGAGCGCTTCTATCGACGCAGTGCACAAGGGACAGGGCTGGGGCTGGCCATCGTGGGTGAAATCTGCCGCGCGCACCTGGCGCAGATCAGCCTGCATGAGGGTCGCCGCGGCGGGCTGAAAGTACGGGTGAGTTTTACCGCAGACTGAGTGCTCGGCCCTCGACGCAAGCCGCTCCGAGCGAGGTCCAACGTGCTGATGTAACAGGGACATGCAGCAATGGCCGGTCCGACACTTGGCTCAGCCGCGACGGGCGGGGAAGGCGCCGGTTATCGGCAGTGCACACGGTGCGGGTTGCAAGGTGGCAGCCAGGGCCCCGAGCCAAGGCCCAGCCATTCAACCGAGCATTGCGCGCGCTTTGATCAGGTCGTCGACGTCGATTTCCGTGCCGGCAGGCAGCTTCAGGTGACGCCAGGCCGGCAAGGCACTGGCGGGCAGGTCGGGGTCTTGCTGGCGTAACTGCCGGGCGATCTGCACCACATCGATGTAGTCCGGGCGCAGGGTGGTGCGCTCGAGGTTGTCGATCTGGCTGGGCAGCCTGACCAGTTGTTCAGGGAAATCCCAGGCGCTGAGGATCTTGTCGCCCAGCACGGGCTGGATGTGCTCGATGACATAGTGCAGGCAGACCGGATCGGCCAGCAGCTCGTTGTGTTCTTCGGCGTAAATCAGCACCGGCAGGGCGCCGATCTGGTGCACCAGCCCGCCCAGCGCAGCCTGATCAGGCTTGAGCAAGGTGTAGCGGCGGCACAGCTCATAGCTGATCCCGGCCACCTCCAGGCTACGGGCCCAGATGTCGCGCAGCTTGTCCTCGACCGACGGGGAGCGGGCATGGAAGATCTGCTCGATCACCAGACCGATGGCCAGGTTGCAGCTGTAGTTCACGCCCAGTCGGGTAATGGCGGTGTGCAGGTCGGTGACCTCCACCAGAGCGCGCAGCAATGGGCTGTTGACGACCTTGATCAAGCGTGCCGAGAGCGCGGCATCCTGGCCGATCACCCGGCTCAACGCCGCCACGCTGATCTCGCTGTCTTCGGCGGCCTCACGGATGCTCAGGGCAACTTCGGGCAGGGTCGGCAGCAGCAGTTCATCGTTCTCGATGGCGGCAAGCAGCTGTGCTTGCACCCTCTCGGCCAACTTGTTCATGAAGGATCTCTACCGCGGTGAAGGGAGGCGGCCCGACGCAGGGTGGGCCGGGCTGATCAGCGTTGGATTTCCCTGTCGCGGTCAAGTTCGTATGGCAATTGCAGGAGGCTCAGGCGAGGGCCATCGGCTGCGCCCAGGTGCAGGTTGTCGTCGGCCACCGAATCTGCACTCAGCACCGCCAGCAACTCGCAACCTTGCCCGGTACTGGCGGCTAGCACCACCTCGCCAACCGATGAGCCGTGGGTGGGCGAGAACACTTCGCTACCCGCTGCCGGAAGGTCGGCCTGGGCCAGTGCCAAGCGATACAGGCGGCGTTTGAGCTTGCCCAGGTACTGCATGCGCGCGACGATTTCCTGGCCGGTATAGCAGCCTTTCTTGAAGCTCACGCCGCCCACGGCCTGCAGGTTGATCATCTGCGGAATGAACAGCTCGCGGGTGGCGCCGAACACCTGGCCCAGGCCTGCGCGCACCTGGCCCAGCAGCCAGTCATTGAGCGTGCCTTCCGGCACATGAGCTGCCAGTTGCTCACGTACGCCAGGGGCCTGTTCGGCGCCGGCCCACAGTTCTACGCGGCCAGGCGAAACACGCACAGCCATCAGTCCGGGCTGACGCGCGGTCGCGCCGGCATTTTCCGGTACGTCGAGGCCCAGTGCCTGCAATGCGGCGTCCGCCTGTTGCAGGCCGAAGCGGGCCCAGGCGGCGCTTTCATCGGTGAGCAGCGCCTTGGAGAACACGGCGTACTTTTTCAGGTCGGCCAGTTGCAGGTCGAGCAGCTCGCTGGCCATCGCCAACAGGAAACCCGTGCCTTCGGGCAGGATGCGGAAGCTCGACTGCATGCGGCCCTTGACCATGCAGCGGGCGCCGAGGCTGGCCTGTGCGTCGTCGAGGTAGTTGAGATTGCAGGTCAGTTGCCCCTGAAGGAATTTGCCCGCATCAGAGCCGCGGACGGCAAGGACGCCCTCGTGGCTCAGCGGGCAGTAGAAAGCAGAATCGGCCATGGGTCATCGCGGTCGCTGTAAAGACTGGCGGCCATCATAGAACGGCGCTGGCGAAATAGGTAGGCGGGTGCTCATGTGCCGTCACAGGGTACGACCAATGCCCCTGTGCCGCGCTGCGTGGCAGGCTGTATACTGCGCGGCCATTCGAGGAGGGCCCCATGGTCGAACAAACTGAACTCAACCGCCTGTTCTGGCACAGCCGACGCGGCATGCTGGAGCTGGACGTGCTGCTGGTGCCCTTCAGCCAGGAGGTCTACGCCACCCTCAGCGAAGCCGATCGGCAACTGTACACGCGCCTGCTCGAATGCGAAGACCAAGACATGTTCGGCTGGTTCATGGAGCGCTGCGAGTCCGAAGACCCCGAGCTGCAACGCATGGTTCGCATGATTCTGGACCGTGTCCAGCCCAAGTGAAGCCTTCGAGTGTCGTTGGCAAGGCTCGCGCCTGCTGCTGACGGCCTACCTGGCGTGCCTGGCTCTGGCGCTATGCGCTGCGTGGCTCAGCGCCGCGCCAGCGTGGCTGGCCTGCCTGATCAGCCTGGCCTGTGCCACGCACGCCGGCTGGACGATCCCCCGCCATATCCTGCTCACCCATCCCGGTGCCATCACGGGTCTGCGGCGCAGCGCGCAAGGCTGGGCGGTGTTCACGGTGAGCCAGGGTTGGCAGCCGGCGCGATTGTGCCGTGACAGCCTCGCGCTGCCGCAGTTGGTGGTGGTGCGCGTGGTCCGCCGCGGGCGCTGGCTGAGTGAAAGCCAGTGCGTTGCCGCCGACGGTTTGCCTGCGGATCAGCATCGACGCTTGCGGGTCCGGCTCAGATTCGGCCGCCAACGCTGGCAGGCGGCGTGAGGGGCTAGTGTCGGCTCAGGGTCGGATCAAGCACCGTATCGCGCGCTTCGGCAAGCATCTGGGGGTAGTCGAGCGTGTAGTGCAGCCCGCGCGATTCCTTGCGCTGCATGGCTGAGCGGATCATCAGCTCGGCTACCTGAGCCAGGTTGCGCAGCTCGATGAGGTCACGGCTGACCTTGTAGTTGCTGTAGAACTCGTCGATTTCATCGAGCAGCATGCGCACCCGGTGCGCAGCCCGTTGCAAGCGCTTGCTGGTGCGCACGATGCCGACGTAATCCCACATGAAACGCCGCAGCTCGTCCCAGTTGTGGGCGATGATCACGTCTTCGTCCGAGTCGGTGACCTGGCTGGCGTCCCAGCAGGGCAGGGCGCGCGGGGTCGGAATGTGCTCAAGCTGGGCGATGATGTCCGCGGCCGCCGCGCGGCCATAGACGAAGCATTCGAGCAACGAATTGCTGGCCATGCGGTTGGCGCCATGCAGGCCGGTGAAGCTGGTTTCGCCAATGGCGTACAAACCCGGCACGTCGGTGTGGCCATGCTCGTCGACCATCACGCCGCCGCAGGTGTAGTGCGCGGCAGGCACCACCGGAATGGGCTGGCGGGTGATGTCGATGCCAAAGCCCAGGCAACGCTCGTAGACCGTGGGGAAGTGGCTCTTGATGAAGGCTGCGGGCATGTGGGTGATGTCGAGGTACACACAGTCGACGCCCAGGCGCTTCATCTCATGGTCGATGGCGCGCGCGACGATGTCTCGTGGCGCCAGCTCTTCCCGGGCATCGAAGCGCGGCATGAAGCGTTCGCCATTGGGTAGGCGCAGCAGCGCGCCTTCGCCGCGCAGCGCTTCGGTGATGAGAAAGCTCTTGGCCTGCGGGTGGTACAGGCAGGTGGGGTGGAACTGGTTGAATTCCAGGTTGGCCACCCGGCAGCCGGCGCGCCAGGCCATGGCGATGCCATCGCCGCAGGCGCCGTCGGGGTTGCTGGTGTACAGGTAGACCTTGGCCGCACCCCCCGTGGCCAGCACGGTGAAGCGCGCGCCGAAGGTGTCGACCTCGCCCGTGCTGCGGTCCAGCACGTACGCGCCCAGGCAGCGCTGGCCATTGAGGCCCAGGCGCCGCTCGGTGATCAGGTCGATGGCCACGCGCTCTTCGAGCAGTTCGATGTTCGGCCGCTGGCGCGCCTGCTCGAGGAGCGAGGTGAAAATCGCCGCACCGGTGGCATCGGCCGCATGGATGATGCGCCGGTGGCTATGACCGCCTTCGCGGGTCAGGTGGAATTCGTAGCCCCGTTCGTCGGAGCTGGCGTGCTCCTCGCGGGTGAAGGGTACGCCTTGCTCGATCAGCCACTCGATGGCCTCGCGGCTGTGCTCGACGGTGAAGCGCACGGCGTCTTCATGGCACAGGCCGCCGCCGGCATTGAGCGTGTCCTCTACGTGGGACTGAACCGTGTCGGTGTCGTCCAGTACAGCGGCCACACCGCCCTGCGCCCAGAACGTCGAACCATTGGCCAGCTCGCCCTTGCTCAACACGGCGATACGCAGTTCGCGCGGCAGATTCAGCGCCAGGCTGAGACCGGCCGCACCGCTGCCGATCACCAGGACATCATGTTGGAATTGTTGGCTCATGTCGGGACACTAGTATCTGGATGAGGTGAACGGCACAATAGTCGCGCGTAGGTGGCATTGTGAAACTATCGTGACCGAAGCCGGAGCGCCTTTATAGCAGTCCCAGGTGACTGATTTCCAACGGCGTTTGCACGCTTCGGAGGATTTCGGCGGGAACTTTCGGTGGTCGTCGGAAATCCTATGAAGGCTGCCCGCACGTCACAATTGCTGCGGCGACGCAGGGCAGCTGCTCTAACCGGGCGAAATCCTGCGTATTCGAGATTCTTAAGTCGAAGTGGTCCGTCATGCGGGCCACCTCGCTCATGCGAGCCGATAAAAGGCCGCAGGAAACTTGCTTGGAGGGGAGAACTTTTGCCTAAAGCCCGAGTCTATGTTTGCAAGCCTGAACGATGGCTTTTGCAACGCTCCTTCGAGACTACTGAGGAGTGTTCATGCTAACCCAGGAAGAGGATCAGCAGCTTGTCGAGCGCGTACAGCGCGGTGACAGGCGAGCGTTCGATCTGTTGGTGCTGAAGTATCAGCACAAGATTCTCGGGTTGATCGTGCGGTTCGTCCACGACACCCACGAAGCCCAGGACGTTGCGCAGGAAGCCTTCATCAAGGCGTACCGGGCGCTTGGAAATTTCCGCGGTGACAGCGCCTTTTATACTTGGCTGTACCGCATCGCCATCAACACGGCGAAGAACTACCTGGTGTCCCGCGGAAGGCGGCCACCCGATAGCGATGTGAGTTCCGAGGATGCGGAATTTTACGACGGCGATCATGGCCTCAAGGATCTTGAGTCTCCAGAGCGCTCACTGTTGCGGGATGAGATCGAAGGTACCGTCCATCGGACCATCCAGCAATTGCCCGAAGATTTGCGTACGGCACTGACTTTACGCGAATTCGATGGTCTGAGTTACGAAGACATTGCGAGCGTCATGCAATGTCCTGTGGGCACCGTGCGTTCGCGAATATTCCGCGCTCGGGAGGCCATCGATAAAGCCCTGCAACCGCTGTTGCAGGACTCCTGAGACAGCGGCGACAGCCAAGAGAGGAACCGCCATGAGTCGTGAAGCTTTGCAGGAATCGCTGTCCGCAGTATTGGACAACGAAGCGGATGAACTGGAACTGCGTCGGGTGCTGAGCGCCGCTGACGAGTCCGAGACCCGCGCTACCTGGGCCCGTTACCAGGTCGCTCGTGCGGCTATGCATAAAGAGTTGCTGATGCCCAAGCTGGACATCGCCTCGGCGGTTTCTGCAGCATTGGCTGAAGAAGCGGCGCCAGCGCCGGTCAAGCAAAACGCATGGCGCAGTGTTGGCCGTCTGGCGGTTGCCGCCTCGGTCACGGTCGCGGTGCTGGCAGGCGTACGCCTGTACAACCAGGACGAGATCACTGGCGCCGAGCTGGCTTCCCAGCAGCCAGTGCAGCAAAACCTGAGCGCACCGCAAGTCCAAGGCCCGGCAGTACTGGCCGGCTACAGCGAAAGTAGCGAACAGCCGACCGGCCCAATGGCCAACGGCGTTCTGCAAAATCAGGCCGGTTGGGACAAGCGTATGCCAGGTTACCTGCGCCAGCACGCCCAGGAATCGGCGTTGAAGGGCGGTGAAACCGCGCTGCCTTACGCTCGCGCTGCCAGCATGGACGACGCCAAGTAGGGAGAAGCATGCGCGCGCTAGCCTTCCTGCCGCTTTTGGTCGGCAGCTGCGTCGCGGTGCCAGTCCTGGCGGCCAACTCCTCGCCCCAGGCGAGCGAATGGTTGGCCAGGCTGGCGCAGGCCGAACGGCAACAGAGTTATCACGGATCGTTCATCTACGAACGAAACGGCAGCTTTTCTTCCCACGATATCTGGCACCGTGTGGCCGACGGCTCAGTCACTGAGCGCTTGTCGCGTCTGGACGGTGATGTGCAGGAAATCGTGCGTGTCAACGGCAAGGTGCAGTGTGCGACCGGCGACCTCAGTTCGGAGGTGGACGGCTCGGGCAGCACCGCGCCGCGCGTGCTCGACCCCCTCAAGCTGATGAGCTGGTACGACCTGAGCGTTGCCGGCAAATCCCGCGTGGCCGGCCGTGAGGCGGTGTCGGTGAGCCTTTCCCCGCGCGACCAGCATCGGTATGGCTTCGATCTGGATCTCGACAAGGAAACAGGGTTGCCACTGCGCTCCTTGATGATCAACGACAAAGGCCAGTTGCTCGAACGCTTTCAGGTCATTCGCCTGGATACGCATCGGCCGCTGGGCGTGGGAGATCTGAAAGGAGGCGCCGCCTGCAAGCCGTTCAAGTCCGCGCCTGTCTCAGCACCTGCGGCTGTGGTGGGGTGGCGGTCAGACTGGCTGCCGGCCGGGTTCGAGCTGGTCAGCAGTGCCATCCATCGTGATGGCCAAGGTGGTCAGTCGCTGAGCACCTTGATGTATGACGACGGGCTGGCGCGGTTCTCGGTTTTTCTTGAGCCCACTGCGTCAGTCGATGGCAATGACATCCGCACGCAGCTCGGGCCTACCGCCGCCGTGTCGCGCCACCTGGTGACCGCCAACGGGCCGATCATGGTCACCGTGGTGGGTGAGATTCCGCTGGGCACGGCCGAGCGCGTGGCGTTGTCGATGCGCCTTCACGAGGCTCAGGCCCGTCAGTGAGCGCCTGTTTTACACCCCCCGCGGCACATAATTGAAATGAAATTAACGCATTGTCATTTGCATTCCCCGGGTAAATTTTCTATAGGTCTGTCTTCTTGAAGTCTGGCTTGCCCTGCGTCTGCGGGAGCCCTACTGCTAATTACGCTCGTTGTGACGGGAGTCGTATGTCGATACCACGCTTGAAACCCTATTTGTCGATGTTTGCCGCCGTGCTGATGCTCGGGCAGGTGCTCGTGGCCCAGGCCCAGGAAGCACTGCCGGACTTCACCACGCTGGTCGAGCAGGCTTCGCCCGCTGTCGTGAACATCAGTACCAAGCAAAAGCTGCCAGACCGCCGTGTGGCTGCTGGGCAAATGCCCGACCTGGAAGGCTTGCCGCCGATGTTCCGCGAGTTTTTCGAGCGTAGCTTGCCGCAGCAGCCGCGCTCGCCCCGTGGCGATCGGCAGCGTGAAGCGCAGTCGCTGGGCTCGGGCTTCATCATTTCGCCTGATGGCTACGTGCTGACCAACAACCATGTGGTAGCCGATGCCGACGAGATCATCGTGCGCCTGTCCGATCGCAGCGAGCTGCAAGCCAAGCTGGTGGGCACCGATCCCCGCACCGACGTGGCACTGCTGAAAGTCGAAGGCAAGGACTTGCCCATCGTCAAACTGGGTGATTCCGAGAAGCTCAAGGTCGGTGAGTGGGTGTTGGCCATCGGTTCTCCGTTCGGCTTCGACCATTCGGTCACCAAAGGTATCGTCAGCGCCAAGGGTCGCACCTTGCCCAACGACAGCTACGTGCCGTTCATCCAGACCGATGTGGCCATCAACCCGGGCAACTCCGGCGGCCCGCTGTTCAACATGAACGGCGAAGTGGTGGGTATCAACTCACAGATCTTCACCCGCTCCGGTGGCTTCATGGGCTTGTCGTTCGCCATTCCGATCGATGTGGCACTGGATGTGTCCAATCAGCTGAAGAAAGACGGCAAGGTCACTCGCGGTTGGTTGGGTGTGGTGATCCAGGAGGTCAACAAGGACCTGGCTGAATCGTTCGGCCTCGACAAGCCTGCAGGTGCCTTGGTGGCTCAGGTGCTCGATGACGGTCCGGCGGCCAAAGGTGGCTTGCAGGTCGGTGACGTGATCCTGAGCATGAACGGCCAGCCCATCATCATGTCCGCAGACCTGCCGCACCTGATCGGCGGCATGAAAGACGGCGACAAGGCCAAGCTGGAGATCATTCGCAACGGCAAGCGGCAGACGCTCGACATCGCGGTTGGCGCACTGCCGGACGAAGACGCCGACATCGGCGCTGGCGGCAAGAAAGAGGGCGCCGAGCGCAGCAGCAACCGTCTGGGCGTTTCGGTGGCCGAGCTGACTGCCGAGCAGAAGAAGACGCTTGAGCTCAAGGGCGGCGTGATGATCAAGGAAGTGCAGGAAGGTCCGGCCTCGTTGATCGGCCTGCGTCCAGGTGACGTCATCAGCCACCTGAACAACCAGGCGATTCTGTCGACCAAGCAGTTCACTGACATCGCCAAGGACCTGCCGAAGAATCGTTCGGTGTCCATGCGCGTGCTGCGTCAGGGCCGTGCCAGCTTCATTACCTTCAAACTGGATCAGTGATCCAGCCGTGACCGGAAAGGGGCAGCGCAAGCTGCCCTTTTCTTATCGCCACAAGGGCCGCGACGCTGCGCTGTGCGGTCCCCGCGGCCACCGTGCGGCCGGGGGGCTGTACAGATCGGGTTACCGGTTAACTGATCGGGAATCTCCCATAACCCTGCGGCTTGGGGTACAATTCCCGGCTATTTTTGGCGGGCGTCCGGCTCGCAGCCTTTTCGAGTGTTGACCTGTGAGTGATTTGAGTCATATCCGCAATTTCTCCATCATCGCCCACATCGACCATGGCAAGTCGACGCTGGCCGACCGTTTCATCCAGCTCTGCGGTGGTCTCACCGCACGCGAAATGGAAGCCCAGGTGCTTGATTCCATGGACCTCGAGCGCGAGCGCGGGATCACCATCAAAGCCCACAGCGTCACGCTTCACTACAAGGCGCAAGACGGCAAGACCTACCAGCTGAATTTCATCGACACCCCCGGCCATGTTGACTTCACCTATGAAGTCAGCCGCTCGTTGGCGGCCTGCGAAGGCGCCTTGCTGGTGGTCGATGCCGGGCAGGGCGTCGAAGCCCAGTCCGTGGCCAACTGCTATACCGCCATCGAGCAGGGCTTGGAAGTCATGCCCGTGCTGAACAAGATGGACCTGCCCCAGGCCGACCCCGATCGTGTGAAGGACGAGATCGAAAAGATCATCGGCATTGATGCGACCGACGCCGTGGCCTGCAGTGCCAAGAGCGGTATGGGCGTTGACGAGGTGCTCGAGCGTCTGGTCCAGATCATCCCGCCACCGGTGGGTGAAATCGACGCACCGCTGCAGGCGCTGATCATCGACTCGTGGTTCGACAACTACCTGGGCGTGGTGTCGCTGGTCCGTGTTCGTCAGGGCCGGGTCAAGAAGGGCGACAAGATTCTGGTCAAATCCACCGGCAAGGTGCACCTGGTCGACAGCGTCGGTGTGTTTTCCCCAAAACACACCCAGACCGCTGACCTCAAGGCCGGTGAGGTGGGCTTCATCATCGGCAGCATCAAGGACATTCATGGCGCGCCGGTCGGTGACACCCTGACCCTGTCCACCACGCCCGATGTCGAAGTGCTTTCAGGCTTCAAGAAGATCCAGCCGCAGGTGTACGCGGGCCTGTTCCCGGTCAGCTCCGATGACTTCGAAGACTTCCGCGACGCGCTGCAGAAGCTCACCCTGAACGACTCATCCTTGCAGTACATGCCGGAAAGCTCCGACGCCCTGGGCTTCGGCTTCCGTTGCGGCTTCCTGGGCATGCTGCACATGGAAATCATCCAGGAGCGCCTTGAGCGCGAGTATGACCTGGACCTGATCACCACCGCGCCGAGCGTGATCTACGAGCTGGAATTGAAGACCGGTGAAACCATCATCGTCGACAACCCGTCCAAGCTTCCGGACGTATCGTCCATCGTCGACTTCCGCGAACCGATCGTCACGGCCACCATCCTCGTGCCGCAAGAACACCTGGGTAACGTCATTACCCTGTGCATCGAGAAGCGTGGCGTGCAGCGTGACATGCAGTTCCTCGGCAGCCAGGTGCAGGTGCGCTATGAACTGCCAATGAACGAAGTGGTGCTCGACTTCTTCGACCGTCTGAAGTCGACCAGCCGCGGCTATGCCTCGCTGGACTACCATTTCGATCGTTACCAGTCGGCCAACCTGGTTCGCCTGGACGTGTTGATCAACGGTGACAAGGTCGATGCCCTGGCATTGATCGTCCACCGCGACAACGCGGCCTACAAAGGCCGTGCGTTGACCGAAAAAATGAAGGAGCTGATCCCGCGACAGATGTTCGATGTGGCGATCCAGGCAGCCATCGGCGGCCAGATCATCGCGCGGACGACCGTCAAGGCGCTCAGAAAGAACGTGCTGGCCAAGTGTTACGGCGGCGACGTCAGCCGTAAGAAAAAGCTGCTCGAAAAGCAGAAGGCCGGTAAAAAACGCATGAAACAGGTCGGCAACGTGGAAATTCCACAAGAAGCCTTCCTCGCCGTGCTCAGGTTGGATAGCTAGGTCCTATGTCGCTAAATTTCCCGCTGTTGCTCGTTCTTGCCGTAGCCGTGTGTGGTCTGCTCGGGCTTATCGACCTGCTGTTCCTGGCGCCACGCCGGCGTGCGGCGATTGCTACCTATCGGGGCAGCGTCAGCCAGCCCGAGCCGGCGGTGGTCGAGCGCCTGGATAAGGAACCGCTGCTGGTCGAGTACGGCAAGTCGTTCTTCCCGGTGCTGTTCATCGTGCTGGTGCTGCGCTCGTTTCTGGTCGAGCCGTTCCAGATTCCGTCAGGTTCGATGAAGCCAACGCTGGAAGTGGGTGACTTCATTCTGGTGAACAAGTTTTCCTACGGCATTCGCCTGCCGGTGATCGACAAGAAGGTCATCGAAGTGGGCGATCCGAAGCGCGGCGATGTGATGGTGTTCCGTTATCCGAGCGATCCGAACGTCAACTACATCAAGCGTGTCGTGGGCTTGCCGGGCGATCAGATCCGTTACACCAACGACAAGCGCCTGTTCGTCAATGGCCAGGCCATTGCCGAACAACTGGTCGGTACCGAGCCCGGAAGCCTGGGCAGTGGCGAGCTGTACAAGGAAAAACTCGGCGAAGCCGAGCACCTGATCCGCAAGCAGATGAGCCGCTACCGCATGCCGCCCGACCAGCAATGGACGGTGCCTGCCGGGCACTACTTCATGATGGGCGATAACCGCGACAACTCGAACGACAGCCGCTTCTGGGATGACCCGAACATTCCCCAAGAGCTGCACGGCATGGTTCCGGACCGCAACATCGTCGGCAAGGCGTTCGCGGTCTGGATGAGCTGGCCCGAGCCCAAGCTCAGCCACTTCCCCAACCTGTCTCGGGTTGGCCTGATTCACTGATTCACGTAGCTATCGATCCACTGCGGCGCTGTCGATCCGACAGCGCCGAATGCATTTCTGACATAGGCTGTGTTCTCCAGGATCAGAGAAATGCCATCGCATTCAGGCGGTGGCCACAGCACGACAGTCTTCAGGACCTTGATTTGAACAACGCGTTGAACAACCTTCCGGTGGCGCCATGAGCGCGCCCCTCGACCGCCTGGAGCGCAAGCTCGGCTACACGTTCCGTGACCAGGAACAGATGCTCCTGGCCCTGTCTCACCGCAGTTACGCCGGGCGCAACAATGAACGCCTGGAATTTCTCGGTGACTCCATCCTCAATTTTGTTGCCGCCGAAGCCCTGTTCGAGCGCTTCCCGCAAGCGCGCGAAGGCCAGTTGTCGCGGCTGCGCGCGCGCTTGGTCAAGGGTGAGACGCTCGCGCGCCTGGCGCGTGGCTTTGACCTGGGCGACTACTTGCGCCTGGGGTCGGGCGAGCTGAAAAGCGGTGGTTTTCGCCGTGAATCGATCCTCGCCGATGCGCTTGAAGCACTGATCGGCGCCATCTACCTCGACTCCGACATGCAGACCGTGCGCGAGCGCATTCTGGCCTGGCTGGCCGGTGAGTTCGAGAGCCTGACCCTGGTCGATACCAACAAAGACCCCAAGACACGCCTACAGGAATTCCTGCAGTCGCGCGCCTGTGATCTGCCGCGTTACGAAGTGGTCGACATCCAGGGCGAACCTCACTGCCGCACCTTCTTCGTCGAATGCGAAGTGGCGCTGCTGAACAACAAGAGCCGTGGTCAGGGCGTGAGCCGGCGTATCGCCGAGCAGGTCGCGGCAGCCTCGGCGCTGATCGCCTTGGGCGTGGAGAATGGCAATGACTGAGAACACCCCAACCCGTTGCGGCTATGTCGCCATCGTTGGCCGGCCGAACGTGGGCAAGTCGACCTTGCTCAACCACATCCTCGGCCAGAAGCTTGCGATCACGTCGCGCAAGCCGCAGACCACTCGGCACAACATGCTTGGCATCAAGACCGAGGGTGACGTGCAAGCGGTCTACGTCGACACCCCCGGCATGCACAAAGCCAACGACAAGGCGCTCAACCGCTACATGAATCGCACGGCGTCGGCAGCGTTGAAAGACGTCGATGTGGTGATCTTCGTGGTCGACCGCACCCGCTGGACCGACGAGGACCAACTGGTGCTCGAGCGTGTGCAATACGTCACAGGCCCCCTGATCCTGGCGGTGAACAAGACCGACCGGATGGACGAGAAGGGTGACCTGATTCCGCACCTGCAATGGCTGCAGACGCAACTGCCCAATGCCGAGATCGTGCCGATCTCGGCCCAGCAGGGGCACAATCTAGCGTCGCTGGAAGCCTTGATCGCCAAGCATCTGCCAGAAGGCGATCACTTCTTCCCCGAAGACCAGATCACTGACCGCAGCAGCCGCTTCCTCGCCGCCGAACTGGTGCGCGAGAAGATCATGCGCCAGCTCGGTGCCGAACTGCCTTACCAGATCACCGTCGAGATCGAGGAGTTCAAGCAGCAGGGCCATGTGCTGCACATTCATGCGCTGATCCTGGTGGAGCGTGATGGCCAGAAGAAGATCATCATCGGCGACAAGGGCGAGCGCATCAAACGCATCGGCTCCGACGCGCGCAAGGACATGGAACAGCTGTTCGATGCCAAGGTGATGCTCAACCTCTGGGTCAAGGTCAAAGGTGGTTGGTCCGACGATGAGCGCGCCCTGCGCTCGCTGGGCTACGGCGACTTGTAATCTTCCCTGAAACGGCCCGGACCTCCCGGGCCGTTCGCTTTGCAGGCCCTTTCCATGGACCATCCCGTCGGCCAGCCGGCCTATGTGTTGCACAGCCGTGCCTACAAGGAAACCAGCGCCCTGGTGGACCTGTTTACCCCGCAGGGCCTGGTGCGAGCGGTGCTACGCCGCGCGCGCGGCAAGGGCGGCAGCGCAATGCGCTCGTTCGTGCTGCTGGAGGTCGAATTGCGTGGGCGGGGCGAGCTGAAGAACGTCAACCGCCTGGAAACCGTAGGCGTGGCGGCCTGGTTGCACGGCGATGCGCTGTTCAGCGGCCTGTACCTCAATGAACTGCTCATGCGCCTGCTACCTGCCGAGGCGCCGCACCCAGCCCTGTTCGAGCACTACCGCCTGACCTTGCAGGCGCTGGCGCAAGGTCGCCCTCTGGAGCCGCTGTTGCGCGCGTTCGAATGGCGCCTGCTCGACGAGCTGGGCTATGCCTTTTCCCTGACCCACGACCTCAACGAGCAACCCATCATCGCCGAGGGCCAGTACCGCTTGCGCGTCGACGCCGGTCTTGAGCGTGTCGAATTGCCCCAACCCGGCCTGTTCAGTGGCGTGCAGTTGCACGCGCTGGCCGAGGCTGACTGGGAGGCGCCGGGCGCGCCGCTTGCCGCCAAGCGCCTGATGCGCCAGGCCTTGGCCGTACACCTGGGCAGCAAGCCTCTGGTCAGTCGGGAATTGTTTCGCAAGCGCTGATCCCATCGTATGCTGTGCGGCTCAACCTTCAGGAGAGCCTTCCGTGACTCACAGCAACCGCATGCTTCTGGGCGTCAACATCGATCACGTGGCTACCCTGCGCCAGGCGCGCGGCACCCGTTACCCCGACCCGGTCAAGGCAGCGCTGGATGCCGAAGAGGCGGGCGCCGATGGCATCACCGTGCACCTGCGTGAAGACCGTCGGCACATCCAAGAGCGCGACGTGTTGCTGCTCAAGGACGTCCTGCAGACCCGCATGAACTTCGAGATGGGCGTCACTGAAGAGATGATGGCGTTCGCCGAGCGTATTCGTCCGGCGCACATCTGCCTGGTACCGGAGACCCGTCAGGAGCTCACCACCGAAGGTGGCCTCGACGTGGCGGGGCAAGAGGTGCGGATCAAGGCCGCGGTCGAGCGTCTGGCCAGCACCGGCGCCGAGGTGTCGCTGTTCATCGACGCTGACCTGCGCCAGATCGAAGCGGCCCACCGCGTCGGCGCCCCGGCCATCGAGCTGCACACCGGTCGCTACGCCGATGCGCAAACACCCGCCGAGATGGCTGAAGAGCTCCAGCGCATTGCCGATGGCGTCGCCCTTGGGGTGGGCCTGGGGTTGGTCGTCAACGCCGGGCACGGCCTGCATTATCACAATGTCGAAGCCATCGCCGCCATCAAGGGTATCAACGAGTTGAACATCGGCCATGCCTTGGTCGCCCATGCTCTGTTCGTCGGCTTCAAGCAGGCCGTTGCCGAAATGAAGGCATTGATCCTCGCGGCATCGCGCTAAGCGACACGCCCCCTGCGCTCAGGGCTCGGCGGCTACACCGGGCCGGCAGGTCGAGCGCACCCAGCAAGTGTGCTTGGCACGCGCCGCACCTCTGGCCCATGGGCGCGCTTGAGCAGTGCACCTCAGGCGCGAAATGCGCGGATGAACACGCCCACTGCACTGCGCACGTGGGCCTCGGCCTCATCCCCGCCCAACGGCGGTGCGCAGCCCAGTAGCAGTCGGTAGTCCGGCGCGCCTTTGACCAGGCAGAAAAAGTGCTCGGCGGCACGCGGTGCATCCTCCACCTTCAGCCAGCCCCGCGCATCGAGCTTGTCGAGCAGCAAGGCCATGCCCGCCAGCACGTGCTGCGGCCCTGCCTCGTAGAAGTACTCGGCAAATCCCGGGTCCTGCGTGCCGACGGCCATGATCAGGCGGGTGAGTTGCACCGATTCGGGGTCCGTGATCAGGGCGTGGAATCTGCGCGCGATGTCCAGCAGAACGTCTTCGAGCTCGGCCCCTTCAGGTAACTCAAACACCAGATCGGGCAATTGCGCATGACACGTGGCCATCACCGCCGCGCCAAACAACGTCTGCTTGTCGGTGAAGTGGCTGTAGACCGTAAGCTTTGAAACACCTGCCGCCGCAGCGACCGCATCCATGCTGGTGTTGGCGTAACCGAGGCTGAGAAACAGCTGCTTGGCGGCTTGCAGAATCGCCTCGCGCTTGATCAGGTCCTTGGGCCGTCCCGGGCCGATGGGGGAGTCGTTATGCATGGGGTTCCGTGTCAGAAGGGGTGGGCCATTCGCTTGAGTGGGCGTGCATCTTATCGGGTTGGGGGCGGTAAGACTGCAGGCACCGTGCACTAATCAGAATGATTTCTGTGTGACGCAGACTTCCCGCTCAGGGTTCCCTGATTTACTATACCGACCAGTATAAATATTCGATTCACTGCGCAGAAGGTCCCCTCTCCATGACAATGCGTCACGCATTGCGGCTCGTGTTGCCCTTGGCCGCCCCCCTGCTTCTGATCGGCTGTGGCGAGGACGCGGCCGTCGTGTCGGCGCCGCGTCCGGCGCTGGTGGTCCAGCCGCAGGCGACAGGCGCCAGCGCTGCCAGTTATCCGGGTGAGGTGCGGGCACGCCTGGAGCCGCAGCTGGCGTTTCGCATGCCTGGCAAGGTCAGCAAGCGCCTGGTCGAAGAGGGCGAGCGGGTCAAGGCCAACCAGCCACTGGCCGAGCTCGATCCGCAGGATGTGCGCCTGCAGGTGCAGGCCAGCCGCGCCCAACTGGCCGCAGCCCAGGCCAACCTGGCGCTGGTCACCGCCGAACGGGAACGTGCGCAGAAGCTCCTCGATCGGCAGATGGTCAGCCACTCGCTGTACGACAACGCGCAAAACCTCTACCACGCGGGTCAGGCCCGCTTGAACCAGGCCAGGGCCGAGCTCGAAGTGGCCGGTAACCAGGTCGAATACGCGGTGTTGCGTGCCCCGCAAGACGGCGTGGTGGCCAAGCGTCTGGTTGAAGTGGGGCAGGTGGTTGCCGCTGGCCAGACCGTGTTCAGCCTGGCGGTAGACGGCGAGCGTGAGGTGCAGATCGGGTTGCCGGAGCAGCAGTTCGCCCAGGTCGCTGTCGGCCAGCCGGTGACGGTCGAGCTGTGGTCCCATCCAGGCCAGCGCTATGAGGGGCGCATCCGCGAGCTGTCACCTTCGGCCGACCCTCATTCCAGAACCTTCGCGGCGCGCATCGCCTTTACCGGCCGTGACACGCCGGCGCAGCTTGGCCAAAGTGCGCAGGTGTTCCTGGCGCCGGCCACGCAGACCACGCTGTCCCTTCCGCTGTCGGCGCTGAACGCCGAGGCCGGGCAGCGTTACGTGTGGCGGGTGAACAGCGACAGCCGTCTGCAGCGTGTCGATGTCCGCGTAGGCCCTTATGGCAGTGATCGTGTGCCGGTGCTCGAAGGAATAGCGGCCACAGACTGGATCGTTGCAGCAGGTGGCCATGTGCTGCGTGACGGCCAGCAGGTGCGCCCGGTCGATCGCAGCAATCGCACCGTCAAACTGGCGACCAAGGAGTAGGTCTGCATGTCGTTCAATCTGTCTGCCTGGGCGCTGCGCAATCGCCAGATCGTGTTGTTTCTGATGTTGTTGCTGGCGCTGGTCGGGGCGTTGTCCTACACCAAGCTGGGGCAAAGCGAAGACCCGCCGTTCACCTTCAAGGCCATGGTCATCCGCACGTTGTGGCCGGGGGCCACCGCTGAAGAGGTGTCGCGCCAGGTCACCGAGCGCATCGAGAAGAAACTCATGGAGACCGGCGAATACGAGAAGCTGGTGTCCTACTCGCGCCCAGGCGAGTCGATGGTCACCTTCATTGCCCGCGACTCGCTGCACTCCGAAGACATCCCCGAGCTGTGGTATCAGATCCGCAAGAAGATCGCCGATATCCGCCACACCCTGCCGCCCGAGGCGCAGGGCCCGTTCTTCAACGACGAATTCGGCACCACCTTCGGCAATATCTACGCGCTCACCGGCCAAGGCTTCGACTATGCCGTGCTCAAGGACTACGCCGACCGCATTCAGGTGCAACTGCAGCGGGTCAAGGACGTCGGCAAGGTCGAGCTGCTCGGCGTGCAGGATGAGAAAATCTGGATCGAGCTGTCCAACGTCAAACTGGCCACCCTTGGCGTGCCGCTGGCCGCGGTGCAGCAAGCCTTGCAAGAGCAGAACGCGCTGAGCGCCGCCGGTTTCTTCGAGACGGCCAGCGAGCGTCTGCAGCTGCGCGTCAGCGGGCGCTTCGACAGCGTCGAGCAGATTCGCCAGCTCCCGATCCGCGTCGCTGACCGCACCCTGCGCATCGAAGACATCGCCGAGGTTCGGCGCGGCTTCAACGACCCGCCGGAGCCGCGCATGCGCTTCATGGGCGAAGACGCCATCGGCCTGGCGGTGTCCATGAAGGACGGCGGCGATATTCTGGTGCTGGGCAAGGCACTGGAGGCTGAGTTCGCACGCCTGAGCCAAGCGCTGCCGGCCGGCATGCAGCTGCGCAAGGTGTCCGACCAGCCGGCCGCGGTCAAGGCCGGTGTGGGGGAGTTCATCACGGTGCTGGCCGAGGCCTTGGTCATCGTGCTGCTGGTGAGCTTTTTCTCGCTTGGCCTGCGCACGGGGCTGGTGGTGGCCTTGACCATTCCGCTGGTACTGGCGATGACCTTTGCCAGCATGCATTGGCTCGGCATCGGCCTGCACAAGATTTCCCTCGGTGCGCTGGTGCTGGCGCTGGGGCTGCTGGTGGACGACGCGATCATTGCCGTGGAAATGATGGCGATCAAGATGGAGCAGGGCCTGGACCGGGTCAAAGCCGCCAGCTTCGCCTGGACCAGCACGGCCTTCCCGATGCTCACCGGCACGTTGATCACGGCCGCGGGCTTTCTGCCGATTGCCACCGCCGCCTCCAGTACCGGCGAATACACCCGCTCGATCTTCCAGGTAGTGACGCTGGCGCTGCTGGCCTCCTGGGTTGCGGCGGTGCTGTTCGTGCCCTACCTGGGTGACCGGCTGCTGCCGGACCTTGCCAAGCGCCATGCCGCGGGCCTGCACGAGGGCCGCGCCGACCCCTACGCCACGCCGTTTTATCAGCGGGTGCGCCGCGTGGTGGCCTGGTGCATGCACCGGCGCAAAACGGTAATCGTGCTGACCGCCGCCGCGTTCGTCGGCAGCATCGTATTGTTCCGCTTCGTGCCGCAGCAGTTCTTCCCGGCCTCGGCACGGCCGGAGCTGATGGTCGATATCAAGCTGGCCGAAGGCGCTTCGCTGCGCAATACCACCGAGCAGGTCGAGCGCCTGGAAGCGTTGCTCAAACACCAACCGGGCATCGACAACTACGTGGCCTATGTGGGCACCGGTTCGCCGCGCTTCTACCTGCCGCTCGACCAGCAGTTGCCCGCCAACAGTTTTGCGCAGTTCGTGGTGTTGGCCCACTCGCTGGAGGACCGTGAGGTGTTGCGCAGCTGGTTGATCGAGACCCTTACCGAGCAGTTCCCGGACCTGCGCTCGCGGGTCACGCGTTTGGAGAACGGCCCGCCCGTGGGTTATCCGGTGCAGTTCCGCGTCACCGGTGAGCACATCGAGCAGGTCCGTGCGCTGGCTCGGCAGGTGGCGGCCAAGGTCCGCCAGAACCCGCATCTGGTCAATGTACACCTGGACTGGGAGGAGCCGAGCAAGGCGGTGTTCCTGCAGATCGATCAGGACCGCGCCCGCGCGTTGGGCGTGAGCACTGCGCAGCTCTCGCGCTTTCTGCACAACACCCTGGCCGGCGGCACCGTCAGCCAGTACCGCGAAGACAACGAGCTGATCGAAATCCAATGGCGCGGCACGTCCCAGGAGCGTGCAGACCTCAGCCATCTGGGCAGCCTGGCGATACCCACCGAGCACGGCGCCAGCGTTGCCCTGGCCCAGGTGGCGACCCTGGAGTACGGCTTTGAAGAGGGCATCATCTGGCACCGCGAGCGCTTGCCCACGGTAACCGTGCGCGCCGACATCTACGACAAGGAGCAGCCGGCGACCCTGGTGCATCAGATTCTGCCGGGGTTGGAATCGATCCGCGCGCAGTTGCCCGACGGTTACCTGCTGGAGGTCGGCGGCACGCTGGAGGATTCCGAGCGTGGCCAGGCCTCGGTGAATGCCGGTATGCCGCTGTTCATCGTGGTGGTGCTGACCTTGCTGATGCTGCAACTGCGCAGCTTCTCGCGCACCGTGATGGTGTTCCTCACGGCCCCCTTGGGGCTGATCGGCGTCACCCTGTTCCTGCTGATCTTCGGCCAGCCATTCGGCTTCGTGGCGATGCTCGGCACCATTGCCTTGGCGGGGATGATCATGCGCAACTCGGTGATTCTGGTCGACCAGATCGAGCAGGACATCGCCGCCGGGCTGGACCGCTGGCAGGCGATCATCGAAGCCACGGTGCGGCGCTTGCGGCCCATCGTGCTGACAGCGCTGGCGGCCGTACTGGCGATGATTCCGCTGTCACGCAGCGTGTTCTACGGGCCGATGGCGGTGGCCATCATGGGCGGGCTGATCGTGGCGACGGCGCTGACCCTGCTGTTTCTGCCGGCGCTGTATGCGGCATGGTTCCGGGTCAGGAAAAGTTAGAACAACAGGCGGGGGCGCCAGGTGCGGCCCCCGCGGTCGGCGTCAGAGCGCGCCGAAGACTTTCTTGGCCAGGCTGGTGGCGGCCTGGGCCGGGTTCTGGCGGAGGCTCTGCTCTTGCTTGGCGATCATCTCGAACAGGCCATCCAGGGCCTTTTCGGTCACATAGTTCTCGATGCTGGCGCTCTTGGCGTCGACCACGCCGAGCGCCATGGCTTGCCCTGCGAAGTTGTTGTACTGCTTGGCCAGGCCGACCTGGTCGGTGGCTTGCTTGACGATGGGCATGAACTTGGCGCGAATCTGCTCGCGGCTGGTCTTGTCGAGGTAGTGCGTGGCCGATTCCTGACCGCCGCTGAGAATGCCTTTGGCGTCGGCCACGGTCATCTTCTTCACCGCATCGACCAGAATCGCCTGGGCCTGCGGCACGGCGGCTTCAGCAGCCTTGTTCATGCTGGCTTCCAGGGCGTCGACCTGCTCGCCTTTACCGAACATCTTCATGGCCTTGGCCGCCTTGCCCAGCTTGCCCGGCAGCTCGATGCGCACATCTGGGTTGTTGTTGAAGCCGCCCGGGGTGCCGAGTTGCTTCACGGCGATCTGCGCACCTTGGGTCAGGGCATCTTTGAGGCCGCCGGAGGCATCACTCTGGCTCAGGTCGCCGAGTGACAGGGCCAGCGCGCTGGCCGAGAGCAGCAGGCCGGCGCACAGGGTGGTCAAGCGCAGGGAGGAACGGATCATGAAAGCGTCCTTGTAGAGCGAAATGGAAAGCCTCAGCGGGCTGGGTCGAGCTTGATGCGCAGCGGCTGCGCGTCATGGCCATCGAGGTTCACGGCCTGCTGAGTGGTGTTTATGAACAGCAATTGACCGTCCAGTTCGATGCGCGCCCTGACCGCGTAGCGGTGGCCTGGTTGGATCTGGGTCGGGTCGTAGCTGAGCTGGAACGGCAGTGGCACATTGCCCTTGACCGGCCCGGCCTGTCGGGCAAGGGTGATGGCCGGTGCGTCCGCGCGCGAGATGTCCTGCAGCTCGACGTTCAACGTCGCCGCAGGCGGCAGGGCGATACGTTGCAGGTAGAAGACTTCGCCAGCCAGGCTGGCGCGATCGGGCGGGGTGGGGGTGGAGCAGGCTGCGAGCAGCAGGGCTGAGCACAGCGCGAGGGTCTTTTTCATGTCGTCTCCGAGCGTCCTGGGGCTGGCTTGAGGCCAACCCAGGGACTGTAACGGATCACGACAGGGGTGGCATCACTTCAGTGCATTACCACCGTGGATGCCATCGACCGGGCCATCGGACCCATTACCGCCGTGGAGACCCTCGGCAGGTGCGTGGGACAGGTCGATGCAGTGGGTAGGGGGTTGCGGCAGGTTACCGCCGTGGAGACCCTCGGCAGGTACGTGGGACAGGTCGATGCAGGGGGTAGGGGGTTGCGGCAGGTTACCGCCATGAAGGCCCTCGACAGTTTCGCGCTGAATGGGATCGACCTCGATGGCCACGCGCTGCCCGGCAGCGGGTTGGACGAAGGGGGGCATTTGCGAGTTGACGGCCAGCAGTTGGCCTGCGAGCTCGATGCGTGCAAGCAATGCATAGGTGTTGCGTTCGTTCAAGTGGCCAGCGTCGTAGGTCAGCGTCAGCGCCAGCGCGTGTGGTGCTGTGGCGCAGAGGACACGCGATTGTGCCAGCGTCACGGCCTGGGTATCGAGCCGGCTGACGTCCTGCAGGGCGACGCTCACCGTGATGCCAGCGGGCAGGCTCAATGCCTGGCTCGAAACGATATCGACGACGAGTGTGTTCAGTCGTTGCAACGAGCAGGTGTAGATTTCAGCGTTGGGGGTGTCGTGGGTCATGGGACGTCCTCGCTCGAAAGCCCAAAGAGGGGCAACAGTGCCGGGCTTTCGGAGTCCGGAATCTAGCGGCAGCGCAGATTGACTCACAGCAGGAAGCCCTTACCCAAGACGCCAGGAGGCCGAGGGTGCGGGCCTCTCTGCGCCCACGTGCGTCCGATGCGCCTACCGGCGCCGGAGCGGCAGGCGGGCGGCCTCGACCATCAGGTGATCACCGCTGTGCTCAAGGTTTCCCGGTGCAGTGCCACCTGCCGAATCGACAGGCGCAGCTCCGCAGACAACACACGCTTGGCCACCGCCTCGCTGAGCTCGCTCAGGCGCTCGTGGTAGCTGAGCTTGCCACCCGCATCGGCGTACAGCACACCCTGCTCGACCAGGGTCTGGATGAAATGCCGGAACAGCGTCTTGTCGAAGAACTCGGGTGCGTTCAGGCCGTGCAGAATCGACAGCCGCTGCGCCATCATCACGCACAGCGATTCCAGCTCCTCGGCACTCAACGCGTGCTGGCCACTGTTGAGCAGCAGGGAAGTGGCCATGTAGAAGCGCTGCAAGGTCTGGGTGATGGCGCGCGCCAGCAAGGTCAGCAGGACAAAGGGCTGCGAGCTGGGTGCCGGGCGAATGTACATGCCGTCTTCGCAGCGCAACAGGCCTTGCTCCACCAGCGCCGCCAGCCATTGATCGATGACCTCGGGCAGCTGCTCCGGCGTCCAGCGCAGGAACAGCTCGGTTTGCAGATACGGATAGAGCGCCCGGACGAACTGGCCAATCTGTGCGCGGCTGATGCGTGAACTGCTGAGGAAGAAACTGGCCAGCAGGGCAGGCAAGGCGAAAATGTGCAGCACATTGTTGCGGTAGTAGGTCATCAGTACCGCATTGGCTTCATCCAGGTAGAGGATGCGGCCCATGGCGTCGCTTTGTTCGGCCAGCAGCTGCATGTCCTTGACGTGGCTGATCAGCGCCAGGGCGTCACCCTCGGGCAGCGTCGAGTGGTCGGAGTAGGGCACTTGGCGCAGCAGCGACAGGTACAGGTCGAGCACACGGGTCAAGGCGTCTTGGTCCAGCGCGTGACGGCTGCTGGAGAGCAGGGCCAATGCGACCAGGTTGACCGGGTTGACCGCCGCGGCTTCGTTGAGGTGGCGCGCCACGGTGTTGCCCAGCTGACGCGTGGCCGCGCTGAGCCAGCTGGGGCGAAACTCAGGGGCGTACGGCTGATCGCGCCAGCCCGGCTGCTGCTGATCGAGAAAGCTGCCGAGGTGGATCGGCTCGCCAAAGTTGACATAGACCTTGCCGAAGCGCTGCCGCAGGGCGCCGAACACTTTGAAAATATCGAAAACAGACTCTTTCTTCTTGCTCGCGCCGCGCAGTTCGCCGAGGTAGGTACGGCCTTCGAGCACCCGCTCGTAGCCGATATACACCGGTACGAACGCGATGGGTGTGCGCGATGAGCGCAGGAAACTGCGCAGCGTGATGGCCAGCATGCCAGTGCGCGGTCGCAGCATGCGCCCGGTGCGCGAACGTCCGCCTTCGACGAAGTATTCGACGGGAAACCCCTTGCTGAACAGGGTGTGCATGTATTCGTCGAATACGGCGGTGTACAGCGGGTTGTCCTTGAACGTGCGACGCATGAAAAACGCCCCGCCCCGGCGCAGCAGGCCACCGACTACGGGCATGTTGAGGTTGATGCCAGCGGCGACATGCGGCGGCGTCAGGCCATTGCGGAACAGCAGATAGGACAGCAGCAGGTAGTCGATGTGGCTGCGGTGGCACGGCACGTACACCACTTCATGGTCGGGCGCGATGGCCTGGACCTGTTCGATGTGATTGACCTTGATGCCGTCGTAGATCTTGTGCCAGAACCAGCTCAGCACCACTTCGAGAAAACGGATCACGGTATAGGTGTAGTCCGAGGCGATCTCGTTGCCATAACGCAACGCCAGGGCTTCGGCCTTTTCGTAGGCGATGTGCTGGCGCTCGGCCTCGTCGCGGATCGCCTGACGCACCATCGGACCATGCACCAGGCCCTTGACCAAGGTGCGCCGGTGCGAAACGTCCGGGCCGATGACCGCACTCTTCAGATTGCGAAAATGCACGCGCATCAAGCGCTGGGCCATGCGCACCGTGCGCTCGTGCCCCTTGTTGTGCTGGACCAGCTCGCGCAGATGAATCGGCGCCGAGAACTGCACGCGGGTCTTGCGCCCCAGGATCAGCACGGTCAGCAACCGGCGCAGCCTGCCAGTGACGGCCCAGCTGTCGGCGAACAGCAGCTTCCACGGGCTCGATTCGCTCTCTGGCGACTGCCCCCAGAACACGCTCACCGGAATGATCTGCGCGTCTTCTTCGGCATGCTTGCCGAGCACCGTGACCAGACGCTCGAGGGTCGGCGGTGCGCCGCGTTTGTCGTGGCGGCCGAGCCAGTCGGGGTCGGGCGTGAGGTAGAAGAAGGCGGCCGGTTCCTGCAACGGACCGACCGTGACCGGCAGCACCGGTCGCGGCAGCCCGGCCTTGGTGCATTCGTGGTCGAGCACTGCCAGGTCGGTCAGCGCCGGCGAGGGCAGGGCGTAGAACACCGGCCGGCTGCGGTCCAGGTTCAGGGTGGTCGAGGATTGATTGATGGTTTCGGAACGCACCCACAGGTACAGGACGCGGCGCAGGGCGCTGAAGATCAAGCGGCGCAGGGGGGAACGTGTCATTGGCGGCAGGCCCTGGGGTAAAGAGTTCGGGTCAAGGTGCAAGCCATTAGTCTGCTGCCTGGGCATAAGTTCAGCCAAGTCGATGCTGGGCGGTTTTTGCGCATCAAATTTTCTTCTTTGACTATCAGAGATCCGGCCTGCCACTTGCAGGTATTTTCTTCACGCTTGGCGGTACAGACGATTGCGGCTGTAGGCCAACGCGCTATTCACAATAAAAAGCGGAGTAGTTCAGATGTCGTCTCGTGAGACTGGGAATGTCAAATGGTTCAACGATGCCAAAGGCTTTGGCTTCATTCAGCGCGAAGGCAGTGCCGACGTGTTCGTCCACTACCGCGCGATCCGCGGTGAAGGACACCGTTCGCTGAGCGAAGGGCAACGGGTGGAATACGCCTTGGTGGAAGGTCAAAAAGGCTTTCAGGCCGAGGACGTGGTGGGCCTCTAAGCGCCTTGCTTGACGTGCCGGGCTGAAGACCTGCGCAGTCTTCGGCCCGAGCCCGCTGCGCCGGCCTTCAGGCCGTACGCCAGGTGATTTCCTCTTCGCCGTCCGTGCTCACGCGGATCCAGCGGTCGGCATCTTCCTCACCATCTTCCTCGGCCCAGCTGCCCGGTGCGCAGCGCACTTCGACGCCCAGCGCGGCAAATGCAGCCCGCGCGCAGGCGATGTCATCTTCCCACGGGGTCTGATCACTTTCTAACAGCAGGCTGTTCCATTTTCCTACAGCCTTGGGTATCCAAGTGACTGGGATGTTACCCGCCTGGCATTTCCAGGTCTGGCCGCGTTGCTGCCACGGGCTGCAGGCCCCGATGGCCTGTTGCAGCCAGTCAGTGATCTGTGGGTGGCCGACGTCGGCGTCCTTGAGGTAGATCTCGATATCAGGTTGGCGCATGGGAGGGGCTCCGGGTGTGCTCAGGCTTGGCGCACGAAATAGTCATAGCGCATGGAAACCGTGACCTCGAATGGCGCGGTCTGTTCGATCACACGTGTACGGCGTTTGGCGCTGGCGCGCCAGCCGTGCGGGGTCATGGCCAGCAGGTCGGCGCGGGCCTTGGGCTCGGCCAGGCTCAGGCGCCATTGCAGAATTTCACTGTGGGCGTGGGTCATGCCTTCAGGCACCAGCGCCAGGTGTTTGTCGTCGGCGTAGGGCCGTACCTCGTCGTACAGCGCCTGGCGCAGTTCCATCAGGTGGCCCTCGGTCGGGCCGACGCGCATCAGGCCGCCGCCCGGGCTGAGCAGGCGCTTGGCTTCGCTCCAGTCCAGCGGGCTGAACACGCTGGCGATGAACTGGCAGCTGGCGTCGCTCAGCGGCACACGCGCCATGCTGGCGACCATCCAGGTCAGGCGCGGGTCACGCCGGCAGGCGCGTTTGACCGCCTCGCGGGAAATATCCAGCGCAAAACCCTGGGCTGTCGGCAGTGCCTGACCGATGCGGGCGGTGTAATAACCCTCGCCGCAGCCGATGTCGAGCCAGGTGCCTGGCGCGCGTTCGGCGGCCAGTTGCGCCAGGCGCTCGGCCACCGGGGCGTAATGCCCGGCGTCGAGGAAATCGCGGCGCGCCTGGACCATGGCCTGGTTGTCGCCGGGGTCGCGGCTGTTCTTGTGCTGTACCGGCAGCAGGTTCAGGTAACCCTGGCGGGCGCGGTCGAAACGGTGCCCGGCGGGGCACACGACGCCGTTGTCGAGCTGGCTCAGCGAGCCTTGGCAGAGCGGGCAGGTGAGCATCAGGCGAGCAACCGCACCAGCGTCTGGTAGTAGATCTCGGTCAGCAGGTCGAGGTCGCTGGCCAGGATGCGTTCATCCACCTGGTGGATGGTGGCGTTGACCGGGCCGAGCTCTACCACCTGGGTGCCCATGGTGGCGATGAAACGCCCGTCGGAGGTGCCACCGCTGGTCGAAGGCTGGGTTTGGCGGTCGGTGACCTGCTTGATGCTGGCGGCCACTGCATCGAGCAGTTCGCCAGGTTCGGTGAGGAACGGCATACCCGACAGCGCCCAGTCGATCGACCAGTCCAGTTGATGGCGGTCAAGGATTTCCGCGACGCGCTTTTGCAGGCCTTCAACCGTCGATTCGGTCGAGAAACGGAAGTTGAACAGCGCCGTCAGGTCGCCTGGGATGACGTTGGTAGCGCCAGTGCCGGCAGTGAGGTTGGAGATCTGGAAGCTGGTCGGCGGGAAGAACGCGTTGCCCTCGTCCCAATGCTCGGCAGCGAGTTCAGCCAGAGCCGGGGCCGCCAGGTGGATCGGGTTGCGCGCCAGGTGCGGATAGGCCACATGGCCTTGTTTGCCGCGCACCGTGAGCTGGGCGCCCAGTGAGCCGCGACGACCATTCTTGACGACGTCGCCCAGCAGGTGGGTGCTCGACGGCTCGCCGACGATGCACCAGTCCAGCCGTTCATTACGGGCTTTCAGGCGTTCGACCACCGCTTTGGTGCCGTGGTGGGCCGGGCCTTCTTCGTCGCTGGTGATGAGAAATGCCACCTTGCCGCGGTGGTTGGGGTAGTCGTGCACGAAGCGCTCGCTGGCCACCACCATCGAGGCCAGGCTGCCCTTCATGTCCGCAGCGCCACGGCCGCAGAGCATGCCGTCGGCATCGATCAGCGCGTTGAACGGCTCGTGCTGCCACTGCTGCACCGGGCCGGTCGGGACCACGTCGGTGTGGCCGGCGAAGCACAGCACCGGACCGTCCTGGGTGCCGTGGGTGGCCCAGAAATTGTCGACGTCTTCGATGCGCATCGGCTCGAGGGCAAAGCCCACTGCGCCCAGACGGTTCATCATCTGCGCCTGGCAATCGGCGTCGACCGGGGTGACCGAAGGGCGGCGGATCAGGTCGCACGCCAGTTGAAGGGTAGGTGAGCGCTCGGCTGAGGCCGTCATGAAGAACTCCGGGCAGGGCAAGGGCGAAATCGAGGGGGCGTTATCTTATAGCAATATGTAACGCCTTGCCGGCCCTTTGCAGGGCCGGCTCGCCCTTTCACTGGGCGGGCGCCTCGACAGAAACCTCGCCCGGCTTGGGCAGCGACGACAGCAGCGCCATGATCAGCGCGGCCAGGTAGGGCAGCGATTGCACCAGCAGCATCGCCACCCAGAAGCGCATGTCAGAGCTCGGCAGGCCCTGCACCAGGTAGATACCGCCGGCTGCGCCCCACAACAGCAGCATGATGAACACCTCTTCCCGCGCTTCGGACAAGGCCTTGAACACGCCATGGCTGTCGGCGTGCTTGGGCGTGCGGATGAACGGCATGCTACTGGTGAAGAAGCCGTACAGCACCGCCTTGGCGATGGTGTGTGACAACGCCAGCCCCGCCAACGCAGCGGCGCAGGCATCACGCAGATCGACGCCCACCGTGCGGCGGTAGAGGAACACGATCTTGCCAACCTTGAAGAAGAACAGCGCCAGGGGTGGGATGGCGAAGATCATCAGCGGTGGGTCGACCCGGTGCGGGACGATGATCATCGCCGCCGACCAGAGCAATGCACCCACGGTGAAGAAGATGTTCATGCCATCGGCCACCCAGGGCAGCCAGCCTGCGAGGAAGTGGTAGCGCTGGCCGCGGGTCAACTCGCTGCCCTTGCCGCGCAGCAAGGCGCTGGCGTGGTGCTTGATGATCTGGATGGCGCCATAGGCCCAGCGGAAGCGCTGTTTCTTGAAGTCGATGAAGGTGTCGGGCATCAGGCCCTTGCCATAGCTGTTGTGCGCGTAGGCGGCTGACAGACCTTTCTCGAACACCCGCAGGCCCAGTTCGGCGTCTTCACAAATGCACCAGTCGGCCCAGCCCAGTTCGTCGAGCACCGCGCGGCGGGTCATGGTCATGGTGCCGTGCTGGATGATCGCGTCACGGTCGTTGCGGGTCACCATGCCAATGTGGAAGAAGCCTTTGTATTCGCTGTAGCAGAGCTTTTTGAAGGCGCTTTCATGCTGGTCGCGGTAGTCCTGCGGCGACTGCACCACGGCAATCTTCGGGTCGGCAAAATGCGGCACCATGTGCTTGAGCCAGTTGCGATCGACGCAGTAGTCCGAGTCGATCACCGCAATCACCTCGGCGTCCGGGGCGGTGAGCGGCAGCAGGTAGTTCAGTGCCCCGCCCTTGAAGCCCGCCAGGGGCGCGACGTGGAAGAAGCGAAAGCGCTCGCCCAAGGCCTCGCAATGGGCCTTGAGCGGCTCCCACACGGCCGGGTCCTTGGTGTTGTTGTCGATCACCAGTACTTCAAAATCGGGGTAGTCCAGCGCGGCGAGGGCGTCGAGGGTCTGCTTGACCATTTCCGGCGGCTCGTTGTAGCAGGGCACGTGCACCGAGACCTTGGGCCGGTAGTGCGAATCGCCTTCGACCGGCATGAATTCACGTCGCCGCTTGTGCGTCCACACCGCTTCAGCCAGTTCATGGGCTTCGGTGAGCAACACGATGAACACGCCCAGCGCGCCGAGCGCCAGCAGCACCCCCACCGACAGGCTGAACCAGGTGCTGTACTGCTGGCTGTAATCGTAGGCGATCCACACCAGCACCGAGCCGCACAGGAAGGTGATGAAGGTCAGGAAAGTTCGCCCGCGCTGGCGCAGCGAGGAGCCGTCGATCAGCAGCACCGCCAGGGCGATCATCGCCAGCACCACCGAGGCCACCGCCAGCGCCCGCCACTGTGGAATCGCCACCACCGGCCCTTCGAAATTGAATTTCTGCTGGCGCGCGGCGTTGAATACGCCCCAGTAAGCGCCCACCGAACCTTCGTCGCTGGCCTTCCACGGCTGGTCGTAGGCCTCGATGACGAAGTAGTTGTAGCCTTGGCGATTGAGGGTATTGACCAGCGTACGCAGGTAGATCGCCTGGTCGGCCTGTGTGGCATCGGCGCCACCGCGCATGCGGCCATTGCTCGGCCAGCCCACCTCCGACAACAGCAAGGGTTTGCGCGGGAACTGCAGCTTCAAGTCACGGGCCCGGTCGAGGACGAAGGTGGTCGAGTCCTGCATCGGGATGAATTCCCAGTACGGCAGGATGTGCGCGGCGATCAGATCGACGTGCTTGGCCAGCTCCGGGTGGGCTTTCCAGATGTGCCACTGCTCGCTGGTGGTGACCGGCACCTTGACCGCTGCACGCACGCGATCAAGGTACTGGATCAACGCCTCGGGCGTGACTTCCTCACGGAACAGCGCTTCGTTGCCGACCACCACGCGCACCACGCTGCGCGTGGTGTTGGCCAGTTCGATGGCGGTGGCGATTTCGCGCTCGTTGCGCTCCAGGTCCGTGCTGATCCAGATGCCTACGGTCACCCGCAAGCCCAGGTCTTCGGCCAGGCGCGGGATGTCGGCCTGCGTGCCCTCGACGGTGTAGATGCGGATGCTGTCGGTGAGCTTGCTCATCTGCTCCAGGTCCTGGCGCATCTCCTCGTCGGTCGGGTATTGCCCGCGCTGCGGGCTTTCCCCAAGGCGAAACGGCGAATAGGAGAAGCCAGAGATCTGTTCAGGCCAGGCAGGGGCCGACACCGGGCGATTGATCAGTGCCCAGAAACCAGTGAACAGCGCGGCGATAGCCAGGACCACCACCAGGTTGAGGCCAAATTTGCGTGAAGACATAGGGATGCGTCGGTTCCATTGAAGCGGGGCCGGGTGAACGGCTGTTTGGGCAAAGGGGCTGACAGTCGCAGGGCTCGTGTTGAAGACGAGCCGTAATCCCGCTTCGTTGTCGTCCATTTCTGATTGTTCAGAAAGCATTAAAGCAGGGTTCTGTCCGTCTTTCCTAACCGGATAGGCCAGACGGTGCACGCAGCGGGTGCCGGCCAGCCCCCGTGTGGCCTATACTGCGCGCCGTTTTTTCGGAGGTGAGCCATGAGCACAGAAGATCCACGCTTCGCCGGCGTTGCCCGCCTGTACGGCGACGAGGGGCTGCAGCGCCTGCGCCAGGCCCATGTCGGCGTGGTCGGTATCGGCGGCGTAGGGTCGTGGGTGGCCGAAGCCCTGGCGCGCAGTGGCGTCGGCGAAATCAGTCTGTTCGATCTGGACGATGTCTGTGTGAGCAACACCAACCGCCAGGCTCACGCGCTGCAAGGGCAGATCGGTCGTGCAAAGGTCGACGTCACCGCCGAACGGCTGCGCGCGATCAATCCGGCCTGCCAGGTGCACGCGGTGGCGGACTTCGTCACCCGCGACAGCATGGCCGAGTACATCACCGAGCAGCTCGATTGCGTGGTCGACTGCATTGACAGCGTGATGGCCAAGGCGGCGCTGATCGCCTGGTGCCGTCGGCGCAAGATCGCAGTGGTCACCACAGGCGGGGCGGGCGGGCAGATCGATCCGACGCAGATCCAGATCGCCGACCTTAACAAGACCTTCAATGACCCCTTGGCCTCGCGGGTGCGCTCCACCTTGCGCCGCGACTACAACTTCTCGCGCAATGTCAGCCGCAACTACGGTGTGCCGTGCGTGTTTTCCAGCGAGCAACTGCGCTACCCCAAAGGGGACGGCAGCATCTGTCTGCAGAAGAGCTTCGTTGGCGAGGGGGTGCGCCTGGACTGCTCCGGTGGGTTTGGCGCGGTGATGATGGTCACGGCCACCTTTGGCATGGTGGCGGCGAGCAAGGCGGTGGAGAAACTGGTGGCTGGCGCGCGGCGGCCGGCCGAGCGAGTGGCGCAGGTTGCAGACGTATAGGCGTCTAGGCGCAGCCGTTTCGGCGGACCGATCAGCCGCGATGGTCGGCGCAGCCGGCCCAATGGCCCTACCGCGAACCACCCAGGGCCAATGCGCTTGCTGGAGACCGAGGCGGTGCTTGGATGAGGGCCGCGTTGCGGCCCATCGCGACTGAAGTCGCTCCCGTTTTTTTGTAGGACGGCTGCTTGCACGAGCTTGAAATGACCGCTGGTCGACAGCAAAGCCTAAGCCCCTAGGCTCCAACATTCACTCCCACAGATGGGGCGCAGCTCAACGGCAGGCAGCGCTGCGCCACGGGCTGCGCCGTCAGCCCTCGCTCAGCAACTGCGCCATTCGCAGCAGTACCGCATGCAACCCGTTGCTGCGCGACGGCGACAGCTGTCGCTCCAGGCCCAGCCGCGTGAACCAGTCCCGCAGATCCAGCGCAGCCAATGCGCTGCCGTCCAGGCCTTGCACCCGCACCAGCAACAATGCCAGCAAGCCGCGCAACAGGCGGGCATCGCTGCTGGCCTGGAACTGCCACTGCGCACCGTTGCGCTGCACCACCAACCAGACCTGGCTTTCACAGCCATGCACGCGGTTGGCCTCGGTTTTCTCGGCCTGCGCCAGGGGCACCAGGCGATCGCCCCATTGCATCAACAGGCGCGCCCGCTGTTCCCAGCCTTGTGCAGCGGCGAAGCTGTCCAGCGCTGCTTGCGCATCGGTCGGCAAGCTCATCGCAACAGCTCCAGCCCTTGATCCAGCGCGTCGAAGAAACGCTGCAGGTCGTCGCTGTCGTTGTACAGCGCCAGCGACACACGGATCGCACCGTTCAGCCCCAGGCTGTTCATCAATGGCATGGCGCAGTGGTGCCCGGCGCGCACGGCGATGCCTTGCTCGGTCAGGACATGGGCGATGTCGGCATTGTGCACGCCCTCGACCACGAAGCTGGCAAGTGCAGCTTGCGGGGCACCCAGCACACGAATGCCCCGACGCTCGTTCAGGCCCTGCAGCAAGCGCTCGTGCAGACGCGCTTCGTGCAGCGCCACGGCGGCGCTGTCCAGCCCGACCAGGTAATCCAGCGTGGCGCCCAGGCCGATCACCCCGGCAATCGGCGGCGTGCCGGCCTCCAGCCCCAGCGGTGCATGACGAAAACTGGCCTGCTGGTACTCGGCCAGGTGCACCATCTCGCCGCCAAATTGCCAGTGCCGCACATGCGCCAGCGCCTGGGCGCGGCCGTACAGCACGCCGACGCCATCGGGGCCATACAGCTTGTGGCTCGACAGTACATAGAAGTCGCAACCCAGTTGCTGCAGGTCCGGCCGGCCATGCACCACGCCCTGGGCCCCGTCGACCACCGTCAGCGCGCCCTGTGCGCGGGCATGGGCCAGCAATGGTCCCAAGGGCTGCCAGGTGCCGAGCACGTTGGACAACTGGCTGACTGCGACCAGTCGCGTGCGCGGGCCGATCAACTGCAGGGCGGCATCGACATCGATCTGGCCCTGTTCAGTGATCGGCAGGATCACCAGTGTCAGGCCTCGGCGTTTGGCCAGTTGCTGCCAGGGCAAGAGATTGGCGTGGTGTTCCAAGGCGCTGACGGCGATCTCGTCGCCCGCCTGAAAGCCATGCTCCAGCCCATAGGCCAGCAGGTTCAAGGCCGAGGTGGCGCCATGGGTGAAGACGATCTGCTGCGCGCTGGCGGCGTTGAGCCAGGCCGCCAGCGCGTCGCGCGTACGCTCGAACGCTTCGGTGGCCAAGGCCCCTGGCAGGTGCTGGGCACGGTGTACGTTAGCCGCACCCTGGCTGTAATAGCTCAGCAGCGCGTCGAGCAGGGCCTGGGGTTTCTGGCTGGTGGCGGCGCTGTCCAGGTAGGTCTGGCGCTGGCCTTGAAGGGTGGCGAGGGCCGGAAAATCGGCGCGCCAGGGGGAGGGTTGCAACATGATCGCGAGGCCTGAAAAGAAAACGGGTCTGGCATTACGCCAGACCCGAGCTTATCACTTCAAACCCGCGGGTTCTCAGTTGTGCGCGTGCAGCGCCTCGTTCAGCTCGATGGCCGACTTGTGGCTCTTGCACTCGACCGCGCCGGTGACCGAGTTGCGACGGAACAGCAGATCAGCCTGGCCGGCCAGGTCACGGGCCTTGACCTCCTTGACCAGCTGGTTCTGCTCATCGAGCAACTGCACCTTGGTGCCGGCGGTGATGTACAGGCCCGCTTCGACGATGCTGCGATCGCCCAGCGGGATGCCGATGCCGGCGTTGGCGCCGATCAGGCAGCCTTCACCCACGGTGATGATGATGTTGCCGCCGCCCGACAACGTGCCCATGGTCGAGCAACCGCCGCCCAGGTCCGAGCCCTTGCCGACGAACACGCCGGCCGAAACGCGGCCTTCGATCATGCCTGGGCCTTCGGTGCCGGCGTTAAAGTTGACGAAGCCCTCGTGCATGATCGTGGTGCCTTCGCCGATGTAAGCGCCCAGGCGCACACGGGCGGTGTCGGCGATACGCACACCGCTCGGCACCACGTAGTCGGTCATTTTCGGGAATTTATCGACCGAGAACACCTCCAGCAGCTCGCCCTTCAGGCGCGCTTCGAGCTGACGCTCGGCCAGCTCGCCCAGGTCGATCACGCCCTGGCTGGTCCAGGCCACGTTCGGCAGCAGCGGGAAGATGCCGGCCAGCGAAACGCCGTGCGGCTTGACCAGGCGGTGCGAGAGCAGGTGCAGCTTCAGGTAGGCCTCAGGGGTGGAGCTCAGCGCGCCGTCTTCGGCCAGCAGGGTCGCGACCAGCGGCTTGTGGCTTTCTGCCAGACGGGTGAGCAGGGCGCCTTGCACGGCGTCGAGCGGCTTGACCGCTTCGGCCAGTTGCGCGGCCTGGCCGGTGCTGAACGTGATCGCCTGGTTACCACCTTGGTAACCGAGGATCGGCGCGATGGCGGCGATCAGCTCGGCGCTGGGGTTGACCAGGGGTTGCGCGTAGAAGACTTCCAGCCAGTTTTCCTGACGGTTCTGGGTGCCGACACCAAAGGCCAGGCTGAACAGGGTAGTGGACATGCAGTTACCTCATGCGAAAAAGGGGTGGAGGGCGGCGGTCAGGCCAGCGCGGCGGCGTAGGTATCAGGCTTGAAACCCACCAGGGTGCGGTCACCCAGGTCAAGCACCGGACGCTTGATCATCGAGGGTTGCGCAAGCATCAGGTCGACGGCCTTGGCCTGATCCAGGTCGGCCTTGCTGGCCTCGTCGAGCTTGCGGAAGGTGGTACCGGCGCGATTGAGCAGCACCTGCCAGCCGTGCTCGTCGCACCAGCGGGTCAGGCGTTCGCGGTCGATGCCTTGGGTTTTGTAGTCGTGGAACTGGTAGTCGAGCGACTGTTGTTCCAGCCAGCTGCGCGCCTTTTTCATGGTGTCGCAAGCTTTGATGCCGTAAAGGGTGTACGCCATTGAATGCTGAGGGCAGTGCCGGCTGGGCCAGCGCCTTCCCACGATCTCCGGGAAAAAAATAGATGGGCGATTATGCGGCAACGGGTCGTTTAGCGCCACGGCTGCGGCGTTTCTGCCAAGGCCGCAGGGTGATCCAGAGGCGCGCTGTGCGGCCGACGCCCAAAGCGCCGTGGCGTAGCGACCGTCGCGCGCAAACAAGCCAGGTTGACGCGCTTGTCGGTGGCTCGGGCCAACGACGGTCAAGGTTTCCTCGGGCCTGCACCGCCGGTGCCGCGCACGGCCAGCAACACGTGACGCCCAAAGCCTTCGCTCGATTGCGCCGCCCGACACCGGCAGACGCAACGAACGGAACTCTGCCCCCGCCGCTGGCCTCCATGTCGCAGACCCGCGCTACGACCTTGGTGCAGCGTGCAAGCCGTTGCGCTGCCCGTACACCGATGGTTTGGCCACCCTTCAACACCCAGCGAACCCGTCCACCCCCCAGCCCAAGGAACCCCGCCCCATGCAGTCCGCCTACACCGTCCTCATCCTGCTGACGCTGGTGAGCCTGTCGAAACTGCTCGGACGCATGATCCCGCTGCCGGTCCCGCTGCCTTTGCTGCAGATCGCAGCGGGCGCGTTGCTGGCCTGGCCCACCCTGGGGCTGCATGTGGCGCTGGACCCCGAGCTGTTTCTGTTCCTGTTCCTGCCGCCGTTGCTGTTCGCCGATGGCTGGCGCATGCCCAAGCGCGAGCTGTGGCGCTTGCGCGGGCCGGTGGTGGGCCTGGCGGTAGGCCTGGTGCTGTTCACCGTGGTCGGCGCCGGCTACTTCATCCACTGGCTGTTGCCGAGCATTGCGCTGCCCGTGGCCTTCGCCCTGGCGGCGGTGCTGTCGCCGACCGACGCCGTGGCGGTCTCGGCCATCACCCAGGACCGCCTGCCCCGGCCCCTGATGCACATGCTCCAGGGCGAGGCGCTGATGAATGACGCCTCGGGCCTGGTCACGTTCAAGTTCGCCCTTGCCGCCGCCATCACCGGGGTCTTCTCGCTGGCCGAGGCCAGCGTCACCTTCGTGCTGGTCGCGCTCGGCGGCTTGGCCGTGGGCGTGGCGTTGAGCTGGCTGGTGGGACGGCTGCGGGCCTGGATGATCGCCCAGGGCTGGGATGATCCGGCCACCCACGTGGTGTTCATGCTGCTGCTGCCCTTCGCTGCTTACGTGCTGGCGGAGCGCCTGGGCGCGTCTGGCATTCTCTCGGCAGTGGCCGCCGGCATGATGCAGAGCTGGCTTGACCTGCTGCCGCGCCAGACCAGCACCCGGTTGCTCAATCGCAGCGTCTGGTCGTTGCTCGAATTTGCCTTCAACGGCCTGATCTTCCTCCTGCTGGGCCTGCAGTTGCCCGACATCGTCAAGGCGGTTGCCAGCCATGAGACGTCGCTGTGGCCGACCCTGGCCTACCGCTGTCTGGACGTACTGGCGATCTTCGTGGTGCTGGTGGTACTGCGGTTCATCTGGGTGCAGAGCGTCTGGCGGGCGATTGGCGCATGGCGGCGCTGGCGTGGCAAGTCGGCGTTGGTGATGGTGCCCAGCGCACGTTCGTGCTGGCTGCTGACATTGGGCGGAGTGCGCGGCGCGGTGACCCTGGCGGGCGTGATGTCGGTGCCGTTGCTGATCGGTGTCGGCCAGGCATTTCCAGAACGCGACCTGCTGATCTTCATCGCCGCCGGAGTGATCTTGCTGTCACTGGTCTGCGCCTGCGTGACCTTGCCCCTGTTGCTGCGCGGTGTCGACAAAAGCCCGGATGAGCGCCTGCATCAGGAAGTCCAGGACGCCTGGCGGCGCACCGCAGAAGCGGCCATTCACGCGCTGGAAGGAGAGGAAGTGGTCGACGCTGCCGCCCCGCAGGACGCCACCCAGGCGACCCTGGCCACCGAACTCAAGGCGCGCTTGATGGCCGAGTACCGCGCCGAGCTGGACCGTTACGAGGACACTGCTGAAGCCCGCGCGGTCGCGCAGCAGATGGACGCTCTGGAGCGCCGTTTGCGCCTGCACGCCCTGCGTGCCCAGCGCCTGGAGCTGTACCGGCTGCTGCGCCAGCGCGAGATCGGCGACGAGGTGGTGCGTCAGGTGCTGGGTGAGCTGGATATGAGCGAGGCCAACCTCGGCCCGATCAAGTAAGGCTGCAGTGTGGATTCGGTACTTCGCGGCAACCGGCTGCAGTCATCAGGCCGCCTGCACGCCCCGCGACAGTGTGGGATCTGTCAGGCGACTCGGGCCTGACAGACGATGCGTTGCGGGCGGCGGTCGGTTCAGCGCTGGGATCGACCCGCAAGGGCTGCACGCCAGCCCAATCGATCAACGGTCTGCTGCACGGCAGCCCAATCAATCGACGGTCTGCTGCACGGCGATCCAATCAATCAGCGGCCCGCTTGGCGGTGCTGTTCCAGAAAGCGGCGAATGCGCTCGGCCGCTTCGATGCACTCGGGAAGCGGCGCAACCAGCGCCATGCGCACCCGGCCGGCACCCGGATTGATGCCGTCTACCTCGCGTGACAGGTACGAGCCCGGCACCACGGTGACGTGCTCGGTGACGAACAGGTCGCGGGTGAAGTCGGCATCGCAACCCGGCACCTTGGCCCACAGGTAGAAGCTGCCATCGGGGCGCTGCACGTCCATCACCGGCTGAAGAATCGCCAGCACCGCATCGTATTTGGCGCGGTACTGATCCCGGTTGGCACGCACGTGCGCCTCGTCCTGCCAGGCGGCGATGCTGGCCAGTTGGGTCTGCACGGGCATGGCGCAGCCGTGGTAGGTGCGGTACAGCAGAAACGGCTTGATGATCTCGGCATCGCCCGCCACGAACCCCGAGCGCAGCCCCGGCAGGTTGGAACGCTTGGACAGGCTGTGGAACACCACGCAGCGCTTGAAATCGCGACGGCCGAGTTCCGCGCAGGCGGTGAGCAGGCCCGGTGGAGGCGCGTCTTCGTCGAAGTAGAGTTCGCTGTAGCACTCGTCCGAGGCAATCACGAAGTCATGCTCGTCCGCCAGGGCGATCAGCTTTTTCAGGGTGTCGAGCGGCACCAGGGCGCCGGTGGGGTTGCCGGGTGAGCAAAGGAAGAGGATCTGGCAGCGCTGCCAGGTCTCGGCCGGCACCGCGTCGAAGTCCGGGTTGAAGCCGTTGTCTTCCAGGCACGGCAGGTAGTGCGGGGTGGCCCCGGCCAGCAAGGCGGCGCCTTCGTAGATCTGGTAGAACGGATTCGGGCTGACCACCAGGCCGTCGGTGTGACGGTCCACCACCGCCTGGGTGAAGGCGAACAGCGCTTCACGGGTGCCATTGACCGGCAGGATGTGCTGATCGGCCTTCAACCAGCCCGCTGGCACCTTGAAGCGACGCTCGCACCACTGGCCGATGGCCTCACGCAGGGCCGGCAGGCCGAGGGTGCTGGGGTACACCGCCAGCTTGTCGAGGTTGTCGGTCAGGGCCTGGGCGACGAACGCCGGCGAGGTGTGCTTGGGCTCGCCGATCGACAGGGCGATGGCGCGCCGGTCAGCAGCCGGCGTGACGCTGCCCAGCAGGGCGCGCAGTTTCTCGAAGGGGTAGGGCTGCAATTGGGTCAAGGCAGGATTCATCGGCGCAAGGTCTCGGCAAAGGTCTCGGCAATCGTTAGATGTTCAGGCGTGTCGGGCTGGCATCGGCAGCCTGACCGACCTGCAACTGTTCGATGATGGCTTCCTGCAAGCGCAGGCACAGTTGCGGGTCGGACAGCGGCTGGTTGTTAGCGTCGGTGACGAAGAACACGTCCTCGACGCGCTCGCCCAGGGTGGCAATCTTGGCGTTCTGCAGCGACAGGTCGAACTTGAGAAAAATCCGCCCCAACCGGGCCAGCAGGCCAGGGCGGTCAGGGGCGGTGATCTCGAGAATCGTCACCGGGCGCTGGGCGTCATTGTGGATGGTCACCTGCGGGGCAAAGGTGAAGTGCTTGAGCTGGCGCGGTACCCGGCGCTGAATGATGGTCGGGTAGTCTTCCGGGTGGCGCAGCGCGTCGGTCAGGCCGTCACGAATCTGCCGCACGCGCTCGGGATTGTCGCCAATCGAGCCGCCGTCGTTGTCCAGTACGATGTAGGTGTCGAGGGTGAACTGGCTGCTCGAGGTGATGATCCGCGCATCATGGATGTTCAGGTTGAGCTGGGCCATGGCCGCCACGGTCACGGCGAAGAAGTCGTGCTGGTCGGGGGCATAGATGAAGATCTGCGTGCCGCCCTCGAATTCGCGCTGCGTGGTTTCCTTGATCAGCACCAGTGGGCCGCCGTCGGCCGGTTGCTGAAGAATGGCGTCGGTGTGCCAGGCGACGTCTGCTGCGGTATGGCGCAGGAAATAGTCATCGCCCAGCTGCGACCACAACTGCTCGACGTCGTCGGAATCGGTGCCCTCGCGGATCAGCGTGTCCAGGGCCGAGACTTGCGTTTGGCGAATCAGCTCTTCGCGGTCCAGCGGGTTTTCCAGGCCGCGGCGCAAGGCCCGTTTGGTTTCGCTGTAGAGCTGGCGCAGCAAGCTTGCCCGCCAGGAGTTCCACAAGCTGGGATTGGTCGCGTTGATATCGGCCACGGTCAGCACGTACAGGTAATCCAGGCGGGTTTCGTCACCCACCAGCAAGGCGAAATCGTGAATGACCTGCGGGTCGGAGAGGTCCTTGCGCTGCGCGGTGGTGGACATCATCAGGTGGTTCTGCACCAGCCAGACGATCAGCCGGGTGTCCCAGGTCGGCAGGTGGTGGCGCTCGCCAAAGGCCTGCGCGTCGATTGCGCCCAGATCGGAATGGTCGCCCTGCCGGCCCTTGCCGATGTCGTGGTACAACCCGGCCAGGTAGATCAGCTCAGGCTTGGGCAGGCGGCCCATGAGCTTGCTGGCCAGCGGGAATTTTTCCGACACCGGCGTGTAGCGCAGCTTGCGCAGGTGCTTGATGAGGTTGAGCGTGTGCGCATCGACGGTATAGATGTGGAACAGGTCATGCTGCATCTGCCCCACGATGAAACCGAACTCGGGCAGGTAGCGGCCGAGAATGCCATAGCGGTTCATGCGCCGCAGGTTGCGGTGGATGCCGACCTCGCACTTGAACAGCTCGATGAACAGGCTGGTGTTGCGTAGATCGCTGCGGAAACTGTCGTCGATCAGGTGGCGGTGCTCGCGCAGCAGGCGCACGGTGTCGGCGCGCACGCCCTTGATCTCCGGGTGCTGGGCCATGAGCACGAAGATCTCCAGCATGGCGAACGGCGTGCGCTTGAAGATGTCGGCGTGGACCGCCTCGATATACCCGTCGTGCAGACGAAAGCGCGAGTTGAGCGGTTGCGTGGTGCCGCTGTCCTCGTCGGCGAGAATCACTTCCTCGAAGTGCTGGATGATCAGGTCGCAGAGCTGGCTGATGCTCATCACCACCCGATAGTACTGCTGCATGAACTGCTCGATGGCACGCTTGGGGTTCTCGTCGGTGTAGCCGAGCAGGGCCGCAACGCTGCGCTGATGATCGAACAGCAAGCGGTCTTCGGCACGCCCGGCAAGCATGTGCAGGGCGTAGCGCACTTTCCACAGGAACGCCTGGGACGAGGCCAGTACAGCGTTCTCGCTTTCCAGCAGGAAGCCTTCGCCTGCCAGGGCGTGAAGGTTGAGCGTTCCGTACTGGCGGCGGGCGACCCACAGCACGGTCTGGATGTCGCGCAGCCCACCCGGCGACCCCTTGACGTTGGGCTCGAGGTTGTATTCGGTGTCGTTGTACTTGTGATGGCGTGCCTGCAGCTCGCCACGCTTGGCCAGGAAGAACGCCTTGCTGGGCCACAGGTGCTCGGTGCTGGTGGCCTCGAGCATGCGCCGGCGCAGCGCCTCGGGGCCGGCAATGGTGCGGCTTTCCATGAGGTTGGTGATGATCGTCAGGTCAGCGCGGGCCTGTTCGGCACACTCCTCGACGCTGCGCACGCTTTGCCCGACTTCCAGGCCGATGTCCCAGAGCAGAGTGAGCAAGCGCTCGATCGATTCACGGTACTGCTCGTGCAGGGCGCCGCCGAGCAGGATCAGCAGGTCGATGTCCGAGTGCGGGTGCAGTTCGCCACGCCCGTAGCCGCCGACGGCGACCAGGGCGATGTTGGCGTCGTCGCCCCACTCGAACTGGTTCCAGGCCTGTTGCAGGATGTTATCGACCAGCCAGGCGCGATCCTCGATCAGCCGGCGGATGTCACGGCCTTCGCGAAAACGCTTGTCCAGCACCTCGCTGGCCTGGCGGATGGCTTTCTTGAAGGCGGCGATGGGGCTCGCCTTGAGCGCCAGTTCCGCCTGGAACTGGCCGCGGTCGAACAGCTCTGGGTCCACCTGGGGCATCGGGTCGCTTTCCTGTGCTATTGAAGGCCTGGCGGTGCTCAGGCGGAGGTGCGGGCGATGGTGTCGTCCTTGCGCAAGGTGAAGATCTCGTAGCCGGTCGCGGTCACCACCAGGGTGTGTTCCCACTGCGCCGAGAGCTTGCGGTCCTTGGTGATCGCCGTCCAGCCGTCGCCCAGTACCTTGGTGTCGGCCTTGCCCTGGTTGATCATCGGCTCGATGGTGAAGGTCATGCCTTCCTTGAGTTCCATGCCGGTGCCCGCCTTGCCGTAGTGGACGATCTGCGGCTCTTCATGGAATACCTTGCCGATGCCATGGCCACAGAAGTCGCGGACCACCGAGAAGCCATTTTTCTCGGCATGCTTCTGGATCACTTCGCCGATGTCGCCTAGGCGGCAGCCCGGCTTGACCAGCTCGATGGCCTTGTACAGGCACTCCTGGGTGACCTGTGACAGGCGTTCGGCCCATGTCGGGACGGTGCCGACGTGGAACATGCGGCTGGTGTCGCCGTGGTAGCCGTTCTTGATCACGGTGACGTCGATGTTCAGCGTGTCACCGTTCTTCAGTGGCTTGTCATTGGGGATGCCATGGCACACCACGTGGTTGATCGACGTGCAGATCGACTTGGGGAAGCCTTTGTAATTGAGCGGTGCCGGGATCGCCTGTTGCTCATTGACGATGTAATCGTGGCAAAGGCGGTTCAGCTCTTCGGTGGAGACACCGGGCTTGACGTGCGGCTCGATCATTTCCAGGACGTCGGCGGCCAGGCGGCCGGCGATGCGCATCATCTCGATGTCTTCTGCGGTCTTGATGGTTACGGTCATTACAGGCTCTCTACGGCGCAGGCTAGGCGCGGGAAACGGAAAACGCGAAATTCTACCAGAGCCTCGGCGCGGTGGCCGGGCAATCGGTGAAACGACGGGTCGGCAGGCGTCATTCTGGGCTCAATGCACAGGCGCTGCAAAAAAGCCTGACGGACGCGTCAGGTCGCAGTTCCGTTTCAGGCGGCTCTGTGGTATAACATGCGCCGCTTTCGGGGACCCCCGGAAGTACTAACCCACACACGTGTCGACACGATGGCCTGGGTGCCCCGAATCCACTGGATTCGCGGGTTGGTCATTGGGATGCGTGGAGGCCCAACCCGACTTACCAAGGAACTATCATGTCCCAAGTCAACATGCGCGATATGCTGAAGGCCGGTGTGCACTTCGGTCACCAGACCCGTTACTGGAACCCGAAAATGGGCAAGTACATTTTCGGTGCGCGCAACAAGATCCACATCATCAACCTGGAAAAAACCCTGCCGATGTTCAACGACGCCCTGGCGTTCGTCGAGCGCCTGTCCCAGGGCAAGAACAAGATCATGTTCGTCGGCACCAAGCGTTCCGCCGGCAAGCTGGTCGCCGAGCAAGCAGCTCGTTGCGGTTCGCCCTACGTTGATCACCGCTGGTTGGGCGGCATGCTGACCAACTACAAAACCATCCGCGCCTCGATCAAGCGCCTGCGCGACCTGGAAACTCAGGCCGAAGACGGCACGTTCACCAAGCTGACCAAGAAAGAAGCGCTGATGCGTTCGCGCGATCTTGAAAAGCTGGACCGCAGCCTGGGTGGTATCAAGGACATGGGCGGTCTGCCTGACGCACTGTTCGTCATCGACGTTGATCACGAGCGCATCGCGATCACCGAAGCCAACAAGCTGGGTATCCCAGTTATCGGCATCGTCGATACCAACAGCAGCCCTGAAGGTGTTGACTACATCATTCCAGGTAACGATGACGCCATCCGCGCCATCGAGCTGTACATGACTTCGATGGCCGACGCTGTCATCCGTGGCCGCAACCATGTTGCTGGCGGCACCGAAGTCTTTGCTGAAGAATCGGCTGCACCTGCTGCTGAGTAAGTGACGCCTGGCGTCTGACTTGGCACGCAAAAAGGGGGCTCTGCCCCCTTTTTGCCACCTTGAAATCCTGCTGTCAGCAACAGCCTCCCATCATGGGAATGCCGAGCCGGCAGAGGATTAGCAGAATTGAACGCCCGTGACGAACGGGTGGAATGGTTGAAAAACTTTCCAAGAGGATTTTGAAATGGCAGCAATTACTGCAGCGTTGGTCAAAGAACTGCGCGAGCGTACCGGCGAAGGCATGATGGATTGCAAGAAAGCCCTGGAAAAGGCTGACGGCGACATCGAAAAAGCCATTGATGACATGCGTGCTTCCGGCGCTATCAAGGCCGCCAAGAAAGCCGGCAACGTCGCTGCCGAAGGCGCTATCGCCGTGAAGACCGACGGCAAGGTCGCGGTCCTGCTGGAAGTCAACTCGCAGACCGACTTCCTCGCGCTGCAAGACGACTTCAAGAACTTTGTCGCTGAGAGCCTCGAAGAAGCCTTCGCTAAAGAGCTGACCGACGCCGCGCCGCTGATCGCTTCGCGCGAAGCAGCCCGTGAAGCGCTGGTTGCCAAGGTTGGCGAAAACGTCAACATCCGTCGCCTGGTGCGCGTTGAAGGTGACGTTGTTGGCGCCTACCTGCACGGCAACAAGATCGGCGTTGCCGTCGTTCTGAAAGGCGGTGACGCGGAGCTGGCGAAGAACATCGCCATGCACGTTGCGGCGTCGAACCCCGAGTTCCTGGATTCGTCGGAAATCTCCGCCGAGGCCATCGAGCGCGAAAAAGCGGTCTTCCTGCAGCTCAATGCCGACAAGATCGCCGGCAAGCCGGAGAACATCGTCGAGAACATGATCAACGGCCGTATCACCAAGTTCAAAGCCGAAGCCACGCTCAAAGAGCAGGCGTTCGTCATGAACCCGGAAATCAAGGTCGGCGAGCTGGCCAAGAAAGCCGGTGCTGAAATCGTTTCCTTCACCTACTTCAAGGTTGGCGAAGGCATCGAGAAGCCAGTCGACAACTTCGCTGAAGAAGTTGCCGCACAGCTGGCTGCTGCCAAGCAGTAAGACAGACTCGTCTGTCGCCCCAAAGAGGCTGCCCGCTCACGCGCGCAGCCTCTTTGTCAAAGCGGGCAGGGGTTTATCCAACTCCGCCACGCTGGCGCCGAAACGGTGCCACGCTACAGTAAGCAGGCTGGCAACAGCCCGCACGAATTCTATAGAACGCCGCAGGAGAGACACGCAATGGCTCAGCAGGTGAGTGGTCGCCAACCTCGCTATAAACGCATTTTGCTCAAACTTAGCGGCGAGGCCCTGATGGGCTCCGAAGACTTCGGCATCGACCCGAAGGTGCTTGATCGCATGGCGCTGGAAGTCGGCCAGCTGGTGGGTATCGGTGTTCAGGTCGGCCTGGTGATTGGCGGCGGCAACCTGTTCCGCGGTGCGGCCCTGAGCGCCGCCGGCATGGACCGGGTTACCGGTGACCACATGGGCATGCTCGCCACGGTCATGAATGCCCTGGCCATGCGCGATGCCCTGGAGCGCTCCAACATCACCGCGCTGGTCATGTCGGCCATTTCCATGACCGGTGTCACTGATCACTACGACCGCCGAAAAGCAATTCGTCACCTGCAATCCGGGGATGTGGTAATTTTCTCCGCCGGTACCGGCAACCCGTTCTTCACCACCGATTCCGCAGCCTGCCTGCGTGGCATCGAAGTCGATGCAGATGTGGTGCTGAAGGCGACCAAGGTCGACGGTGTGTACACCGCTGACCCGTTCAAGGATCCGCATGCCGAGAAGTTCGATTACCTCACTTACGACGAAGTGCTGGATCGCAAGCTCGGGGTGATGGACCTGACCGCAATCTGTCTGTGCCGCGACCACAAGATGCCATTGCGCGTATTCAACATGAACAAGCCTGGCTCCCTGCTCAACATCGTAGTAGGTGGCGCTGAAGGCACCTTGATCGAGGAAGGCCAAGCATGATCAACGAAATCAAGAAAGATACCCAAGAGCGCATGACCAAGTCCCTGGAGTCTCTCCAGCATGCGTTCAGCCGCATCCGTACCGGCCAGGCGCACCCCAGCGTCCTGGAAGGCGTGATGGTGCCGTACTACGGCGCTGACACCCCGATCAAGCAAGTGGCCAACATCACCGTGAAGGATTCGCGCACCCTGCAGGTCGTTGCCTTCGAGCGCAACATGCTCGGCGCGGTGGACAAGGCCATCGGCAGTGCCGGTCTGAACCTGAATCCGACCAACCTGGGCGAGCTGCTGCTGATCACCATGCCTGCCCTGACCGAAGAAACCCGCAAGGGCTTCACCAAGCAGGCGCGTGATGCCGCGGAAGATGGCCGAGTGGCCGTGCGCAACATCCGTCGTGATGCCATGAGTCAGTTGAAAGACCTGGTCAAAGAGAAGGAAATCAGCGAAGACGAAGAGCGTCGCGCTGCTGACGAGATCCAGAAACTGACCGACAAGTTCGTCGCCGAGATCGAAGTTGCTGTGAAGGCCAAGGAAAAGGACCTGATGGCTGTTTAAGGCCGAGGCTCTTCATGGAAAAGACCAAGCTGGCGGCACCGGGAACGGTGCCGCGTCACGTTGCGATCATCATGGACGGCAATAATCGCTGGGCCAAGAAGCGCCTGCTGCCTGGCGTTGCCGGGCACAAGGCGGGCGTCGATGCGGTACGTGCAGTGATCGAAGTCTGCGCCAAGGCCGGGGTCGAAGTGTTGACCCTGTTCGCCTTCTCCAGTGAAAACTGGCAGCGCCCGGCTGATGAAGTCGGTGCCTTGATGGAGCTGTTCTTCTCGGCGTTGCGTCGCGAAGCCCGGCGACTCAACGAGAACAAGATCAGCCTGCGCATCATCGGCGATCGCTCGCGCTTTCATCCCGAATTACAGGCCGCCATGCGCGAAGCCGAAGCGCTGACCGCAGGCAATACCCAGTTCATTCTGCAAGTGGCTGCCAATTATGGCGGCCAGTGGGACATCGCCCAGGCGGCCCAGCGCCTGGCGCGGGAAGTCCAGGCGGGGCACTTGCGGCCCGACGATATCACCCCTGGGTTGCTGCAAACCTGTCTCTCTACCGGCGACCAGCCATTGCCCGACCTGTGCATTCGCACCGGCGGCGAGCACCGCATCAGCAATTTCCTGCTGTGGCAGCTGGCGTACGCCGAGTTGTACTTCTCCGACCTCTTCTGGCCGGACTTCAAACACGAGGCCATGCGCACTGCGCTGGCCGATTTCGCCTCGCGCCAGCGCCGCTTCGGGAAGACCAGCGAGCAGGTAGAGGCTGGAGCCCGTGCTTAATGCTTAAACAACGCATCATGACTGCATTGATACTGCTGCCTGTGGCCCTGTGCGGCTTTTTCCTGCTGGAGGGCGCGGCTTTCGCGTTGTTCATCGGCCTGGTGGTGACGGTGGGCGCCTGGGAGTGGGCGCGTCTGGCCGGTCTGCTGGCTCAGCCATTGCGCCTGGCCTATGCGGCGGTCGTGGCGGGGGCATTGATGGTGCTCTACCTCATGCAGGACCTTGCGCCCTGGGTGCTGGGCGCGTCGGTCATCTGGTGGGCGCTGGCGACCTGGTTGGTGCTGACCTATCCGCGCAGCAGCGAATTGTGGGCCAGTGCGGCCTGCCGCTTGCTGATCGGTCTGCTGGTGCTGTTGCCTGCCTGGCAGGGCCTGCTGCTGCTCAAGCACTGGCCAGAGGGCAATGGCTTGATTCTGGTGGTGATGGTGCTGGTCTGGGCCGCTGACATCGGTGCGTACTTCTCGGGTCGAGCCTTCGGCAAGCGCAAGCTGGCCCCGCACGTCAGCCCGGGCAAGAGCTGGGAAGGTGTCTATGGCGGCCTGGTGGTCAGCCTGCTGATCACCCTGGCAGTGGCGCTGTACCGTGACTGGAGCATCGCCAGCCTGCTGCTCGGTCTGCTTGGCGCTGCGGTCGTGGTGATGGCCTCGGTGATAGGTGATCTCACCGAAAGCATGTTCAAGCGCCGCGAAGGGATCAAGGACAGCAGCAACTTGCTGCCTGGACACGGTGGTGTGCTCGATCGCATCGACAGCCTGACGGCTGCCATCCCGGTGTTTGCCGTCCTGCTCTGGGTGGCTGAATGGGGTGTGATGTGAGTCGCCCACAGCAGATTACCGTGCTGGGTGCGACGGGCTCGATCGGCCTCAGCACGCTGGATGTGATCGCTCGCCATCCCGAGCAGTACCAGGTGTTCGGCCTCAGCGGTCATTCGCGGCTCGATGAGCTACTGGCGCTGTGCCTGCGTCACCGTCCGGCCTATGCCGCGGCGCCCAGCGCGCAAGCGGCGGCCCAGTTGCGCGCTGGCCTGCAGGCGGCCGGTTGCGCGACCGAGGTGCTCGAAGGCGAAGCGGGCCTGGCGCAGATCGCCAGTGCGCCTGAAGTGCACGCGGTGATGGCGGCGATCGTTGGCGCGGCGGGTCTCAAACCGACCCTGGCGGCCGTGGAGGCGGGCAAGAAGGTCTTGCTGGCCAACAAGGAAGCACTGGTGATGTCCGGTGCCTTGTTCATGGACGCCGTGCGCCGCAGTGGTGCAGTGCTGCTACCGATCGACAGCGAGCACAATGCGATTTTTCAGTGCCTGCCCAGTGACTATGCCCGCGGTCTCGGGGCGGTCGGTGTGCGGCGCATTCTGTTGACCGCCTCGGGCGGGCCGTTTCGCGAAACGCCGATCGAACAGTTGGCCGAGGTGACCCCGGCCCAGGCCTGCGCTCATCCCAACTGGTCGATGGGGCGCAAGATTTCTGTCGACTCGGCCAGCATGATGAACAAGGGTCTTGAGCTGATCGAGGCGTGCTGGTTGTTCGATGCCGCGCCGGCCAAGGTCGAGGTTGTGGTGCACCCGCAGAGCGTGATTCATTCCCTGGTGGATTACATCGACGGGTCGGTGCTTGCTCAGCTGGGCAATCCCGACATGCGCACGCCGATTGCCCATGCATTGGCTTGGCCGCAGCGGATCGACTCCGGGGTGGCGCCGTTGGACCTGTTTGCCATCGCCCGTCTGGACTTCCAGGCCCCTGACGAGCAACGCTTCCCGTGCCTGCGTATTGCGCGCGCCGCGGCTGAAGCAGGACGAAGCGCCCCGGCGGTGCTCAATGCCGCCAATGAAGTGGCCGTCGATGCCTTCCTGGCCGGCCGTATTCGCTTCCCCGATATCGCGCGTATGATCGAACAGGTGCTGGATCAGGAGCCTGTGGTGGCGCTCGCATCGCTCGACGCGGTGTTCGCCGTGGATCAGCGTGCCCGGGCACTGGCCCAGCAATGGTTGGCTCGCCATGCCCACTAATCCGATCGCTCTGCCCTGAACCTCTCTCGGAGACGACTATGTCTGCGCTTTACATGATTGTCGGCACGTTGGTGGCGCTCGGTGTGCTGGTCACCTTCCACGAGTTTGGCCATTTCTGGGTGGCGCGCCGCTGCGGCGTGAAAGTGTTGCGGTTTTCGGTAGGTTTCGGCACGCCACTGCTGCGCTGGCATGACCGCCAGGGTACCGAGTTCGTGGTGGCGGCGATTCCGCTGGGCGGCTACGTGAAGATGCTCGATGAGCGCGAAGGCGATGTGCCCGCGAGCATGGCCGAGCAATCCTTCAACCGCAAACCGGTGCTCAAGCGCATTGCGATCGTGGCAGCGGGCCCGATTGCCAACTTCCTGCTCGCGATTGTGTTCTTCTGGTGCGTGGCCATGCTCGGCAGCCAGCAGATCAGACCGGTCATCGGCACTGTCGAGCCCGGCAGCCTGGCAGCCCATGCAGGGCTGAACGTTGGCGAGGAAATCGTCTCCATCGATGGCAAACCGACCAACGGTTGGTCGGCCGTCAATCTGCAGCTGGTCAGGCGCTTGGGCGAAAGCGGCACGCTGCGTGTCGGGGTGCGCAACGAAGGCGCGAGCGTCGAGCAAACCCGCGAGATCAAGCTGGAGCAATGGCTCAAGGGCGCCGAAGAGCCAGACCCCATCCAGTCGCTTGGCTTGCGGCCGTGGCGTCCGGCCCTGGTGCCAGTGCTGGCCGAGCTCGACCCCAAGGGTCCGGCAGCTGCCGCAGGCTTGAAGACCGGCGATCGGTTGGTCGCGCTCGATGGCGTCTCCCTCAACGATTGGCAACAGGTCGTGGAGGCCGTGCGTAGCCGGGCCGACACCCGCGTCCAACTGCGTGTCGAACGCGACGGCGCACTCATCGAACTGCCGGTTGCCTTGGCGCACAAGGGCGAGGGTGCTGCCGCCGGCGGCTATCTGGGCGCCGGGGTGAAGGGTGGCGAATGGCCGGCGAGCATGCTGCGCGAGGTGCGCTACGGCCCGCTGGAGGGGCTGTCCGAAGGGCTTGCTCGCACCTGGAACATGAGCGTGCTGACCCTCGAATCGTTGAAGAAAATGTTGTTCGGGGAGCTCTCGGTAAAAAACTTGAGCGGACCGATAACCATTGCTAAAGTGGCGGGCGCTTCGGCCCAGTCCGGTTTGGGAGACTTCCTTAACTTCCTCGCCTACCTGAGCATAAGCCTAGGGGTTCTGAACCTGCTGCCCATCCCGGTACTGGATGGGGGGCATTTGCTGTTCTACCTGATCGAATGGGTGCGCGGTCGCCCACTGCCGGATCGGGTGCAAGGTTGGGGGGTCCAGATCGGTATCAGTTTGGTCATTGGCGTCATGCTGCTCGCCTTGATCAACGATCTGGGTCGACTTTAACGCTCAAGCTCAATTGCGAACCTGCCGCCTCGTTGTGGCGGGTTGTTTATTGCCAGTTGGAATAAAAGGACTTCATGAAACGTCTGCTGCTAACCACGGTGCTCACTGCACTGATGATCACTGAAGTTCACGCCGAGTCCTTCACCATCTCCGATATCCGTGTCAACGGCCTGCAGCGGGTTTCCGCCGGCAGCGTGTTTGGCGCGTTGCCACTCAATGTCGGAGATCAGGCTGATGACCGGCGTCTGGTCGATTCCACGCGCTCGCTGTTCAAGACGGGCTTCTTCCAGGACATCGAACTGAATCGCGACGGCAATGTCCTGATCATCAACGTGGTCGAGCGCCCGTCGGTCTCGAGCATCGAGATCGAAGGCAACAAGGCCATCAGCACCGAAGACCTGATGAAAGGCCTGAAGCAATCGGGCCTGGCCGAGGGCGAGATCTTCCAGCGCGCCACGCTGGAAGGTGTGCGTAACGAGCTGCAACGCCAGTACGTTGCCCAGGGCCGCTATTCGGCCGTGGTCGATGCCGAGGTGGTGCCCGAGCCGCGCAACCGTGTCGGCCTGAAGATCAAGATCAACGAAGGCACCGTTGCCGCCATTCAGCACATCAACGTGGTGGGCAACACCGTCTTCGACGATGACGAGCTGAACGGCCTGTTCGAGCTCAAGACCAGCAACTGGCTGTCGTTCTTCAAGAACGACGACAAGTACGCCCGCGAAAAACTCTCCGGTGACCTCGAGCGTCTGCGCTCTTACTACCTGGACCGCGGCTACATCAACATGGACATCGCCTCGACCCAGGTGTCCATCACGCCAGACAAGAAACACGTCTATATCACCGTCAACATCAACGAAGGCGAGAAGTACACCGTTCGTGATGTGAAGCTTTCCGGCGATTTGAAAGTCCCTGAAGACCAGATCAAGTCGCTGCTGCTGGTGCAGCCTGGCCAGGTGTTCTCGCGCAAGGTCATGACCGGCACCTCCGAGCTGATCACCCGTCGCCTGGGCAACGAAGGCTACACCTTCGCCAACGTCAACGGCGTGCCGCAGCCGCACGACGAAGACCACACCGTCGACATCATGTTCGTCGTCGACCCGGGCAAGCGTGCCTATGTCAACCGCATCAACTACCGCGGCAACACCAAGACCGAAGACGACGTGCTGCGCCGTGAAATGCGCCAGATGGAAGGTGGCTGGGCGTCGACCTACCTGATTGACCAGTCCAAGACCCGTCTTGAGCGTCTGGGCTTCTTCAAGGACGTCAATGTCGAGACCCCGCCAGTGCCAGGCACTGACGACCAGGTCGATGTCAACTACGCGGTCGAAGAGCAAGCCTCCGGTTCGATCACCGCCAGCGTCGGTTTCGCTCAAAGCGCCGGCCTGATCCTGGGCGGTGCCATCAGCCAGACCAACTTCCTCGGTACCGGTAACAAGGTCTCGGTCGGTCTGACCCGCTCGGAATACCAGACCCGCTACAACTTCGGCTTCGTGAACCCCTACTTCACGCCCGACGGCGTGAGCCTGGGCTACAACGCGTTCTACCGCAGCACCAACTACGATGACCTCGATGTCGACGTGGCAAGCTATGCGGTCGACAGCCTGGGTGCCGGCATCAGCCTGGGTTACCCGATCAGCGAGACCTCGCGCCTGACCTACGGTTTGACCGTGCAGCAGGATGAAATCAAGACGGGTCGTTACACCGTTGATGAGATCTTCGATTTCCTGGACAAGGAAGGTAAGGATTTCACTAACTTCAAGGCTTCGGTGGGCTGGTCTGAATCGACCTTGAACAAAGGCGTACTGGCCACCCGTGGTCACTCGCAGAGCCTGACCCTGGAAAGCACCATTCCGGGCAGCGACCTGTCGTTCTACAAGATCGACTACCGTGGCCAGTTGTTCAAACCTCTGACGCCTGACTACACCTTGCGCCTGCACACCGAACTGGGTTATGGCGACGGTTTCGGCGGGACCTCCGGTCTGCCGTTCTACGAGAACTACTACGCCGGTGGCTTCAACTCGGTGCGTGGCTTCAAAGACAGCAGCCTTGGGCCGCGTAGTACGCCAAGCAGGGACCCAAATGATGGCGGCAGGCCTGGCACTATCAGAGACCCAGACCAAGATCCGTTGCCGTTCGGCGGCAACCTCCTGGTGCAAGGCGGCGTAGAGCTGATGTTCCCGCTGCCCTTCGTCAAGGATCAGCGCTCGCTGCGCACATCGGTCTTCTGGGACGTGGGTAACGTCTTCAACACCGACTGCAAGTCGAAAAGGACTGAGGAAGGCAAGAAAGTCGATTGCGCCGAACTCGGCTTCTCCGACATGGCCAGCTCCGTCGGCCTGGGCGTCACCTGGGTCACCGCGCTCGGTCCGCTGAGCTTCAGCCTGGCGATGCCGATCAAGAAACCTGACGATGCCGACACCCAAGTGTTCCAATTCTCTCTGGGCCAGACCTTCTAAGGTCGGCCCCTGCTCAACGACAACGGTTTATTCAGGAGTGCATCGTGCGTAAGTTGACCCAACTGGCCTTCGTGGCTGCGGCGCTGGTCGCCACCCCGGCTTTCGCCGAAATGAAGATCGCCGTTCTGAACTACCAGATGGCACTGCTCGAATCCGACGCCGCCAAGAAGTATGCCGTTGACACCGAGAAGAAATTTGGCCCGCAGTTCAACAAGCTCAAGAGCCTGGAAAGCAGCGCCAAAGGCATTCAGGACCGCCTGATCAAAGGTGGCGACAAGATGGCTGCCCCTGAGCGCGAGCGCCTGGAGCTCGAGTTCAAGCAAAAGGCCCGTGACTTCCAGTTCCAGTCCAAGGAACTGAACGAAGCCAAAGCCGTCGCCGACCGCGATCTGCTCAAGGTCCTGCGGCCGAAGATGGAAAATGCCATGCAGGAAGTCATCAAGAAAGGTGGCTTTGATCTGGTGCTCGAGCGTGGCGCGGTCATCGATGTCAAACCGCAGTACGACATCACCCGCCAAGTCATCGAGCGCATGAACCAAGCGCGTTGATATGACCCAGACCCTCACGCTCGGCCAGCTGGCCGAAGCGCTGGGAGCCACCTTGAAGGGCTCCGATGCGCTGCCAATCACCGGGCTTGCCACCTTGCAGGAGGCAGGCCCGGAGCAGTTGAGCTTCCTGGCCAACCCGCAGTACCGCAAGTACCTGGACACTACCCAGGCGGGCGCGGTATTGCTCAAGGCTGCGGATGCGCAAGCGTTTTCCGGCAACGCGCTGATCGTTCCTGATCCGTACCTGGCCTACGCGCGCATTTCCCACTTCTTCGATCCAAAGCCCAAGGCTGTGGCGGGTATCCATCCCAGCGCCGTGGTAGCTGACGATGCCCAAGTGGATGCGGCGGCGAGCGTGGGACCGTTTGCGGTGATCGAAAGCGGCGCGCGTATCGCAGCAGGCGTGACCATCGGTGCGCATTGCTTCATCGGTGCGCGTTGCGTGATCGGTGAAGACGGCTGGCTGGCGCCACGGGTGACCCTCTACCACGATGTCACCATTGGCAAGCGTGTGGTCATTCAGTCCGGTGCCGTGATTGGCGGCGAAGGCTTTGGCTTTGCGAACGAGAAGGGCGTTTGGCGCAAAATTGCGCAGATTGGCGGCGTTACCCTGGGCGATGATGTGGAAATCGGCGTCAATACCGCGATCGATCGCGGTGCGTTGTCCGATACCCGTATCGACGAGGGTGCCAAGCTCGACAACCAGATCCAGATCGCCCACAACGTTCATGTCGGTGCACACACCGCCATGGCCGCCTGTGTCGGCATTTCCGGCAGTACTCGCATCGGCAAACATTGCACCATTGCCGGTGGCGTGGGGATGGTCGGGCACATCGATGTCTGCGACAACGTGTTCGTCTCGGGCATGACCATGGTCACCCGTTCGATCACCGAGCCAGGCGGCTATTCGTCGGGTACGGCCATGCAGCCTTTGGCCGATTGGCGCAAGAGTGCCGCGCGAATTCGTCAGCTCGATGACATGGCCAAGCGCTTGCAACAGCTGGAAAAACGTGTCGATACCGTGACCTCAGAGAGTCAGCCGGCATCAGAGGGCTGACAGCAATTTCCTGGCAAGCGTGATTCGTCGCGAGCTGGCTCCTCTTTGGATGGCAAAAGGAGCGTGTGGTCAGCGCCTACGCTCCCTATTCTTATTACAGGCTTCCCCCCGAAATGATGGACATCAACGAGATTCGCGAATACCTGCCTCACCGCTACCCGTTCCTGCTGGTGGATCGGGTGACGGATCTGGACTACGAGGCCCAGAGCATTCGTGCCTACAAGAATGTCAGCATCAACGAGCCGTTCTTCAATGGCCATTTCCCGGCGCACCCCATCATGCCGGGCGTGCTGATCATCGAAGCCATGGCCCAGGCCGCAGGCATCCTCGGATTCAAGATGCTCGACGCCAAACCGGCTGACGGCACCCTGTATTATTTCGTGGGCTCCGACAAGCTGCGTTTCCGTCAGCCGGTCCTGCCGGGTGACCAGCTTGTCCTGGAAGCAACCTTCCTCAGCCGCAAGAGCATGATCTGGAAGTTCGAGTGCCGCGCGCTGGTGGACGGCAAGCCGGTATGCTCGGCGCAAATTACCTGCGCGGAACGCTCCCTGTGAATTCAATCGATCCTCGGGCCATCATCGATCCGTCGGCCAGGTTGGCCGACGGTGTCGAAGTGGGCCCGTGGTCGATCGTTGGCCCCGACGTCGAAATCGGGGAGGGCACTGTCATCGGCCCGCATGTTGTGCTCAAAGGCCCGACCCGCATCGGCAAGCACAACCGCATCTACCAGTTTTCCTCGATCGGTGAAGACACCCCGGACCTCAAGTACCGAGGCGAACCCACGCGTCTGGTGATCGGCGATCACAATGTCATCCGCGAAGGCGTGACCATTCACCGCGGGACCATCCAGGACCGCGCGGAAACCACGGTGGGTGATCACAACCTGATCATGGCCTATGCCCATATCGGGCATGACAGCGTGATCGGCAGCCACTGCATTCTGGTCAACAACACGGCGCTGGCCGGCCATGTGCACGTGGGCGACTGGGCGATCCTCTCCGGTTTCACCTTGGTCCACCAGTACTGCCACATTGGTGCACACGCTTTTTCCGGCATGGGTACGGCCATCGGCAAGGACGTTCCAGCGTTCGTCACGGTGTTCGGCAGCCCCGCCGAGGCGCGCAGCATGAACTTCGAAGGCATGCGCCGTCGGGGCTTCAGCGACGAGGTGATCCACTCACTGCGCCGTGCCTACAAGACCGTCTACCGCCAGGGGCTCACCGTCGAGCACGCGGTGGCCGAGCTGGCCGAACTGGCCGGCAAGCACCCTGAGGTCGAGTTGTTCCGCCAGTCGATCGTGACCTCTGCCCGCGGCATTACCCGCTGACATGGCCCAGCTTTGTGTAGCGCTGGTGGCCGGAGAGGCCAGCGGCGACATTCTCGGTTCGGGCCTGATGCGCGCGCTCAAGCTGCGTCACCCGGACATCCGCTTCATCGGTGTCGGCGGGCCCTTGATGGAAGCCGAGGGCATGCAGTCGTACTTCCCCATGGAGCGCCTTGCAGTCATGGGCCTGGTCGAAGTGCTGGGCCGTCTGCGCGAGCTGCTCAAGCGTCGAAAAGACCTGATTCAGACACTGATCAGCGAAAAGCCTGACGTTTTCATCGGCATCGACGCGCCCGATTTTACCCTCAACATCGAACTGACCCTGCGCCAGACCGGGATCAAGACGGTGCATTACGTCAGCCCGTCCGTCTGGGCCTGGCGGCAAAAACGCGTATTGAAGATCCGTCAGGGCTGCGACCTGATGCTCACTCTGCTGCCGTTCGAGGCCAGGTTCTATGAAGAGCAAGGCGTGCCGGTGCGGTTCGTCGGTCATCCCTTGGCCGACACCATTCCCTTGCAGGCCGATCGCGACGCTGCGCGGCAGGCGCTAGGCCTGGGCAGCGAGCCGGTGGTTGCGCTGATGCCGGGCAGTCGCGGTGGTGAAGTGGGGCGCCTGGGCGCGTTGTTCCTGGACGCTGCCCAGCGCCTGCGCGAGCAGCTGCCGGGTGTGCGCTTTGTGCTGCCGTGTGCCAATGCAACGCGTCGCGCGCAGATCGAGCACATGCTCGAAGGCCGCGACCTGCCGCTTACCCTGCTCGATGGCCAGTCCCACCAAGCCTTGGCGGCCTGCGACGCGGTGCTGATCGCCTCGGGCACGGCCACCCTGGAAGCGCTGCTGTACAAGCGGCCGATGGTGGTGGCCTACCGCTTGGCGCCTTTGACCTACTGGATTCTCAAGCGCATGGTCAAGAGCCCCTACGTGTCGCTGCCCAACTTGCTGGCCCAGCGCATGCTGGTGCCCGAGCTGCTGCAGGAGGCGGCCACCAGCCAGGCGTTGGCGCACACCTTGGCGCCACTGGTGCGCGACGGCTCGGCACAGACCGAGCCCTTTGACCAGATTCACCGAACCCTGCGCCGCGATGCCTCGAACCAGGCGGCAGAGGCCGTGCTGGCGCTGCTGGAGCCGCGCTGATGCAACTGGGCCTGGATTTCACCTTGGTCGAAGAACTGGTCGCCGGCGTCGATGAAGTGGGCCGTGGCCCGCTGTGCGGTGACGTGGTCACTGCGGCGGTGATCCTCGATCCACGGCGTCCGATTCTGGGCCTGAACGACTCGAAGAAGCTCACTCGGGCCCGCCGCGAGGCGCTGTTCGACGAGATCTGCGAAAAAGCCCTGAGTTTCTGCATCGCCCGGGCCGAGGTCGAGGAAATCGACCGGCTGAATATCCTCCACGCCACCTTGCTGGCCATGAAGCGGGCGGTCGAAGGCCTGCATGTCACGCCGAAACTGGCGTTGATCGATGGCAACCGCTGCCCTGTGCTAGCCGTGCCGGCAGCGCCGGTCATCAAGGGTGACGGCAAGGTGCCGGCCATCGCGGCCGCCTCGATCCTGGCCAAGGTCACCCGTGACCGCGAGATGAGCAGCCTTGAAGGTCTTTATCCCGGTTACGGGATCGGCGCACACAAGGGGTATCCGACCCCGGTACACCTCGAAGCCCTTGCCCGCCTGGGGCCAACCCCCATTCATCGGCGCTCCTTCGCGCCAGTGCGAATGGCCTACGAGCGCCACACAAGCGTCCACCACACGCTGCTGTGACGGCCGCCCGCAACACGACCGCGTAGCGCCACGCTCGTCTCCCGGAACGGCATCCGCTTGACCATTACGGTACAATCGCGCCCCTCGTTTCACACTGTCACAGGATCATCAATGCCGGTTTCCTTCGTTCACCTGCGCGTGCATTCCGAATTCTCCCTGGTCGATGGCCTGGTGCGGGTCAAGCCGCTGGCCAAGGCGCTGGGCGCGATGAACATGCCGGCAGTGGCGATTACCGACCAAAGCAACATGTGTTCGCTGGTCAAGTTCTACAAAGCGGCCATGGGCGCTGGGATCAAGCCGATCTGCGGCGCCGACCTGTGGCTGGCTGGCAGCGAGGCGGACGCTCCGCTGTCGCGTATCTGTCTTCTGGCAATGGACCCGCAGGGTTACCGCAACCTCACCGAGTTGTTGTCGCGCGGCTGGCTCGAAGGCCAGCGCAATGGCCTGGTGATCATCCAGCGGGACTGGATCCCGCCCGCCAGCGGCGGCCTGATCGCCCTTTCGGCGGCGCGCGAGGGGGACATCGGCATGGCCCTGCTGGCCGGTCGCGAGCAGGATGCGCAAGCGCTGCTGCAAGACTGGCAGCAGATGTTCCCGGAGCGTTTCTACGTTGAGCTGCAGCGCACCGGTCGTCCTGGCGATGAAGAGTATGTGCATGCGGCCGTGGCCCTGGCCGATCGCCTGGGAGCGCCCCTGGTGGCCACCAACGATGTTCGCTTTCTCAAGCAGACCGACTTCGACGCCCACGAAACGCGCGTGTGTATCGGTGAAGGCTGGACCCTCGATGATCCGCGGCGCCCGCGCCTGTACAGCGACCAGCAATACCTGAAAAGCCCGGAGGAAATGGCCGAGCTGTTCAGCGACCTGCCCGATGCCCTGGCCAATACCGTCGAGATCGCCAAACGCTGCAACATTCAGGTGCAGCTGGGCAAAGCGTTCCTGCCGGATTTTCCGACGCCCAACGGCATGGGTATCGATGATTACCTGCGTCATGTGTCCCATGAAGGTCTCGAAGAGCGCCTGGCGGTACTCTGGCCCAAGGACACCACGCCCAACTATGAAGAAAAGCGCCAGGTCTACCTCGACCGCCTGAAGTTCGAGCTGGACATCATCATCCAGATGGGCTTCCCCGGTTACTTCCTGATCGTCATGGACTTCATCAAGTGGGCCAAGAACAACGGTGTGCCGGTCGGTCCGGGCCGGGGTTCGGGTGCCGGTTCGCTGGTCGCCTATGTGCTGAAGATCACCGACCTCGACCCGCTGGCCTATGACCTGCTGTTCGAGCGCTTCCTCAACCCCGAACGGGTGTCGATGCCCGACTTCGACGTCGACTTCTGCATGGACGGGCGTGACCGGGTGATCGAGTACGTGGCCGACGCCTACGGGCGCAACGCGGTCAGCCAGATCATCACCTTCGGCACCATGGCGGCCAAAGCCGTCGTGCGCGACGTGGCGCGGGTGCAGGGCAAGTCTTATGGCCTGGCCGATCGCCTGTCGAAGATGATTCCCTTCGAAGTGGGCATGACGCTGGAGAAGGCCCACGAGCAGGAAGAAATCCTGCGCGATTTCCTCAAGGCCGATGAAGAAGCCCGGGAAATCTGGGACATGGCGCTCAAGCTCGAAGGGGTCTGCCGAGGGACCGGCAAGCACGCCGGTGGCGTGGTGATCGCGCCGACCAAGCTCACGGACTTCTCGCCCGTGGCCTGCGATGAAGAGGGCGGCGGCCTGGTCACCCAGTTCGACAAGGACGACGTCGAGGCTGCCGGCCTGGTCAAGTTCGACTTCCTCGGCCTGCGCACCCTGACCATCATCAAATGGGCGATGGAGACCATCAACCGCGAGCAGGCCAAGCTCGATAAGCCTGACCTGAACATCGACTTCATCCCGCTGGACGATCGCAAGACTTTCGAGCTGCTGCAGAAAGCGGAAACCACCGCGGTGTTCCAGCTTGAATCGCGCGGCATGAAGGAGCTGATCAAGAAGCTCAAGCCCGACTGCCTGGAAGACCTCATCGCACTGGTGGCGCTGTTCCGTCCGGGCCCGCTGCAATCGGGCATGGTCGATGACTTCATCAACCGCAAGCACGGTCGCGCCGAGCTCGCCTATCCGCATCCCGATTACCAGTACGATGGCCTGCAGCCGGTGCTGGCGCCGACCTACGGCATCATTCTGTACCAGGAACAGGTGATGCAGATTGCCCAGGTCATGGCCGGCTACACCCTCGGTGAGGCCGACATGCTGCGCCGCGCCATGGGTAAGAAGAAGCCTGAGGAGATGGCCAAGCAGCGCGGTGGTTTCGTCGATGGCTGTGCGAAGAACGGCATCGATGCAAACCTGGCGGGCAACATCTTCGACCTGGTAGAGAAATTTGCCGGTTACGGCTTCAACAAATCCCACTCGGCGGCCTATGGGTTGGTGTCGTACCAGACCGCCTGGCTCAAGACGCACTACCCGGCACCGTTCATGGCCGCGGTGCTCTCCGCCGATATGCACAACACCGACAAGGTGGTGGTGCTGATCGAAGAAGTGCGCAGCATGAAGCTGCGCCTGGATGCCCCGGATGTGAACAGCTCCGAGTTCAAGTTCACGGTCAATGACGACGGCCGCATCGTCTACGGCCTGGGTGCGATCAAGGGCGTGGGCGAGGGGCCGGTCGAGGCCATCGTCGAAGCCCGTGCGGCCGGCGGTGCGTTCAAGGACCTGTTCGATTTCTGTAAGCGCGTCGACCTCAAGCGCATCAACAAGCGCACCCTCGATGCGCTGATCCGCAGTGGCGCACTGGACCGTCTCGGTCCGCACTTTCATGACGAGATCAAGGCGTATCACGCCAGCATCGACAGCAACCGCGCGGTGCTGTTGTCTGCCCTGGAAGAGGCGGTCAAATCAGCCGAGCAGATTGCCCGCACCGAAGAAAGCGGACACGTCGACCTGTTCGGCGGTCTGTTCGTGGAGCAGGATGCAGACCTCTACGCCAATCACCGCAAGGTCCGCGAGCTGACGCTCAAGGAGCGTCTGCGGGGGGAAAAAGATACCTTGGGCCTGTACCTGACCGGCCACCCGATCGACGAATACGAGAGCGAGATTCGCCGCTTCGCCCGGCAGCGCATCATCGACCTGAAGCCGTCGCGCGAAGTGCAGACAGTGGCTGGGATGATCATTGCCCTGCGGGTGATGAAGAACAAGAAGGGCGACAAGATGGGGTTCGTCACCCTCGATGACCGCTCCGGACGCATCGAGGCCTCGTTGTTCGCCGACGCCTTCATGGCCGCCCAGGCCCTGCTGCAAACCGACGCCATGGTGGTGATCGAAGGGGAGGTCAGTAACGATGACTTTTCCGGTGGCCTGCGCCTGCGCGTCAAGCAGGTGATGACCATGGAGGATGCGCGTACCCGGCTTGCCGAAAGCCTGCGCCTCAAACTCAGCTGTGAAGCGCTCAAAGGCGACCGCCTGAGCTGGCTCGGCGAGTTGATCACCCGTCACCGCGGCGGCTGCCCGATCACGCTGGAGTACACCGGCAGCGATGCCAAGGCCATGTTGCAGTTCGGCGAACAGTGGCGCATCGACCCGGCGGACGGTCTGATCCAGGCCCTGCGTGACCAGTTCGGACGTGAGAACGTCTTTTTGCAATATCGTTGAACCGATCCCATTTTAAACTCGACCTCAATGCGCCTGATCCCGTAAGGTATGGCGCCAAACGGATCAACCGGCCGGCCGCCTGGCCGTAGACCCAAGACGGATGCTTATGAACCCGAATTTCCTTGATTTCGAACAGCCGATTGCCGACCTGCAAGCCAAGATCGAAGGCCTGCGCCTGGTTGGCAACGACAATTCGCTGAACATCAGCGATGAAATTGCCCGTCTGGAAGACAAGAGCAACAGCCTCACCGAAAGCATCTTCGGTAATCTCACCAGCTGGCAGATCGCCCGTCTGGCGCGCCACCCGCGCCGGCCATACACCCTCGACTACCTCGAGCACATCTTCACCGAATTCGAAGAGTTGCACGGCGATCGTCACTTCTCCGACGACGCTGCCATCGTCGGCGGTACCGCGCGCCTGAATGGCAAGCCGGTGATGGTCATCGGCCACCAGAAAGGCCGTGAAGTGCGTGAGAAGGTCCGCCGCAACTTCGGCATGCCGCGCCCTGAGGGCTACCGCAAGGCGTGCCGCCTGATGGAAATGGCCGAGCGCTTCAAGATGCCGATCCTGACCTTCATCGACACCCCGGGCGCCTACCCAGGCATCGATGCCGAAGAGCGCAACCAGAGCGAAGCGATCGCCTGGAACCTGCGCGTCATGGCGCGCCTGAAAACGCCAATCATTGCCACCGTGATCGGTGAGGGTGGTTCTGGCGGTGCACTGGCCATCGGCGTGTGCGACCAGCTCAACATGCTGCAGTACTCCACCTATTCGGTGATCTCGCCCGAAGGCTGCGCGTCCATCCTGTGGAAGACCGCCGAGAAGGCCGCCGATGCCGCGGAAGCCATGGGCATCACCGCCGAGCGCTTGAAGAGCCTCAACATCGTTGACAAGGTGATCGGCGAGCCACTGGGCGGCGCCCACCGTAACCCGGTGAAAATGGCCGAAAGCGTGCGTGAGCATCTGGTCGAGCAACTCGACCAACTGGCCACGCTGGACCACGACGCACTGCTCAATCGCCGCTACGAGCGTCTGATGAGCTACGGTCTGTAATACCCCTCAATGAGCCTGGGCCAGCCGGCGCAACCGTGCGTCGTGGCCCAGGAGCAGAGCCCCATGCCTGATCCCTCGCAACTGTTGCGTCCCTGGTCGAATGCCCGTCGCTGGCATGTCGCCTTCTCGGGTGGACTCGACTCCACTGTGCTTCTGCACCTTCTGCATGCCTATGCGCAACGCCATGAGGCGCCGCCGTTGTGTGCCGTGCATGTCCACCATGGCCTGCAAGCGGTTGCCAACACGTGGCCGGCGCACTGCCAGCAGGTGTGCGACCAGCTGGGCGTCGAACTGCGCGTGGTCGAGGTCGAGGTCGAAGCGGGAGCCAGCCTTGAGCAGGCTGCGCGCACTGCGCGGTATCGAGCGTTCGCAGCCGTGCTTGAACCAGGTGATCTGTTGTTCACCGGCCAGCACCTCGATGATCAGGCCGAGACAGTGCTGTTTCGTCTGCTCAGGGGCGCTGGGCTGCGTGGGCTCACTGGTATGCCTCAGGTACGGCCTCTGGGCCGCGGGCAGTTGGTGCGCCCTTTGCTCGGCCATCGCCGTGAGCAATTGCAGGGCTACGCCATGCACCACGGCCTGGACTGGATTGAAGATCCCTCCAATACCGATACCCGCTTCGCCCGCAACTACCTACGCGCCGAGGTCGTGCCCGCGCTGCGCCAGCGCTGGCCACAGGCGCAGCAGAACCTGGTGCGCAGCGCAGCGCACCTGAGCGAGGCGCAGGGCTTGCTCGACGAGCTGGCGCGCGATGACCTGCAGGCAACAGCCACGCAGCATGCGTATGCCTGGGCGGGGGTCGATTCGCTGAGCCTGGCGGCGCTCACCGCGCTATCGCCAGCCCGCCAGCGCAATGCGCTGCAATACTGGCTCGCGCCACGTACCCGCTTGCCCGACACCCGGCACTGGGCTGGCTGGGAAACGCTGCGGGATGCGGCAGTCGATGCGCAACCGGTCTGGCGGCTGACCGACGGCGAGCTGCAGCGCAGCCAGGGGCGCCTCTGGTGGCTGAGTGGTACTTGGCTGCAGGCGCCTGCAGGTGGCATCGTCTGGCCTGATCCGGGTGCCGCACTGGTATTGCCAGGTAACGGCGTACTGGCGCCGTTGCCGGAGCAGCACATTGCCGGGCTGCGCGTTGCGTATCGTCAGGGAGGGGAGGTGCTCGATGTGCCGGGTCGCGGGCGGCGTGACCTCAAGCGGTTGTTGAATGAGCTGAAGGTGCCGCATTTCCTGCGTCAGCGCCTGCCGCTGGTCTGGCAGGGCGAGCGATTGCTCGGCGTCGCCAATCTGCCAGACCTCGGCACGGCGTCGCTGCGGGTTACCTGGACACCATCAAACAGCGCGCAAGGTTTGAGCTGATGTGGACATTCCGGTAGACTACCCTCCCTTCTTGATACAACTTCTGCGGCTTCCTCGAAAACGCAGCAGTTGCCGATTACCAAGCAGTTTTTTGCTGGGCTGAATTTCTGAAAATGACAAGCGAGCTCCTTGCTGGGATTACCCGGTTTGTACAGACGCGGCAGTTTTTCGAGATGCACTGTGATTGACGCAGGTGATCGGGGGCTTCGGCCTTCCTTCGCTTTCTCCGGCGGCGCTGGCCGCTTTAACGCAGACTTCTAGGGTTTTTCATGACGCGCTACATATTCGTCACGGGCGGTGTTGTTTCTTCATTGGGGAAAGGCATTGCCTCGGCTTCCCTGGCGGCCATCCTGGAAGCGCGGGGGCTCAAGGTCACCATGCTCAAGCTGGACCCGTACATCAACGTCGATCCGGGCACCATGAGCCCGTTCCAGCACGGTGAGGTATTCGTCACCCACGACGGCGCCGAGACAGACCTCGACCTGGGTCACTACGAGCGGTTCATCCGCACCACCATGACCCAGAACAACAACTTCACCACGGGCCGTGTCTACGAACACGTGCTGCGCAAAGAGCGCCGTGGTGACTACCTGGGTGCCACCATCCAGGTCATTCCGCACATCACCGACGAGATCAAGCGCCGCATCATCAAGGGTGCAGGCGATGCTGACGTGGCCTTGGTCGAGATCGGCGGCACGGTCGGCGACATCGAATCGCAACCGTTCCTCGAAGCGATTCGCCAACTGCGTTTCGAGGTCGGCGCCAAGCGCGCGATGCTGATGCACCTGACCCTCGTGCCGTATATCGCCACTGCTGGCGAGACCAAGACCAAGCCCACCCAGCATTCGGTCAAGGAGCTGCGCTCCATTGGCCTGCAGCCCGACGTGCTGGTGTGCCGCTCCGATCATCCGATCGACAACTCGTCGCGTCGCAAGATCGCCCAGTTCACCAACGTGGAAGAGCGTGCGGTGATCGCGCTGGAAGACGCCGACACCATCTACAAGATCCCCGGCATCCTGCATGCCCAGGGTCTGGATGACTTCGTTACCGAGCGTTTCGGCCTGCAATGCGAAAGCGCCGATCTGTCCGAGTGGGACCAGGTGGTCGACGCCAAGCTCAACCCCGAGCATGAAGTCACCATCGCCATGGTCGGCAAGTACATGGAACTGCTTGATGCCTACAAGTCGCTGATCGAAGCGATGAGCCATGCCGGTATCCAGAACCGCACCAAGGTCACCCTGCGCTACATCGATTCCGAAGACATCGAGAATCAGGGCACCAGCCTGCTCGAAGGCGCCGATGCCATCCTGGTGCCGGGCGGCTTCGGTCTGCGCGGCGTGGAAGGCAAGATCCAGGCCGTTCAATACGCCCGTGAGAACAAGGTGCCGTACCTCGGCATCTGCCTGGGCATGCAAGTGGCAGTCATCGAGTTCGCCCGTAACGTCATGGGCTGGACCGATGCCAACTCCACCGAGTTCGATCGCAACAGCGGCCACCCGGTGGTCGGCCTGATCACCGAGTGGTCGGACAATACCGGCGCCGTCGAAACCCGCACCGAAACCTCCGACCTGGGCGGCACCATGCGTCTGGGCGCGCAGGAATGCCAGCTGGTCGGCAGCTCCAAGGTGCATGACTGCTACGGTCAGGACGTGATCGTCGAACGTCACCGTCACCGCTACGAAGTCAACAACACCCTGCTGCCGCAGATGGTCGATGCCGGCCTGATGATTTCCGGTCGCTCCGGTGACGGCGCGCTGGTGGAAGTGGTCGAGTCCAAGGATCACCCATGGTTCGTCGCTTGCCAGTTCCACCCGGAGTTCACCTCCACCCCGCGTGACGGCCACCCGCTGTTCAGCGGTTTCGTCAAAGCGGCCCTCGTGCAGAAGCAGAAGGCCTGAGTGGCGTCAGCGTCGCCCGTTCATCGCCCAGGCGGTGGGTGGGCGGCGCAAGCACGATGTTTCATACGTCGCTGCTGCCCTTCAGCCTACGCACGCTGAAAAGTTTTCCGACGGTAGAGGCCGCATCCTGCTGGTTTCTCCGGTAAAGTACCGCCCGTTCGTTCCCTGACCCCCGCAGTCAGTGGCTGTCAGGCCTTGCGTTCACACGCCTGCCTGGCCAACGGCCGATTTCCCTCGTTGCGTTGTTTTCGTCAATTCCGGAGTGCTTACAACAATGGCAAAGATCGTCGACATCAAAGGTCGTGAAGTTCTCGATTCTCGTGGCAACCCCACCGTGGAAGCCGACGTACTGCTCGACAACGGCATCATCGGCAGCGCCTGCGCGCCGTCCGGTGCTTCCACCGGCTCGCGTGAAGCGCTCGAGCTGCGTGATGGCGACAAGAGCCGTTACCTGGGCAAGGGTGTATTGAAGGCCGTGGGCAACATCAATGGCCCGATCCGTGACTTGCTGCTGGGCAAGGATCCTTCCGACCAGAAAGCCCTCGACCGCGCCATGATCGAGCTGGACGGCACTGAGAACAAGGCGTCCCTGGGTGCCAATGCCATCCTCGCCGTGTCCCTGGCCGCTGCCAAGGCTGCGGCCCAGGACCAGGACCTGCCGTTGTACGCGCACATCGCCAACCTCAACGGCACCCCAGGTCAGTACTCCATGCCCGTGCCGATGATGAACATCATCAACGGCGGCGAGCATGCCGATAACAACGTCGACATCCAGGAGTTCATGGTGCAGCCGGTTGGCGCCAAGACGTTCTCCGAGGGTCTGCGCATGGGCACCGAAATCTTCCATCACCTCAAAGCTGTGCTCAAGGCGCGTGGCCTGAACACCGCCGTGGGTGACGAGGGTGGTTTCGCGCCTAACCTGGCCTCCAACGAAGACGCCCTCAGCGCAATCTCCGAAGCAGTGAAAAATGCCGGCTACACGCTGGGTACCGACGTGACCCTGGCACTGGACTGCGCAGCCTCCGAGTTCTACGAGGATGGCAGGTACACTCTGTCGGGCGAAGGCAAGTCGTTCGACGCCGAAGGCTTCGCCGACTACCTCAAGGGCCTGACCGAGCGCTTCCCGATCATCTCCATCGAAGACGGTCTGGACGAATCCGACTGGGCGGGCTGGAAAATCCTTACCGACAAGATTGGCGAGAAGGTGCAACTGGTCGGTGACGACCTGTTCGTGACCAACACCAAGATCCTCAAGGAAGGCATCGACAAGGGCATCGGTAACTCGATCCTGATCAAGTTCAACCAGATCGGCACCCTGACCGAAACCCTGGAAGCCATTCAAATGGCCAAGGCGGCCGGCTACACCGCGGTGATTTCGCACCGTTCCGGTGAAACCGAAGACTCCACCATCGCGGACCTGGCCGTCGGTACCGCAGCAGGCCAGATCAAGACCGGCTCGCTGTGCCGCTCCGATCGCGTCTCCAAGTACAACCAGCTGCTGCGCATCGAAGAGCAACTGGGTGCCAAGGCTGTATACAAAGGTCGTGACGAGTTTCGCGGCTGAGCAAGAGATGGTAAAAAGACGGCAACCGGAGGTGTCTGACGGTTCTCACTGAACCTTTCTGACGCTCACACGGGTTTCTGTCGACGAAGCCTGGCCTTGGCCAGGCTTCGTGCTATATGAGGCATGCGTCCGCAGCCTTTCACACCCTGGATACCTTGATGCGCAGTCCTTATTGGTTGTTCCTCGTTCTGCTTCTGCTGCTCGCTGGCCTGCAGTACCGTCTGTGGGTGGGTAACGGCAGCCTGGCGCAAGTGGCCGAACTCAAGCAGCAAATCGACGACCAGCACGCCGAGAACGTGCGTTTGCTGGAGCGCAATCGCGTGCTCGATGCCGAGGTTCTGGAGTTGAAGAAGGGTATGGAGACCGTGGAAGAACGGGCGCGTCATGAGTTGGGGATGGTCAAGGAAGGCGAAACCCTTTACCAGCTGCCGCAGAAATGACCTTGCCTGCCTTCTGGGCGGTGCTGCCTGCTGCGGGCGTTGGCGCGCGCATGGCCGCCGACCGCCCTAAACAGTATTTGCCGCTGGGCGGCAAGACCCTTATCGAACACGCCCTCGACTGTTTTCTCGGTCATCCCCAGCTCAAGGGGATGGTTGTCAGCCTCGCCGAAGACGATCCGTTCTGGCCCAGCCTGGACTGTGCGCACGACCCACGCATTCAACGCGCGCCAGGTGGGCGGGAGCGCGCCGACTCGGTGCTCAATGCCTTGCTGTTGCTGCATGCCCAAGGCGCTGCGGACGATGACTGGGTGCTGGTGCACGACGCTGCCCGACCCAACCTCGCCCGCGCTGACCTCGACAAGTTGTTGAGCGAGCTGGCTGACGACCCGGTCGGCGGCCTGCTGGCGATTCCAGCCAAGGACACCCTCAAGCGCGCCGGCGCCGACGGCCGTGTTGCAGCGACCGTTGACCGCAGCACCATCTGGCTGGCCTACACCCCGCAGATGTTTCGTTTGGGCGCCTTGCATCGGGCGTTGGCCGAATGCCAGGTCTCGGAAGTGGCGGTTACGGACGAGGCGTCGGCCATGGAGTGGTCCGGCCAGGCGCCGCGCCTGATCGAGGGCCGCGGTGACAACATCAAGGTCACCCGCCCCGAAGACCTCGAATGGCTGCGCCAGCGCTGGTCGAGCCGCCGCTGAAGGGCCAGGGCTCACGCCTGGCAATACTCCGGCCGCTTGGCCAGTTCTTCCTTGAGGTAGTCCACCAGCCGCCGCACCTTGGGCGACAAGTGCCGCTGCTGCGGGTACAGCGCCCACACTGCGGTATTGGGCGGCTGATGGGCCTCGAGCAGCGACACCAAAGCGCCGCTGCGCAGGTGTTCGAGTACGTAGTAGTCCGGCAACTGGCCTAACCCCATCCCTTGCAGGGCGGCATCCAGCACGGCCTGGCCGCTGTTGCAGCGCCAGTTGCCCTGCACCCGCTGGCTCAGCTCGCGGCCATCCTGTTGCAGGCTCCAGATATCCGAACTGCCTATCAGGCAGTTGTGCCGGGCCAGCTCCGAGAGGCTATGCGGCCGGCCATAGCGTTCGAGGTAGGCGGGGGAGGCGCAGACGTACATGCGTCGCGGCGCCAGCCGGCTGGCCACCAAGCGCGAGTCTTGCAGGCGACCCAGGCGAATGGCCAGGTCCATGCCTTCGTGCAGCAGGTCCAGGTTGCTGTTGCTCAGCTCTACTTCCAGACGCAACTGGGGGTAGAGCGCCATGAAGCGGGTCACCAGCGGCACGATGAAGCGCTCGCCATACGCCACCGCGCAGGTCATGCGCAGCAGGCCCTTGGGTTCACTGGCCAGATCGCCCATGGCCCGCAGCGCTTCTTCGCGGCCGTCCTGCAGGCGCTGGCAATGATGCAGAAAAGTCTGACCGGCCTCGCTCAGCGTGACGCGTCGGGTGCTGCGGTACAGCAGACGGGTCTGCAGGCGTTCTTCGAGCCGCGCGATCTGCCGGCTGATATGTGACAAGGAAACCCCCAGGCGTTCGGCCGCAGCGGTGAACTGACCGTGCTCGGCCACGGCCACGAACTCATCGATGCCTTCCCAGCGGCTACTCATGGATTATCCCTGTACAGCAAGAATGTTTTGACCTTGGCCGGATTATTCATCAAAAGAAGGTGAATTACACTCAGCGGCTGCTTGCCTATTTCCTAGAGGAGACCGTTGATGATCAAGTCCCGTGCCGCCGTTGCCTTCGAGGCCAAGAAACCGCTGGAAATCGTCGAAGTCGACGTTGCCATGCCCAAGGCCGGTGAAGTGTTGCTGCGCGTTGTCGCCAGCGGCGTCTGCCACACCGACGCCTACACCCTGTCGGGCGCGGATCCGGAAGGCATTTTCCCCTCCATCCTCGGGCATGAAGGCGGTGCCATCGTCGAAGCGATTGGCGAAGGCGTTACCTCGGTTGCCGTTGGCGATCATGTGATCCCGCTGTACACCCCGGAATGCGGCCAGTGCAAATTCTGCCGCTCGGGCAAGACCAACCTGTGCCAGGCCATTCGTGCCACCCAAGGCAAGGGTCTGATGCCCGATGGCACCACGCGTTTTTCCTACAAAGGCCAACAGCTGTTCCACTACATGGGGACCTCGACGTTCTCTGAATACACCGTGCTGCCGGAAATTTCCGTCGCCAAGATTCAGAAAGACGCACCGTTGGAAAAGGTCTGTCTGCTGGGCTGCGGCGTCACCACCGGCATTGGCGCCGTGCTCAACACCGCCAAGGTCCAGCCGGGTGACACCGTGGCTGTGTTCGGTCTGGGCGGCATCGGCCTGTCGGCGATCATCGGCGCTGTGAAGGCCAAGGCCTCGCGCATCATTGCCGTCGACATCAACCCGGCCAAATTCGAGATCGCCAAGCAGCTTGGCGCTACCGAGTGCATCAACCCGAAGGAATACGACCGTCCGATCCAGGACGTCATCGTCGACCTGACCGATGGCGGCGTGGACTTCTCCTTCGAGTGCATCGGCAACGTGCAGCTGATGCGCGCCGCGCTCGAGTGCTGCCACAAGGGTTGGGGCGAGTCGGTGATCATCGGCGTTGCCGGTGCCGGCCAGGAAATCGCTACCCGTCCGTTCCAGCTGGTGACCGGGCGCGTCTGGCGCGGTTCGGCCTTTGGCGGCGTGCGTGGGCGCAGCGAGCTGCCCAGCTACGTCGAGATGTCCCAGCAGGGCGAAATCCCGCTGGATACTTTCATTACCCACACCATGGGGCTGGAAGACATCAACAAGGCCTTCGACCTGATGCACGAAGGTAAGAGCATCCGTAGCGTGATCCACTTCTGAGGTCCGTCATGAGCCTGGAAAACATCTCCTGTCAGAAAAGTTTCGGCGGCTGGCACAAACGCTACCGGCACACTTCCAAGGTGCTGGGCTGCGACATGGTGTTCGCCGTGTACCTGCCGCCACAGGCCGAGCAGGGTGAGAAGCTGCCGGTGCTGTACTGGCTGAGCGGCCTGACCTGCACCGACGAGAACTTCATGCACAAGGCCGGCGCACAGCGCCTGGCGGCCGAGCTGGGGTTGATCATCGTTGCTCCCGATACCAGCCCGCGTGGCGATCAGGTGCCGGGTGATCCGGACAACGCCTGGGACTTCGGCAAGGGCGCCGGTTTCTACGTCAATGCCACCGAGCAGCCGTGGGCGCAGCATTACCGCATGCACGATTATGTGGTCGACGAGCTGCCTGCGCTGATCGAGGCGCACTTCCCGGCCTCCGGGCAGCGCAGCATCAGCGGTCATTCGATGGGCGGCCACGGCGCGCTGGTGTGCGCCTTGCGCAACCCAGGGCGCTACCAGTCGGTGTCGGCGTTCTCGCCGATCAGCAACCCCATGGACTGCCCGTGGGGCGAGAAGGCGCTGTCGCGCTACCTGGGCGAAGACCGCGCGCGCTGGCGCGCGTGGGATGCCAGCGTGCTGCTCGGCGAGACCCCGGCCGGGCAGTGCCCACCGCTGTTGGTCGATCAGGGGGATCGCGACGACTTTCTGGAAAACCAGCTCAAGCCCCATGCGCTGGAGCAGGCGGCGCGCAAAGGTGGCCATGCGCTGACCCTGCGCCTGCAACCGGGTTATGACCACAGCTACTTCTTCATCGCCAGCTTCATCGATGAGCACCTGCGCCATCACGCCATGGCCCTGGGCCGCGTCTGACGTCGCGCGCGGGCAGTCGCCCACCCCTGCGGTAAAGCAGGTAGAATCACGCCCTGATTTTATCGGGGCGTTTTTCTATGCGTATTGGCCATGGCTACGATGTGCACCGCTTCACCGACGGCGACTTCATCACCCTGGGTGGCGTGCGAATTGCGCATTGCTACGGTTTGTTGGCTCATTCTGATGGCGATGTGGTGCTGCACGCGCTGAGCGATGCGTTGCTCGGTGCTGCCGCGCTGGGCGATATCGGCAAACATTTTCCGGACACCGACCCGCAGTTCAAGGGCGCCGACAGCCGCGTATTGCTGCGCCATGTCGTCGGCATCGTCCAGGCCAAGGGCTGGAAGGTCGGTAACGTCGACGCCACCATCGTGGCGCAGGCGCCGAAGATGGCGCCGCACATCGAGCTGATGCGCCACTGCATCGCCCACGACCTGCAGGTCCAGCTCGATCAGGTCAACGTCAAGGCCACTACCACGGAAAAGCTCGGTTTCACCGGGCGTGAGGAGGGCATCGCGGTTCACGCGGTCGCCTTGTTGCTGCCGGTATGAACGAACAGCAACTGCTCGGTCCGGTCGCCGCCGGCCCTGCGCTGGGCAGCGCCGTGCTCAAGGCCGTGGCCGAAGATTTCCAAGTCGATGAGGTGCTGGATATTCCGCTCTCGGGCCAAGGTGAGCACCTTTGGTTGTGGGTGGAAAAGCGCGACCTCAATACCGAAGAGGCAGCGCGCCGGTTGGCCCGCGCCGCAGGCGTTCCGGCGCGTTCGATCAGCTACGCCGGCCTGAAGGATCGCCAGGCCCTGACCCGCCAGTGGTTCAGCCTGCACCTGCCGGGCAAGGCCGATCCTGATCTGTCCCGTGCCGAAGACGACACGCTGCGCATCCTCAAGCAGGCCCGTCACCAGCGCAAGCTGCAGCGTGGCGCGCACGCCGCCAATGGCTTCACCCTGCGCCTGACCCAGCTCAAGGCCGATCACGCCGCACTCGATGCGCGCCTGGAACAGCTCAAGGTCCGGGGCGTACCGAACTACTTCGGTACCCAGCGCTTCGGCTTTGAGGGTGGCAATGTGTATGGCGCGCTGGAGTGGGCGGCTCGTCAAGCCTTGCCTGAGCAGCGCAACGTACGCTCGCGCCTGCTTTCGGCGGCGCGCAGTTACGTGTTCAACCAGGTAGTGGCCGCGCGCGTGGCCGATGGCAGCTGGCAGCGCGCTCAGGTCGGTGACCTGCTGGCCTTCACTGACAGCCGCAGCTTCTTCGTCGCGGGCGAGGCCGAATGCGTCGATCCGCGGCTGGCAGAACTCGATCTGCACCCCACCGGCCCGCTGTGGGGCGAGGGCGCGACCCCTGCCAGCGGAACACCGGGCGCTTTGGAGGCCAGCATCGGTGCTGCTCACGCGGCGCTCTGTGAGTGGCTGGCAAAGGCGGGCATGGATCACGAACGGCGCATCCTGCGGCTCCCTATCGGGCGCTTGACGTGGCATTATCCCGAGCCTGATATCCTGCAACTGGAATTCGTCCTGCCGGCCGGATGCTTCGCTACCGTGGTGGTGCGTGAGCTCGTTGATCTGGTGCCGGCAGGGCAGACGGACAGCCCATGCGTATTCTGATTTCAAACGACGACGGTGTGACCGCACCCGGCCTGGCCGCGCTGCATGCGGCGCTGGCCGACTATGCCGAGTGCGCGGTCATCGCGCCGGAGCAAGACAAGAGCGGTGCGGGCAGCTCGCTGACCCTCGACCGGCCGCTGCACCCGCAGCGCCTGGCCAACGGCTTCATCAGCCTGAATGGCACGCCCACAGACTGTGTGCACCTGGGGCTCAATGGCCTGCTCGCCCAAGCCCCCGACATGGTGGTCGCGGGGATCAACCTGGGCGCCAACCTGGGTGATGACGTGCTCTATTCCGGCACGGTCGCGGCAGCCTTGGAAGGGCGTTTCCTCGGCGGGACGTCGCTGGCGTTTTCGCTGGTCTCGCGCCTGCCTGACAACCTGCCGGCCGCTGCGCACATTGCCCGTCGTCTGGTCGAGGCTCAGGCCCGCCTGACCCTGCCACCGCGCACCGTGCTCAATGTGAACATCCCCAACCTGCCTCTGGAACATATCCGCGGTATCCGTCTCACCCGCCTGGGCCACCGCGCCCGCGCCGCCGCGCCGACCAAGGTGGTCAACCCGCGCGGCAAGGAAGGCTACTGGATCGCCGTGGCCGGAGATGCCGAAGACGGTGGGCCCGGCACTGACTTCCATGCCGTGATGCAGGGCTATGTATCCATTACTCCGTTGCAGCTCGATCGCACGTTCAGCGATGCCTTCGAGCTGTTCGACGGCTGGCTGGAGGGCGTGCTCTGATGCGCGAGCCGGATGACTTGATGCGAAATGGCATTGGCATGACCTCTCAGCGTACCCGGGAGCGCCTGATTCAGCGCTTGAGCGAGGAGGGCATCAGTAACCCCAGGGTGCTCGGAGTCATTCGTGGCACGCCGCGTCATCTGTTCGTCGATGAAGCGTTGGCTCATCGCGCCTATGAAGACACGGCCCTGCCGATTGGCCACAACCAGACCATTTCCCAGCCCTTCATCGTCGCGCACATGAGCGAAGTCCTGTTGCAGGCGGGGCCGCTGGACAAGGTGATGGAAATCGGTACTGGCTCGGGCTACCAGACTGCAGTGCTCGCGCAACTGGTCGAGCGGGTGTTTTCCGTCGAGCGCATCAAGAGCCTGCAGGATCGCGCCAAGGAGCGTCTGATCGAGCTGAACCTGCGCAATGTGGTGTTCCGCTGGGGCGACGGCTGTGAAGGCTGGCCAGCCTTGGCGCCCTACAACGGCATCATCGTCACCGCGGTGGCTGCCGAAGTGCCCCAAGCGCTGCTCGATCAATTGGCGCCGGGTGGTCGCCTGGTGATTCCGGTAGGCCCTGCAGGTGATGTTCAGCAGTTGATGCTGATCGTGCGCGAGGAAAACGGCTTTTCCCGAACGGTACTGGGCGCGGTGCGTTTCGTACCGCTGCTCAATGGGTCGATCAACTGAGTTCGACGCAGGAAAATTTACACCTTTGGCGAATTCTCGCCGGAGCGTTGTGTCTATGTGGCGTGTGCCTGCCAGACTGCGGTCTAAGGCGCCCTCTGTTTCACCGCTGGGAGAGCGGGGGTCAGGGGTATCGAGATCCGGGCAGTGCATCTGTCTTGGGCACATTCATTTTGGCAGCATGAGGGGAGCGGCGGGTGGTTCACACAATCATGCGGCAGCGCAAGGAACGAGCGGCATTCAAAATTCTGGTGATTGCGCTGGCCATGGGGACGTTGCTTGCCGGTTGTTCAAGTACCCGGTCCAACAATGCGGGCGTGGTCGATCGCAACGCTGCAGCTGCCAAACGTACGCCTGTCACCTCCGGCCAATATGTGGTCAAGCCGGGTGACACGTTGTTCTCCATCGCCTTCCGTTATGGCTGGGACTACAAGGAACTGGCTGCGCGCAACGGCATCGCGGCGCCGTATACGATCCGTCCCGGCCAAGCCATCCGCTTCGCCAGTGGCTCGGGCAATACCACCGTCGTCTCCAGCCCGTCTTCGTCGAGCAAGACCACGGTAACCCGACGCCCGGTGGGGAGTTCCGTCGCCACGCCGGTGGTCACCAAAACCGTGTCTACCCCTTCATCCAGCACCACCACCACGGTCACCCAGGTACCCGCCGCCGAGCGCACCGCAGGCGGCTGGATGTGGCCATCCAATGGCGTGGTAATCGGTAAATTTGCTTCAAACGGTAGTTTGAATAAAGGCATTGATATCGCAGGGGATTTGGGACAGCCTGTTTTCGCTGCGTCCAATGGTTCAGTGGTCTACGCCGGTAGTGGTCTGAGAGGCTACGGCGAGTTGATCATCATCAAGCACAGCGATACGTATGTCAGCGCTTATGGTCATAATCGCAGGCTTTTGGTTCGGGAAGGGCAGCAAGTCAAGGCAGGGCAGACGATTGCTGAAATGGGTTCCACGGGTACTGATCGAGTCAAGCTGCACTTTGAAATCCGCCGACAGGGTAAGCCCGTAGATCCGCTACAGTTCCTGCCACGCCGTTGAGTTGTAACACCCGGCCTGTTCCTTTTATGTAAGGGGGCAGGCTCCAGTGATACCAGGGATGTAGGTGTCGCTAGAGTCTGAGTTCGAACTCAGCAAAGGACTACAACAATGGCTCTCAGTAAAGAAGTGCCGAGGTTTGACATCGACGATGACGTGCTCCTTATGGAAACCGGCATTGTTTTGGAAACGGATGTGGTGTCAGACGAACCTGCTGTATCTCCGGTTCGAACCAAATCGAAGTCCAGTGCTTCGCTCAAGCAACACAAGTACATCGATTACAGCCGGGCGCTCGACGCTACCCAGTTGTATCTGAACGAAATCGGTTTCTCGCCACTGCTCTCTCCCGAAGAAGAAGTCCATTTCGCACGTCTTTCCCAGAAAGGCGACCCCGCAGGCCGCAAGCGCATGATCGAGAGCAACCTGCGCCTCGTCGTGAAAATCGCCCGCCGCTATGTGAACCGTGGTCTCTCGCTCCTCGACCTCATTGAAGAAGGCAACCTGGGCCTGATCCGAGCGGTCGAAAAGTTCGACCCTGAGCGCGGCTTCCGTTTCTCCACCTATGCCACGTGGTGGATTCGCCAGACCATCGAACGGGCGATCATGAACCAGACGCGTACCATTCGCCTGCCGATTCATGTGGTCAAAGAGCTCAACGTGTACTTGCGCGCTGCCCGCGAGCTGACGCAGAAACTGGATCACGAACCCTCAGCCGAGGAAATCGCCACGCTGCTGGAAAAACCAGTCGCGGAGGTGAAGCGCATGCTGGGCCTCAATGAGCGTGTGTCTTCGGTAGACGTGTCTCTGGGGCCTGACTCGGACAAGACGCTCCTCGATACGCTCACCGATGACCGTCCCACCGATCCCTGCGACCTCTTGCAGGACGATGACCTGTCGCGCAGCATTGATCAGTGGCTGGGCGAGCTGACCGAGAAACAGCGAGAAGTGGTGATCCGTCGTTTTGGCCTGCGTGGCCATGAGAGCAGCACGCTGGAGGATGTAGGGCTTGAAATCGGTCTGACCCGTGAGCGAGTGCGGCAGATTCAGGTCGAGGGCCTCAAGCGCCTGCGCGAAATCCTTGAAAAGAACGGCCTGTCCAGCGAGTCGCTGTTCCAGTAGCGTTCGCGGCAACGCCCAAGCCCCGAAAACTCGGGGCTTTTTTTCGACCTGAAAAACGACCGCGCCGCCAGCGGTGTAGCGCCGCGTGTAAGTGTTTTCTCACTCGCGCTGTAAGTAAACGCTGTAGGCGGGAGTAAATGGTTGTCGATTTCAGTCGCGGATTTTTCGCAAGTCACTGAAAATAATCATTTTTTTAGATTTGTAAAAACGTTTCGCTCGTAGTGTTTTGAGAGACAGTGCAGTTGTTCTCTCACAGGGAAGCGTTACTATCTGAACTGTGCCTACGGACAGGCACAGGCCCTCAAGGATGCGGGCTCAGGACATCGCATGACGCGATTCATCAATGAAGATGTGCAGGACAGCAGGGACAAATGGAGAAAAATGTGGGCGGGTCAAACCGCCCCTTTTTTTGTCCGCAAAAAACAGAAAAGGCCCTTGCGGGCCTTTTTCGTATGCGATCGACGGTCAGCGCTGCAGGTCGGCGATCTTGCCGGTCTGGCCATCGAATTGCGCTGCATCGGGCAGCGCGTCTTTCTTCTCGGTGATATTGGGCCAGACTTCTGCCAGCTCGGCGTTCAACTCGATGAAGTTTTCCATACCTGCTGGAATCTCGTCTTCGGAGAAGATGGCCTGGGCCGGGCATTCCGGTTCGCACAACGCGCAGTCAATGCACTCGTCCGGATGAATGACCAGAAAATTCGGGCCTTCGTAGAAGCAGTCCACCGGACAGACTTCTACGCAGTCGGTGTACTTGCACTTGATGCAGTTGTCGGTGACGACGAAGGACATTTCTAATTTTCTCCTCAGGCGACGGCAGCATGCCCGTCCATTCAGGGCTGCACGGCTTACGAACTGGGCTGCAGGCCAGGCTAATAACCTGCAGCACTCGCAAACCGCGCCGGATTCTACCAGCTTGCGCGTCGTGGCGTTATAACAGGTTTTTTAGTTGATATAGCATTTCGATAGCTTGACGCGGTGTGGTGTTGTCCAGGTCCAGCTTGCCCAGCTTCTCGATGGCCGGGTGTGGCAGGCTCGCGAACAGATCGCTCTGGTGCGGGGCCTGTGGCTGATGCTGGGTCGACACGGTAGGGGCGTGCTGCGGCAGGCTTGCGGTTTCCAGCCTGCCCAGGTGTTCACGCGCACGCTGGATAACCGGCGTGGGCACGCCTGCCAGTTGCGCCACCGCCAGGCCATAGCTCTGGCTGGCAGGACCCGGCAGGACATGGTGCAGAAATACGATGCGGTCGTTGTGTTCGGTCGCGTTGAGGTGGACGTTGGCGACCAGGGGCTCGCTGTCGGGCAACACCGTCAGTTCGAAATAGTGCGTGGCGAACAAGGTATATGCGCGCAACTGGGCGAGACGCTCGGCGGCGGCCCAGGCCAGCGACAGACCGTCGAAGGTGCTGGTGCCGCGGCCTACCTCGTCCATCAGCACCAGGCTGCGCTCGGTGGCGTTGTGCAGGATGTTGGCGGTTTCGCTCATCTCGACCATGAAGGTCGAGCGCCCCCCGGCGAGGTCATCGCTGGAACCAATGCGGGTGAAGATCCGGTCGACCAGCGACAGCTCACAACCCACTGCAGGCACGAAACTGCCGATGTGCGCCATCAGCACGATCAGTGCAGTCTGGCGCATGTAGGTCGATTTACCGCCCATGTTGGGGCCGGTGATGATCAACATGCGCGTGCTGTCGTCCAGCCGCAGGTCGTTGGCCACGAACGGCGTGCTCAGCACTTGCTCCACCACCGGGTGACGGCCCTGATCGATGCGCAGGCAGGGCTCGTCGACGAAGGTCGGGCAGTTCAGGTCAAGGGTCAGCGCTCGCTCGGCGAGGTTGCTCAGCACATCGACTTCGGCCAGGGCAGCGGCGCTGTCTTGTAGCGGCGCCAAATGCTCGATGAGGGTTTCGAGCAGCGCGTCATAGAGTAGTTTTTCACGGGCCAGCGCGCGGCTTCTGGCGGACAGCGCCTTGTCCTCGAACGCCTTGAGTTCAGGCGTGATGAAGCGCTCTGCACCTTTGAGGGTCTGGCGGCGGATGTAGTCGCCTGGGGCTTGTTCGGCCTGTTTGCTCGGCAACTCGATGAAATAGCCGTGTACGCGGTTGTAGCCGACTTTGAGGTTGGCAAGGCCGGTGCGGGCTTTCTCGCGCGCTTCGAGGTCGATGAGAAACTGGCCCGCGTTCTCACTGATTGCCAGCAGCTCGTCCAGCTCGCCGTCATAGCCCGCTTTGAGTACGCCGCCGTCACGGATGACCGCGGGCGGATTGTCGATGATGGCCCGTTCCAACAGGCTGGCCAGTTCCGGGTAGGTACCGGCAATGGCTGCCAATCGGGCCAGGTGCGGTGCTTCCAGTTCCGACAACGCGTTCTGCAGCTCGGGCAGGGCGCCCAGGGCATCACGCAGCCGCGCCAGGTCTCGTGGACGGGCATTGCGCAAGCCGATCCGCGCGAGGATCCGCTCGATATCACCAATGTCCTTGAGCTGGGGCTGCAGCTTTTCGAAGCGGAAACCGTCGAGCAGGCAGCGGATCGAATCCTGACGCGCCTTGAGCACCTTGAGGTCACGCAGCGGCCGGTTCAGCCAGCGCGCCAGCAAACGGCTGGCCATGGCGGTCTGGCAGCGGTCGATGACCGACTGCAAGGTGTTTTCGCGCCCACCTGCCAGGTTGACGTCCAGTTCCAGGTTGCGGCGGCTGGCACCGTCGAGAATGACCGTGTCGTCCAGGCGCTCATGGCGCAGGCTGCGCAGGTGCGGCAAGGCCGTGCGCTGGGTTTCCTTGGCGTAGGTGAGCAGGCAGCCGGCAGCGCCGATCGCCAGGGTCAGCTTGTCGCAGCCAAAGCCTTTCAGGTCTTTGGTTGCGAACTGCTGGCACAGGCTCTTGCGCGCGGAGTCACGATCGAAGTCCCAGGGCGCGCGCCGGCGGGCGCCGCGGCGCTTTTCCGCTGGCAGGCCAGACGGCCAGTCATCAGGGAAGAGCAGTTCAACCGGGTTGATGCGCTCGAGCTCGGCGAGCAGGTTTTCCCAGCCCTTGATCTCCTGGACCGTGAAATTGCCGCTGGTGATGTCCAGTACCGCCAGGCCGAACAGGCGCTCGTCGCCCAGCAGGGCTGCGATGAGGTTGTCTCGGCGCTCATCGAGCAGCGCCTCGTCACTTACCGTGCCTGGCGTGATGATCCGCACGACCTGGCGCTCGACCGGCCCTTTGCTGGTGGCCGGGTCACCGATCTGTTCGCAGATCACCACCGATTCGCCAAGCTTGACCAGCTTGGCCAGGTAACCTTCGGCCGAGTGGTAAGGAATGCCGCACATGGGGATCGACTGCCCCGCCGACTGGCCACGCGCGGTGAGCGTGATATCCAGCAACTTGGCCGCTTTCTTCGCATCTTCGTAGAAGATTTCGTAGAAATCGCCCATTCGATAGAACATCAACTGGTCCGGATGCTGATTTTTCAGCCTCCAGTACTGTTGCATCATGGGAGTGTGTGCGGCGAGGTCGGACATTACGGGGCCTTACAGCGGTGATTCGATGGACGATTTTGAAACGCGCGAATGTTACAGGCTTTTTAGCCATGTTGCAGAAACCCGCAGGCAATCGGTGCGAGTGCAACCAAGCGTATCGAGCCATTGTCTGACCGGCAGGGAGTGCTAGGGTAATGCGACCCCTGCAAGGAGCTTTGACATGGACCCCATCACGTTGCTCAGCACCCGTCTGGGCCACCACCTGCAGCGCCTGAATGCCCAGGTCTCTACGGCGGAGTCCTGTACCGGCGGTGGCATTGCCGAGGCCATCACCCGCATACCCGGCAGTTCGGCCTGGTTCGAAGCCGGTTTCGTGACGTATTCGAACGCACAGAAAACCCGGCAGTTGGGCGTTGCGCCGCACTTGTTCGAGCAGGTCGGGGCAGTCAGTCAGGCCGTGGTCGAGGCCATGGTCCGCGGCGCTCAGGCGGCCAGTGGAGCGCGGTTTGCGGTCGCGGTGAGCGGCGTCGCGGGTCCTGGTGGCGGCTCGCCCGAAAAGCCCGTGGGCACGGTATGGCTGGCCTGGGCCGATGGCGCCCGCCTTTGCACTGAACGGCATGTGTTCGAGGGCGACCGCGAGGCGGTTCGCCAGCAGACCGTAAAAGCTGCCCTGGCAGGCCTGTTACAGCTTGGCACCGAGTAAATCGTACACAGGGGTTTGCGGAAACGCTTCCCTGTGGAATAATACTGGCTACTTATACAGTACACGGCCATCAGGGCCTGTCGATCACGTGAGGATTTCAATGGACGACAACAAGAAGCGCGCCTTGGCTGCGGCCCTGGGGCAAATCGAACGTCAATTCGGTAAGGGTGCAGTGATGCGCATGGGCGACCATGAACGTCAGCGCATTCCAGCCATTTCTACCGGCTCGCTGGGCCTGGACATTGCGCTGGGCATCGGCGGCCTGCCTAAAGGTCGTATCGTCGAGATCTATGGCCCGGAGTCTTCGGGTAAAACCACGCTGACGCTGTCGGTCATCGCCGAAGCGCAAAAAGCCGGCGCGACCTGCGCATTCGTCGACGCCGAGCATGCTCTCGATCCCGAATACGCGGGCAAGCTGGGCGTCAACGTCGATGACCTGCTGGTCTCCCAGCCAGATACCGGCGAGCAAGCACTGGAAATCACCGACATGCTGGTGCGTTCCAACGCGGTCGACGTGATCATCGTCGACTCCGTGGCGGCGCTGGTACCCAAGGCCGAGATCGAAGGTGAAATGGGCGACATGCACGTGGGCCTGCAGGCTCGCTTGATGTCCCAGGCGCTGCGCAAGATCACCGGTAACATCAAGAACGCCAACTGCCTGGTGATCTTCATCAACCAGATCCGCATGAAAATCGGCGTCATGTTCGGTAGCCCGGAAACCACCACGGGCGGTAACGCGTTGAAGTTCTACGCCTCCGTGCGTTTGGACATCCGGCGTACCGGTGCGGTCAAGGAAGGTGACGAAGTCGTTGGTAGTGAAACGCGCGTCAAGATCGTCAAGAACAAGGTGGCGCCCCCGTTCCGTCAGGCTGAATTCCAGATCCTTTACGGCAAGGGCATCTACCGCAACGGTGAAATCATCGACCTGGGCGTCGCGCATGGTTTCGTAGAGAAGTCCGGTGCCTGGTACAGCTACCAAGGCAACAAGATCGGCCAAGGCAAGGCCAACTCGGCCAAGTACTTGGCGGAGAACCCGGCAATTGGTGCAGAGATCGAGAAATCGATTCGCGACAAGTTGCTGAACCTTGATGCCGTCGCTGCTGCAGCCGCCGCTGCCGCTCAGGCTGAAGCCGCGACCAGCACCAGTGATGCCGCTGACGTCGACGCAAGCTAATAGCCTGCGCCATGTCTGTCGTACTTGACACGTCTGTTGCCGTCCGGCGCACCGCCATGGACTTGCTCGCTCGTCGCGAGCATGGCCGAGTAGAGCTGACACGCAAGCTCCGCCAGCGGGGCGCGCCTGACGAGTTGATCGAGCCTGCGCTCGATCGGCTCGCGCAGGAGGGGCTGCTGAGCGAGGCGCGCTATCTCGAAAGCTTCATTCGATACCGCTCCAACTCAGGTTACGGCCCGGCGCGTATTCGGGAAGAGCTGGGGCAGCGCGGGCTCGACCGTCATGACGTTGAGCAGGCATTGCGTGAGTGTGGTGTGGACTGGGCCGAGAAACTGCGCGATGTGTGGCAGCGAAAATTCGCTGGAATGCCTCCTGAAGATGCCCGTGCCCGTGGCAAACACACACGCTTTCTCGCCTATCGAGGCTATTCCATGGAGATGATCGGCCGCTTGCTTAGCGGCCGGGATCTTGAAGACTGACAGTCAGTCGGTCTTCATGCCTTCCTGGGTGCGCTGGCCATTGGAAGGCGCCACTGGCAAGGCCCAATTCTCTTCGCGATTGATAAAATCGATCAGCCCACGCAGGCGACCTTGGTCTCGCCCTGAGAAGCCGAAGGTCAGGCGTGTGAGCTGACTGTAGTCATCCGTTTCGTGGCCAATGCTGCTGTCGGGGCTTTGGCAATACTTGCCTGTCACACACAGATCAGCAAAGGCTTCCTGAAGTTCGTTCAGCGCTTGCTCGCTCAAGGGATGGCGCATGCGTATCAGGAAGTCTTGCTGCAACCAGCGGCTTGAATGGTAGTTGGCATAGAAACGGTTGATCTCATCGACCGCTTCTTGAGCGTCATACACCAGGCGCATCAGGTTGAGGTCGTTGGGCAGGATGTAGCGGTTCTCTTGCAACTGCCGGCTGATGAAGTCCAGGCATTCCTGCCAGAACGTACCACCGGGCGAGTCCAGCAACACGACCGGCACCAGTGGGCTTTTGCCGGTCTGAATCAATGTCAGGACTTCCAGCGCTTCATCCAGGGTGCCGAAACCGCCAGGACAGAGCACCAGGGCATCGGCTTCTTTTACGAAGAACAGTTTACGAATGAAGAAGAAGTGGAAGGGCAGAAGCTTGTCCGTGCCATCCACGGTGGCATTGGCATGTTGCTCGAAGGGTAGGGTGATGTTGAAGCCCAGGCTGTGATCACTGCCAGCGCCCTCATGGGCGGCTGCCATGATGCCGCCGCCGGCGCCGGTGATCACCATCAGATCAGAGTTCGCCAGCGCCGAGCCCAACTCGCGGGCCAGGCCGTACATGGGGTGTTCGAGCGGTGTGCGAGCGGAGCCGAAGACCGTGACTTTGCGTCGTCCCTGGTAACGCTGCAGGGTGCGAAAGGCATTGTCCAGCTCACGCAGGGTCTGCAAGGTGATTTTCGCGTTCCAGCGGTCACGATCATCATGGGCCATGCGCAGCACGGTCAGCATCATGTCGCGGTAGAGGGGCAGGTTCGGGCTATCAGGGGCAACCCGTTGCAGTTGCGCTTCGAGATCGCTCACATCGATGCCATGGTCTTGAAAATGGCTGAACAGATGATCATTGGGCTGATAGGGCATTCAACGTCTCCTTGTGCAACAGGCAGCCTGCGGACGTTGGAAACTTACGGGTCGGCGCGCTGATTGCCAAGCCGCCATCGCGTTACTTGATCGGATAGGGCCTGGGCAGTGCGGCAGGCCCCAGGCCGAACCAGGCACGTTGCTGATGAATGGGCTCTGTCAACGTCAAATCCAGACCCGCAGCGGCAAGCGCGTTGGCCTGACCGCATACGGTACACGCCGCTGGCGGGCAGCGGCGCATGGCAGGGCTGCCGATTAACCTTACTTCAGCTTGATACGGCAGCTGGCGGCGTCGAAAGCCTGATCGCCGATCTGGCGGTTGGTCTTGTATTCGGTGAAGCGATAGACCATCACCGCGCCACGGGCCATCAGCTGACGATAGCCGCCATTCTGGCAGACACTCTCGCCCAGTTGATCACGCACCTGCTCAGGGCTGGTGGCCATCTGGCGGGCCTGGCCTTCGCGCACGCTGAGGTGGTTGATCAGGGCCTTGCCTTCGACGGTATAACCTTGGTCGAGAATGTCTTCATTGATGGCGCGAGGGGTGCCGACGCTGCTTTCCTTGGCGACTTTCTGCAGCATCTGGTTCAACTCGTAGTCCTGTTTGGACGCGGCCTGGGCTGCCAAGGGCAGGACAAGCAAGACGCTCAGTGTCGGAACGATAAAACGCAGCATGGATCTCTCCTGATTCGATAACTGGCGGTTGGACCCGCGCTGTACGGTGGCGTTCCCTGATGCTCGGAACCGTCCCAAGTGGCACCAGCGGGTGCAATCGGCCGAGTATAAGGTGCGAGCCGGCCAGCCCGCACGGCAAAACAGCCTGCCTCTGGTAAACTGCCGAGCCTGCCGTCCACCGAGTTGCAACCGTGTTGGTTTCCCGTCTTCAATTGCTTCAGTTGTCATGAGCCATGCCGTCGCGCGCCTTCGCGCCGAGCGCCTGGCTCGCAGCATCAAACCCTTTGTCGCCCGTGGCTCGCGCGCCGTACGCTGCGCCGATTGTCGGGTCATTGCCAGCCATTGCCTGTGCGCACTCAAACCCAGGGTCGATGCCCAGTCAGGCATGTGCCTGATCATGCACGACACAGAGCCGTTGAAGCCCACCAATACCGGCTGGCTGATTGCCGACCTGGTAGAAGACACCCAGGCCTTCGGCTGGCAGCGCACTGAGGTGGATGCAGCCTTGCTGGCGTTGCTGGAGCACCCGCAGTGGCAGCCTTACATCGTGTTTCCAGGGGAATTCGTCGCCAGCGAGCGCGTGGTGCATCGCGTCGCACCGGCGCCGGGCAAGCGTCCACTGTTCATCCTGCTCGATGCCACCTGGACCGAGGCCCGCAAGATGTTTCGCAAGAGCCCTTACCTGGACCGCTTCCCGGTCTTGAGTCTGCAGGCCGAGCAGATGTCACGCTATCGACTGCGGCGCTCCAAGCGCGATGATCATTTCTGCACCGCAGAAGTGGCAGCGATGTGCCTGGACCTGGCAGGTGACACGCAGGCGTCGCAGGCGCTGGATGCGTATCTGGATGTATTCAGCCTGCATTACCTGAGCGCCAAGCGGCATTTGCCGTTGGACCTGCACGATGAGGCGCATCAGCGGTTGCAGGCCTTTGTGTAGTGTCCGACGCTGTCGTGCAACAGATTCCCGGTGCGCGGCTGGGCAATTGGCTTGACCACCCGCACCGTGCTGGGCATCCTTGGCGCCGTTTCTGGCGGCGCGAGGCTCAGGAATCCACGGCCCGCTGACTGTCTTTTCCACGGCGAATCCGCCCCACGCCTTGAGTTGCCTGCCAGGCGAAGCGATTCATCCTCTGCATGCCTGGCACAGAACAGGATCAACCGATCGATGGCCACCTACGAAATCCTGATAGCCGATGACCACCCGCTGTTCCGCAGCGCCTTGCGCCAGGCCGTGACCCTGGGGCTTGGCCAGGGCGTACGCCTGGTCGAGGTGGCGACCATCGCCGAACTGGAAGTGCGTCTGGCAGAAAAATCCGACTGGGACCTGGTCCTGCTCGATCTGAACATGCCGGGGGCCTACGGATTTTCCGGTCTGGTGCTGCTGCGTGGGCAGTACCCGCAGATCCCTGTGGTAATGGTCTCGGCGCAGGAAGAGGCAGCGGTGGTGGTCAAGTCGCGCGAGTTTGGTGCCAGTGGCTTCATTCCCAAATCCAGCCCGCTGGAGACGCTGCAGGATGCCGTGCAGAAAGTGCTCGATGGCGAGGTCTGGTGGCCGCCCCAGGCATTCGAGAAGGTCGATGTATCGGCCGAGGCCAAGGCCGCCAGTGAGGGCCTCGCCAGCCTCACACCCCAGCAGTTCCGGGTGCTGACGATGGTCTGCGAAGGGTTGCTGAACAAGCAGATCGCTTATGAGTTGAGTGTGTCCGAGGCCACCATCAAGGCCCACGTGACCGCTATTTTCCGCAAGCTGGGCGTGCGCACCCGCACCCAGGCGGCGTTGCTGCTGCAGCAACTGGAGTCGGTGGCCGGCAACTGACGGCGGCCGTTTTTCGTTCGCCCGTCTGCGGGCCCCTCATCCTTGTGAAGTCACTGACATGTCGCCATTCAAAGGCCAGACCGGCCTCAAACGTATTTTCAATGCTGCCACCTATTCCCTCGATGGCCTGACTGCAGCTTTCAAAGGCGAAGCGGCGTTTCGCCAGTTGGTCCTGCTCAACGTCATCCTGATTCCATTGGCCTGCTGGCTGTCGGTCAGCCGGGCCGAGCGGGCGATCCTGATTGCCGTGTGCCTGCTCGCGTTGGTTGTCGAGCTGCTCAATTCGGCGATAGAGGCGGCCATCGACCGCATTTCACTGGACCGCCACCCGCTGTCAAAGAACGCCAAGGACATGGGCAGCGCCGCGCAGTTGGTGGCGTTGACCACCATTGCGTTGGTGTGGGCGGTGATCCTTCTATAGGGCTCAGGCAATCGTCGGCAGCACGATCTCGTCGCTGCGGCGCATGCCATGGGTGAAGCGGCGGCACAGTTCGAGAAACTCGCGCATGGCCGAGGTCTGGTATTTCTGCTTGTGCCAGATGAAGTAGAACTGGCGCATCAGGTCGAGCTCGGGCGTTTCCAGCGCGACCAGGCTGCCGCGGCGGAAGGCATCGCGTAGCGCGAGCCGCGAGATGCAACCGATACCCAGGCCGGATTCCACCGCACGTTTGATCGCCTCGGTATGTTCCAGCTCCAGACGCACATTCAGACCCGCACGGTGATGGCGCATGGCCTGGTCGAAGGTCAGGCGCGTGCCAGAGCCTTGTTCACGAAGGATCCACGCTTCCCGCGCCAAGGCCTCGATCGTTGCGCAGCCTTGCTGGGCCAGCGGGTGCTGCGGCGCGCAGAACACCACCAGTTCGTCTTCAACCCAAGGCTGCACCTCCAGGTCAGGATGGTTGCAATCGCCTTCTATCAGGCCTAGATCAATTTCGTGGTGCGCCACCTGTTGCACGATGTGCGCAGTGTTCTGCACGTGCAGCTTCACCTGGCTTTCCGGGTACTGCTGCATGAACGTGCCGATCAGCAGCGTTGCCAGGTAGTTGCCGATGGTCAGGGTAGCGCCCAGCGACAGCGAGCCAAAGCCCGACTTGCCTTGCAGCAGGTCTTCGATTTCCCTGGCCTGGTCGAGCAGGGCAACGGCTTGCGGCAGCAGCTGCTGGCCCAGGGCATTGAGTGACAAGCGCTTGCCTGAACGGTCGAACAGCTGGCAGCTGGACTGACGCTCCAGTTCAGTGATGGAAGTGCTCGCCGCAGATTGCGACAAGGCCAATACGCTCGCGGCCCGCGAGACACTTTGCTGTTGGGCCACGGCGACGAAGACTTGAAGTTGACGGAGTGTGAATCGCATATCGATATAACCGATAACATATATCTTGATAATCCAGTTAACAGATATTCTCGCTGCCCCTACACTATCGCGCAACTGCGTGCCTGGTCCGCGCTGCGTCTTTTTTCAGGAGCCCCACTCGATGAGCAACATGAACCACGAACGTGTCCTCAGTGTTCACCACTGGAACGACACCCTGTTCAGCTTCAAGTGCACCCGTGATCCGGGCCTGCGCTTCGAGAACGGTCAGTTCGTGATGATCGGCCTGCAACAGCCTAACGGCCGTCCGCTCATGCGCGCCTACTCCATCGCCTCGCCGAACTGGGAAGAGCATCTGGAGTTCTTCAGCATCAAGGTGCCTGATGGCCCGCTGACCTCCCAGCTGCAGCACCTCAAGGAAGGCGACGAGGTCATCATCAGCAAGAAACCCACTGGCACCCTGGTGCTCGACGACCTCAACCCCGGCAAGCACCTCTACCTGCTCAGCACCGGCACCGGCCTGGCGCCGTTCATGAGCGTGATCCAGGACCCGGAAACCTACGAGCGTTTCGAGAAGGTGATCCTGATTCACGGCGTTCGCTATGTGAACGAGGTGGCGTACCGCGAGTTCATCACCGAGCACCTGCCGCAGAACGAGTTCTTCGGCGATGCGGTGCGTGAAAAGCTCATCTACTACCCCACCGTGACCCGTGAGCCTTTCGAGAACCAGGGCCGTCTGACCGACCTGATGCGCAGCGGCAAGCTGTTCACCGACATCGGCCTGCCGCCGATCAACCCGCAGGATGACCGCGCCATGATCTGCGGCAGCCCAAGCATGCTCGACGAAACCAGCCAGGTGCTCGACAGCTTCGGCCTGAAAATCTCGGCACGCATGCGCGAGCCAGGTGACTACCTGATCGAACGCGCCTTCGTCGAAAAGTAATTTCCAGCGCGCACAAAAAACGCAGGCCAGGCCTGCGTTTTTTTATGGGCGCCGTTTCAGGGGTCCGGGCTGACTTCGATGACCCTGATGCGCTGGGGCGTCGGGTACTGCCAGCGCACCTGCACATCCCAGAATTTCACGCCATAAACGCGTTCAGCCGGCGGTACCTGGTAAGCCGGCCGCGGATCTTGCGCCAGGCATTGTTCGATCAACGCAACCAAAGGCTCGCCGAGGCGTTCGCCATGAGCGTGCGCCTGCTGCAACGCTTGCTCGGACCAGGCCACCGCAATCGCGGTGGGCGCGGCGCTGGCCATGTCGTTCACCGCGCTGGGCACGCTGTCGGCATAGGGGACGTAGGGCTTGATATCGAGGACCGGTGTGCCGTCGAGCAAATCGATGCCCGACAGCAGCAGGCGGCCAGGCTCCACACCGTCAAGGCGCACCACCGATTGACCGATCCCGTTGGGGCGGTGGGTGGCGCGGGTGGCGAACACCCCCATGCTCTTGTTGCCGCCCAGCCGCGGCGGGCGGACCTTCAGGCGCGGCGTATTTTCCAGTGCCTGATGGAACAGGAACAGCAGCCACACATGGCTGACCTGCTCAAGCCCGGCTACCGCCTCACCGGTGTCGAACGGCGGCAATAGCTCCAGTACGCCACGGGCAGCCGGTGCCAGATGGGGCTGGCGGGGTATGGCGAACTTTTCCTTGAAGCAGGAACGCATGATGCCGACGGGCGTGACGCAATGCTGCATGTCAGCCGCGCACTCGGTGCGTCAGACCCTTGAGGAAGTTGCGCAGCAGCTGATCGCCACAGGGGCGGTAGTTGTCGTGGCCGACCTTGCGGAACAGCGCGCTGAGCTCGGGCTTGGAGACCGGAAAGTTGACGGCCTTGAGAATGGCATGCAGGTCGTCTTCTTTCAGCTCGAACGCCACCCGCAGTTTTTTCAGAATGGTGTTGTTGGTCACCGGCAGCTCGACCGGCTGCGCGGGCCGACTGTCGTCGCGGCCGCGGCGATGGGTCACCAGACCATCGAGAAAATGCGCCATCACAGGCTGCGGGCAGAGGATGAAACCCGGCTCCTCTTCCTTTTTCACGTAATGGGCGATATCGGCAGGGGATACCTGCAGACCGGACAGCGCGATGATCTCAGCGATCTTCGCGTCGTTGGCCTTGATGAGGTAGCGCAGGCTGCGCAGAACATCATTGTGGTTCATTGTTGCAAGGTCCTGTCAGGGGCCGCTCGTGACGGCAATTTGATCCGTTGTGCAGGGCTGATGCTTACCTAGCCTCAGAACCGTTCGCTGCTGGCCACATAGCGCCATTGGCCGGCTGGCAGCTTACCCATGGACACGCCGCCCAGACGAATGCGGCGCATGCCCAGCACCTCCAGGCGCAACGCGGCGCACAGCTCTGAGATCAGCCCGGGGTAGGGGTTCTTCACCACCAGGCGCAGGTGTGTTTCGTTCTGCCAACTGGCCTTGGCCTTGGGCAGCTCGCGGTCGTTGCGGGTGATGCCACGGGCCAGGCGCTCGAAGGCCTGGGCAGACGCTTCGCCGCGCACTTCGATGATGTATTCCTGTTCCAGCTTGCGCAGGTCGGCTTCGATCTTGCGGCTGGCCCGCCAGTCTTGGGTGAAGACCTGCATGCCGGTGGCACGCGGCTCCAGCGGGGCCACACAGCTCAAGCGGTTGAAATGCCCATGCAGCGGCCTTACGCCTTCGCTGTGGGCTTCGCTCAGGGTGCTCAGGCTGAGCGTGGCGCGGCCTTGCTCGGCGTCGACGCCGGCCGGTTGATGCAGCAGCAGCGTCACCGGCTCCAAGGCATCGGCACGCGCGCCGGGCAACAACTCGACACGCTGCCCAGTGACTTTGAACTGGGGTTGCTCCACCACCACACCATCGACGGCGACCCAGCCACCTTCGATGTACAGCTCGGCCTCGCGGCGGGAGCAACCAAGCTGCTCGATCAGGTGTTTGGACAGGCGGGTAGGTTCAGACATGGGCAGGCATTCGCAAGACGGAAAGACCGCCATTGTACCTGCCTGAACCCGTGCCGGGCTGTGAATCTGCCGGATTTGTCCTGCCTGGAAAAGCTCGCCGCAGGCTTACTCCGGCGCCGTCTCGCGCAGGCGCAGGTGCAGCAGGGGATAAGGTTGGCCCAAACCATCGGTCGCCGAACGCCCGTTTATTTCAAAGCCCTGGTGCTGATAGAAGGCCAGTGCCTGCGGGTTCTGCTCGTTCACATCCAGGCGCGTTGCCCCCAGCACGCGCACGGCATGGCTGAGCAAACGCTTGCCCACGCCCTTGCCGCGATAGTCATCGGCGACAAACAGCATGTGCACGTCGCCGTTCGCGACCCCGGCAAAGCCGCAGATGCGACCGTCCTGGTCCTGGCAACCGACCAGCGTGACGGCTTGCAGGTATTGCCCAAGCAGCTTGTCCCGCAGCAGCACCCGGTAGTGCTCAGGCAGGAAATCGTGGGTTGCGCGTACCGACGACTCCCACACCCGGATCAACTCAGGGTGGTCGCTGGCCGCAGGCGTCATCAAGGTCACGTTCATGTGTATGGAGGCCTCATCGAAGGTGGGTGGCTGACACTCAAGGCCGGCATGCGCAAAAACTACGCATAAAAAAGCCCTGCGCGAAGGCAGGGCATTCTACTGGCACCGGTTCAGATGGGCTCGGCCCACATGTCATATTCGTCGGCATCGACCACGCGGCATCGCACGGTGTCGCCAGGCTTGAAGCCGTGATTGCCGTCGATGAACACGCTGCCGTCGATTTCCGGGGCGTCGAAGAAGCTACGGCCCACCGAGCCTTGTTCTTCCACTTCGTCGATCAGCACGTCGATTTCCTTGCCGATGCGCAGTTGCAGGCGCGCGGTGCTGATGGCCTGCTGATGGGCCATGAAGCGGTCCCAGCGGTCTTGCTTGATGTCGTCCGGGACCTCGTCCAGGCCCAGGTCATTGGCCGGCGCGCCTTCGACCGGGGAGTACTGGAAGCAGCCCACACGGTCGAGCTGCGCTTCGCTCAGCCAGTTGAGCAGGTACTGGAAATCTTCCTCGGTCTCGCCAGGGAAGCCGACGATGAAGGTGGAGCGGATCACCAGTTCCGGACACTGCTCGCGCCAGTGCTTGATGCGCGCCAGGGTGCGGTCTTCGAAGGCCGGGCGCTTCATGGACTTCAGCACTTTAGGGCTGGCGTGCTGGAAAGGGATGTCCAGGTACGGCAGGATCTTGCCGGCCGCCATCAACGGGATCACGTCATCGACGTTCGGGTAGGGGTACACGTAATGCAGCCGCACCCAGGCGCCCAGGCTGCTCAGCGCTTCGCACAGCTCCAGCATGCGCGTCTTGACCGGGCGACCGTTCCAGAAGTCGGTCTTGTATTTCACATCGACGCCATAGGCGCTGGTGTCCTGGGAGATCACCAGGATCTCCTTGACGCCGGCCTTGACCAGGCGCTCGGCCTCGCTCAGGACCTCGCCCACCGGGCGGCTGACCAGCTTGCCGCGCATCGACGGGATGATGCAGAAGCTGCAGCTGTGGTTGCAGCCTTCGGAAATCTTCAGGTACGCGTAGTGGCGTGGGGTCAGCTTGACGCCTTGTGGCGGCACCAGGTCGATCAGCGGGTTGTGGTCGGTGCGCGGCGGCACCACTTGGTGCACGGCATTGACCACCTGCTCGTACTGCTGCGGGCCGGTCACCGAGAGCACGCTGGGGTGCACGTCACGGATGCTGCCTTCCTCGACACCCATGCAACCGGTGACGATGACCTTGCCGTTTTCCTTGATCGCTTCGCCAATCACTTCCAGCGACTCAGCCTTGGCGCTGTCGATGAAACCGCAGGTGTTGACCACCACCACATCGGCGTCTTCGTAGGTGGGCACGACTTCGTACCCCTCCATACGCAGCTGGGTCAGGATGCGCTCGGAGTCGACGAGTGCCTTGGGGCACCCCAGTGAGACGAAACCGACCTTCGGCGGGGTGGGCGCGGGCGTGGTGGACATGACTAACCTCGGTATTGAAGGGCGCAGCCCCGCTGAGCGCGAGGCAAACCTGACGGGCGCTTGGGCGCCTCTGGTCAAAAAGTGCGCAATTCTAGCGGCAGCGTCGGGCCTTGACCAGTAAAAATGCGCACCAGCCGACCGCCTGACGTCCGCTGTTCGGGGCGCTTGTCCGAGCGCGCTTTTGCCAGCCTGTGACTGACCGCCGTGCGTGGCCTTGCGCATGCGCCACAGCAGAAAATCCGACGGCGCTGCGCTATGCTTCGCGGCGTTCTGCCAGGAGCCTTGGGCCCACGGTAGCAGCGCGGTCCGGGCGCGTGGCGCCCGGTGCTATTTCTATCGGCCTGTCGGGCCGAATGCGGGAGTGGTCGATGGTTCAGGCAAGCAGTCATGCCGCAGGCGGGCAGGGGGCAAAGCGGTCGCTGGGCCTGCTGGTCGCCGCTGTCGGGGTGGTCTATGGCGATATCGGCACCAGCCCGTTGTATACGCTCAAGGAAGTCTTCACCGGCGGCTATGGCGTGCCGGTCAACCATGACGGTGTGCTGGGCATTCTCTCGCTGATCCTCTGGTCATTGCTGTGGGTGGTGTCGTTCAAATACGTGATGTTCATCCTGCGCGCCGACAACCAGGGCGAAGGCGGGACCATGGCCCTGACTGCCCTGGCGCGGCGGGCGGCGGCGCCGTATCCGCTGTTGCGCAAGGTCATCATTGGCTGCGGCTTGATCGGCGCATCGTTGTTCTATGGCGACAGCATGATCACCCCGGCCGTCTCGGTGTTGTCGGCCGTCGAAGGCATGGGGCTGGCCTTCGAGGGCATCGACCACTGGGTGGTGCCGATTTCGCTGGTGGTGCTGGTGGCGCTGTTCGTGGTGCAGAAGCACGGTACCGAGAAGATCGGCAAGCTGTTCGGCCCGGTGATGGTGACCTGGTTCCTGGTCTTGGCGACGCTCGGCCTGTACGGCATCCAGCAAAGCCCGGAAGTGCTCAAGGCGTTCAATCCTGCTTGGGCGGTACGCTTTTTCGTCGTACACCCAGGCATCGGCGTGGCGGTGTTGGGCGCGGTGGTGCTGGCATTGACCGGTGCCGAGGCGCTGTATGCCGACATGGGCCATTTCGGTCGCAAGCCAATTGCCCGCGCCTGGTTCGCCCTGGTGCTGCCGGCGCTGGTGCTCAACTATTTCGGCCAGGGCGCCTTGCTGTTGAACAACCCCGACGCTGCGCGCAACCCGTTCTTCCTGCTGGCGCCAGGCTGGGCGTTGCTGCCGCTGGTGGGCCTGGCCACGCTGTCGACGGTGATTGCGTCGCAAGCCGTGATTTCCGGGGCCTTCTCGTTGACGCGCCAAGCCATCCAGCTGGGCTATATCCCGCGCATGCACATCCAGCACACCTCCAGCGATGAGCAGGGGCAGATCTACATCAGTGCGGTGAACTGGGCCTTGATGGTGGGTGTGGTGCTGCTGGTGATCGGTTTTGAATCCTCCAGTGCCCTGGCAGCGGCGTACGGGGTGGCCGTGACCGGAACCATGCTGATGACCACGATCCTGGTCGCCGTGGTGATGCTGCTGCTGTGGAAGTGGCCACCGTTGCTGGCAGTGCCGATCCTGCTGGGCTTCTTGCTGGTCGATGGGCTGTTCTTCGCCGCCAACCTGCCCAAGGTGCTGCAAGGTGGCGCTTTCCCGGTGCTGGCCGCGATTGTGCTGTTCACCCTCATGAGTACCTGGAAGCGCGGCAAGCAGATTCTGGTCGAGCGGATCGATGAAGCCGCTTTGCCGTTGCCGATCTTCATTGCCAGTATCGGCGTGCAGCCGCCGCACCGCGTCGAAGGCACGGCAGTGTTTCTGACCGCCCGCCCCGATGCCGTTCCGCATGCGCTGTTGCACAATTTGCTGCACAACCAGGTGCTGCATCGCCAAGTGGTGCTGTTGACCGTGGTCAGCGAAGACCGGCCGCGGGTGCCGGCGCAGGAGCGTTTCGAGGTCGAGGACTACGGCGACGGATTCTTCCGGGTGCTGCTGCACTTCGGCTTCATGGACGAGCCGGATGTACCGCAAGCGCTGACCTTGTGTACGCTGGACACGCTGGACTTCACGCCCATGCGCACCACCTACTTCCTCAGCCGCGAAACGGTGATCGCATCACGCCTGGAAGGCATGATGCGCTGGCGCAGCAACCTGTTCGCTTTCATGCTGAAGAATGCCAACGGCAACCTGCGGTTTTTCAACCTGCCGCTGAACCGGGTGATCGAGCTGGGAACCCAGGTCGAGATCTGATCGGGCAGGGCCGGTGCAGCGTGTCTGTGCACCGGCCCTGAGCGCCGTCTTTATTGCTGTTGTTGCTGCGCTGCGGCGGCTTTGCCCTGGCGCGCCTCGATCTCCTTGATCAGGCGCTTGGCCAGTGCCGGGTAGTTTTCGTCGAAGTGATGACCGCCAGGCAGTTTCACCCGCTCACCGACTGCAGTGCTTTCGGTGCAACCGCTTTCGTCGGCCTCTTCCATCCCGTAGATGCACACCACTTTTGCCGCAGGCATCTTGGCCATTTCAGGCCCGGTCGGTGCCTCCTGGCCTTCCTTGCCCAGCCAGCCTTCGACTTCGATCTCGAAGCTGCCGCTGCGGGCGAAGGCCAGCAGGATCACCGCGTCGATACGCTGCTGATCTTCCGGCGAGAGCCGATTGAAGGTAGCAGGCAGCACGTCTGCGCCAAACGAGTAACCGGTCAGCACGAAGCGTTTGGTACCCCATTTCTGCCGGTAGTGATGCATCAGTTCCGAGAGGTCGGCAGCGCTCTGCTCTGGGGTCTTGTGCTGCCAGTAGTAGCGCAGCGTATCGATGCCCACCACGGGGTAGCCCAGTTTGGCCATCTCGCCGGCGACATCGCGGTCCAGGTCACGCCAGCCACCGTCACCCGAGAGGAACAGGGTCACCGTATCGGTGGCCTGACCTGCTGGCACTTCGACCACCGGAATGTTCAGCGAGGAGCCATCGCGCCCGACCAGCACCTGGGTGAGTTGCGACTTGAGCACCTGAGGCAGATGGATGTCGTAGTCGCTAATGCTGGTCTCGGCGTTGGGCTGGTCACGCACGAAGCCTGCGCTGGCGTCATCCGGGTTGTCGTTCCAGGCCACGTTCCAGTGGCCGTGGGCGGCGGTTTTGGGCAGGGGCGAGGTGCAGCTGGGTTGTTCCAGCTTGAAGTCGACGGAAATGGCCCGGGCCTTGTCATCACCTTGTGCCGCCAGCCAGCGCCAGGCCTGTGCCGCGCCCGGACCGATGCCGGCAACCACCGTCGGCGTGGCGCCAAGTTGGGCGATGGCCTGGTCCATGAGCTGCTGCTGCACCGCGCAGTCATCGGTGGGCAACAGCACTTGCACCAGCTGCGCTTCGCCAGCCTGGCTGAGGTCCAGCAGTTGCTTGTCGGTCAGTGCCTGGCCTTTGGGCACACCGATGGCCACATGAGCCTTGGCTTGTACGCCAGGTGTGGCGCGCGCCAGGCTGGTGCCGCCCGGAAGGCTCAGGTGTTCCACGCGGGCCTCGGGCGCAGGCCGGGTCCACAGCCAGAAGGCCAGGCTGGCGGCCGCAGCGGCGACGGCCAGCGCGATCAGCAGGTACAACCAATAGCGTCGGATCATCAACGTTTCACCAATCCAGTCAGGCCGCCCGCAATCAGGGCGGCGGTATCAGCCAGTGCTACCAGCGGGTCGAGCCCGGCCGGCACAGCCATGTAGCGAGGTTCCCAGTCGGGCTGGAACTTGTCCTTGAAGCGCCGCAGGCCCTGGAAGTTGTAAAGCTGTTCGCCGCGCTGGAACACCAACGAGCCCAAACGCTGGGTCAGCGGTGCGCCGCGCCGTGGCTGCAACCCCGACAGCGGCACCATGCCCAAGCTGAAACGGCCGTAGTCATGGCTTTTGTAGTGCAGAATCAGGCCGACCATCATGAATTCCATGGTCAGCTTCGGCGCCTCGGGGTGGGCGCGCATCAGATCCAGGCTGGCCAGCTCATTGCTGTGGGTTTCCAGCAGGTTGGCGAAGGCCACCGGGCGTCCCTGGAAACGGATCAGCGCGATGCGAAAGTGCTTGAGGTAGTCGACGCTGAAGCGGCCCAGCGAAAAGCCTTTCTCGCGCACGTTCTTGCCGTTGAGCCAGGCATCGGAGATGACCTTGAGCTCCTCCATCGGCGCCTGTCCTGGCTCGTGCACTTCCAGGCTCAGGCCGTCTCGGCCGCCCCGGTTCCACGTGTAGCGCAGGTCCTTCATCTCCTTGCCTTTGGCCTCCAGGTCGAAGCGGCGCAAATCGACTCGCGCCTCTTCGCCCAGCTTGATCGCGGTCAGGCCGATGTCCATGTAGAACGGCAGGTTCTCGGCGCGCACTTGATAGAAGACCGGGCGGGCGTGATGCAGGTCGCAGAGGTCACGGAACTGCCAGATCATCTCGGCACGTTCCTGGGCCGGGCCGATCGGGTCATACAGCGCCACCAGGCTGCGCCCACGGCGGGCGTACATGAGGAAGGCATTGTCGTCCGGGTGGAACAGCAGCGCTTTATCGCCGGTCAGGGCCAGCCCGCCATCGGGCTGATCGGAGGCAAGCAGAATGCGCGTGGCGCGTTGCAGCTCCTCTTCATCGGGCAAATGGATGACTGGCCGTGCGGTGCGCAGCAGCCAGGTCAGCGCCACGAACACCAGCAGCACTGCGCTGCCCATGGCGGCGCGCAGGGCGCGAGGTGCGTTGGCATCCAGGGTGAACTGCCACCACAGTTGGTGATTGTAGGGCACGTCCTGATAGGCGAACAGCAGCAGCCAGATCGAGGCACCGACAGCGCAGACGCTGGCCACCAGATACACCGGCGAGAAGGGCAGCTCCAGCAGACGGCTGGGGCGGTAGAACGAACGGCGGAACAGCGCCAGCAGCGCCGCGGTGAATACCAGAATGCTGGCCTCTTCCCAGTCGAAGCCTTTGAGCAGCGAGAGGATCGCGCCCACCAACAACAGCACGGTGGTCAAGAGCCAGGCTGCCGACAGGCGCCGGCGCAGCCCTTGGGCAAGCAACAGGCACAGCACGCCGATCAGGCTGGCACCGAAGTGCGAGGCATCGATCAGCCGGTGCGGGACCAGAAAGCCCATGTGTTCGAGGCGTGTGTCGATTTCCGGTGTCGCGCCAGAGAACAGCAGCACCACCCCGGAAAGAAACACCAGAATCGCCAGCACCGGCGCAGCCAGACCCGAGGCCGCGCGCAGCGCATGCTGGGCGAACAGCAGGCGCCGCGCCTCGTTGATCAGCAGCGCCACGCAGGCCAGCAGCAGGGGCAGCACCACATAGATCAGGCGGTACAGCAGCAGGGCAGCGGCCAAAGGCGCCGCGCCGAGCTGGTCGGCGAAGGCCGCCAGCAAGATGGCCTCGAACACCCCGACACCGCCCGGTACATGGCTGAGCACACCCGCGGCCAGGGCCAGCAGGTAGACCATCAAGAAAGCGCCGAAAGGCGGGGCTTCAGGCAGCAGCAGATAGAGCACGGTGGCCGCAGCGGCGACATCCAGCGCGGTGATCAGCAGTTGCAGCGCAGTCAGCTTGCCGCTAGGCAGTCGCAGGGTGCGCCGGCCTAGCCGCACCAGCAGATTATCCGGGCGTGGTTGCTCGGCCAGCCGCCGCCGGTACAACCCTGCCACCAGCAGTGCAGTCAGCAGCAATACGCCGGTGGCGATGCTGCCCAGCAGCATGGGTGTCAAACCCAGGGCGAGCGAGGCGGACTGCAAGTCGCTCAAGGTGGCCAATGCGGCCAGTGGCGGCAGCGCACACCCCAACGACAGGCTGGCAAACACGGTCATGCGCGCGACTTCCGCCGCCCCCAGGCCATGACGCGCATATAACCGGTAGCGCACCGAACCGCCCGAGAGCATCGACAGGCCAATCGCGTTACCAATGGCAAAAGCGCTGAGCCCGCCCATGACCAGTGTGCGCGCGGGCAGTTGAGTGCCTGCGTAGCGGCAGGCCGACCACTCGTAACCCAGCAGCACTGCGAAACCGACAACGGTGGCGGCGAAGGCACCGATCAGCGCGTTGGCCGGCACACTGAGCATGGCGTCATGCAGGGCATAGATGTCCAGTTCACTCAGCAGGTGTCGGCAGGCAATCAGCGCCATGGCAAACAAGGCCAGGGTGATGGCCAGACCTAGCGGTTGACGGTAGGTGCTCAAGCGCTCGAGCCACGGCAGACGTTGGGCAGCCGCAGGCAACGCTGCGGTCAGCGGGGTGTGCGATTCGGGAGTGGGGGCAGTCATGGATAGCCTCGTGCAGGCAGCGCGAGTGAAGAGCGAGGAGCGGCCAAGTGGAAGTCCCTATGAAAAAGTATCCAGATATTACTCCGGCCATTGGCCGGGAGCGTTAAAGATAGTTCATTCACAGGTATCGGCAGGCGGCTTCAAAACGCGAGGCAGACGGGTGTCGACGAAAACAGGCCACAACGAAAAGCCCCGCACTGTCTTGCGACAGGCGGGGCTTGTTCTGACGAATATGGTTGCGGGAGCCGGATTTGAACCGACGACCTTCGGGTTATGAGCCCGACGAGCTACCAGACTGCTCCATCCCGCGTCAGAGGTGCGCATTCTACAGATTCAATTGGGTGTGTCAAATCTTTTAACGCGTATGCGGCTATTACACCGTTGTGGGCTACTCGGTCGCCCCCACAACGAAAAAAGGCCACTGCGTTAACAGTGGCCTTCTTCTTGAAGCTGGTTGCGGGAGCCGGATTTGAACCGACGACCTTCGGGTTATGAGCCCGACGAGCTACCAGACTGCTCCATCCCGCGTCTGTGGGGCGCATTCTACAGCCCTGCGAGTTGATGGCAAGCACTAATTCATTGATTCACAAGAAATTTTTTCTGAGACAACAAAAAAGGCCACTGGGTTAGCAGTGGCCTTCTTTTTAAAGCTGGTTGCGGGAGCCGGATTTGAACCGACGACCTTCGGGTTATGAGCCCGACGAGCTACCAGACTGCTCCATCCCGCGTCTGTGGAGTTGGATTCTACGGATATTCTTCCAGGTGTCAAGACATTTCCCCAGAAAAGTCTTTCCCTCTCAGAGCTTTAGCGACATTGAGGGTGCGATCCTGCCGACCGTCAGCCTCGGCTAGCAGGGCGCTGGTTGGTCAATCACCCCATGCGCTATGATCTGTATGAATTTACAGTGTCGGTTGTCAGCCATGTCAGTGCGCAAGATCATTCATGTCGATTGTGACTGCTTTTATGCAGCCATCGAAATGCGTGACGACCCCAGTCTGGCAGGTCGGCCAATGGCGGTGGGCGGCTCGGCGGATCGGCGCGGTGTCATTGCCACGTGCAACTACGAGGCCCGTGCCTATGGCGTGCGTTCGGCCATGTCTTCACGCCATGCGCACCAACTGTGCCCCGATCTGCTGATCGTCAAGCCACGTTTCGAGGCCTACCGCGAGGCATCCCGGGAAATTCAGCAGATCTTTCGCGACTACACCGACCTGATCGAGCCGCTGTCGCTCGATGAGGCCTACCTGGATGTGAGCGACAGCCAATGGTTCGCTGGCAGCGCCACGCGAATCGCCGAAGACATTCGCAGGCGCGTCGCCAGAAGCTTGCGCATCACTGTCTCGGCGGGTGTCGCGCCCAACAAGTTCCTGGCCAAGATCGCCAGCGACTGGCGCAAGCCCAATGGCTTGTTCGTCATTACCCCGGCGGAGGTCGAAGCCTTCGTTTGCGCGTTGCCCGTGGCTAGGTTGCACGGTGTGGGCAAGGTCACCGCCGACAAGCTCAGCCGCCTGGGCATCGTGACCTGCGAGGATTTGCGCGCCTGGGCGCGCCTGGCGCTGGTGCGCGAATTCGGCAGCTTCGGCGAACGGCTCTGGGGCTTGGCCCGGGGCATCGACGAGCGCATCGTGCAGGCTGACAGCCGGCGTCAGTCCGTCAGTGTGGAGAACACCTACGACACCGATCTACCCGACCTCGACAGCTGTCTGCAGCGCCTGCCTGAACTGCTGGCCACGCTCACCGAACGTATCGCACGGATGGACAGCAGCTATAAGCCCGGCAAGCCGTTCGTCAAGGTCAAGTTTCACGATTTCAGCCAGACCACCCTTGAGCAGGCAGGTGCGGGGCGCGATTTGCACAGCTATCAGCAACTGCTGAGCCAGGCCTTTGCGCGCGGCGCCAAACCGGTGCGCCTGCTCGGGGTAGGGGTGAGGTTGCTGGATCTGCGCGGTGCCCATGAACAGCTGGAGCTGTTCACGGAGTCGCACGAAGGGTAACGCCTGAACGATTATTGGGCGCCGGGATCGGCGACCAGGCGGCCAGTCTGCTTGGCCAGGGCGCGAACCAGCTCGCTTTGCAGTTCAGGGTCGTTGCGGGTGAGCTCGATCAGGCTCTGCTCAAGCTCGCTCGCTTCTTCCTCCAGGCCCAGCTCGGACAGGCGCTTGACGCGGTGCACCCATTGGCCGACATCGTCGTCTTCAAGGTCATCGAAAATCAGCTGGTGAGCTTCGAGCAGCTTGCCGCGCAGGTTGCTGCCCAGTAACAGGCTGGCATCGCCACGCACGCCGTTGTCTTCATCGAGTACTTGCAGGTGCAGGGTGCCGATGTGCTTCAGGTTCTGCTCCGAGAACGGGCTGTCGAGCAGGTTCAGGCGCAGGATACCGCCCCGGTCAGTGGTCAATTCGTGATTGACCTTGCCCGCCTTGACCTCGACCAGGCGCTCGCTCCAGGGCAGGCTGGTGAACTCCTCGCGCCGCTCCTTCTGCACTTCGCTGATGCCTGCCAGGTTCTGCTGCGCGCGGCCGTTGGACTGCACGTTCATGAACGGGTTGAGCCCGGCGATGCCGTATTCCAACCAGTCATGGGTGACACTGTCTGGCAAGTGGCCGAAAGTGATCAGGTTGACCACATTGGCACCTGCACCGGCGACCACCGCTACCGCTCCGAGGGGTATCTCGTAGATTTCCCGCCAGGGCTGGTAAGGGGTGTAGCGGTCGTAGTGGCGAGTCACCTCGAACTCCGTAACCTCGAAACGCTTCTGCTCGGTAATGCGCACGCGCCGTTGCGGCAACTCCATCACTTTGGGGTCGCCCACATCGATGTGCAGGTTGTGCTCGAGCAGTTTGCGCTCGACACGGTCTTCATGGTCACTGCGTTGCGACATCTGATTGGCACAGCCGCCGAGCAGCAGGGCGCCGCTGAGCGCGGCGCCCCCCAAGGTAAAGGTACTTCGCTTGAACATGGTCACCCAGGCGTTGGCTATCAGCGGCGGACTCGCGCTTGCAGGAAGGTCAGCACCTCATTGATCGCCAGCGGTTGGGCGTCCTGTTCGGTGCGGTGCTTGTACTCCAGATTGCCCTCGGCGAGCGAACGGTCGCTGATGACGATGCGGTGCGGGATGCCGATCAGCTCCATGTCGGCAAACTTGTTGCCGGGGCTGGTCTTCTTGTCACGGTCGTCGAGCAGCACTTCGAAGCCTGCAGCTGTCAGCTCGGCATACAGCCTGTCAGTGGCTTCACGAACCGCCTCGGTTTCATAGCGCAGCGGCACCAAGGCGATCTGGAACGGGGCCAGGGCGTCGTTCCAGATGATGCCTTTGTCGTCATGGCTCTGCTCGATGGCTGCCGCTACGACGCGCGACACGCCAATACCGTAGCAGCCCATCGACAGCATGACCGGTTTGCCGTTTTCACCCAGCACCTGACACTTGAGCGCTTCGCTGTACTTGGTACCGAGCTGGAAGATATGGCCCACTTCGATGCCGCGCTTGATGACCAGGGTGCCCTGGCCGTCCGGGCTCGGATCGCCGGCGACTACATTACGCAGGTCGGCGACTTGTGGAACGGGCAGGTCGCGCTCCCAGTTGACGCCGAAGTAGTGCTTGTCATCGATGTTCGCGCCCACGCCGAAGTCGCTCATCAAGGCGACCGAACGGTCGATGATGCACTCCAGCGGCAGGTTCAGCGGGCCGAGCGAACCTGCGCCTGCGCCAATGGCGGTGCGCAGGTCATCTTCGGTGGCCATGACCAGTGGCTCGGCAACCTGCTCGAGCTTGACGGCCTTGATCTCGTTCAGCTCGTGGTCGCCGCGCACGATCAGCGCGATCAGCTTGCCTTCTTCGGCGCCGCGCACGATCAGGGTCTTGACGGTCTTCTCGATCGGCACGCCGTGCTGCTCGACCAGTTGAGCGATGGTCTTGGCATGTGGCGTGTCGACCAGGCGCAGCGCTTCGGTTGGCGCAGGACGCACGGTTTCGCGCGGGATGGCTTCGGCCTTCTCGATATTGGCGGCGTAGTCGGAGCTGTCGCTGAAGATCACATCGTCTTCGCCCGAAGAGGCCAGCACGTGGAACTCATGGGAGTAGCTCCCACCGATCGAGCCGGTGTCGGCCTGCACGGGGCGGAAATCCAGGCCCAGGCGGGTGAACACATTGGTGTAGGCCTGGTGCATGCGGTCGTAGGTGTCTTGCAGCGACGTTTGATCTGCATGGAAGGAATAGGCGTCCTTCATGATGAATTCGCGGCCGCGCATCAGGCCAAACCGCGGACGGATTTCGTCACGGAACTTGGTCTGGATCTGGTACAGGTTCAGCGGCAGTTGCTTGTAGCTGGACAGCTCATTGCGCGCCAGGTCGGTGATGACCTCTTCGTGGGTCGGGCCGACGCAGAACTCGCGGTTGTGACGGTCCCTGATGCGCAGCAGCTCAGGGCCGTACTGTTCCCAGCGGCCGGATTCCTGCCACAGCTCGGCAGGCTGCACGCTAGGCATCAGCACTTCCAGAGCGCCGGCGGCGTTCATTTCCTCGCGGACCACGTTCTCGACCTTGCGCATGACCCGCAGGCCCATGGGCAGCCAGGTGTACAGGCCGGAGGCCAGCTTGCGGATCATGCCGGCACGCAGCATGAGCTGGTGGCTGATGACGACCGCGTCGGCAGGGGTTTCTTTTTGAGTGGCGAGCAAGAATTGACTGGTGCGCATGGGGAGCCGTGTCGATTGCCTGAGTGTTTGAAATGACCCGCATTGTACGGGCGGGGAGGGAAGGCGTACAGGATGCCCCACAGGCCCTGTGTTGTCAGCCATCAAAAGCCAGCCAAGAAAAAGCCCGGCAGATGCCGGGCCTTCTCGGGTGCAGAGCATTGCAAGCCAGGGCTTACAGGATGCTCAGCGGGTACTCGACGATCAGGCGCAGTTCGTCGATCGAAGCCGAACCGTAGTAAACGCCATCGGAGGAGCGGTAGGTGGCCTGGCGGACACGGAAGCTCAGGTCCTTGGCCGGGCCCTGCTGCAGGACGTATTTGACGTCGATGTCGCGTTCCCATTCCTTGCCGCTGTTGGTGCCTTCAACGTGGGCGTCATAACCGCGGATGTAACGGGTCATGAAGGTCAGACCAGGTACGCCGTACTCGGCCAGGTTCAGGTCGTAGCGAGCCTGCCAGGATTTTTCGTTCTCGGCGTTGAAGTCCGAACGGGCCACGGAGTTGGCCAGGAAGATCGAGCCGCCGCCGTCTACGCCGTAGGCGTAGTCGCCATCACCGGTTACACGCTGGTGCGCCAGGGTGAAGGTGTGTGCGCCAATTTTGTACGCACCGGACAGGCTGTAGGCGGTGTTGTCGAGCTTGTCACCGTCAAAGGCTCTGACTTCGTTCGAGCCGTCGCCCTTGGTGTTGTAGACGTTGAAGTCGAACACCAGGCCTTGGTTGTCGGAAATCGGCAGTGCCCAGTTCACGTTGCCGTACCACTTGCGCCAGTAGTCTTCGACATTGGAGTGGTAGACGCTGGCAGACAGGCCGTCGGTGATGGCGTAGGTACCGCCGATGACGTCAGCTTCTTTCAGGTTGAGGCTGTCGTGGCCAGTGCGGTTCTGGGCGTTCAGGCCGGTGAAACGACCTGCTTGCAGGGTCAGACCCTTGATTTCGTTGCTGGTGATCAGCGCGCCTTCAGCGACTTCTGGCAGCAAGCGGCTGTCATCGGTAGCGAAGACAGGCATTGCGGTGAACTGGTTGCCGACTTTCAGTACGGTGTCGGAAACGCGGAACTTGATTGCAGCGCCGCCTTCGGAGAACTCATCCTGCGAACGGCCATCAGAGCCGCTCGGGAACATGCCGGTGCCTGCACGACCCTTGCCGCTGTCGAGCTTCAGGCCAAGCATGCCGATGGCGTCGACGCCGACACCCACGGTGCCTTGGGTGAAGCCGGATTCGTAAGTACCGACGAAGCCCAGGCCGGTTTCTTCCACGCGGCTTTTGCCACTTTCGTTATTGCGGAAGTCGCGGCTGAAATACAGCATGCGAGTCTTGACGTTGAGCTTGCTGTCTTCGATGAAACCTTTGGATTCGTCTTGCGAAGAGGCGATTGCCAGCTGCGAGGTCCCTGCCGCAACGGCCAGGGCGATCATGCTCCACTTCATCACGCGCATCGTGATTTGCTCCTTTGGTTTTAGGAAGAGTACCGCTGCGCCCGGTTTTTTAGTTATTGGGGCAGCTCTTTCTTGTTATGTCGGCGTGGAGGTATAGCACGCCAACTTGTACTTTGCGATACAGCGAAATCAACCTGTTCAGCCGTGACTTGTATCGAGTAGAAACAACTGTTTCAGGTTATGCATCGACCGCTTTCCAGTGCTGCCCGACAACGTTTTGTTCGAGTCCACCGAAGGTTGAATCGAGCGCAAACACGGCCAGGCACATTGGTGTTTCAAGAATCTCTCAGTGCCACCTGCTGTCTAAGGGGTGGCGCCCGAGCTTGCTGGAAGCGAATGCAACAAGCGTGCTCATTTTCACATTCTCTTGATGTTTTTTTCACATCCGAGCTGTGCAAGGGCTGGGAGGGCCGTGTTTTCAAGGGTTTTCCAGGGGGTTGGTATACCGGATTGTCGTGTTTCGGCCAGTGTCAACACCTTGAGGGAAGTCAATGTGTTACCGGTGCTTGTTGAGGTTGAGTAGTTTATGCAGCTCTGCCTGTACTTGATTCTCATTAGCGGCGCCGCGTTGGTGCGAAAAGTAGCGACTGTTACCCTTATCGGTGCATGAAGCGTTTCGGCTGCCCGCTTTTGGGGCGCGGGTGGGGCTTGGCGGCTGTGATCATGTGTTGATTCGCCAGCCACGGTATCCTCCCAGCCGTTACGTAGCCCTTACGGCCATTGGTTAAGGAGAGTGTCTGTGTTTGTCCTGGATTCGCGTTTGCAACAGGATTCGATCGAGTTGGGCCATCTTGAGTTGTGCAGTGTGCTGCTCAGCAAGGATGCCAACTACCCGTGGTTCATCCTGGTGCCGCGTCGGCCAGAGGTGAGTGAGCTGTTCGACCTGGATGAGGCCGACCAGCATCAGTTGTGGCAGGAGACCACCCAGTTGGCCCAGGCCCTGAAATCCGCCTACGGCGCTGCCAAGATGAACGTCGCCACATTGGGCAATGTGGTAAGCCAGCTGCACATGCATGTGATTGTGCGCAAGCGTGACGACGCCGCCTGGCCTGCACCGGTATGGGGGCGTGTGCCTGCCATCGAGTATGCCGCCGAGCAGGTGCAGGCTACGCGTGCACGCCTCAAGGACCTGCTGGGCAAGGATTTCACCGAGGTTCGCAATGACGCTTGAGAATCAGGTCATCGAGCTGGAAACCCGTCAGGCCTTTCAGGACGACAACCTGCAGACGCTGAACCAGGTGGTGTTCGAGCAGGCACGGAAGATCGAACGCTTGCAGCAACAGATGCAACATCTGCTCAAGCGTTATGACGATCTGGTGGGGCAGATGGGTGTCGAAGGCGACGAAGCGCCGCCGCCGCATTATTGAGCGCAGTGGCGACTGAGCGCCGTGGGCGATGCGCGGCGCGGTATCGAGCCAGGCATCGCCCACGGCGCTTGGGGGTCAGCGCCGATTGATGGCGATCACGTCTTCGGCTTGCAGGCCTTTGTCGCGGTGCATGACCGAGAACTCCACGCGTTGCCCTTCGACCAGGACGCGATGGCCTTCGCCACGAATGGCGCGGAAGTGCACGAAGATGTCGTCGCCAGAGTCGCGCGAGATGAAGCCGAAGCCTTTGGAGGTGTTGAACCACTTGACCGTGCCGGTATCGCGACCGTTGTCTTCGGTGGCAGGGGTCTGGCCGCTGCTGTAGGCCTTGCGCGGCTTGCGCACGAATCCGACGGCCAGGTGCACGGCAACGGCCAGGGTGGCGCAGAGCAGGGCGGGCACATTGCCCAGTTCGGGGCGAGCCAGCAATGTCACGGTTTGCAGGATGACGGCCAGCACCAGCAGCGTGCTGGCAAGGCGTTGCAGGTGTTGCCGCGCCCCGCGATAGTACATCGGGAACACAGGGGCCAGCAGCAGGTTGAGCAGGCCGAGCAGAACCAGGTAACCGGCTTTATAGGCTTCAGGTTGTTGCAGGAACGGTAGGGTTTCAGTTCTGAGGCTTGGGATCGAGGCAAGCAGCAGTGCTGCAACGCCCGTCACCAGATGGACGATCTTGAACATGGGGTGGGCTCACATTGATAAGGTCAATCACAGGAAGAGCTGGTAGCGCGGTGCGCAGGGATATAGGCGCGATCACATGGCAGTCCAGCCTATGCACCCGGCATTGACAATCCGCACGGGTGGCACGCTGCCTATTTAACCGTAAAGACGCCGGCTTCTCAAACCATAGGGTGCGGCGATTGGCGCAAGGTCGGGAACCCGACAGGCGTCGGCAAGTCTTGATACAGTATTGGCTTGATCATCAAGCGTTCTGCAAAAGGGGAGATCCATGGCAATTGATATCGGTATTAATGAAGACGATCGCAAGGCCATCGTCGATGGCCTGTCGCGGCTGCTGTCGGACACCTATGTGCTGTACCTGAAAACCCACAATTTTCACTGGAACGTGACCGGCCCTGCGTTCCGCACCCTGCACCTGATGTTCGAGGAGCAGTACAACGAGCTGGCGCTGGCGGTCGATGCCATTGCCGAACGTATTCGTGCCCTGGGCTTCCCGGCGCCTGGCTCGTACGCCTTCTATGCCCGCCACTCCTCGATCAGCGAAGAAGAAGGCGTGCCTTCGGCCGACGAGATGATTCGTCAGTTGGTGCAAGGCCAGGAGGCGGTGACGCGTACGGCGCGCAGCGTGTTCCCCGAGGTCGAGAAGGTCAGCGACGAGCCGACCGCTGACCTGCTGACCCAGCGCATGCAAGTCCATGAAAAAACCGCATGGATGCTGCGCGCCCTGCTCGAAGGCAAATAGGCCTTCGTCAGGTCGACGCGTGACAGGCGTCTTCAAGTGCCCGGCCTGAGTGATCAGGCCGGGCACTTTCGTATCGGGCGCAAATACTTCCCGCTGCATCCTCTGAAAGCTTCGAGGCCTGATTGGCCAACGCCCGCGGCTTGAGGCGGGTTTCTCGAGTGAGGAGGTAAGCGATGGAGGCAAGGGCGGTGATACCCCGGCAGGCGGCACTACAGCGGGGCTGGCCAGGCAAGCAATGCATCGACCCGTTCGCGATGGACTTCGACATGCAGCGTGCGTGTCCGGTGTCGCGCTCGGTCCGGCTCAATGGGTTCTCGACGTGTCTGAGGCTTGAGCGGGTGTATTGGCACATTCTCGACCGGATCGCCGACGCCAATCGATGTTCGGTCAGTGCAGTGTTGTCTTATCTGGATCGTGAAGTGCATTTGCGCCATGGTGGCGTCAGAAACTTCAGTGGGTTGGTCAGGGTGGTTTGCGTCGCCTGGCTGCTGGACCCGCCAGACGTGCAGTGAACAGGAAGCTGCACGGCACTCTTTAACCCTATATAATCCGCGTTTTTGGCTGCTCCGGCAGTCAGCGTTGTGGTTGATGAGAAACGTCGATGCCCCTTTATGACTATCAATGCGCCGCCTGCAACCATCAGTTGGAGGCGCTGCAGAAAATCAGTGCAGCGCCACTGACCGATTGCCCGGCTTGCCAGGCGCCTGAACTGAAGAAGCAGTTGTCCGTGCCGGGGTTCCGCCTCGGCGGTGCCGGTTGGTACGAGACCGATTTCAAGACCGGCGCCAAGAAGAACCTGGCCAGCGGCGACACGTCCGACTGAGTTGAATTGCAGTGACAAGGTCTTGCAGTATGGGCCTCGAGCCAGCAAGACCCACCGAATACACGATCACGAGAAGCGAAACCACCATCATGATGCGCAGCCACTATTGCGGCCAACTGAACGAGAGCCTGGACGGCCAGGAAGTCACCCTTTGCGGCTGGGTCCATCGTCGCCGCGACCACGGCGGGGTGATCTTCCTCGATATCCGTGACCGCGAGGGCCTGGCCCAGGTCGTCTTCGATCCCGATCGCGCCGACACCTTCGCCGCCGCCGATCGCGTGCGCAGCGAGTATGTCGTGCAGATCACCGGCAAGGTCCGCCTGCGGCCGGCCGGTGCCGTCAACGCCAACATGACCTCCGGCGCCATCGAGGTGCTGGGTTATGAACTGACGGTGCTGAACGAAGCCGAAACGCCGCCATTCCCGCTCAACGAATTCTCTGACGTAGGCGAAGAAACCCGCCTGCGCTACCGCTTCATCGACCTGCGCCGTCCGGAAATGGCCGACAAGCTGCGTCTGCGTTCGCGCATCACCAGCAGCATCCGCCGCTTCCTCGATGACAACGGTTTCCTTGATGTCGAGACGCCGATCCTCACCCGCGCCACGCCAGAGGGCGCTCGTGATTACCTGGTGCCCAGCCGCACCCACGCCGGCAGCTTCTTCGCCTTGCCGCAATCGCCGCAGCTGTTCAAGCAGTTGCTCATGGTCGCGGGCTTTGACCGCTACTACCAGATTGCCAAGTGCTTCCGCGACGAAGACCTGCGCGCCGACCGCCAGCCGGAATTCACCCAGATCGACATCGAGACCAGCTTCCTCGATGAAGCCGAGATCATGGGCCTGACCGAGAGCATGATCCGCAAGCTGTTCAAGGAAGTGCTCGATCTGGAGTTCGGTGACTTCCCGCACATGACCTTCGAAGAAGCCATGCGCCGTTATGGCTCCGACAAACCAGACCTGCGCAACCCGCTGGAACTGGTCGACGTTGCCGATCAGCTCAAGGACGTGGACTTCAAGGTCTTCAGCGGCCCGGCCAACGATCCCAAGTGCCGCGTCACCGCGCTGCGTCTGCCGGGCGGCGCCAGCATGCCGCGCAGCCGCATTGACGAGTACACCAAGTTCGTCGGCATCTATGGTGCCCGGGGTCTGGCGTACATCAAGGTCAACGAGCGCGCCAAGGGCGTCGAAGGCCTGCAGTCGCCGATCGTCAAGAACATCCCGGAAGCCAACCTCAATGTGATCCTGGATCGCGTGGGCGCGGTAGACGGCGACATCGTCTTCTTCGGTGCCGACAAGTTCAAAGTGGTCAGCGAAGCGCTGGGCGCCTTGCGTATTCGTCTGGGTCACGACTTCGAGCTGCTGACCTGCGAGTGGGCACCGATGTGGGTCGTCGACTTCCCGATGTTCGAGGAAAACGAAGACGGCAGCTTCAGCGCACTGCACCACCCCTTCACCGCGCCCAAGTGCTCGCCTGAAGAGCTGGAGGCCAATCCGGCTACCGCACTGTCGCGTGCCTATGACATGGTGCTCAACGGCACCGAGCTGGGTGGCGGTTCGATCCGTATTCACCGCAAGGAAATGCAGCAGGCCGTGTTCCGCCTGCTGGGTATCGAGGCGGCCGAGCAGGAAGAGAAGTTCGGCTTCCTCCTCGATGCGCTCAAGTTCGGTGCACCGCCCCATGGCGGTCTGGCCTTCGGCCTCGATCGCCTGGTGATGCTGATGACCGGCGCCCAGTCGATTCGCGAAGTGATCGCCTTCCCGAAAACCCAGAGCGCGGCGTGCGTCATGACCCAAGCGCCGGGGCTGGTGGATGCCAAGGCGCTGCGCGAACTGCACATCCGCCTGCGCGAACAGACCAAAGTCGAGTAAGCGCAGCACCGGGGGTGCTACCTGAAATGGGTGCACTCCCGTACAACCTGCAGGTTTCCCGTTCCGCCCCGTTCAGGGGCGGGGCTGTTTCTGTTTCAAGGATTTGGAGTCGTTATGGCTGGTCATTCCAAGTGGGCGAACATCAAGCACCGCAAAGAGCGCCAGGATGCCAAGAGAGGCAAGGTATTCACCAAGTGGATCCGTGAGCTGACCGTCGCTGCCAAGCAAGGCGGCGGCGATCCGGCCTCCAACCCGCGTCTGCGTCTGGCCCTGGACAAGGCGCTGGGTGCCAACATGAGCCGGGACATCATCGATCGCGCCGTGGCGCGTGGCGCTGGCACCAATGAAAGCGACAATGTCGAAGAGCTGAGCTACGAGGGCTATGGCCCGGGCGGTGTGGCGATCCTGGTCGAGGCCATGACCGACAACCGCAATCGCACGGCTGCAGCGGTTCGTCATGCGTTTTCCAAGTGCGGCGGCAACCTGGGCACCGACGGGTCGGTGGCCTATCTGTTCGAGCGCAAGGGCCAGATCAGCTTCGCTTCAGGCGTGGATGAAGATTCGCTGATGGAAGCCGCGATGGAAGCGGATGCTGACGATGTGGTTGCCAACGACGACGGCTCGTTCGATGTGTTTGCCTCGTTCAACAGCTTCTACGCCGTGCGTACGGCGTTGGATGAAGCCGGCTTCAAGGCTGCCGACGCAGAGATCGTGATGCTCCCCACGACCAGTGCCGAACTGGATCAGGACGGTGCCGAGAAAGTATTGAAATTGATCGACATGCTGGAAGATCTCGACGACGTTCAAAACGTCTACTCCAACGCGCAGATCTCCGATGAGGTCATGGAGCAGTTGGGTTGACGTCCACAGGCGGGTGGGCAGCGCACTGCACCTCATGCGCTGCCCGCCCGCCGCATTTAGCGACATTCAGGATGCACCGGCGCGCTCAAGCGCCTTTTTTGGTTTACAGGCGTTATGACACTGATTCTTGGGATAGACCCCGGCTCGCGCATCACCGGCTACGGCGTGGTGCTGCAAACGGCCCGCGGTTGCGACTATGTGGCATCAGGTTGCATTCGCACGGGGGCGGGCGAGTTGCCCGAGCGCCTGCAGATTGTCTTTCGCGGGGTGGCAGAGGTCATTCGCCTGCATGGGCCGGTCACGATGGGCATCGAGCGGGTGTTCATGGCCCGCAACCCGGACTCTGCACTCAAGCTCGGCCAGGCCCGCGGCGCGGCCATCGTGGCGGCCGCCGAGGCCGGTCTGGAGGTGGCTGAGTACAGCCCCACTCAGATCAAGCAAGCGGTAGCCGGAACCGGGGGCGCCAGCAAGGAGCAGGTCCAGTTGATGGTCATGCACTTGCTCAAACTGACTCAAAAACCGCAAATCGACGCCTCCGACGCCCTGGCCATTGCCCTGTGCCATGCCCATACCCGGTCCAGCCTGGTTCCCCACGGTCTGGGCGCTGCACGCCGTCGCGGCGGTCGCTTGCGGCTCTAGAGGCTTCATGCGCTGATACATGTTTTTGGACCTGGGGAGCACTTGCCTCAGGCATTTGCTGATAGGGTGAGGCGGTCGCGAGGCCCCCTCCACGATTAAAGGAACGACACGTGATTGGACGTTTGCGCGGCACCTTGGCGGAAAAACAGCCGCCGCATCTGATTATCGACGTCAACGGCGTTGGCTACGAGCTGGAGGTGCCGATGACCACGCTCTATCGGCTGCCCAAGCTCGGCGAAACGGTCACGCTGCACACTCATCAGGTGGTGCGTGAAGATGCCCACCTGCTGTATGGCTTTTTTGAGAAGCGTGAACGCGAGCTGTTCCGTGAGCTGATCCGCCTGAACGGCGTTGGGCCCAAGCTGGCGCTGGCCTTGATGTCCGGGCTTGAGGTGGACGAACTGGTGCGCTGCGTGCAGGCTCAGGACGCCTCCGTGCTGGTGCGCGTGCCGGGCGTTGGCAAGAAAACCGCCGAGCGTCTGCTGGTCGAGCTCAAGGATCGCTTCAAGGCCTGGGAAACGTCCCCGGCCATGTTTGCTCTGGTCTCCGATGGCCCGCTGCCGCTGGCCGCAGACTCCAGTGCCGAAGCCGATGCCGTGAGCGCGCTGGTGTCACTGGGCTACAAGCCGCAAGAGGCGAGCAAAGCCATCGGCGCCATCAAAGACAAGTCCGGGCTGAGCAGTGAAGAGCTGATCCGCCGCAGCCTCAAAGGGATGATCGTCAAGTGATCGAAGCCGACCGACTGATCGCTGCCAGTGGTCGCGACCGCGAAGAGGTCCAGGACCGGGCCATTCGGCCGCTCAGCCTGGATGACTACATTGGCCAGCCGGTAGTGCGCGACCAGATGGGGCTGTTCATCCAGGCCGCCCGTGGTCGTAACGAATCGCTCGACCACACGCTGATCTTCGGCCCCCCGGGCCTGGGCAAGACCACACTGGCGAACATCATCGCCAATGAAATGGGCGTATCGGTCAAGAGTACCTCTGGGCCGATCCTCGAGCGCCCAGGTGATCTCGCAGCGATGCTGACCAACCTTGAACCCCATGACGTGTTGTTCATTGATGAAATCCACCGGCTGCCGCCTGTCGTGGAGGAAGTGCTGTACCCGGCCATGGAAGATTTCCAGCTCGACATCATGATCGGCGAAGGCCCAGCGGCACGCTCCATCAAGCTCGATCTGCCGCCGTTCACCCTGGTGGGCGCAACGACCCGTGCCGGCATGCTGACCAACCCCCTGCGCGACCGCTTCGGGATCGTCCAGCGTCTGGAGTTCTACAGCAACAAGGATCTGAGCACGATCGTCACGCGTTCGGCGGGCATTCTCGGCCTGCCCATCGAGCCGGAGGGTGCGTTTGAAATCGCTCGTCGAGCCCGTGGTACACCGCGTATCGCCAACCGATTGCTGCGCCGCGTGCGGGACTTCGCCCAGGTACGAGGTAAAGGGCATATCACCAAGACCATCGCGGACATGGCGCTGAACCTGCTGGATGTCGATGAACGCGGTTTCGATCACTCCGACCGGCGGCTGTTGCTGACCATGATCGAGAAATTCGACGGCGGTCCGGTCGGGGTCGACAATTTGGCCGCGGCTATCAGCGAGGAGCGTCACACCATCGAAGATGTGCTCGAGCCCTACCTGATCCAGCAAGGCTACATCATGCGCACGCCCAGAGGGCGGGTAGTCACACGGCACGCCTATCTGCACTTCGGATTGAACATTCCTGGGCGGTTCACGGAAGGGGGAGAATTTTCCGATCCGGTCGACGAATAGTCGATCAAAAGCGCTTTTGCGTGGTCCTACCGCTGGCAGTCGACGACTGGACCAAGCGTTTGATGATCCGTGAAAAAACAGTTGTCCTGCCGGATTGGCAAGCCGAGGAGTAAGCACTAGAGTATGCGCGCGCAAAATGAGCTGGAACCGTTCGCACATCGCTGTCGCGTCTACTACGAAGATACAGACGCCGGCGGGGTGGTCTACTACGTCAACTACCTCAAGTTCATGGAGCGTGCGCGCACGGAGCGGCTGCGTCATCTTGGATTTTCTCAGGTACAACTGGCACAACAAGATCTTCTGTTCGTCGTCCATTCAAGCGAGGCCCGTTACCTGGCGCCGGCGCGACTGGACGATGAACTGCGGGTAACCGCGCACGTGCGCGAGCTCAATCGGGCCAGTCTGCGCTTCGTCCAGCAGGTCTGGCGCGAGCGTGATCAGACGTTGCTCTGTGAAGGGCAGTTTCTGATCGCAGCCGTGCGTGCAGACACATTCAAACCCCGGGCTATTCCTTCAGAGCTGCGTAACGCCTTCCTGGCGGACAGCCCGGGTAATCAATCGAACGCAGGAGAATAAGCGTGGAAGCAAACGTCGTCGACCATACCTCCATGTGGAGCCTGGTCGCCAATGCCAGTATCGTGGTTCAGCTGGTCATGCTGATCCTCGTAGCCGCCTCGGTGACCTCGTGGATCATGATCTTTCAGCGCAGCACCATGCTGCGCGCCGGTCGTCGTGCGCTGGACGCTTTCGAGGAGCGGTTCTGGTCAGGTATCGATCTGTCCAAGCTGTATCGTCAGGCGGGCAGCAACCCGGATCCTGACTCGGGTGTCGAGCAGGTGTTCCGCGCCGGCTTCAAGGAATTCTCACGTCTGCGTCAGCAGCCGGGTGTCGATCCTGATGCAGTGATGGAAGGCGTCGGTCGCGCCATGCGCGTCGCCATCTCCCGTGAGGAAGAAAAGCTCGAGCAGAGCCTGCCCTTCCTCGCCACGGTGGGTTCCACCAGCCCCTACATCGGCTTGTTCGGTACCGTGTGGGGCATCATGAACTCGTTCCGTGGTCTGGCCAGCGCCCAGCAGGCGACCCTCGCCACCGTGGCACCGGGCATCGCCGAGGCCTTGATCGCAACGGCGATCGGCCTGTTCGCGGCAATCCCGGCAGTTATCGCGTACAACCGATTCGCCGCGCGCAGTGAAACCCTGATCGGCCGTTACTACACGTTCGCCGATGAGTTCCAGGCCATTCTGCACCGCAAAGTGCACACCAGCGAAGAGTGATCAGGTAGAAACCCATGGCCCGAGTTCGCCAGAAACGCAAGCCGGTCGCCGAGATGAACGTGGTGCCTTACATCGACGTGATGTTGGTGCTGCTGGTCATCTTCATGGTGACTGCCCCCATGCTCAATCAGGGCGTGAAGGTCGACCTGCCGAAGGTGTCCAGTGAGGCGTTGCCTCAGGACAACAACGTGCAGATCCTCACCATTTCGATCAAAGCCGACAAAACCTACTTCTGGAACCTTGGCAGCGAGGTCGACACCGACAAGCAGATGGACAAGGCCATGACGTTGCCGGACATGACCAACGCCGTGACCAAGATCATCGCTGCCGGTCGTGACCAGGGCAAGCAGACCCAGGTGTTCATCCGTGGCGACAAGACCGTGGATTACGGCGCGGTAATGGGCGCCATGGGCGGGTTGCAGAAAGCCGGTGTCGGTAACGTTGGCCTGATCACCGAGGCGCCCTGATGCAGCAGCGAGAGCCCTCCGCCTCGGAAAGCTACTTCTGGCCCAGTGTCTGGGCGGTCGGCCTGCATGTGCTGGTGTTCGGCATGCTGTTCGTCAGTTTTGCGATGACGCCGGAACTGCCGCCGTCCAAGCCCATCGTTCAGGCTACGCTGTATCAGCTCAAGTCCAAGAGCCAGGCGACCACCCAGACCAACCAGAAGATTGCAGGTGAGGCCAAGAAGACCGCTTCACGCCAGACCGAAGTCGAACAGCTCGAACAGAAAAAGGTCGAGCAGGAGGCTGTGAAGGCCGCGGAACAAAAGAAAGCCGATGCTGATCAAAAAGCCGAGGCGGCCCGCGAGGCTGCTGAAGCCAAGAAAGCAGATGAGGCTGCAAAGGCGGCCGAGGCGAAAAAAACCGCCGAAGCCAAGAAGGCGGACGAGGCCAAGAAGGCGGACGAGGCCAAGAAAGCCGAAGCGTCGAAAAAGGCCGCCGAAAAACAGCAGGCCGACATCGCCAAGAAAAAGGCTGAAGAAGAAGCGAAGAAAAAAGCTGAAGAAGAGGCCAAGAAAGAGGCCGCTGAAGAGGCGAAGAAGAAATCAGCGGAGGATGCCAAAAAGCAGGCCGCTGAAGACGCCAAGAAAAAAGCAGCCGAGGACGCCAAGAAGAAAGCGGCAGCCGAGGATGCGAAGAAGAAGGCAGCTGAAGAGGCCAAGAAGAAGGCCGCTGCAGACGCTCAGAAGAAGAAAGCCCAGGATGCAGCACGCAAGGCGGCGGAAGACAAGAAAGCCCAGGCCCTGGCCGAGCTGTTGTCCGATACCACCGAGCGTCAGCAAGCGCTGGCGGATGAGCAGGGTGACCAGGTGGCCGGTGATTTCGACGACCTGATTCGAGTGCGCGCCGCAGAAGGTTGGGCACGACCACCGTCTGCCCGCAAGGGTATGACCGTCGTCCTGCAGATCAACATGCTGCCGGACGGTACCGTGACTGGCGTGAAGGTGCTCAAGTCCAGTGGCGACGGGCCGTTCGACAGTTCGGCAGTGGCGGCAGTCAAGAACATTGGTCGTTTGACCGAAATGCAAGGCTTGAAGCCGAACGAGTTCAACCCGTATCGGTCATTCAAGATGACATTTACTCCTGAGGATCTTGCGTTGTGATTAAACGTCTGAAAGGACTGCTGGTCTTGCTCTGCTGTGTGGCAGGCATGGCAGTGGCAGATGAAAAGAACATCCTGGTCACCAGCGGTAGCGACCGGGCCACGCCTATCGCCGTCGTGCCATTCGGTCTGCAAGGCGGCAGTGTGTTGCCTGAGGACATGGCCGAGATCATCGGTAATGACCTGCGTAACTCGGGTTACTACTCGCCAATTCCGCGTCAGAACATGATCAGCCAGCCGAGCCAGGCCAGCGAAGTCATCTTCCGTGACTGGAAAGCGTTAGGTGCGCAGTACGTGATGGTCGGCAGTATCGTGCCATCGGGCGGTCGTCTGCAGGTGCAGTACGCGCTGTTCAACGTGGCGACCGAACAGCAGGTGATGACCGGCAGCGTTTCTGGGACCACTGATCAGTTGCGCGACATGTCGCACTACATTGCTGACCAGTCTTTCGAGAAGCTGACCGGCATCAAAGGCGCGTTCTCCACACGCATGCTGTATGTGACGGCGGAGCGCTTCTCGGCGACCAACACGCGTTACACCCTGCAGCGTTCCGACTACGACGGTGCCCGCGCGGTGACGTTGTTGCAGTCGCGTGAGCCAATTCTGTCGCCGCGCTTTGCGCCGGACGGCAAGCGCATTGCTTACGTGTCCTTCGAGCAGAGACGCCCACGTATCTTCGTGCAGCATGTCGATACAGGCCGCCGCGAGCAGATCACCAACTTTGAAGGCCTCAACGGTGCGCCCGCCTGGTCGCCCGATGGTTCGCGCCTGGCGTTCGTGTTGTCCAAAGACGGCAACCCGGACATCTATGTCATGAACATGGGGTCGCGCCAGATCAGCCGTGTCACCGCCGGTCCGGGTATCAACACCGAGCCTTTCTGGGGCAAGGATGGCAATACCATCTACTTCACCTCCGACCGTGGCGGCAAACCGCAGATCTACAAAACGTCGGTCAGTGGTGGTGGTGCCGAACGTGTCACGTTCGTAGGCAACTACAACGCCAACCCGAAGTTGTCGGCTGATGAAAAGACACTGGTAATGATTCATCGCCAGCAAGGTTTCACCAACTTCAAAGTGGCGGCACAGGATTTGCAGCGCGGAAGTGTAAAGATTCTCTCCGAGACCAGTCTTGATGAGTCGCCTACTGTTGCGCCCAACGGCACCATGCTAATCTACGCCACCCGCCAGCAGGGCCGGGGAGTCTTGATGCTCGTGTCCCTAAACGGACGCACGAGGCTCCCGCTTCCTACCGCTCAAGGCGAAGTCAGAGAACCGTCCTGGTCCCCTTACCTGAACTGATTGCGGCGTAATACTTTTGCTTAACACACTGGGGTTTCATTAGGAGTTTCATGATGCAAATGCTGAAGTTTGGTAAATTCGCTGCGCTGGCACTGGCCATGGCCGTAGCAGTAGGTTGCTCCTCCAAGGGCGGTGATAATGCTGGTGAAGGCAACGGCGCTGCCGTTGATCCTAACGCTGGTTACGGCGCCAACACAGGTGCTGTTGACGGCAGCCTGAGCGAAGAAGCTGCTCTGCGCGCAATCACCACCTTCTACTTCGAATACGACAGCTCGGATCTGAAGCCAGAAGCCATGCGCGCTCTGGACGTTCACGCCAAGGACCTGAAGTCCAATGGCAGCCGTGTTGTTCTGGAAGGCAACACTGACGAACGCGGTACTCGCGAGTACAACATGGCACTGGGCGAGCGTCGCGCCAAAGCCGTTCAGCGTTACCTGGTGCTGCAGGGTGTTTCCCCTGCTCAGCTGGAACTGGTTTCCTACGGCGAAGAGCGTCCAGTTGCTACCGGCAACGACGAGCAGAGCTGGGCCCAGAACCGTCGCGTAGAACTGCGTAAGTAAGTTCCTATGCGTAAGTGCCGCCTTGCAGTAACCGTCCTCGCCCTCAGTCTGCCTTTCGCGGCAATGGCTGCGGTTCCTATCGTCGATGACAACGCGAGCAGCTACCCGCCCGCGGGTTACGGCACGAGCGGCACTTATGCCGGTGCAGGGGCTTCAACCCCTGCTTCGGCACAAGGGCAGCTGTTCATGCAGTTGCAACAGATGCAAGACCAGATCTCTCGTCAGCAGGGCATCATCGAAGAGCTGCAAAACGATGTTGCGCGCATGAAGAAAGAGTCTCTGGAGCGTTACCAGGATCTCGATGGGCGCATTAGCAGCAACGCTGCGTCTGCGGCCACGCCTGACAATTCTTCTACCGGCAGCGCGCCTGCTGCTGGTGCGGCAAGTGGCGACAGTGCTGCCAGTGCCAAACCGACCAGCTCCAGCGAGCCGGGCGATCCTGCGAAAGAGAAGCTGTATTACGACGCTGCTTTCGACCTGATCAAACAAAAGGACTTCGATAAAGCCAGCCAGGCTTTTGGTGCCTTCCTTCGTAAGTACCCTAGCAGCCAGTACGCTGGCAACGCGCAGTACTGGTTGGGTGAGGTGAACCTGGCCAAGGGTGACTTGCAGGGCGCAAGCCAGGCGTTCGCCAAAGTTGGCCAGGCTTATCCCAAGCACAGCAAGGTTCCTGACTCCCTGTATAAACTGGCGGATGTCGAGCGTCGTCTCGGTCACACCGACAAGGTCAAAGGCATCTTGCAGCAAGTGGTCAGCCAGTACCCTGGTACGTCCGCTGCGCAGCTTGCCCAGCGCGACCTGCAACGCTTGTAATCAGTACCGTTCGAAAGAAACCCGCGCCTGCCGCGGGTTTTTTCGTTAGACTCTGCGCCCTTTTTTCAATCACTACGCTGCTACGGATAACGCGATGTCGAGTCCGTGTCAGTGCCTCACGGAGGCGGGCAGCCTGTGTAGCTGCTCTGCCCTAGGCGGATCATGCAAGACACATTACGCATCACCGAAGTCTTTTACTCGTTGCAGGGTGAAACGCGAACGGCTGGGTTACCCACTGTTTTCGTGCGCCTGACAGGCTGCCCGTTGCGCTGCCAATACTGCGACAGCGCCTACGCCTTCACCGGCGGCACGGTTCGCACGCTGGATTCGATTCTTGAGCAGGTGGCGGGCTTCAACCCGCGCTACGTCTGCGTCACAGGTGGAGAGCCGCTGGCCCAGCCCAATGCCCTGCCATTGCTGCAGCGCCTCTGCGATGCCGGCTACGAGGTCAACCTGGAAACCAGCGGTGCCTTGGATATCTCGGCGACCGATATCCGCGTGAGCCGAGTGGTCGACTTGAAGACCCCGGCCTCGCTGGAGTGCCATCGCAACCGCTACGAAAACATCGAGCACCTCACCCGTAATGATCAGGTCAAGTTCGTGATCTGCTCGCGGGAAGACTATGACTGGGCGGTGTCCAAGCTGATCGAGTACAACCTCGACCAGCGCGCGGGCGAGGTGCTGTTCTCACCGAGCCATAACCAAGTGAGCGGCCGCGACCTGGCCGACTGGATCGTCGCCGATAACCTGCCGGTTCGCTTCCAGCTGCAGTTGCACAAGCTGCTGTGGAACGATGAGCCCGGACGCTGATTGAGACGCTGATTGAGGAGTACAACGATGACCGGTAAACGCGCAGTGATCCTGCTGTCAGGCGGCCTGGATTCCGCCACCGTGGTAGCCATGGCCAAGGCCGAGGGCTACCAGTGCTACACCATGAGCTTCGACTACGGCCAACGGCACCGTGCCGAGCTGGACGCAGCGGCACGGGTAGCACGCGACCTGGGGGTGGTCGAACACAAGGTGATTGGCCTGAACCTCAACGGCATCGGCGGCTCAGCGCTTACCGACGTCAGCATTGACGTGCCAGAAGCGCCGACCGAAGGCATTCCAGTGACCTACGTGCCAGCGCGCAATACGGTGTTCCTGTCCCTGGCCCTGGGTTGGGCCGAGGTGCTGGAGGCGCGGGATATCTTCATTGGTGTGAACGCGGTGGATTACTCGGGATACCCTGATTGCCGGCCCGAGTTCGTGGAAGCCTTCGAACGCATGGCCAACTTGGCCACCAAAGCTGGCGTGGAAGGCAATGGCTTCGCCATTCGCGCGCCTTTGCAGAACATGAGCAAGGCCCAGATCATCGAGGCCGGTGTTGCCCAGGGTGTGAATTACGCACTGACCGTGTCGTGCTACCAGGCAAACGACGCCGGTCAGGCCTGTGGCAAGTGCGACAGTTGCCGCCTGCGTGCCGAAGGTTTCCGCGCTGCGGGTGTGGAAGATCCTACGCCTTATTTCCAATAATCTAACTGTAGGGTATTGATTTTCTTCTGGAAATCGATATTATACGCGCCATCAAACGGGTCGTTAGCTCAGTTGGTAGAGCAGTTGGCTTTTAACCAATTGGTCGTAGGTTCGAATCCTACACGACCCACCAGAATATGGTCGGGGTGTGAGGTCTAGAGAAGGGCTTGCCAGCCACTTTGCTAGTCCTGCAGCCGGATGCAGTGAGCCTCAAACTCGCTCAAACGTGATCTGAAAATGAAAGAGCCCGCCGATTATGGCGGGCTTTTTCGTATACGGCTGTCTGGTGCGTCAGAAGCGCCATCCTATCGAGTGAAGCCTACGTCTGAGGCAAGACTCTCGCTCCGCTACAAGCGCTCAGGCAGCAAAGACCGGCACGGGTTTGCTGGTGCCATTTTCACGTCGTTCTGTCGCTGCGCCCATCGCAAGCAGCCAGTCCGTGACAATGGCCTGATCGTCGAGCCCCCTTCGTTGAGCGTGGTGGCAGTCGGTGGATACCGACGCATCACGAAATGGTTAAGCTGGAGGGCGTCGATTTTCTCAGGTTCAGGGGCCGCACGATGACGACATCGCTCTGCGAGTTTCAAAACGTCATGAGATGGGCGAAGGTTCTAGAAGGCGACTCGAATCGGGCGGGCTTGGAAGATCTCATCAAGATTGTGCTAAGACCTGTTCAGGCAGATCGTATGCGCTCGGCGTTTACTCGGCCCGCTCATTGCGCACCGGACGCTCTGACATGGGTTCGCAGCATGGGCGATCTTTGGCAAGTACCGGCGCCGGAGGGAACCTTGCTTTCGCACGTCATCAGGCATGGACGCCGGGCTGTGGATAAAAGCCATACGTTGCGGCTCGGTCGAGATGTGGTCCTCCCAACGATGTGGAGCAGCTCAAGCGTCAAGAACAGCCTGGGCGCTATTGGCCCTGGCCGTGCCTGTGGCCCATTCGTCCAGGACTTCAATCACAGCCTCACGCTCATGATTCCGCTTGGCATCGGCTGGGTGTCCGGCGGAAATCACTCGATCACTCAAGGTATCCTGGCGGGCGAGGGTGAGCTGGTGCCCGATGAAGTGATCGATGTGTCGTCTGCCATCGATGCCGTTCGATACGACGGCGAGTGCTGGATTTGTCAGAACACCGGTCTGCGCGCTGCCGGACCGTGCTACCCGGAGTTCGGGTGGGTGTGGGAAATCGCCCGCCTGCTCATCTCGCTCCCGCCAGCACCGATGGAGCGAGCGTAGAGACGAGCAAGGCGCTAACAGCGCAGGCGACTGATCGGTTTCTTAGGCCACAAGAACGTGCCGCTGCGCTGGACACCTTGACGCCCTGTCGGCAAAGCCTTAATCGTGGGGCTCGACTCACTGGTTCGGACATTCCCATGCTGCCCACTTCCTTGCCGCCCTCTACCTTGCAGCGTGCCCGGCTGCGCCTGCTCAATGGCCGGGTCGGCCTGGGGTTGGTCGCGGCGTTGTCGTTTCTGGCGGGCATGACCGATGCGGTCGGGTTCATGTCCACAGGCGATTTCGTGTCCTTCATGAGCGGCAACACCACGCGCATGGCCGTCGCGGTCAGCGAAGGCGATGGTCACGGCCTGCTGCGCCTGGCGCTGGCCATTGTCTGTTTCGTGGTGGGCAATGCGCTGGGCGTTGTCCTGGCCCGCGGCTTGCGTCGGCGCGCGGCGCCGCTGTTGCTGCTGGTGGCGATGGTATTGGCCTGTGCTGCGCTACCTGGGCTGTGGGCGTCGGTGGCGCTGGCCTTGGCAATCATCGCCATGGGATTGCTCAATGCGGTGGTCGAGCAGGTCAACGGGCTGCCAATCGGCCTGACCTACGTGACCGGGGCGCTGTCGCGGTTTGGCCGAGGCCTGGGTCGCTGGCTGATGGGCGAGCGCCGCAGTGGCTGGCGCGTACAGCTGGTGCCATGGGGCGGGATGCTGCTGGGGGCGGTGTTCGGTGCCTGGGTGCAAACACGCCTGGGTATCGCCGCGCTAGCGGTGTGCGCGGTGGTGACGCTGGTGCTGGCAGGCGCGGTGCTGTTCATTCCGCGCAGCTGGCAACGGGGCTACATGGCGCGTTGACCGCGACGGCTCAAGCAGCCGCATGCGGTGCTGGATGTGCGGGAAAGCTTGCCAGCCGGTGTTTGGCCATGCAGATTTGTCGCTTTCCCGCAGCGTGGAGCTTTTCATGACCGAGCCTTACCAGGACGTAGCGCAATGAGCCAGTCTTCCCAATTCAGCCTGCTCGGCACGCGGCGCTTTCTGCCGTTCTTCGTGACCCAGTCGCTCGGCGCCCTCAATGACAACCTGTTCAAGCAGTCGTTGATCCTGGCGATTCTGTACAAGATCAGCCTGGAAGGTGATCGCTCGATCTGGGTCAATCTGTGTGCCTTGCTGTTCATTCTGCCGTTCTTCCTGTTTTCCGCGTTGGCCGGGCAGTTTGGCGAGAAGTTCGCCAAGGATGCGCTGATCCGGGCGATCAAGCTGGCCGAGATCGCGATCATGGCCATCGGTGCGGTCGGCTTTGTCACCAGCCATCTGGAACTGATGCTGCTGACCCTGTTCGCCATGGGCACCCACTCGGCGCTGTTCGGGCCGGTGAAATATTCGATTCTGCCGCAGACGCTGCGCGATGAAGAACTGGTCGGCGGTAACGGCCTGGTGGAGATGGGCACGTTTCTGGCGATCCTGGCCGGCACCATCGGCGCCGGGATCATGATGTCGTCAAGCGAGTACGCCAGCGTGGTCGCCGGGGCCATCGTCGGTACGGCCGTGTTGGGTTACCTGGCCAGTCGCTGGATTCCACGCGCGGCAGCCGCGGCGCCGCAGATGGTGCTGGACTGGAACATCTTCAAGCAGAGCTGGTTGACCCTGCGCCTGGGCCTTGGACAGACGCCGGCAGTGTCGCGCTCGATCGTCGGCAACTCGTGGTTCTGGTTCGTCGGCGCCATCTACCTCACGCAGATCCCGGCCTATGCCAAGGACTGGCTGCACGGCGACGAAACCGTGGTCACCCTGGTACTGACGCTGTTTTCGGTGGGCATCGCCCTGGGCTCGCTGCTGTGTGAGCGCCTCAGTGGGCGCAAGGTGGAGATCGGCCTGGTGCCGTTTGGCTCGTTCGGCCTGACGCTGTTCGGCTTGCTCTGGTGGTGGCACTCAGGCGACGTGCCACCACGTGATGTGCCCTACGACTGGCTGGCGCTGCTGGGCTTGAGCAAGGCCTGGTGGATCATGCTTTCGATCGTGGGGCTGGGGGTTTTCGGTGGTTTCTACATCGTGCCGCTGTACGCCCTCATCCAGGCGCGTACGCCGGAACATCAACGCGCGCGGGTGATCGCTGCCAACAACATCCTCAACGCATTGTTCATGGTGGTGTCTGCGCTGTTGACCATCGTGCTTCTGAGCTTGGCCAAGCTGAGCATTCCCCAGCTGTTTCTGGTGGTGTCGCTGCTCAACATTGCGGTGAACGCCTACATCTTCCGCATCGTGCCCGAATTCACCATGCGCTTTCTCATTTGGCTGCTCAGCCACTCGATGTACCGGGTTGAGCACCGTGGGCTGGCGCACATTCCAGAAGAGGGCGCGGCGTTACTGGTGTGTAACCACATTTCTTTCGTGGATGCGTTGCTGCTGAGCGGGGCGATTCGTCGGCCGATCCGCTTCGTCATGTACTACAAGATCTTCCGTATTCCGGTGCTCAACTTCATCTTCCGCACGGCCGGCGCCATCCCGATCGCCGGTCGCGGTGAAGATGCGGTGATTTACGAACAGGCGTTCGCGCGCATCGCCCAATCGCTGCAGCAAGGGGAGCTGGTGTGCATCTTCCCCGAGGGCAAGCTGACCGCTGACGGTGAGATCGATGTGTTCAAGAGCGGCGTCAAGCGCATCCTCAGGGAGACGCCCGTGCCGGTGATTCCGCTGGCGCTGCAGGGGTTGTGGGGGAGTTTCTTCAGTCGCGATCCGGGCAAGGGCCTGTTCAAACGGTTCTGGTCGCGGGTAACGGTGGTGGCCGGGGAGGCCATCGCCGTAGATGCCGCGCAACCTGATGTGCTGCGCCAGCGAGTCGCCGCATTGCGCGGCGACCGTCGCTAGAGCAGACCGCTCACGGTCAGCTGGCGCTGACCTTGAGCCCGATCAGACCTGCCACGATCAACGCCACGCTGGCGATGCGGATGGGCGCCATGGATTCGCCGAACAGCAGGATGCCGGCGATCACGGTACCGACCGCCCCAACGCCGGTCCACACGGCATAGGCGGTGCCCAACGGCAGCTCTTTCACGGCCATGCCCAACAGGCCGATGCTGATGGCCATGGCGCCGAGGGTCAGTGCGGTGGGCAGCGGGCGGGTGAAGCCGTCGGTGTACTTCAAGCCGACGGCCCAGCCGATTTCGAACAGGCCGGCGCAGAACAGGATGATCCAGGACATGGGTGCCTCCATCTTGACGTGAAGCTCAGGCTCAAAGGTCTTGAGACGCAGGGCAGGCTGGCTTCAATGCAGCATGCCCCGTGGATCACGCCTTCTCGGGCTGAGCCAAAGGATGGGGCCGTCCCCGAATGATCACGCCAGGCGTCGTGAGGTCGTCCTCAACAGTGGGCTTATCCTGCCCACCGTTCAGCGTCTGGGCAACCCCTCAGGCTTTGGCTGAGCGCTATCTGCACTTGCCCATGCTGCGTTGAAACGGGCCCGCAAGGCCGACTCCGACTGAGCGTTCCCGGCTAGGCGCCCCCGACTAGGCGCCCCGACTAGGCGTCCCCATCGCAATGCCCATGGACTCCGGTACGCTGCGGTTGCTTGTCCCGTTTCGCCGGGCTACCACCGGCCTTGTCCGGTCTTCGCGCAGACAGCGTTCAGGCAGACCCTAGGGCTGGGTGGGGGGCTTGAGTTCAGACGTCGTCGGTTCCTCAAGCTTGCGGAACCAGGTGGAGAGCAGCGCGCCGGAAATATTGTGCCATACGCTGAACAGCGCGCTCGGCACCGCAGCCAGCGGCGAGAAATGCGCCGCCGCCAGTGCCGCGCCCAGCCCGGAGTTCTGCATGCCCACTTCAAGCGCCAGCGACTTGCGCTGGGCCAGCGGCAGCTTGCACAGCTTGCCGGTGAGGTAGCCGAGCAAGAAGCCGAAGCTGTTGTGCAGGATCACCACCGCCATGATCAGCAGGCCGGACTCGGCAATCTTCGCCTGGCTGGCAGCGACCACGGCGCAGACGATCAGCACGATGCTCACCACCGACACCAGCGGCAGCACTTGCACCGCAGCATGCACCTTGCTTCCCAATAGGCGCTGGGCCAATACGCCGAGCACGATCGGCAGCATCACCAACTGCAGGATCGACCAGAACATGTCCATGAACGAAACCGGCAGCCAGGCCGAGGCCAGTAGCCAGATCAATGCCGGCGTCAGCAGCGGCGCCAGCAAGGTGGTCACCGCCGCGATGGCCACGGCCAGGGCCAGGTCACCCTTGGACAGCCAGACCATCACATTCGACGCCGTGCCGCTCGGGCAGCAACCGACCAGAATCACGCCCACGGCAATTTCCGCCGGCAGATGAAACAGCTGGCACAGCAGCCAGGCCATGCCCGGCATGATCACGAAATGTGCGACCACCCCCAGCAGCACCCGCCAAGGTTGTCGGGCCAGCGCGGCGAAGTCGTCGAGCTTGAGGGTCAGGCCCATGCCGAACATCACCAGGCCCAGTAGCGGCACGATCGCGCCTTTGAGGCCCAGGAACCAGTGCGGCTGAACAAAGGCCAGGCAGGCGAACACCAGCACCCAGAGGGCAAAGGTGTTACCGACGAAGCGGCTGAGGGCGGCGAGTGCACGCATGGGGGACGGTCCTTGTAGTTATAGGGTTATGAACAAGCGCGGCCCGGCGCGCAGGGCAGGGCGGCATGGACCTGCCGCGGCTGCACTGCGTCAGGGCGGTCAGACCCCTTGCGGGATGTCTTCGCCGCCCAGGGCCTCGAACAGGGCCGGGAGGAACTCGGTGAAGGTCATCATCATCAGCTGGAAGCTGGCGTCGAACTGTTGCGCCGCTTCTTCGCCGCCATCCTGTTCGGCTTGCTCTTGCAGCAGCTCTTCGAATTTCAGGCGCTTGATGACGGTCTTGTCGTCGAGCACGAACGACAGCTTTTCCTGCCAGCCCAGCGCCAGCTGGGTGACCACCTTGCCGGTGCTCAGGTGCAGCTGGATTTCTTCGCTGGCCAGATCCTGGCGCTTGCAGCGCACGGTGCCGCCATCTTCATGGGTGTCGCGCAGCTCGCATTCGTCCTGAATGATGAAGTCTGCGGCCGGCTGCTGGGTCTTGACCCAGTCGGTGAGGGTCGCGCTTGGGGCGATCTTCACGGTCACCGGGCGCACCGGCAGCGAGCCCATCACTTCGCGCAGGGTCGACAACAGGTCTTCGGCACGCTTGGCGCTGGCCGAGTTGACCAGCACCAGGCCCAGGCGCGGGGCGATGGCGGCGAAGATCATGGCGCGGCGAATGAAAGCGCGCGGCAGGAACGCCTGGACGATCTCGTCTTTTATCTGGTCGCGTTCTTTCTTGTAGACCTTGCGCATCTGCTCGGTCTCGATCTCTTCGACTTTCTCTTTGACGGCATCGTTGACCACGCTGCTGGGCAGGATGCGTTCTTCCTTGCGCGCCGCGATCAGCAGGAATTCACCACTGACATGCACGAGGGGGGCGTCTTCGCCTTTGCCGAACGGGGCGACGAAGCCATAGGTGGTCAGCTCCTGGCTGGCGCAGGGGCGGGCCGGCTTGCTGGCCAGTGCGGCCTCCAGCGCTTCAGGCTCGAAAGCGACATCCTGGGTCAGGCGGTAGGTCAGCAGGTTCTTGAACCACATGAGGGGGTAACTCTCCTTAATGCATGAGGCGGGCATTATTCTCTTATGGGCGGGCACAGGCCAGCCCTGTCAGAGCGCTATCAGCCACGCTTGAAAGGCGTGAAACAACAGACACGCTAGGTCATTGAAAGGCCTGAAAAATTTTTTGAAGAAAGTGCTTGCCAGGGTAGGGCCTCGTCCGTAGAATGCGCGCCACACCGAGACGAAAGGGTGATTAGCTCAGCTGGGAGAGCATCTGCCTTACAAGCAGAGGGTCGGCGGTTCGATCCCGTCATCACCCACCACTCGATGTATAGCGCAGCGGTAGTTCAGTCGGTTAGAATACCGGCCTGTCACGCCGGGGGTCGCGGGTTCGAGTCCCGTCCGCTGCGCCATATTGAGCTTCAAGGCCCACTGAACACCTTGAAGCAACGAAAAAAGCGACCTTAGGGTCGCTTTTTTTTTGCTGTTTTTTTGGGCGTACTGCTGATGCGCCCGTCGGTCGAAGATGTTCTCGGCCGTTCTCTGGATCGATAAAGATCACTGGCTTCACAAACGATTCCTCGGCAGGCGCTCAATGGCGCGTCCATTGTCGCGGCTGTATGTCGCAAGCATTTCGATAATTGCAGAGCTGAGGAACATTGGCCTGCCCACTTCGTCGAAATGAATGGGAAGTGAAATGGCATCGGAGCGTTCGGCAGTAACGCGACGTGTCGAGGCGCCGGCCCAACGCTACGCTTCGATGGCCAAAATCCGCGACTGCATCACGCCGATCTCCCTTGCAACGCCTTCACCTCCTCATCCCGTTGCGTCACAATCGTTCGCGTCGGCCGCAAGCACCCGCTGTTTGCTGCCGGCCATCCACCGTAAGCCAGAGACCGACCCATGCAGGACGCCCCTACCGCAGACACGCCCGTTTCCGCCTCTACGCCCACCGCGCCATTGCTTGGCATCGACCTGGGCACCACCAACAGCCTGATCGCCGTCTGGCAAGACGGGCAGGCGCAGCTGATTGCCAACGCCTTGGGCGAGGTGCTGACGCCTTCGGTGGTCAGCGTCGACGACGATGGCAGCGTGCTGGTCGGCAAGGCCGCCAAGGCCCGCCTGACTACCCACCCTGAGCGCACGGCCGCGGCCTTCAAGCGCTTCATGGGCAGTGACAAGCAGTTCCAGCTCGGCGAGCACCGTTTCAGCCCCGAAGAGTTGTCGGCGCTGGTGCTGGGCGCGTTGAAGCAGGACGCAGAAGCCCACCTGGGGTGCAGCATCAGCGAGGCGGTGATTTCCGTGCCGGCCTATTTCAGTGACGAGCAACGCAAGCGCACGGTGTTCGCCGCTGAGCTGGCCGGGCTCAAGGTTCAGCGCCTGATCAACGAACCCACCGCAGCGGCCATGGCCTACGGCCTGCATGAGCAGAAGTTCGAGCGCACGCTGGTCTTCGACCTGGGGGGCGGCACCTTCGACGTCACCGTTTTGGAATACGCGCTGCCGCTGATCGAAGTGCACGCTTCGACAGGCGACAATTACCTGGGCGGTGAAGACTTCACCGAGGCGTTGCTCGGCGCCTGCCTGAAGGCATGGGAGCTCAAGCGCGACAGCCTTGCGCCGCAAGCGCTGGCCAGCCTGAGTGACGCCATCGAGCAGTTCAAATGCCAGGCCGGCGAGGGTAGCCGGGTGCTTGAGTGGAACGGCGATGGTCAGAGCCGCCAGTGGCAGCTCGATGACGTGACCCTGCAAGGCATCTGGGCACCGTTGCTGGCACGGGTCCGTGCGCCCATCGAGCAAGCCTTGCGCGATGCCCGATTGAGTCCGCGCGAGCTGGACAGCCTGGTACTGGTCGGCGGCGCCACGCGTATGCCGCAGGTGCAGCAACTGGTGGCCAAGCTGTTCGGCAAGCTGCCGTACCGCCATTTGGACCCGGATACCATCGTCGCCCTGGGCGCCGCCGCCCAGGCTGCCTGCAAGGCGCGCGATTCGGCCATCGACGAGCTGATCCTGACCGATGTCTGCCCGTACACCCTGGGCGTTGCCTCGCAGCGCGGCGAGGACGCGGCCGGTGCCTTCTCGCCGATCATCGAACGCAATACCATCATCCCGACCTCCAAGGTACAGCGCTTCTACAGCAGCCACCCACAGCAGAAAACCGTGCGCATCGCTGTGTACCAAGGCGAGCGTCCGTGGGTGCGTGACAATATCCTGGTCGACAGTTTCGAGATTCCGCTGCAGCAGACTGGCGAAATTCAGCCGCTGGACGTGCGCTTCAGCTATGACATCAACGGGTTGCTCGAAGTGGACGTGACGTTCCTCGACACCGGCCTCAAGCACAGCCACAGCATCGACCGCAGCCCGACCGGGCTTGACGCGGACGCCCGCCAGGCCAGCCACGAGCGCTTGGCAGGGCTGAAGATCCACCCGCGCGACACTTTGCCCAACCGCACCTTGCTGGCGCGGCTGGAGCGGGCCTGGATGCAGGCCTTGGGCGATGAACGCGAGTTGATCGCGAGCTGGCTCGACACCTTCAACGGCGTACTCGCCGGGCAGCAGCCCAGCGAGATCAGTCGCCAGCGCCAGGCCTTGAGCCAGTCGCTGGACGAGCTGCGCTACTGACCGTTGAGCCGGCGCAGGGCGGCTTGCAGGCCGTCCTTGAACCGGTCGGGTGCAGAGGGGGCCGGGCCATAGCGGTTGGGTAGCTTGTCACCCGGCATGGCCAGCAGGATCAGGGTGAAGAACGGCAAGAAGACGCACAGTGCCAGCATGATCGCCAGCAGCATTCCGCCATAGCCGAGGTCGCGCACCCGGCGTATGACCGCGCTGACCATCCACGGCACGATCAGCAGCAATATCGCCTCGCGCAGCGCGAACAGCCCCATCGCTGCCGGCACCACCTTGCACGCGAAGATGGCCAGTAGGGTCAGGCCATAGCCCTTGCGGTCCAGACGGCTGTTCAACTTCCAGGCTTTCCAGGCCGGTTCGCGCGGGCGCTTGTCCATGTTCACCAGCATGCGTTCCGACCAGCCCAGCAGCACCATGATCGCGCAGCGCAGGCCGGGGTCCTGTTCGGTGTCATCCTTGCCTTTCTGCAACGCTTGCAGAATTTGCATCCTCGGCGGCAGGCAGTCGTTGAGCAGGCTGTGCAGTGCCTGCAGGGCCTGTTTGAACAGCTTGCTGTTGACCCCTTGCGATTCGATTTCTGCGTCTTTGGGCGGCGTGCACTGGCCGGCGATCAAGCTGGCGCGTAGCGCATCGAACCAGCCACCACGCAATGACATGCCGTCCATGCGATCACGCATGCGTGAGCGCTCATCGCCGTCGAGCGAGCGGTCATGGAACAGCACCGCACACAGCAGCAGGTAACCCAAAGGGTAGTCGGCGAGCAGCGTGGGTTCCTGCTGCAGGCAGGCAAACACCTGAGCAGCCGTGGGCAGACGGCTGCTGTGCAGCGCCGTGCCGAGGTCGAGCAGGCGGCCGGCGACCAGGTTCTGCACCGGGTCGTCGTAGTCGAGCCAGTCGAGCAGGCCATTGGCGGCCGAGCTGTTCTGCGCCAGCAACAGCTGTCGGTGCAGACCGTGGAAGGGGTGGTCGGCGGGATAGTGCAGCGTGGCAGTGACCTGGGCTGAGACCAAGTCCATCCAGCGCTTGGGCTGATCGAGCATGGCCAGCATGAACAGTTGCTCACGGTGCCATTGCCACAGCGATTCGCCGCCGAGCATCGGTGGTAGCACGATGCCCTGATGGGCAAGCTGCCCCTGCAGCACCAAGGCGAATGGCACCGTGAACATGCTGCGCATCTGGAACTGCCGGTTGAGGTTCAGCACCGACGGCGCCGAATACACGCGTACCCGTCGCAGCCACTCGCGGCAGGCGGGGTGCACGTCCAAGGCCAGCAGTGATTCGGGCAGGTCGAGGGCGGCATCGTCGCTGTCGCAGTACTCGTTGAGCGCCCCCGCGACCACCGACTGCTGCAGCCAGGCCAGTTGCTGCCAGGCCTGTTGCTGGAAGCGTTCGAGGATCAGCCCATCGAGCGGGTCGTCACTGGAGGGGGCCTGGGTGACCTGCTGGAGCAGGCCGGCCTCGCCACGCTGTAGCGTCCAGGCGTACCAATACAAGCGCTGCAGGACAGCATCGGGCTGTTCGTCGAGCAGCCAGGCCAGCAACGGCAGCTCGTCGTCCCCGTCCAGGCGCCAGTCGATGAAGGTGGCGGCGATGCCTTCAAGCCGCAGGCGCGAGGCCTCGGACCAGCGCGACAAGGTGGTCATGTTCTGCGCCGGGCTGCCGATCAGCGGGTCGCTCAGGTCGCGCGGCCAGTGCTCAGGTGTGTCCTGTTGGTCGAGCGCCTGGATCAGCAGCGGCAGCCGCTCGGGGCGGGTGCGTGCGCAGTGCTCGAACAGCCAGCGTTCGGCCTGCGGGTGACGCTGTTCGCGCCACAGGCGCAGCCAGCCGGCCAGTGCCTGCTGGTGCTCGCCCAACGCATCGGCCTGACGCGTGAGCAAGTACAGCAGGTCCGTATCCTCGGGCGTTTCGTGCAGCCGTTGCTGCCAATGGCCATGGATCAGTTGGCTGGGGATGCCGGCCAGGCTCAGTTGCCGGTATAGCCGTTCGATCAGCGCCGCGTCATTGGGTATCGCCACGCAGGTGTGCTGGGCCACGAACTGCTCGAACTCAAACAGCGGGCGGTGCTGGAAAAGGTATTCCAGGGTGCGGAAGTACCACAGCGCTTCCATCTGCAGCATGGGCGGCCAGTCACGCATCAGCCCGGTGTCGAACGGGTCCGGGACCTGCAGCCGTTGCAGCAGGGCCTCGACTTCCTGGGGGTTGTCCATGCGCAGCAACTGATCGGCCCAGGCCAGGCGATCGGCCAGCAGGCCGACGCAACGGTGTGAAATCGGACCACACTCACGCAGGCTGCCGAGGATCTGCCAGCTGACATCGTCGAGCTGCTCCAGGGGCAGTTCATCGAGCTGCGCGATCAGGCCCTGCCAGGCCTGCGGATCGAAGCGCAGGCTTGGCTCCTCGAGCAGGGTGTGAAACGCCTGCAGGGTCGGATGTCGGCTTTCTGGGGTGGCCTCGGTGTCTGCTTCGGGTGCCTGCACCTGCAGCGCGTCGTGTTCGCGGGCCAGGCGCAAGGCTTCTTCATAGGCCTCGCGCAGCGCCTGGAAACCTTCGGGATTGGTCTCGGGATGGTGGGCAGGCAGTTGGGTTCGGTAGGCAATGCGAATGGCATCGAGGTCTTGGGTCGGCTCGAGGCCCAGACGGATCCAGCAGCTCATGACCAGCAGTCCTCTTCCAGCGATTCGGGGCGTTCGAACTCAGGCAGGGGCATGTCCCACGGCACGTCGACGAACCATTGTTCGGCGCCCAGACGCAGGTTGAGGGCGATGCAGCGGTTCCAGTGCTCGCTGCCCTGGCGTTGCAGCTCGGCGTGCAGCTGTTCATCGCTGCACTCGGAGACGTTCCACAGGGCTTTGCCGACCAGGTAGCCGGCAATGTAGCTGTCCCAATGGTTGTAGTAATGGCGCGCGCGCATGGCCAGCCGCAGGTGCAGCCACAGGCTTTCATCGCGGGTGATCAGGGCCTTCTTGACGCCGTTGCGCAGCAGAAAGCTCATGCGCGCCAGGTCCCAGGCGCGTGTGCCACCCGGGCCGCAATCGGGGAAGGTCCGGGCGGCATAGTCGTACTTGATGCGCTCGCGCGGGCTGAGCGCTTCGAGCCGGCGTTGCCAGTGCTCGGGCAGCGAGCGTTCGAATTGCCAGTAGGCCTCGGCAAGCTCCAACGCATGGCCGTTGTCCGCCATGCCGAGGGCGTCAAGCAACTGCTCGCGGCTGCTGATGCCCCAGCCACGTTCGAGGTCGGCTTTGTCTTCGCCTTCGTAATATTCGGCGGCCGTGAAGCTGGCGCCGTTGAGGGCGGCAATAGGGGCGGACATCAGGTGCAGCCAGTGCTGCGCGTTTTCATCCATGAGTGGGCTCCGGGCAAGGCTCAGGCAAGGGGCGGTTCAAGTCAAAGGGGCGCGCAAGCAGGCTACGACGCCAGCTGGTCTGACCGTCGAATCGTTGCTTGGTGCCCTGCACAAGCGGCTCAATACGCCGCCAGAGGGCCGCTGCGCTCCTCGCCACGCAACGTCAGGATTTCCACACCGCTCTGGGTGACCGCCACGGTATGTTCCCACTGCGCAGACAGGCCGCCGTCCCGAGTGACGACCGTCCAGCCATCGCGCAGCGTGCGGGTGTGGCGCGAACCTTGGTTGAGCATCGGCTCGATGGTGAACACCATGCCCGGCTTGAGCTTCATGCCCATGCCGCGCTGGCCGTAGTGCAGCACCTGCGGCGCTTCGTGCATCTGCTTGCCGATGCCATGCCCGCAGTATTCGCGGACCACGCTGTAGCCGGCAGCCTCGGCGTGACGCTGGATGGCATGGCCGATGTCGCCCAGGGTGGCGCCGGGACGGACCTGTTCGATGCCCTTGCACAAGGCCTGGTACGTGGTGTCGACCAGGCGCAAGGCTTCACTGTTGACCCGGCCCACGCAGTACATTTTCGAGGAATCGGCGATGTAGCCGCCTTGTTCCAGGGTGATGTCGACATTGATGATCGAGCCGTCGAGCAGCACTTCATCGTCCTTGGGCATACCGTGGCACACCACTGGGTCGACCGAGGTATTCAGCGCGTAGGGGAAGCCGTACTGGCCCTTGCTGGCAGGGCGCGCAGGGAGGGCGCGGATGAAGGCTTCGGCACGGTCGTTGATCTGCATCGTGGTCACGCCGGGGCGGATGAAGGCGTCCAGATCCGCGAACACCTGAGCCAGCAGGTGTCCAGCGTGGCGCATCAGTGCCAGCTGCGCGGCGTCCTTGATGATCACCTCGCTCATTGCAGCAGCGCCTTGAGATTGGCCTGTTCCTGGCGCAGCAACTGGCGCAGCAGTTGTTCGTAGTTCGATTGCGGATGCAGCTCGGCCAGCATGCCGAGGCGAATCCAGTGTTCGGCCTGGGCGTTGATCGAGCGCGACAGCGCGTTGCTGGCCACGCGCAGGTCCTGGTGCAAGGCGTCACCGATCTTGACGATACCCATGAGGGTCTCCTGGTATATGAAACGTATACAGAGCATATCGGCTCAACGTACCTTTAGGCCAGTGCCGGGCGGCCATGACTGCCCAGTGATGCGGTAAGCTGGTTGTCCGTCCTAGGCCTGCGCCGGTCCGCCGATGAACCTCGATACCCGTATCAAGTACCGTCACCTGCTGTGTTTTCTCGAGATCGCCCGCCAGGGCAGTCTGGCGCGTGCGGCCGATGCGCTGGCAATCAGTCAGCCGGCGATGTCCAAGAGCCTCAAGGAGCTTGAGACCCTGCTGGAAACCCGCCTGTTCGAGCGCAGCCGTCACGGCGCTCAGCTGACCGCTGCGGGCACGCGCTTGCTGCGCTATGCCGGGCCCAGCGTGCAGGCGTTGCGCGAGGGTGTTGGCAGCGTGCGTGGCGAGGCGCGGGCGCCGTCGCAGGTGCGCATCGGGGTGTTGTCGACGGTCGAGGGTTTGCTCATGCCCGAGGTGCTGTGTCGTCTTCACCAGCGCCACGAGGCGCTGGTGGTGAGTGTGGCCACTGGCGTGAGTGCGCAACTGCTCGGGCAGTTGCACTTGGGGGAGCTGGAGCTGGTAGTCGGGCGCATGACCGACAGCCCGCAGGTGCAGGGGTTGTCGTTCGAGCACCTGTACAATGAATCGATGAGCCTGGTTGTACGGGCAGGGCACCCACTCCTGGCCATGGGTTCCAGGGCGCGCGAGCGGGTCAGTGGTTACCCTCTGGTAGTGCCGCCGCAAGGGACGACGATCCGTCGGCACGCCGATAGCCTGTTCGTGCAATGTGCGATCCAGGTGCCGGCGCAACGCCTTGAAACCTTGTCGTTGTCGCTGAGCAGACGCTATGTCCTGGGCAGTGAGGCGATCTGGGTGGCGCCACGCGACGCGGTGTTGATCGACCTGCGCCAAGGCGACCTGGTCGAGCTTGACCTCGGCGGGCAGGAGCCGGGTGGCTCGGTCGGCATCTGTCGCAACGCGGCATTGCCGGCCAGCTTGCCTGCACAGTGGCTGTGTGAGGTGCTGCGCGAGGTGGCTGAGGCGTACCGCGCCGGCCGGTATCCCTGAGCCGCATGCGCGACGTTCGATGCGTGGGCGATCAATCCGCAGACGTTGGCCGGCGGGTCGATGAAGAAGCCTTTACCTGAGGAACTTCGCCGCCTTGCACTGCTCTCATGCCGGTAGCCATTGGTCCTGGCCGCCTGCTAAGCTCGCGGCTTTACCTGATTTGCCCCTCTGGCGCATGAACAAGGAATCAGCATGAAACAACATCGTCTGGCGGCTGCGGTTGCCCTGGTAGGTCTGGTGCTTGCAGGCTGCGACGCGAAGACCAGCGACGTCGAACTCAAGACGCCTTCGCAGAAAGCGTCTTACGGCATCGGTCTGAACATGGGCAAGAGTCTGGCCCAGGAAGGCATGGATGACCTCGATTCAAAAGCGGTCGCCCTCGGTATCGAAGATGCGGTCGGCAAAAAGGATCAGCGCCTGAAGGACGAAGAACTGGTAGAGGCGTTCACCGCGCTGCAAAAGCGTGCCGAAGAGCGTCTGACCAAGGCCAGCGAAGAAGCCTCGAGCGCAGGCAAGAAGTTCCTTGAGGAAAATGCCAAGAAGTCAGGTGTGGTCACCACCGATTCTGGCTTGCAGTACGAAGTCATCAAGAAGGCCGACGGCCCGCAGCCCAAGCCGACTGACGTCGTCACCGTTCATTACGAAGGCAAGCTCATCGACGGCAAGGTGTTCGACAGCTCCGTCGAGCGTGGCAGCCCGATCGATCTGCCGGTCAGCGGTGTGATTCCGGGTTGGGTCGAAGGTCTGCAACTGATGCACGTGGGCGAGACATACAAACTGTACATCCCGGCTGAGCTGGCTTACGGCGCGCAGAGCCCAAGCCCGCAGATCCCGGCCAACTCGGTGCTGGTGTTCGACCTCGAACTGCTTGGCATCAAGGATCCAAGCCAGGCCCAGGCGCCAGCGGCGGCAGAAGAAGCACCGGCCAAGTAAGACTGGCCTGCTACAGCAAACGCCCCGTGCTCACGGGGCGTTTTTGTGTCTGCCGGAGCGGCTGACGCATCGAGGCGAACCCTGTTCGCCTGTCACTGTCCCAGACAATGCAGCCGGTGCATCGTGTTCTGGCTGCGGTAAGCAAATCATTGCACGGCTGAAATGACTGTGTAAAAAATACCCGATCTAAGCGCGGCCCTTGTTTCGTGGGCGTAACACGCTGAAAACACGACCCTGTTCACAAGGTTATCCACAATAAATGTGGATAACCCGCCCGCTTTCCGGAGGTCCAATGAGTGCACCGTGGAATTTTGCCCGTTTCCTGCCATTGGCCGAGCGCCTGCTCAGCCGGGGTCGGCTGCCGGCGTTGCTGTTCGCTGTGGCGCGCAAGGGCCCCAAGCTTGGCAAGATGCGTGAGGATCTGCGGCTGATGCAGTCGCTGTGTCTGGCGTGGTGGCGGGGCGAGTACCGTGCCATCAGCAAGAAATCCCTGATCACCATCGTCGCCGGGTTGCTGTACTTCGTGAGTCCGATCGATGCAATCCCTGACTGGATTCTCGGGGTCGGCTTTCTGGATGACATTGCCGTGCTCGGCTGGGTGGTGAAGACGGTTGCCGATGAACTTGCCAGCTTCAAGGCCTGGCGCGATGCTCAGTCGCCTGAGCGTTTGCAGGCCGTGGAGCGTCTCCCGGCCAGCCCGCAGGCATTGATCCTGGAAAAGCCTCCCGCCTGATTTGGCGCGCGCCGTACCCTTCTTCGCTCGAGTGGATATAATTGGCCTAGGCATTATGCCAATTGGGTGCATGCCGCGCCCCTGCCAGAGAGGTTCAGTAATGGGTATTCAGGTCATCAGCCGGGACGGTCAGCCCGAGTACGCCGTCGTTCCCTGGGCGCAATTCCAGGCGTTGTTGAAGGCCGCAGGGCAAGATCCCATCAGCGTGTCTGCGGCACAGCCCGAAGCCGCCACCCCAGCCCCTGCTCCTGTCAGCCAGCCGGCCCTCGCCGAGCTGGCTTCGTTGCGTGAGGCCAAAGCCATCGCGCCTGAGGCCCTGGCGCGCAACGTGGGCATCAGCCCGGCTTACCTGGCAATGATCGAGGCCGGTGAGCGCGAGCCGGGCGCAGCCATTCGCCGGGCCCTGGCCTGGCACCTGGGGGTGCCTGGCTGGAGCGACGAGCCATGAGCCAGGTGAGGATCAGCCGCCAGCACTGGCACGGCCTGCTCGGCGAGCTCGACCTGGCGCGCCGCCAGCGCCACTTGCTCACCTACCGCGCCCTGATCGAGCGCCTGCAACTGCCCAGCCCGGCCATGCAGACGCTCACCGCAGCACTTGAGCACCTCGCCGTGCTCGATGCTCGCGCCGAGCAACCGCTGCGCAGCTCACTGGTGATCAGCCAGGGCGCGAGCCGCTTGCCGCGCACCGGTTTTTTCGAGTGCGCCGAGCGGCTAGGGCGTTTCACCGGGCCGGTGGATGGCCTGGAAGCGGCATCGTGGCATGCGTCGGAAGTGGTCCGGGTGTTCGAGTACAGCTACCCCGAAGCCACCTGATTTCGCCTGCGCCTGCAGGCAGCGTTTGCCCGTGCGGCAACGAGAAGGGCCGAGCATTCACATGCTCGGCCCTTTGCTTTGACGCTGAATTGACTCGCAGGCTTACTGCTTGGCCACCTTGCCACTCGCGCTCAGATAGTCGAGCAGGATACGACCGGTTTCCACCAGGTAGGCATCCTCTTCGGGCTTGGTGTCGTCATCCTCGCTCGGCAGAGCATCCTCGTCGACTTTCTTGAGCTCCTTGAGCGGCTCTTCACCTTTGGCCTTGCGACGGATGTTCTCCAGTGCCAGCTGCTTGGCATCGATCTCATCGTGACGCTTACGGCGCTCCTGCTCGTTGAGGCTGACGGTCTTTTCGTTCATCAGCTGCTGCGTCAGGGCCAGACGGTCACGGATGTAGGTGAACTCGGCGTCCTTCATGCTGCGCGCCTCGTGTTGTGCTTTCAGGCGCTCCAGGTACGGCTTGAAGGGATCGACCGCCGGTTTGACCACTGGGCGGATGGTGTCCCACGGCATGGCTTCGGGCAGCGCGCTTTCGCCGATTTCCTTGGTGTCGATGATCGATGGGTAATCGATGTCAGGCAGCACGCCCTGATGCTGGGTGCTCTGCCCGGACACGCGATAGAACTTGGCCAAGGTCAGTTTCAGTTCGCCATGGTTGAGCGGCTGAATGGTTTGCACCGTGCCCTTGCCGAAGGTCTGACCGCCAATGATCAACGCGCGGTGGTAGTCCTGCATGGCGCCAGCGAAAATCTCCGAGGCCGAGGCCGAGAGGCGGTTGACCAGCAGCGTCAGCGGACCCTTGTAGAAGGCACCGGGGTTTTCATCTTCCAGCACATCGACGCGGCCATCGCTGTTGCGTACCAGCACGGTCGGGCCCTTGTCGATGAACAGGCTGGTCAGCTCGGTGGCTTCCTGCAGCGAGCCACCGCCGTTGTTGCGCAAGTCGATGACCACGCCGTCGACCTTGTCTTTCTGCAGCTCGGTCAGCAGTTTCTTGACGTCGCGGGTCGTGCTCTTGTAGTCCGGGTCGCCGGCGCGGTAGGCCTTGAAATCGAGGTAGAACGCCGGAATCTCGATGACGCCCAGTTTGTAGTCGCGGCCATCCTGCTTGAGGTTGAGGATCGACTTCTTCGCCGCCTGCTCCTCGAGTTTCACCGCCTCGCGGGTGATGGACACGATCTTGGTGGTCTGGTCGTTTGGCGGATTATTGGCCGGAATCACCTCAAGGCGCACCACCGAACCCTTCGGCCCACGGATCAGCTTGACCACCTCATCCAGGCGCCAGCCGACCACGTCGACCATTTCCTTGTTGCCCTGGGCAACGCCAATGATCTTGTCAGCCGGGGCCACTTGCTTGGTCTTGGCGGCAGGCCCTGCCGGCACCAGGCGCACGATCTTCACCTGATCATTGTCGCTCTGCAGCACCGCACCGATGCCTTCGAGCGACAGGCTCATGTTGATGTCGAAGTTTTCCGCGCTGTCGGGTGACAGGTAGTTGGTGTGCGGATCGTACGACATCGCGAAGGTATTGATGTAGGCCTGGAAGATGTCTTCGGCACGGGTCTGATCAAGGCGCGCGAGCTGGTTCTTGTAGCGTTTGGTCAGGGTTTCCTGAATCTGCTTGAGGTCCTTGCCGGCGATCTTCTGGCGCAGCACTTCGTCTTTCACGCGCTTGCGCCACAGGTCGTCGAGCTCGGCGTCGTTCTTCAACCAAGGGGCGTCCTTGCGCTCGACCAGCAGGGTTTCGTGGGTGGTGAAGTCGAGCTTGTCGACGCCCTTGTTCAACTCGCCCAGGGCGAAGTCAAGGCGGGCCTTCACGCGATTGAGGTAACGCTTGTAGATGATGAAGCCGGGATCGAGGTTGCCGTTTTTGAGAAAGTCGTCGAATTGCGTTTTCCATTTGTCGAATTCGACAATGTCGGCGGCGGTGAAGTAGCTGCGCGAGGGATCCAACAGCTTGATGTAGCTGTCGTAGATGATGACCGAGCGGGCATCGTCCAACGGCGGTTTGCTGTAGTGGTGGCGCTTGAGCAACTCGACGACGTTGAGGCTGGCGACCACTTCATCGCGATCGGGCTTGAGCGAGTCCCATTTGTTGGCGGCCGAGGCATTGGCGATCAGCGCGAAACTGCCCAGACCGATGAACAGGGCGAGTGCAGTACGAGGTAGAAAATGCTTCATGCTGATTCGACGTGGAGGCAATTGAACACGCATAGTAGGCCGTCTTTTCCGTGCGCCGGTTCCATCGAGCCGGACAAATATTGCAAAAGCCCGAGGCATCGTGCCTCGGGCTCAGTCATGAACCAACTATGGAGGCACTGTGAAGGCATTGCAAGGCGTTGACGGACACGTAACCTGGGTGGATGCACCACGTCCTGCGTGCGATGCAGGGCAAGTTCGCATTCGCGTGGCAGCCGCAGGGTTGAACCGCGCCGACCTGCTGCAACGCGCCGGTCATTATCCGCCGCCGCCCGGTGCCAGCCCTTACCTGGGCCTGGAATGCGCCGGGGTGATCGAGGAAGTCGGTGCTGGGGTTGATTGGCGCGTGGGCGAGCGCGTGTGCGCGTTGCTGGCCGGTGGGGGGATCGCCGAGGAAGTGGTGGTCGATGCGCGCCATGTGCTGCCGGTGCCCGAAGGCCTGAGCCTGCATGAAGCCGCTGCCATTCCCGAGGTCTACGCCACGGCCTGGCTCAACCTGTTCCAGCTGGCTGGGTTGCAGCCCGGCGAAAAGGTGCTGGTGCATGCCGGTGCCAGTGGTGTGGGTTCTGCGGCCATCCAGCTGTGCAAGGCGTTCGGCAACCCGTTGTGGGTCAGCGTCGGCTCGGCGCAGCGCCTGGCCTATTGCCAGGCGTTGGGCGCCAGCGGGGGTGTGGTGCGCAACGAGAACCTCGATGCACTGCGCGACCTTGGCCCGTTCGATGTGGTGCTCGATCCTGTGGGCGCCAGTTACGTCGACCTGAACCTGGACCTGCTGGCCCGTGACGGGCGCTGGGTCATCATTGGTCTCATGAGCGGCCGCAAGGCTGAGTTCGACCTGGCCCAGGTGCTGGGCAAACGCCTGCACATCACCGGCTCGACCCTGCGCAACCGTGACGATGAGTTCAAGGCGCAACTGCTCGGCGAACTGCGTCAGCAGGTCTGGCCGCTGTTCACGGAAGGGCGGTTGAGTGCGCAGTTGGTCGATACCTATCCGGTCGCCTTTGCCGAGGCCGCCTACACCGAGCTTGAAAGCAACCAGGTGTCGGGCAAGCTGGTGCTGGTGGTAGACGCTTCGCTGAGCTGATGTCCCCGACTGTCGGCGCCAGTGGCCCGCCGTTGAGGGCGGGCCACTGTTCCAGCCGGTCAGTCGGTGCTCAAGACCAAGTCAGGATCGGCCAACCCTGGGCCTGGGCATGCTCGCGCAGCACCCCATCAGGATTCACCGCCCGCGGATGGTCAACGCGCTGGAGCAGCGGCAGGTCATTGAGCGAGTCGGAATAGAAACTCGCGCCTTGCAGGTTTTCCTGCTCCTGATCCAGCCACTGCATCAGCCGCTGCACCTTGCCTTCGCGGTACGTCAGCACGCCTTGGGTGTGGCCGGTGTAGACGCCGTGGGCCGTTTCGAGCTCGATCGCCAAATACTCCTCAACGCCCAGTCGGGCGGCAATCGGCCCGACCAGGTGCGCGCCCGAAGCCGAGATGATCAGCACGCGGTCGCCTGCCTGACGATGCTCGGCGATGCAGCGGCAGGCATCGCCGAAGATGATCGGCTCGATCACATCCTCGACCCACGGCTCGACCAAGTGCTCGATTTCTTCCGGTGTGCGCCCGGCAATCGGCTCAAGGCTGAAGGCCATGTACTCCTCCATGCGCAGCTGGCCTTTGCCGTAGGCGTCCAGCATCTCGGCGTCCTTGCGCAGGAACGAGTCGGCGTCGACCCAGCCCAGCCGTGCCATCTGCGCGCACCAGAGCGACGCACAATCGCCGTGGATGAGGGTTTCGTCGAGATCGAAAATTGCCAAAGCCATACCTGAAAACTCCTAAGCCACTTCTCGCAGCGCGGTCGGATCGATCCTCAAGGATACGCGTTTGCCCGCAGCGTGCAGATCCGCAGCCGAACGATTGAGCACATCCACCACCAACGCCACGCCGCGCACCTCGACGCGGTAACGAATGACGTTGCCCAGCAGGCTGTGCCCGCAGATCAGTGCGTCCAGCTCGCCATCGCTGCCCAGGCTGATGGCTTCGGGTCGGATGGCCAGACGGCTGTTGATCGGGCGCTGCAGCAAGCGGCTGGCAGCGTCCGCCTCCAGCAGGTTGTAGTTGCCGATGAAGCCGGCGGCGAACACATCGACGGGTGCGGTGTAGAGCGTCTCGGCATCACCGCTCTGCACGATGCGGCCCTGGTTCATCAGGAAGATGCGGTCTGACATCGTCAGCGCTTCTTCCTGGTCATGGGTGACGAAGAGGGTGGTCAGGCCCAGCTCGCGCTGGATCGCGCGGATCTGCTCGCGCAGGTGCTTGCGGATGCGCGCATCCAGCGCCGACAGCGGCTCATCGAGCAGCAGCAGGCGCGGACGGGTGACCAGCGAGCGGGCCAGGGCCACCCGCTGGCACTGGCCGCCCGACAGCTGATGCGGGTAGCGGCTGGCGAAGGTTCCCAGTTCCACCAGGTCGAGCACCTCGCGCACGCGCTGGCGGCTGTCCTCGGTCGGCACCTTCTGCATGCGCAAGCCAAAGGCGACGTTCTGCTCGACGCTCATGTTGGGAAACAGCGCATAGCTTTGAAACACCATGCCGATGCCACGCTTTTGTGGGCTGATCGGCACCAGGTCCTGGCCATCGAGCAGGATCCGCCCGCCATCGACCGGGGTCAGCCCGGCAATGCAGCGCAGCAGGGTGGACTTGCCGCAGCCCGAGGGGCCGAGCAAGGTAACGAATTCGCCTTGGGCGATCTCGCAGTTGATGTCGTCGAACACGGTACTGCCGGCGTAGCGCTTGTGCAGGTTCTGTACGCTGACGAAGCTCATTTCAGGTCTTGTCCTTGTTCAGGCGATTGGCAACCCAGGTCATGGCCAGCACGAAGGCGAAGTAGGAGATCACCAGCGCGCTGTTGAAGTGGCCGCTGCTGTTACGCATGTTGTTCAGGTACACCTGCAAGGTTTCATAGCGGGTGCCCACCAGCAGGTTGGCGAACACGAACTCGCCGAACAGGAACGAGAACGACAGCAGCAGCGCCACCATCAAGCCTTTGCGCAGGTTCGGCAGCACCACCAGAAACGCCGCTTGCCAGGTGCTGGCGCCGAGCAGTTGGGCGGCGTCCATCAGGTCGCGCAGGTTGATGGCCTGCAGGTTGTTGGTGATGGCGCGGTACATGAAGGGCAGGGCGATGGTGAAGTAGCAGCCGATGAGAATCCAGGGTGTGCCGACCATCGCCATCGGGCCGCTGCCATAGAGCTGCAGCAAGCCCACCGACGACACCACCGGCGGCACCGCGAAGGGCAGCAGAATCAGCACGTTCATCAGCGCGTCCAGCCGCGGGAAGTGGTAATGCACCACGAACAACAAGGGCAGGATCAGCACTACCGACAGCAGCAGCGCCCCCACGCAGACCAGCAACGACTGGCCGAACGCGGCCAGAAAGCGCGGCTCGCTCCACAGCGCCACGTACCATTTCAGGGTCAAGCCGCTGGGCAGCAGGCTCGCCGACCAGCTGGTCGACAGCGAATAGAGCAATGTGCCGGCCAACGGCAGCAGCAGCACAGCGAACAGCAGGTACACCACCACGCGGTGGTACAGCCCGCCCTTGGCGGATTCAGCGCGCATGGTAGCTCCTTCTCAACAGCCACTGATGGGCAACGGTGACGATGGTCATCAAGCCCACCAGCACCATGGCCAAGGCACTGGCCAGGTTCGGGTCGAGGCTGATATCGCCGGCCACCAGCGCGGCGATGCGGATCGGCAACACGTTGAAGTTGCCCGTGGTCAGCGCATACACCGTGGCGTAGGCGCCCAGGGCGTTGGCCAGCAGGATGACGAACGTGCCGAGCAGGGCGGGGGTCAGCACCGGCAGGCCGACGTGCCGCCAGTATTGCCAGGCGCTGGCACCGAGCAATGCTGCCGATTCGCGCCAGTCTTCGCGCAGGGCATCGAAGGCCGGGTACAGCAGCAGTACCCCAAGCGGAATCTGGAAGTAGGTGTACACCAGGATCAGCCCGGCCTTGGAATAGATGCTGAAGTCATCCAGCACGCCGATCTGCTTGAGCAGCAGGGTCAGCGCGCCATTGAAGCCGAGCAGGATGATGAAGGCGAACGCCAGCGGCACACCGGAGAAGTTGCTGGTCATGTTGGCGAAGGCGCTGACGAAGTCGCGCAGGCGCGAATCCACCTGGCGCAACGAATACGCCCCCAGCACGGCGACCACGATGCCGAACAGGCTCGACCAGAAGCTGATTTCCAGGCTGCGTTGCAACGCTTGCAGGTAGAACTTCGAGCTGAACACCTTGATGAAGTTGTCCAGCCCCCAGCCGGCTTCGCTCTGCACGCTGTTGACGGCCACCCAGGCCAGCGGCGCGATCTGAAAGACGATGAAGAACACCGCGAAGGGGAGCAGGCAGAGCAGTGCGAGGTAGCGCCCCTTGGGCTGGGCGCTCACCGGAGCAGCTCCCGGCACACGGTCTTGTCGTGCGCAGCGCCGAGCAGTTCGCAGAGTGTGCCGCACAGCTGGGTTTGCAGCGGCTTGGCGTTGGGGTCGAGGCTGAAGGCTTCACCGAAGACAAACAACGGCACCTCCCGCTCTTCGGTCAAAAGGCCATTGTGCGAACGGTCGTTGTTCATGCCGTGATCGGCAGTGACCAGCACTTGATAGCCCTCTTCGAGCCAGCGCGGCAGATAGTCGGCCAGCAGAATGTCCAGGCTGCGCGCGGCATTGCGGTACTGGCTGCTGTCCAGGCCGTGGTGGTGGCCGGCATCGTCGATGCTCATGGGGTGGACCAGGAGAAAATTCGGTGCATGGCGACGGCGCAGGTACTCGGCGTCGGCCAGCAGATGGGAATCGGGGTAGTGGTCGACGAAGTAGAACAGGCCATGCTGGATCGGCAGCTTGGGCGCGTGGGTATGGCGGTCGCGTTGCGGGTCGAACGGCGAGCGGTTGTACAGCTCGCTGATCCAGTGATACGCCGCAGCGGCCGTGCCCAGGTTCGCTTCGCGGGCGTAATGGAACACGCTGCGTTGGTTGGACAGGCGATTGACCTGGTTGTGCACGATGCCGCTGTCGATGGGTGGCGTGCCGGTGAGAATGCACTCGTACAGCGGGCGCGACAGTGACGGTAACTCGCATTGCAGCCGGTACAGCGCGGCACGCTCGGCTTCGACGTAGGCGTGCAGGTGGCCCATGGCGTGCAGGGCGACCTGGAAATTGAGGCCGTCGAGCAAGACCAGGATGACGTTGTGCTTCATTCGAGGCTCCGAACCAGAAGAGGCGGGGGCGCCAGGCGCCCCCGGGCAGGGCGGGGTGTCACTCCATTTCGATGATGACCTGCTCCTGCCACTTCTGCGGCAAGGCTTTGGAGGTGCTCTCCCAGGCAACGGGATCCTTGATCGGCTGAGCTGCGGCGTACTGCTCGTTGGGCAGCAGCTTGGCCTTGGCTTCATCCGAAAGCTTCACGTGCTCGGCGCGGATCGGCCGGGCATGGCCCAGAGCCAGGTTGGTCTGGCCGGCATCACTGAAGATGTACTCACGCGCCAGCTTGGCCGCGTTGGGGTTCTTCGCGTACTTGTTGATGATGGTGGTGTAGCCGGAGGTGATCGAGCCGTCCGAAGGAATCAGCACTTCAAAGCGCTTGGGGTCGATCTGGTCGCGGTAGCTCAGGCCGTTGAAGTCCCACACCACGCCGACTTCCACTTCACCTTTTTCGAGGGTCTGGATGGTCGGATTGGCCAGCGACAGGCGTTTTTGCTGTGCCAGTTTGGTGAACAGCTGCAGGCCCGGCTCGACGTTGCTTTCATTCCCCTTGTAGGCAATGGCTGCAGCGAGCACGCCGTTGGCGGCCTGGGCGGCGGTGCCGACGTCACCGATGGCGACCTTGTAGGTGCCTTTTTCCAGGTCATGCCAGGTCTTGGGACGATCCTTTTCCTTGACCAGGTCCTTGTTGATGATGAAAGCGATGGTGCCGGTATAGGCCAGCGCCCAGTGGCCGTCCTGGTCCTTGGCCCACGTCGGGATCTGATCCCAGGTGCTCGGCTTGTACGCCTGGGTCACGCCCTTGGCCACGGCGATGGGGCCGAAGGCAGCACCGACGTCACCGATATCGGCGCTGGCATTGCCTTTTTCGGCATCGAACTTGGCGATTTCCTGGGCCGAGCTCATGTCGGTATCACTGTGCTTGAGACCGTATTTCTTCGCCAGGTCGTCCCAGGTGCCTTTCCAGTTGGCCCACGCATCGGGCATGCCCACGCTGTTGACCGCGCCTTCTTTGCGGGCGGCGTCTTCCAGGGTTTTCAAGTCGGTGTCCGCGGCCATCGCCGAGGTGCACAGGGCAATGGTCGAGCCCAGCAGTGTGGCCATGAAAAACTGTTTCATCCGAAGCTCCTTTGGGGATGCCATGCACTCAGTGGTGTAAAGGGAAAGCGTGCTTGCGAACAGGTTGGTCTAGGTCAGCAACTCTCGAGCCAAGGTAGGCCGCTTGCGTGACAGTTTGATGTAGCGCGCAACGGGCCCGGGTACGTGCGGGCCTCTGGAGCTCAAGCGTAGACCACAACGCGGCGCACAATGGGGCGCGGCGAGCGCTTGGGCGTGCGGCTGTCACGCCTTGTTCACGGGCGCTGCCTAGGCTGGCCGGATCATCCAGCGGCGCTGAGCGCAGGCTGGACTAGTCCAGAAAGGTAACTTCGCATGCAATCAGTAGCACCGCGCGCGGTAACAGCCATCTGCCATGCCTTGCAGGAGCAGATCGAGCACGGCTTGCTGGCGCCCGGTGGCCAATTGCCGGCCGAGCGCAAACTCAGCGAAGTGTTCGCCACTACCCGCATCACCCTGCGCGAAGCGCTGGTGCAGCTGGAAGCCCGAGGCCTGATCTATCGCGAGGAGCGACGTGGATGGTTCGTCTCGCCGCCGCGGCTGACCTACGACCTGATCGAGCGCAGCCATTTCCATGCCATGGTCTGCGGGCAAGGCCGCAGCCCGACCACCGAGCTACGCTCGGCCTGCCTGCAACCGGCGTCGGCACTGATCTGCGCCTGGCTGCAATTGCCGGCGCTGTCCAGCGTGGTGCAGATCTGCCGGTTGCGGCGCATTGATGGGCGCGCCGTGCTGTACGCCGAGCACTACCTCAACCCGCAGTATTTCCCCGGCATCCTGGCCCATGACCTGAACCAGTCACTGACCCACCTGTACGCCAGTCAATACGGCATTCACTACGGTCAGGTGGGCTTCGAGATCCTGCATACGGCCCTGCCGGCGGCAGCGGCCAGCGCCTTGCGCGTCTCCAGCGGCAGCGCCGGCTTGCAGGTGCTGCGCAGCAACAGCGATCAGCACGGCCGGCTGATCGATTGCGACCTGGAATACTGGCGCCACGACGCCATTCGCATTCGCGCCGATGTCACCCCGTGACCGGTTGCATCGGCTGGCCACCTGCGGACGTGACCACCTGCACCGACAGCCGCGGTGTGGCCAGGTCCAGGCCATGCTCGTCGAGCTCGCGCTTGAGTGCCAGGTTGAATGCGCGCGACACTTCCCACTGCTTGATGGGCGCCGTCTTGAACCGCGCCCGGAGAATGGCCGAGCCCGACTCGAAACTTTCCACCCCTTGGAATTCCAGTGGCGACCAGATGTTGCGGCGCATCAGCGGATCGTTGCGCATCTTCTGGCCCACCTCACGGATCAGTGTGATGGCTTCGTCGATGTTCATGTTGTGCGGGATGGCGATGCGGAAGATCGCATAGCCGAACTCGCGCGAGTAGTTCTTGATGCTCTTGATTTCGCTGAACGGAATGGTGTGCACGATGCCGTCGATGTCGCGCAGGCGCACGGTGCGGATGGTCAACCCCTCGACCGTGCCGAGGTGGCCGCCGACGTCGACGTAGTCGTCGATGGCCAGCGAATCCTCGATGATGATGAACAGCCCGGTGATCAGATCGGCCACCAGCGATTGCGCGCCGAAACCGATCGCCAGGCCGATCACACCGGCACCGGCCAGCAGCGGCGTGACGTTCATGCCCATGTTGGCCAGCGCCACGATCAGCGCAATGATCGCAATGGCCACGAACATCACGTTGCGAATCAGCGGCATCATGGTTTGGGCGCGGGCGTTGGCCATGCCCCGCCGTGAGCGCACCAGCGCGTGGTGCACGGCGGTATCGGCCAGAATCCACACCAGCCAGGCAACGATCAACGTCGTGGCCAGGCCCAGCAGGCGCATGCTGATGTCGTGCCCTTCGCCGTCGGCAAAGCCCAGCATCGACATGCCCCACACGCGCAGGCCCAACTCGATGAAGAACAGCCAGATGAACAGGTGCGCCAGGGCGTAGCCGAAATTCATCAGTCGTTCGGTGTAGGCCGCTTGGCGCCGCGGGTTGAGCGCAGCCTTGGCCGCGTGCCGGCGCACCAGGCCGTTGAGCACCATGCACACCACCACCAGCACCGTGCACATCAGCGATTGACGCAAGGCCGTGCTGGCATCGCCTGCAGAAAAGAAGGTGGCAAACAGGGAAACGGCCACCAGCACCAGGGCGGGCAAATACCAGAAGCTGCCGAGGATTTCGATGGTGTCGCTCAGGGTGCGGCGGGTCAGGCGCCGCGACAGCGGCTGGTTGCGGATCAGATGAGCGATGGGTCGGCGGAAACGCAGGATGAACAGGCCCGTGCACAGTGCAGCCAGCACGTTGGCCAAGGTGGCGATGGTGTGCGCCAGGTGCACGCCCAGGGCGTCGGTCAGGCGTGGGTCGCTCATGGCTTCGCCAAACGCGGCGAAGCTACCGATCAGCCACAGCGGGTTGAAGGCGCGATGGCGCAGGATGTGCAGCGCGCGGTGCCGGTGCGGACCGTCGAGCAAGGAGAAGGCGATGACGCAGATTGCCGAGAAGCAGGTGCCGATCACCAGCGCGTAGGCCAGCACCATCGCCAGCGATTTGCCCAGGGAGGAGGGCAGCACGATGCTCAGGTAGACGGTGAAGATCAGCGCCACCAGCCAGGGCCCGAGCTTGCGCAGGGCAAAGCGCACAAGGTCCCAGGTACGTGGGTGTTGCGGCAGTTCTTCACTCAGGCCAAAGCGCAGGCGCACGCGGTGGCTGATCCAGTTGAAGACGTAGGCCAGCAGGCTCCACAAGGCAATCACCGCCGCGAAGCCGAAGAGAATGGCGGGCCATTGATGCACCGGTACCGCGCGTTCGAGCAGTTCGGTTTTCGCTTGGTCGAGCTCTTCGGACCAGCGCTGGAATGGGCTGGCTTCACCGCTGAACTGGGCTTCGAAATCGTGCAGTGCGCCAGAGATCAGGCCCAGCACGCCTTGTTCGACGGTGGGCTGCGACTTGCGCGTCGCATCGCGCAGCTTTTTCAGGTCGGTGAGCAGCTTGGCACGCTGCTGGTCGTTTTCGAGGTTCTTGATCACCTCGTCCAGCGACTTGCCCAGCGGCTCGGTGGCTTCAGGCTGCTGCGAGCTGCTGCTACCTGTGCCCAGAAGCCCCGGAAGGCCGGCAGCCTGGGCCGGAACGACGAACAGCAAGATCAGCAGGGTCAGGCAACGCAGAAGAGCTGGCACTGGAAAAAGAACCTCAGGACGAACGATGGCCCGAGTGTAGAGATTTTTCAGGCCAGTTTCTCAAGGATCTTCCAGCACACGGTGCCAAACACGCCGATCGTACCGCACCACATCATCAGTACACCCACATCACGCTCACGCAGGCTGAAACCGATGGTCAGGAGCAACAGGCCGGTGAGCACCGGCAGCATCAATGAAAGAAACGGCGACATGGAGAGCGTCCTTGTTCAGCAGGTCCGAAGGCTCAAGCCTAGCCGCTTCTGACGTCCAGGTCCTGACTCAGCGCAGTGGCCGCGTCGTTCAGCTCAGAACGGTGCCGGGCACTGGAAGGTCAGGCGCTCGCCGCTCTGCGGGTGGCTGAAGCTGAGCATGCTCGCATGCAGGCACAGGCGTTCATGGGCTGCCAGAGCCTGCGGATTGGCATACAGCCGATCGCCGAGCAGCGGATGGCCGATCGACAGCATGTGCACCCGCAACTGGTGCGAGCGCCCGGTGATCGGGGTGAGCTCGACGCGGCAGTGATCGCCGCAGCGTTCGACGATGCGCCAGAAGGTCAGCGCCTGCTTGCCTTGCTCATGGTCGACCACGTGACGGGGTTTGGTGGGTGGGTCGTAGCGCAGGGGCAAGTCGATGCTGCCGCTGTCCAGTGCGGGTTGGCCCCAGCACAGCGCGGTGTAGGCCTTTTCCGTTTCGCGGTCATGGAACTGGCGTGACAGCTCGCGGTGGCTGTCGGCGTCACGGGCCAGCAGGATGATGCCGGAAGTCTCCCAATCCAGCCGGTGCACGATCAGCGCGTCCGGATAGCCGTTTTCCTGCAGGCGGGTGATCAGGCAATCCTTGTTGTCGTCGGCCCGGCCGGGCACCGACAGCAGCAGGGTAGGTTTGTTGATCACCAGGATGGCGGCGTCTTCATGGAGAATCTGGACGTTCGACAGCGGCATTGCGGGCTCTCGGCTGATGCCTACGGGCGTTGGCAGGCGGAAACGAAAAGGGAGCGGCGCTTCGCCGTCTCGGTCAGTGCGCCACTATACCCGTTAACGGCGGGTGGCTCATGCCGGGACGGCGCAAGGCCGCTCCCCCTTTTACGCTGGCTGAACGGGGTTCAGTCAGTTTCGGGTGCTCGATCAGCGCTCGGGCAGGGTGATGTTCAATTCGAGAATCGAGCAGTTGCCCTGGTTTTCCAGCGCCACCTGAACATCGTCGTTGCCGATGTTGACGTATTTGCGAATGACATCGAGCAGCTCTTGCTGCAAGGCTGGCAAATAGTCCGGTGTGCTGCGCTGACCGCGCTCGTGCGCCACGATGATCTGTAGACGCTCTTTCGCTACCGACGCGCTGGTGGTTTTCTGCCTGCCACGAAAGAAGTCAAAAAGGTTCATGGTTTATTTGCTCCCGAAAATGCGCTCGAAGAATCCTTTCTTAGGCACGTCGACAAAACGCAGCGGCCTTTCTTTGCCCAAGATGCGGTCGACCGTATCGCTGTAAGCCTGGCCTGCATCGCTCTGGTCGTCGAGAATGACTGGCACACCTTGGTTCGACGCCTTGAGGACCGCTTGCGACTCAGGAATCACGCCCTTGAGTTTGATCGCCAGGATATCCAGTACGTCCTGGACGCTGAGCATTTCACCGTCTTCTACGCGCTGCGGGTTGTAGCGGGTGATCAGCAAGTGTTCGACCACCGGATCCTCGCCCTTCTCGGCGCGCTGCGACTTGCTTGCCAGCAAACCGAGGATGCGGTCGGAGTCGCGCACCGAGGACACTTCAGGGTTGGTGACAACAATCGCTTCGTCGGCAAAGTACATGGCCAGGTGAGCGCCTTTCTCGATACCGGCAGGCGAGTCGCAGACCACATAGTCGAAGGTTTCCTTCAACTCCATCAATACTTTTTCGACGCCTTCGGTGGTGAGGGCATCTTTATCGCGGGTCTGGCTGGCGGCGAGCACGAACAGGTTCTCAAGGCGTTTGTCCTTGATCAGTGCCTGTTGCAGATTGGCTTCACCGTTGACCACGTTGACGAAGTCATACACCACGCGGCGTTCGCAGCCCATGATCAGGTCGAGGTTACGCAGACCGACGTCGAAGTCGACAATTACAGTCTTGAAGCCGCTCAGGGCGAGACCGGTACCGATGGCGGCGCTGGTGGTGGTCTTGCCCACGCCCCCTTTGCCGGAAGTCACTACAAGAATTTTGGCCAAGGTAGGTCACCCCTAGAAAACGGAACCGAAGTCCCAGTAAATACACAAAAATGGCAACGGTATTAAAGTTGCTATAAAAAGAACATCAATAAAAATGGCGGCAAGTATTGATCAAAGACGGGTGATGTTCAACACATCTCCAGAAAGACTGACTTGAACACCCGAACCCCACAACGGATCGCGGCGCAAGTCTTCGCAAACTTTGTATTGGCCCGCGATGGACACCATTTCGGCGGTCATCTGCTGGCAGAAGATACGGGCGCGGGTATTGCCTTTGATACCGGCCAGTGCGCGGCCACGCATGGCACCGTACACATGGATGTTGCCGTCGGCCAGCAGCTCCGCACCCGGGCTGACCGAAGTGGTCACCACCAGGTCACCGCCCTGGGCATAGATCTGCTGGCCGCCGCGTACCGGCGCCGTGATGATGCGCGTGGGTCGGATTTCCGGCTCCGCAGCGATGACCGGTGCAGGTTCGGGCGGTTTTACCTCAGGTGCGGGCTCGACCGGCCGCTCGCGGGCCCCTGACGGCGGCAGCACCGGCAGGTCGATGGCGATGGCGGCAGCAATGTCTTCGATACGGCTGGCACGCAGGGCCAGCGTGCGCAGCCCGTGGTGCCGGCAGATGCGCATCAGCGCCGGCAGGTCGAGCGCACCGGCGTTGGCGGGCAGCTTGTCCAGTGCCAGCACCAGCGGCGTATTGCTGAAAAAGTTGGGCGCCAGGGCCACTTTTGCCGCCAGCTGCCGGTCAAGTGCATCCAGGTCATTGCGCGCCAGCTCCAGCACGGTAATGGCCAGCATGCTGCCCTTAAGCTGGAAAGCGGCGGAGGTGTCGGGGATCTGGTTCAGGCTCATGGTCTGCATAGACGGCTTGTTACGGAAAAAGTGCCCTGACTTATAGCGAGAAACCGCGATGGGCCGCAACCGGCGGTCAAAGGTTGTAGAATGCCCGGCCTTTGTCTTACCGGAAGTTGCAATGGATCGTCCGCGTTTTCGCACCGCTTTTTTCCACCCGCGGTTCTGGGCCTTGTGGCTGGGCCTGGGCGTGCTGTGGCTGATCGTGCAGCTGCCGTATCGGCTGCTGCTGGGCATTGGCCGGGCGCTCGGTGCGGTGATGTACCGGGTCGCTGGCGAGCGCCGGCGTATCGCCGCGCGCAACCTCGAACTGTGTTTTGCGCACCTGTCAGGCGACGAGCGGCAGCGCCTGCTGAAGGAAAACTTCGCCTCCACCGGCATTGCCTTCTTCGAAATGGCCATGAGCTGGTGGTGGCCCAAGGCGCGGTTGGCCCGACTGGCCCATATCGAAGGGCTGGAACATCTGCAAGCCGCCCAGCGTGACGGGCAGGGCGCCATTCTCATGGCGGTGCACTTCACCACCCTGGAAGTGGGCGCTGCGTTGCTCGGTCAAGTCCACACCATTGATGGCATGTACCGTGAGCACAGCAACCCGGTATTCGATTTCATCCAGCGCCGTGGTCGTGAACGACACAACCTCGATTCCCTGGCGGTGGAGCGCGAAGACGTGCGTGGCATGCTCAAGCTGCTGCGCAGCGGCCGAGCCATCTGGTACGCACCCGACCAGGACTATGGCACCAAGCAGAGCCTGTTCGTGCCGTTGTTCGGTATCCCGGCCGCCACGGTCACGGCCACCACCAAGTTCGCCCGCCTGGGCAAAGCGCGGGTGATCCCGTTCACCCAGCGTCGCCTGGCTGACGGCAGTGGCTACCGGCTGGTCGTGCACCCGCCGCTGGCCGACTTCCCGGGTGAAAGCGACGAGGCCGATTGCCTGCGCATCAATCAATGGGTCGAAAGCGTGCTGAGCGAATGCCCGGAGCAGTACCTCTGGGCGCACCGCCGCTTCAAGTCACGCCCCGAAGGCGCAGCGCCCCTGTACGAGAAGAGAAAGCGCTAGAGGCCGTGGAGTCACCGCCCGCGCCAGCAAGCATGCGGCGCTGGGCGGGCTCCTCTTACCCTTATCCGCTGCTGTGCTGGCGCCCACCCCAGGCCCACAACCGTGCAGCCACGCCCGGGCAACCGCCTGGCGTGAGTTCCGGGCGGCGCAGTCTATCGATCGGTAAGGGGCGCGGTGCGCCGGCCGAACGCCGGGGCGCAGTGCGCGCCCCGGCAGGGCCTGAGCCGCTGGCAGCGGCTTATTCGGCGATTTGCAGCTTGCGCGACTGGGTGTAGACGTAGCGGACTTTCTCGTACTCGAACGGCGAGTTGAGCTGCCCGTAACGGAAGTTGGTGTTGTAGCGCGCGTCGACAGCGCGCAGGCCGAAGATTTCCGGATGGTGACGGCTGGCTTCGGCCACATTCAGGTAGTTGATCGACTGATTGCCAGCGTAGTCCGCTACGCGCCCGGTCGTGTCGCGCAGGTTCGAGGGGCCAAAGATCGGCAGCATGATGTACGGGCCATCGTGCACACCGTAGTAGCCCAGGGTCTGGCCGAAGTCTTCGTTCTGGCGCGGCAGGCCCATCTTGGTCGCGGGATCCCACAGACCGCCCACACCGATGATGGTGTTGAACATCAGCCGTGCGGTGATCTGCCCGGCGCGCTCGCCCTTGAGCTGCAGCACGCTGTTGAACAGGCTCGAAACGTCGCCGAGGTTGTTGAAGAAGTTGCTCACCCCGGTGCGCACGAAGTGCGGGGTGATGTAACGGTAGCCGTCGACCGCTGGCAGCAGCACCCATTGGTCGAAACGGTAGTTGAAGTGGTAGACGCGCCGGTTGAACGATTCGAGCGGGTCATACACGTTCAGCGCCGTGAGCGTGGAGCGCTCGAATTCACGCTGGTTGAGCCCTGGGTTGAATTTCAGCTCGCTCAGCGGGTTGAGAAAGCCGTCCGGGCCGGCATGCAGCTCGGCTTGCGGCGCACTTATCGGGTCGGCCTCGACCACGCTGGCGCGCGGCGCGACTTCGGCAGCCTGGGCGTGGCCGGCAAGCAACAGGGCAGTGACGATCAGCAGTCGATTAACCACGGAAGAACTCCAGCATGGCGTCGCTGTTGACGCGGTAGTTGAGGTTGCCGCAATGGCCGCCGTGCGGGTAGAGGGTCAGGCGGTCGCCGAAGACCTTGCGCAGGAAACCAATGTCGCCCGGGCCGAGGATCACATCGTCGGCGTTATGCATGACCGCGATTTTCGGGCTGTTTTGCAGGTAGTCGGCCAAGGCGTACAGGCTCACCTGGTCGATCAATTGCGGCAGGCTGTTGCCATCGCTGCGCGCGCGCCACATCGGGATCACCTGCTCGTTCAAGTAACACTCGAAATCGCACTGCAGGGCACGTTTGAAGAACGGCGTCAGGCTGGTGCTTTCGGTGATCGGGAACTTGGGTGGAATGATCAGGCCGCGGCGGTTGATCAGGTCCGAGGTGAAGGTGATGTCGGCTGCCGAGAAGCGGAACGAGGTCCCGATGAGCATCGCCATCTGCTCATTGGACAAGTGCTGACGCGACTGCTGGAAGTCGTACAGCAAAGCTTCGTTGAGGTCGACGTAGCCCTTTTCCTGGAAGTAGCGGGTGAGCTTTTCCAGCATCAGTTCGTAGAAGGTGGTGCTGCGGTCGATGCCCTTGACGCGGGTTTGCACCAGCTTGTCCAGGTTGCTGACCGAGGTGTGGAGGTTCACGGGCGGGTTGAGCAACAGCACCTTCTTGAAGTTGAAGCTGCGCCGGGTTTCGTCCAAGCGGCTGACGAACGCCGCATCCAGTGCGCCGAGGCTGTAGCCGGTGAGGTTGAACTCGGTCACCGGCAGGCGCGAATGCTGGGCGCGTACGGCCTGCATCACGCGGTAGAGGTCTTCGGCGTCTTCCTGGCTGATACCTGGGGTGGCGAAGCGCGAGGCGGCGCTCATGAAGTCCCAGCTGGTGGGCGAGGACAGCTGCACCACGTGGTAGCCGGCCTGGTAGTAGAGCTTTTTCAGGTATTCGTTGATGCTGGAGTAGTACGGCGCCCCGGTACCGGCAATGATGAAGATCAGCGGCGCGGCGTGATCCTGGCGGGCCAGGCGGTATTTGAGTTTCTTCACCGACCAGAAGTTGTCGGGCAGCGTGAAGGCGCGCTCGGGGCGCATCGTCAGGCTGTAGTCCTTCTGATCGATGTCCTCGTCGCTGGGCAGCGTAGGGCGGTCTTCGGGCGGTGTGGTGGCGATGGTCGCCTCAAACGGGTTGGTCAGCGGAAAGCCGTAGCTGGCCGCGTCGATATCCCGCGCCGAGGCAGAAGCGGCCAGAAGCGAGCCGCACAGCGCGGCAGCAAGGCGCAATGATCGAAGCATCAAGGAGTTCCCCAGGAAAAGCAGCAAGACAGTACGTCAGTAGGACCGCAGCGCCTTGAGCAAAGTTGCCGCACGACGCAGCTGTTTATCGCCCCAGAGATTGCCGTGACGATCAATGGCGCAGCAAGGGCCAATTTGATGCAACATAGCCCTTGCCGCTACGCCTGTCTGTAGCGAATGTGTGAAGGGCCTTGGCTCCCTTCGGACCGCCTGAAAGCCCGGAGGGCCGCATGTCGCGTGGCATGACTGTAGTAAGTGGGATGCTGGCGCTGGCGCTGCTGCTGGCAGCGAGCTATGGGGTGCGTTATGCGCTGATGGAAGATGCGCAGTGGGTCGGACTGTGCGCCGCGGCTGACGGGCCCTGGCAGTGCGCGGTGCGCGGCGGGCTCGGCTTGATGATCCATTTCCAGGTGCTGGCCTGGAGCGCCCTGGCCTGCGCGGTGGTGGCGCAGCTGCTGGCTGGGCGCAGCGGGCGGCTACTGGCTCTGCTGGCAGTGCTGCTGGGGGTGCCGGCACTGGTGCTGTACACCGCCAGCCTGGCGGTGTTCGCCGTGGTCCTGGCGGGGCTGCGCCTGGTGCGCCGGCAAGCCTGAGGCGGAGGAGGCTCAGCGCCGACCCCGCTGCCAACAGCGCAGCAGTGCCAGGCACATTGCCAGGCTGACCAGCGCCCAACCCCACGCCTGTGCGCTGCGCAGCCCCTCTTGATACAACTGCGGGGCGATGCCCAGGCCGACGATAGCGGCCAGCAACAGACATTCGCGTGGCGCTGCCGGCAGGGGTCGCCACAGCAGCGCCACGGCCGGTAGCGCCAGAGCAGTGGTGGGGAAGCTGCGATAGCGCGGGTCGAAGACCATTTCCAGTGTGCTCACCGCGCCAGCAAACCCGGCGGCGATCACCAGCCAACCGCCCACCCCCTCGATACGTGCGAACAGTCGCTGGCGCCAGCCTTGTCGTTGGCTCAGGGCCAGGGCTGTATGGGCCAGCACTAGGCCGCTGAGCAGTGCCAGCAACACCGCCCACGCCCACTCGGCCGGGAAGCGCGCGTGGGTGCGCATCAGCTCACCCCACAAGCCCAGGCAGCCGGCACCGAACGCGGCCAGCAACGGCAGGGCAACCGCCGCGCGCGCATCGCGCGGGCGACCTGCGAGCAGCAAGGTGGCCAGCATCAGCAGGCCACTGGCCAGCCACCATTGCGGCCACAGTGCCAGGTCGCTGACCGGCCCTTCAAGAATCCCCTTGTCTTGTCGGTCGGCGTCATACAGCCCCCAGTAGCCGCCCACGGCACCTTCACTGGCGCGTTTCCACGGTTGGTCGAAGGCCTCGATCAGGTTGTAGCGCCAGCCGTGCGCTTCAGCTTGAGCCACCACGCCACGAATGAAGCGCGCTTCATTGACCCGGCTGGGCACGGCGGTCTCACGCTGGCGGCCCTCGCTGGGCCAGCCTGTCTCGCCGATCAGAATGGGCTTGGGCGCGAACTGCTCGACGAAACGCTGGTGCACCTGGGCGACGTGCCGCAGGGCATCGTCGATGTCGCGTGGCTGGTCTTCCCAGTACGGCAGCAGGTGGATGGTCAGAAAATCCACTGCCGGGGCAATCTGCGGGTGCTGCAGCCAGAACTCCCAGACATCGGCATAGGTGACCGGCACCGACACCTGGCGTTTGACCTGGCTGATCAGGGCGGCCAGCGCCGGTCCGGTGATTTCCTTGCGCAGCAGCGTTTCGTTGCCGACGATCACCGCCGTGACCACATCGGGATTGGCGTTGGCCGACGCGATCAGTTGCTGCACTTCACGGGCGGTGTCGACCGGGTTGGCATTGACCCAGGCGCCGAGCATCACTTTCAGGCCGTGCTTGCGCGCCAGGGCGGGAATGGCCTCGAGACCGGTCATGGAATAGGTGCGAATGCACTCGAATTGCTCAGCCAGCAGCGCCAGGTCCGCGTCCATGCGCGCCGGGCGCAGCTGGAAAGGTTGGTCGAATGGCGACTGGTCCTTGTCGAATGGCGTATAGGAGGCGCATTGCAGCTTGTGCGTGGGGCTGGCGGCATCGGCCAGGTCGACCGGCTTGCCCAGCCCGTACCAGAGCGCGCCAAGCCCCAGCAGGGCTAGCACGCAGGCGATCGCATAGAGCGGCAGGAGCAGGCGGGTAGTGCTGGGCATCGGGCGGTCCATCGTCGGGGGCGGGCGGTTGGGCTGGCGCGTTCAGGCACGCATGGCCCGGTGCATGGATGCAGCCCGGGTACAGGCCTGGCCAGCGGCCGGGTGATAGTAGCCCGTCGCCAATCCTTTGGCATGCAAGGATCGCGCAGGCCATTGTCAGTCCATGACGTTAATGGCCAAGTACTGTCGCGCAGGGTGCGTTAAAGGTCGCACATAGAGCGGGTCTGCTGGGCGTGCAGGTGGATGATGGCATCTCAAATAAGACCTGACGCGGGGATGCTTTGATGAAAATGCGACGTTTACTGGGCGTGGGAAGCGCCCTGGTACTGGCCATGGGCGCTGCGCAAGCGATGGCCAAGGAAGTGAGCATTGGTTACGTGGAAGGGTGGTCGGACAGTGTCGCGACCTCCAACGTGGCCGCCGAAGTGATCAAAGAAAAGTTGGGCTATGACGTGAAGCTGCAGGCCGTTGCCGCAGGGATCATGTGGCAAGGCGTATCGACCGGCAAGCTTGACGCCACCTTGTCAGCGTGGCTGCCCGTCACTCATGGCGAGTACTGGGCCAAGAACAAGGACAAGGTGGTCGACTACGGCGCCAACTTCAAAGACGCCAAGATCGGCTTGATCGTCCCCGAGTACGTCAAGGCCAACAGCATCGCTGACTTGAAAACCGATACCAGCTTCGAACAGAAGATCGTCGGCATCGACGCCGGTGCCGGTGTGATGCTCAAGGCCGATCAAGCCATCAAGGACTACGACCTGACCGGTTACAAGCTGGTGGCCAGTTCCGGCGCCGCAATGACCACCGAGCTAGGCAAAGCCGTCAACAAGAAGGAATCCATCGCAGTGACCGGCTGGGTGCCGCACTGGATGTTCGCCAAGTGGAAACTCAAGTTCCTCGAAGACCCGAAGAAAGTCTTCGGTGATGCCGAAACCGTCAACAGCATCGGCAGCAAGCAACTGGCAACCAAAGCGCCGGAAGTGGCCGAGTTCCTGAAGAAGTTCTCCTGGCAGTCCAAGGATGAGATCGGCGAAGTGATGCTGGCCATCCAGAACGGTGCCAAACCCGAAGCCGCTGCCAAAGACTGGGTCGCCAAGCACCCTGAGCGCGTGAAGGAGTGGACCGGCAAGTAATTCGCCGCGCGTCACATTGAGGGGGTTGGCCGACGCAGCGGCCAGCCCCTTCAGCCGTTGCAATCCTCGCCGAACACCGTGCGCAGATGTGCTCGGTAACGGTCGAACGCTGCAATCGCCCCCGCCACCGCCTGCGCCTCTTCTTGTTCCTGCAACGCCAAGCCATCGACCTGTTCGACGAACGCACGCCAGTGCAACGCCCGCCCGTGCGGATGCGCGGCCAGATGGCGAGCGCCGAAGCTGGCGTCGAGCGCCAGTTGCTGGGTGTGCTTGAACAGAAACGCCGCGCCCAGATTCGAGCCTTCGCTGCAGTACAGCCAGCCCAGGGCCTGCGCGGCATCGACCTGCACCGGTGCAGGGGTTGCCGGCAGCGGCAGTGCCAGGTCGTGGAAGTCAGCTTCAAGCGCTGCAAAACGAGACAGCTCGTGCAAGCCCGGCAGCCAGTCATTGAGCTGGGCATCGTGGTAGAGCCCCAGCAGGCTGGCGTGGAAATGGTGCTGGACCTGCAAGAAGCGCCCATAGCGCTCGCGGTCGGCGAAGGGACGAGCGGCCATCACCAGCGTGTCGACGCTGTCATGGTCGCGGTGGCTGGCGGCTTTCAGGCGTTGGCAGCGCGTGGCGGGCGAGGGTGTCGAAGAGGGCATCAAGGCAGTCCAATGGAGAAAAGCAAGTGCAGGCTCGGGCGGGCGGACAATTGACTGCCGATCGCTCGATTCGATCCGCGCCTTCCTCAGCTCTGACGCGTGGGTACGCTGGCCGGTCACCCGGCGTTGCGGGAATCTTGTCCGATATTGGTTGTCTTGGCTGTGCAGATCACTGAGGTAGGGCGGCGACACCTGCGCCTGCCCCACGCCACGTCACACGGTGATATTCTTCCACCCCGCGCGGCTCCCCCGCGTCGCCTCTATGGACAGCAACCGGTTCTATTCATGAAGAAATCAGTAGGTATTCTCTGCGGCCTGGCCGTTGCCATCGCCGCTGTCACCGTTGGTGGCGCCTGGTACACCGGCAAGCAGATTCCCGCCGAGCTCGAGCGCTCCATCGCCCGCACCAACGCCGAGCTGAAAGACGCCGCAGCCGGTACCGGCGGGACCATGAACGTCGAGCTGGTGTCGCTTGACCGGCACTTCTTTACCAGCGATGCGCAGTATCGCTTGAAGGTGAAGGATGTGTGGATGGGCGGGCAGAGCCAGCCGCTCAACTTCGAGGTGGCCGTTACCGATCACATCGAACATGGTCCGTTCCCCTGGTCGCGGGTCAAGTCGCTCAAGCTGCTGCCCGTGATGGCCACCAGCAACAGCGCCTTGGTCAAGGACCCGCAGACGGCTGCCTTCTTCGACGCGGCAGGCGGCCAGTCCCCGCTCACCGGGCAGGTCGACCTGGGGTATGCAGGCGGTATCGACAGCGATCTGCGTGTGGCGCCGATGAAAGTCACCCAGGGCAACGGCAGCAGTGTCGACTTCGCCGGCATGCGCCTGCAGGTCTCGGGCGACCGTGATGGCAGCGCCGTGAAGATTCATGGCACTGCCGACCGCCTGGAAATGAAAGTCGTTGGCGACCGTCCACCCGCGACGGTGGTCATGGAAGGCTTCAAGATCGGCGGTGACCTGACCAAGACCGACCATGAGATGGTCTACGTCGGCAAGCTCGACCTGTTCCTCTCGCAATTGCAGGCCACCTTGGGTCCGAAGCAGGACGTGCTGCTGCTCAAGGGCCTTGAGCAGAACAACCTGTACAGCCTCGAAGGCAAGGACCGCCTGGGCGGGCACCTGGAATACAAGGTGTCGGACATCAACTACGCCAACCGCGCCGTGGGCAGCGGGCAGATGGTGCTGAACTTCCGTTCGGTCGACATCCCGGCCATGCGCGCGCTGTCCGAGTGGTATCAAGGCAAGCTGCCGCAGATTCAGCAGGCCGCCGTTCAGGGTCAGGATTTCCCCAAGATCGAGATGACCGACGAAGAGCGCGCCAAGGTGCAAGGCGAGCTGCAGAAATTGCTGGCGGCCAAGCCCACAGCCGAGATCGAAGACCTGTCGTTCAAGACGGCCCGGGGTACCAGCCAGTTCAAGCTGGCGATCGACTTCAGCAACCCGACCTCGTTCGACCTGCCGCCTGATCAGCTGGGCCAGCAACTGGTTTCCAAGCTCGATGGCAAGCTGTCGATGTCCAAGATGATGGTGGGCGACCTGGCCACCTTGCAGGCACTGCTGGGCGGCCAGTCCGATACCCAGGCCATTGCCCAGCAAGCCAGCCAGGCGGGCGAGATGCTGGGGGTGATGGCGACCCAGACCGGCCTGGCCACCGTGAACGGTGACGACGTGGTATCGACGCTGCACTACGCCGATGGCATGGTCGATTTCAACGGCAAGAAAATGCCCGTTCAGGACTTCATCATGATGCTCGCCTCGATCGCTTCGATGCCTGTACCGCAGTGACCTGAGCACGGCCCTGCTGCGTTGCTGAGCAGGGCCTGACAGCGGTTTCGGCATGCACTGTACGGTGCCGCAGCCGCTGGCAAATATCGCTTTTGAATTGATCCGATTCTCTGTAGCCTTCGGCGTCCATAACAATCCGGGCCCGCAGATGGGCCGTGACGCGGTGCCCAGCCCCGCCGTCCGGCACCTTTAGCCGATTTGCCAGGGCCTGGTGATACTCTCGACTGACGCGCATGCGCGCCCGCAGGTCCAGCGATCATGACCCAGATTTCCGAACGTCTCCTGGTTCAAGCCCACCTTGATGCCAAGCAACCCCATCCCTTGACGCCTGCGCAGCAAGCTGATTGCCGCGCCGCCATCGCGGCCGAGCTCAAGGCGCAGAATGCGGTATTGGTGGCGCATTTCTATTGCGACCCGATCATCCAGGCGCTGGCCGAGGAAACCGGCGGCTGCGTGTCCGACTCGCTGGAAATGGCCCGCTTCGGTCGCGACCATGCCGCCGACACGGTGATCGTCGCCGGGGTGCGCTTCATGGGCGAGACAGCGAAGATCCTCACCCCGCACAAGCGCATTCTCATGCCCACGCTGGAAGCCACCTGCTCGCTTGATCTGGGTTGCCCGGTAGAAGCGTTCTCGGCGTTCTGCGACAAGCACCCCGAGCGCACCGTGGTGGTGTATGCCAATACCTCGGCGGCCGTGAAGGCCCGCGCCGATTGGGTCGTGACCTCCAGCTGCGCGCTGGAAATCGTCGAGAGCCTGATGGACAACGGGGAAACCATCATCTGGGGGCCGGACCAGCACCTGGGCCGCTACATCCAGAAGCAGACCGGCGCCGACATGCTGCTGTGGGACGGGGCCTGCATCGTTCACGAAGAGTTCAAGTCGCGCCAGTTGGCCGACATGAAGGCGTTGTACCCGGATGCAGCGATCCTGGTGCACCCGGAGTCGCCGGAGTCGGTCATCGACCTGGCCGATGCCGTGGGGTCCACCAGCCAGCTGATCAAGGCTGCGCAAACCCTGCCGAACACCACCTTCATCGTCGCCACTGACCGCGGCATCTTCTACAAGATGCAGCAGCTGTGCCCGGACAAGACGTTCATCGAGGCCCCCACTGCCGGCAATGGCGCGGCCTGTCGCAGCTGCGCGCATTGCCCGTGGATGGCGATGAACACGCTGGAACGCACACTGGATTGTCTGCGCACTGGCAGTAACGAGATCACCGTTGACCCAGCCTTGATTCCGCGGGCCGTGAAGCCGTTGCAGCGCATGCTCGATTTCACCCAGGCGGCGCGGATGAAGGTGTCGGGTAACGCGTAAGCGCTGGGGTAAGTAGTGGCTACCTCGGCGCTCGGAGCCGCCGCGATGGCCGGCAACGCCGGCCCGATTCAGGCGCCGCGAAACAGCAGGGAGATAGGGGGTGCAGCCCCAGGTCGGCTGCGCCGCCCATCGCGGCAACAGCCGCTTCTACAGAGTGCGGTATGCAGGCTCACGTCGCGGCAATAGCCGCTTCTACAGACACCGCGGTGTGCAGGCTCACATCGCGGCAGTAGCCGCGCCAGGACTCGCAATCCCCCCGCACAGCTGCCCTAGCGCATCATGTCCTTGACCATGCGCTGCTGCTCCATGATTTCACGCTGACGCTGGTCGATCAGTGAGGCCAGGGGGAAGTTGCTGCCAGCGCGGCGCTTGGCGAAATCGAGCTGCTGCACCGCCTGGTCGAAATCGCCCACCAGCGTGAAGTATTCGGCCCGCGCCCGGTGCAGGCCGATGGTATTGCCCGACAACCCACGCACTTCGGCTACCTCGTACCAGACGTCCGGATCCTCCGGGCGATTCTTGAGCAGCTTGTCCAGCACCTGCTCGGCCTCGGCCGGCTTGTTCTGCTTGATCAGCAGGTCGGCCCGCATCTGGTTCAGCGGGTAGTTGCCAGGGTACAGCCCTTGCAGGCGTTCGGCGCGTTGCTGAGCGTCGGCCAGTCGATTGTTGGTAATGTCCAGGTCGATCTGCGCCAGGTTGTAAGTGATGTCGGTCGGCGCCTTGGCCAACAGCGGCTTGAGGTTCTCGCGCGCCTCATTGAGCCGGCCGCCCTTGATCTGCGCCAGAGCCAAGCCATAGCGGGCGGCGTCGAGGGTCGGGTCTTCGTCGAGCTGCGCCTGGAAACGCTTGGCCGCCAACCCCGGAGTGCTCTCATAAGTGAGCGCTACGCGTGCGCGAATCAGCTGGTAACGCAGGCTGTCTTCGACGCCGCCCTTGGGCGCCTGCTCGGCGCGGTTGCGGGTGTCGGCAATACGCGACTCGGTGACCGGGTGGGTCAGCAGGAACTCCGGCGGCTTGCCGTCATAGCGATACTGGCGCGCCAGGCGCTCGAACATGCTGGGCATGTTGCGCGGGTCATAGCCGGCCTTTTCCAGGTTGAGGATGCCGATGCGGTCGGCTTCCTGCTCATTCTGCCGGGAAAAGCGCCGCTGCTCCTGAATCGCAGCGGCCTGGGTGCCGGCGATCAGGCCGATACCCGCATCGCCACCGCCGCCTGCGGCCAGCACGATCCCGGCCAGCAGCGCGGCCATCATCGGCAGCTGCATGCGCTGCTGCGCCTCGACGCCGCGGGCGAAGTGACGTTGCGACAAGTGCGCCAGTTCGTGCGCCAGTACCGAGACATACTCGCCTTCGGTTTGAGCATTGAGGAACAGCCCGCCGTTGACCCCGACGATGCCGCCGGGCGCCGCAAAGGCGTTGAGCTCGCGGCTGTCGATGAGGATGAATTCCAGGCGCCGGTCCTGCAGCTGGCTGGTTTCGGCCAGGCGATACACGCTGGTCTCGACGTAGTCCTTGAGCTGCGGGTCGTTCAACTGCTTGACGTTGCCGCGCAGCAGGCTCAGCCACGCCCGGCCCAGGTCGTGCTCCTGCTTGGGAGAGACGATCGAGGAGCTGGCATCGCCCAGTGACGGCAGATCGTCGGCATGGCCAGGCGCGGCCAGCAGGCAGGTCAACGCCAGCAGGGTAGGGCGCAGTAGATTCATCCGTGGAGCTCGCGTCGGTCAAAGAGGTCTACTGTAGCCGGCTCACACGTCACCGACCAGTGGCGCTATGCTAGCCGGCCGCCTGCCTTGCCCCGGAGAAGCCCATGACCGACACCCCCACCTGCGCCATCGAACTGGACGCCAGCGGGCTGACCTGCCCGCTGCCCTTGCTCAAGGCAAAAATGGCCCTCAACGGCCTGGCCAGCGGTGCCGTACTCAAGGTGATCGCCACCGATGCCGGCTCGCAACGTGACTTCCAGACCTTTGCCCGCCTCTCAGGTCATGCCCTGGTCGACGCGCATGTCGAGGGCGGCGTGTACACCTACTGGCTGCGCAAGGCCTGAGTCTTTTCCAAGGATCTTCAATGTTCAACGTGCTTCGCAGCTGGGTTCAGCGCTACTTCTCCGACGAACAGGCGGTGGTGCTGGCCGTGCTGCTGGTCCTTGCCTTCACCTTGGTGCTGACCTTCGGTGGCATGCTGGCGCCCGTGCTGGCCGGGCTGGTGCTGGCGTTCCTCATGCAGGGCCTGGTCAACACCCTGGAGCGTTTCAAGGTGCCCTCGGGTGTCGCCGTGGCGGTGGTGTTTACCCTGTTCCTCGGTGCGCTGGGGGCATTTCTGCTGATCCTGGTGCCGCTGCTCTGGCATCAGTTGATCACCTTGCTCAACGAGCTGCCGGGCATGCTCGGCAAATGGCAGTCGCTGCTGTTGCTGCTGCCAGAGCGCTACCCGCATCTGGTCTCGGATGAGCAGGTGCTACGCGCTATCGAATCGGTGCGTGGCGAGATCGGCAAGTTCGGCCAATGGGCGCTGACGTTCTCGCTGTCGAGCCTGCCGCTGCTGGTCAGCGCCATGATCTACCTGGTGTTGGTGCCGATTCTGGTGTTCTTCTTCCTCAAAGACCGCGAGATGATCGCGCGCTGGGTCTCGGGCTACCTGCCACGCGAGCGCACCTTGCTCAACCGGGTGGGGGACGAGATGAACAGGCAGATCGCCAATTACATTCGCGGCAAGGGCATCGAGATCCTGATCTGCGGCATCGCCACCTACATCGCTTTCGTCAGCCTGGGCCTGAATTATGCGGCTTTGCTGGCGCTGCTGGTGGGTTTTTCGGTGGTGGTGCCGTATGTCGGCGCGGTGGTGGTGACGGTGCCGGTGACATTGATCGCGCTGTTCCAGTGGGGCTGGGGCGATCAGTTCATCTACCTGATGGCGGTGTACGCGATCATCCAGGCGCTCGACGGCAACGTGCTGGTGCCGCTGCTGTTCTCCGAAGCGGTGAGCCTGCACCCGGTGGCGATCATCTGTGCGGTGTTGCTGTTCGGTGGGCTGTGGGGGTTCTGGGGGATTTTCTTCGCGATTCCACTGGCGACGCTGTTCAAGGCGGTGCTTGATGCCTGGCCACGGCAAGAGCCGCCGGTGGCACCCCTGCTGTAGCGGGGCAGTGCTGGGCGGTGGTCGGCGGCGCACGCCGCGGACCGGCCGCCCGCACAGAGCCGAGTGCTCTGCGCGACCGCGCGGCGCCTTGCGGCGAAGGGGCTGTTACCTGATCGGTTAACTGATCAGCGCTGATTCAAGGCTTGGGCCGCGGCCAGCACCGCATCGACATGCCCAGGCACCTTCACACCGCGCCACTCCTGGCGCAGCACGCCGTCGCGGTCGATCAGGAACGTGCTGCGATCCACACCCAGGTATTCCTTGCCGTAGAGCTTCTTCAGCTTGATCACCTCGAACAGCTGGCAGAGTGCTTCGTCCTTGTCGCTGATCAGCTCGAAGGTGAAACCCTGCTTGGCCTTGAAGTTCTCGTGTGACTTCAAGCCATCGCGCGACACGCCGAAGACCACGGTATTGGCCGCCTCGAAGGCCGGCTGTTGATCGCGAAAACCCTGGCCCTGCGTGGTGCAGCCCGGGGTACTGTCCTTGGGGTAGAAGTAGATGACGACCTGGCGGCCCTTGAGCTCGGCCAGGTTGACGCTCAACCCATGGGTGGCCTGGGCCTGGAAGTCGGGCACGGGTTGGTCGAGGGCGACGGTCATGCGGGGTTCCTCAAACAGGGTTCTGTGGGCGCCACGGTTCGATCAGTGCATCCAGGTTCAGCGCATCGGCAAAGTCGAGGAACTGGTCGCGCAGCCAGCTGATCTGGGTGCCGGCAGGCAGAATCACGGTGAACTGGGCGTTGAGCATGCTGCTGCCGGTTTGCGGCGCCAGGTAAGTGTCGCAGGTCATGGCGTCGAGCTCGACGCGGTGGTCGAGGAAGAACTGGCACAGCTCGTTGATGATGTCGGGGCGATACGCTGCGCTGACATAGGCGACGTACGGCAGTGCCTGAGGGCGGACCTCCTGCTCGGCGCTGCGCACCACGTCGATGGTCATGCCGTGCTTCTTGGCAAGGCCTGGGAGGGTGCTTTCCAGGCGCGCCAGGGCGTCCCAGTTGCCGCCGACCTGCAGCACCAGTGCGCTGGTTTCGCCATGGCGCGACAACCGCGAGGTGACTACCGCGCAGCGATTGTCGAACGCGGCGCGGCTCAGAATGTTGGCCAGCTCCATGGGGTTGGGGCCCAGGGCGCTGATGACAAGAAATTGTTCGCGAACGGTAGGGGTGGACATGCAGCATTCCTAAAGCGATGAGTGGTCGGTAGCGAACCGGCAAATGCCGACCTTCGGCTGTTGCAAGGCGGCGTGCGAACGGGCGTTGCGCCGTGTCGGTGGCCTGGCAGGCCGTGCGATACCGAGCAAAGAGCGCAGGGTAGCGAAATCCTGCCGCCAGGGGAATGCTCCACCCGCCAGCTTCGCTTGTACAAGGCCGATGGCGCCAGTACCATTACCGCTCTCTTTTTCCGGCAGGAGCAGTTACATGATTGCGGGCAGTATGGTGGCATTGGTCACTCCCATGGATGCACAAGGGCGTCTGGATTGGGACAGCCTCGGCAAACTTGTAGACTTCCACCTGGAAAAAGGCACCCACGCAATCGTTGCCGTCGGCACTACCGGCGAGTCGGCCACCCTGAGCGTGGACGAGCACATCAAGGTCATCGAATTCGTCGTCAAGCGTGTTCAAGGGCGTATTCCGGTCATTGCCGGTACCGGTGCCAACTCCACGAGCGAGGCGGTGCACCTTACGCAGAACGCCAAGAATGCCGGCGCCGACGCCTGCCTGCTGGTCGTGCCGTACTACAACAAGCCCACGCAAGAGGGCCTGTACCAGCACTTCAAGCACATCGCCGAGTCGGTCGACATTCCGCAGATTCTCTATAACGTACCCGGCCGCACCTCCTGCGACATGCAGGCCGAGACCGTCATCCGCCTGTCCACCGTGCCGAACATCATCGGCATCAAGGAAGCGACCGGAGACCTGGCCCGCGCCAAGGCCATCATCGAAGGCGTCAGCGCCGATTTCCTCGTGCTGTCCGGCGATGATCCCACCGCGGTCGAGCTGATCCTGCTCGGTGGCAAGGGCAATATTTCCGTGACCGCCAACGTCGCCCCGCGTGAAATGGCCGACCTCTGCGAAGCGGCGCTTGCCGGCGACGCCGAGAAAGCGCGCGCCATCCACGAAGCCCTCCTGCCATTGCACAAGCACCTGTTCTGCGAAGCGAACCCGATTCCGGTGAAGTTTGCGCTGGTGGAAATGGGCCTGATGCACCAAGGCATTCGCCTGCCGCTGACCTGGCTGAGCGCAGGCTGTCACGAACAAGTCCGTACTGCCTTGCGCCAGTCCGGCGTACTGGTTTAATCGAGGAAGTACACCGCATGAAGCGACTGGCTGGTTTATCCGCCCTAGCAGTGATCATCTCCAGCACCAGCGGTTGCGGCTGGTTGTGGGGCGACGAAGGTTATTTCCGCGACCGCGGCAGCGACTACCTGCAGGCCCACTCCACGGCGCCGATGCAGCTCCCGCAAGACGCCACGAACGTCAAACGCCTTGATCCGCTGCTGCCGATTCCGCGCAACGTGGCCGATGAAGGCGCCAAGACCGAATTCGAAGTGCCGCGCCCGCAACAGCTCAACGCTGGCAGCGACGCCTCCGACTACAGCCTGCAGCGCAGCGGCAACAGCCGTTGGGTATTGGCGCAACGCGCGCCTGCCGAAGTCTGGCCAGTGGCGCGTCAGTTCTTCGAGGACAACGGTTTCCGTATTGCCGAAGAGCGTCCGCAGACCGGTGAATTCAATACCACCTGGCAGCGTTTCGACGAGTTGTCGGCCGCCCTTGGCCAGCGTCTGGCCAGTTCGGCCAGCAGTGGCGACAGCGAAGTGCGTGTACGTGTGCGCATCGAGCCGGGTGTGCAGCGCAACTCCAGTGAGGTGTACATCACCAGCATCGAGCGGCCTGCCGGCAGCACCGCCGACGCCGCGTTCCCATCCAGCGCCAGCAACACCGGCGTCGACGCCCTGCTGGTCGATGAAATGCTCGCCAGCATGAACCGCAGCGCTGCCAAGGGCGGCTCGGTGTCCTTGCTCGCCGAGCGCGACTTCGACACCCCGAGCCGCGTAAACCTCAGCGAAGACGGCAGCGGCAACCCGGTCCTGTACCTGGGCTCGGACCTCGATCGCGCCTGGTCGGGCGTGGGTCGTGCGCTGGAGCAAGGCCAGTGGCGCGTCGAAGACATCAACCGCAGCCTGGGCCTGTACTACATCAACCTGTCGGAAAAACCCGAAGACAAGCAGCGCGAGCCCGGCTTCTTCGGCCGTCTGTTCGGCAGCGAAGCGACCGAGCAAGAGCGTGAAGCCCGTGCCGAGCGCTATCAGGTTCGCCTGAGCAAGGTGGGTGAGAACGTGCAGGTCACCGTCGAGAAGAACATCAACACCGTGGCCCCGGCCGATGTCGCGCGCCGCGTGCTCAGCCTGATCCAGGACCACTTGGGCTAAGTGCGCTTCGCAGTCCTCGGAAGCGGCAGCCAAGGGAACGGCACGCTGGTCGCCAGTGATGACACCTTCATCCTGGTCGACTGCGGTTTTTCCCTGCGCGAAACCGAGCGGCGCCTGGCGCTGCTCGGCGTTTCGGCCTCACAACTGAGCGCCGTGCTGGTCACCCATGAACATGCCGACCATGTGCATGGCGTAGGGCTGCTGGCACGGCGCTACAATGTTCCGGTCTACCTCAGCCAAGGCACCTTGCGCGGCATGCGCAAGCCGGTCGAGGCAGCAGGCTTTCTGGAATGCGGCGCGAGCCTGAGCATCGGCAATCTGCAGGTCAGCGCCGTGCGCGTCGAACACGACGCGTTCGAGCCTTTGCAGTACGTGATCAGCGACGGCACGCGACGTTTCGGCATGCTTACGGATCTGGGCAGCTACGACGCGCGGCTGCTCGAGCATTACCGTGAGCTGGACGCCTTGCTCATCGAGGCCAACCACTGCCGAGACCTGCTCGCCCGCGGCCACTACCCGATGTTTCTCAAGCGGCGCGTCGGTGGCAGCCAGGGACACCTTAACAACCACCAGGCCGCGAACCTGGTGGCCGAGCTGGGCTGGAACACCTTGCAGCACCTGGTGCTGGCCCACCTCAGCAGCAAGAACAACCTGCCACAGCTGGCGCTCCAGTGCTTCGTCGACACCCTCGGGTGCGACCCGGACTGGCTCCAGGTGGCAAACCAGGACACTGGGCTCGACTGGCGCCACATCGCCTAGCCCACCCACACTGCAAGCGGAGCCCCCCATGGAAAAACGCGACGAACTCTACCGCGGCAAGGCCAAATCGGTTTACCAGACCGACGACGCCGACCGCTTGATCCTGTTGTTCCGCAATGACACCTCGGCCTTCGACGGCAAGCGCATCGAGCAGCTCGATCGCAAGGGCATGGTCAACAACAAGTTCAACGCTTTCATCATGCAGAAACTCGAAGAAGCCGGCGTGCCGACGCAGTTCGACAAGCTTCTGGGCGACAACGAGTGCCTGGTCAAGAAGCTCGACATGATCCCGGTCGAGTGCGTGGTGCGTAACTACGCCGCGGGCAGCCTGGTCAAGCGTCTGGGCGTGGAAGAGGGCATCAAGCTCGAACCGTCGACCTTCGAGCTGTTCCTGAAGAACGATGAAAAAGGTGACCCGTTCATCAACGAATCGCACGTGGTCGCCTTCGGCTGGGGCACCGCCGAGCAACTGGTCGAGATGAAGAAGCTGTCGCTCAAGGTCAATGAAGTGCTGAGCAAGCTGTTCGACGACGCCGGCCTGCTGCTGGTCGACTTCAAGCTCGAATTCGGCGTGTTCCACGGTCAGATCGTCCTGGGCGACGAGTTCAGCCCCGACGGCTGCCGTCTGTGGGACAAAGAGACCCGCGAGAAGATGGACAAGGACCGCTTCCGCCAGGGCCTGGGCGGCGTGATCGAAGCGTACGAAGAAGTCGCCAAGCGCCTGGGCGTTGCGCTGTAAGCGAAACGTTCACGCAAGCGTCTGATACCACGCGACTTTTTTGATAAAAAGGTTTGCGTTGGAAGAAATCGCTGGTATCATGCGCGCCACTGGAGAGATGCCGGAGTGGTCGAACGGGACGGATTCGAAATCCGTTGTACTGGCAACAGTACCTAGGGTTCAAATCCCTATCTCTCCGCCATATCGAAAAAGCCCCGTAGATACCCAATCTACGGGGCTTTTTTTTGCCTGTTTCTCCGACAATGACCATTGGCTTGCGCGCGCGCAGCATTGTTTGACAGCACGTACTACGCTGTCTGACACCGTCTTCCCGGTGCAGCGCTCGCTCTGCCGACCGGGCTGGAGTCTTGCGCAGGAGTCGACCGTTGACCGTCTCTACCTCTACCTCTAGAGCGACGTTGGACACGACCCGTCGATTCACCCACGCCGTGTCAGCTCAACTCGATGCTGCTTTGGGCCATGACTGGCCGCAGTCGGCCATTACGCGCTGCTGCGACAGGCTTGCAACGGCCACGTGCGACATCGCCGAACATGCGCAGCGCCGACACGCCCCGGCGTACCTCGCTGCGCTGTTTCATCGAGCATTGAACGATGCCCGGGCGACCACGCCCTCCGTGCGCCCCGTGCTCGAGACGATGCTGCCGTTATTGGCACATGCCGATTGGATGAAGCGCGAGGCAGCGCCCGGCGAAGACTGCCATTTCGTCGAACGCCATCGTCATGCCTTGCTGCTGGGCCCTCGCACGCCCATCGCGTGCACATCGCTGCTGCTGGGTGTCGCGATCCTAGAGCCGCAGGTCACCTATCCTTTCCATGAGCATCCGCCCGAAGAGTTCTACCTGGTGTTTTCTCCGGGGCGCTGGTACCAGGAGGGGCGGGGCTGGTGGCAGCCGGGGTCGGGCGCAGTGGTGCACAATCCGCCCGGCGTGCGTCACGCGATGGCGGCAGGCGATCAGCCGCTACTGGCCCTGTGGGGGTTGCTGCTCTAGGGCTTGGGCGTCAACGGCTGGGTCGAAACGACCGACAGGCAACCGGGCTTACCACCGCACTTACCGTGAGTTGACAGGCATCCCTTGCTAAGCAATCTGTCGGCCTCGCGCCCCCTGTCTGCCACGGGCAACCACAAGAGGTCGCTGTCATCTGCGTTCGCGACCGGTACAATCGCTCGCTGCCAGCATGGCGACTCCACCCCCTTGCGCCTCAATGACGGCCGATCTCACTCACGAGCCCCAGCATGCCCTTCTCCAACGGTTTCCTCCTCAGCCTCTCCCTTTGCCTGGACATCGGTGTCGCCAACATCGCCATGATCACCCTCGCCATGCAGCGCGGTTTTCTGCAGGGTTTCTGGCTTGGGCTCGGCACCTGCGTGGGCGACCTGATCTACGCCATCGCCGCGCTGGCCGGCATGACCGTGCTGCTGCAATTCGAGGCGGTGCGCTGGGTGCTGTGGCTGGGCGGCTCGGCATTGTTGGTGTGGTTTGCGCTGAAGATGCTGTGGGCCGCCTGGCGCGGTGGGCACGTGCAGGCGCAAGGAGAGGCGAAGGTCGAGTCCGGCTGGCGGGAATTCATGCGTGGCATCGTGCTGGCGATGTCGTCGCCGAGCGCGATTCTCTGGTTCGCGGCGGTGGGCGGGGTGCTGATCTCCCGGTCAGGGGCTGGCGGTGGGATGGAGGCGGGGTTGTTTCTGACGGGGTTCTTCGTGGCTGGGCTGGTCTGGTCGGCCACCTTGTGCTCGGTGGCCAGTCACGGCGGCCGCTTGCTCGGAGCACGTTTGTTGACCTGGTCGTACCTGGTCTCGGCGGGGATCTTCTGTTACTTCGCTGTGTACGTGATTGTTTCGGGCTACCGCGAGTTCATGGTGGCGGGGGGCTAGGCCGCATTGCGGCGGTCGGCCGTGAAGCGGGACGGGGTCAGTAGAGGTCTGTGGTGATGGGCTTGCAGCGCAGCGCGTGTGGTTGCGCCCGTGTAGGCGAGGTGGTCTCAGGAGGATCGCGCTGTCTGAGACGCACAGGCCCTATCGCGCAGGCCTGGGCCGCACGCCATGCGGCTCAGGCCTTTCCCTTCACTGTTGGAACACCTGCTTGAAGAACCGCTGCAGGTCCGCCCAGGCGCGTTGATCGGCGGCCTTGTCGTAACCGATATCAGGCCCGCCGTGCTCGCCATGGCTCAGGCGATCGGCGTCGGGGTTGCTGAAACCGTGTTTGGCGCCTGGCAGGCTGACGAACTCGACATTGGCCTTGGCGTCGGCCATCTCCTGCTTGAAGGCCGCCACTTGCTCAGGGGTGACCATGCTGTCGGCCTCACCGTGCTCTACCAGGATCTTTGCTCTGACCACGCCCGGCTGGGCCGGGGTTTGCGTCACCAGCGCGCCGTGCACGCTCACCACACCGTCAAGCTTTTCCCCGCGCCGTGCCGCATCCAGCACGACCTTGCCGCCGAAGCAGTAGCCTACGGCGCCGATACGGTGCTTGTCGGTCTGCGGTTGCAGCTTGAGCAGGTCCAGGCCGGCGTCGAAGCGGCGCGCGGCGGCCTTGGGGTCTTTCAGGGCGGCGGCCATGAAGGCCTGGGCATCTGCCGGGTGCTCGGTGTGCTTGCCGTCGCCGTACATGTCGATGGCCAAGGCGTTGTAGCCCAGGCCCGCCAGCTCGCGGGCGCGGCGCTTGGCGTAGTCATTCAAGCCCCACCATTCATGCACCACGAGCACCCCGGGGCGTTTGTCGCTGAGCGCGTCGTCGTAGGCGTAGTAGCCGACCAGGCGGTTGCCGTCGGCGTCCTGATAGGGAATTTCTCGGGTCTGCACCGCCGCCTGGGCAAAGGCGGCGCTGCACATCAAGACCAGGGCGAGCGGGAAACGCATGGGCGGTACTCCTAGCAAAAGGTTCGTTCAGCTGAGGTTCAGCCAGGGTTCAGCGGTCGTTCAGTGTGCGCTCCTTACTCTAGCCCTCAGACACATTCAGCGCATCTAAACGGGAGTGACCTTCATGAAAACCCTCAACAGTCTGCTGGCCGCCATGGCCGTGTGCGCCGCCGGTATCGCCACCACCGCCCAGGCCGACGACACCTTCGCCAGCCTCACCTATGGCCAGACCAGCGACAAAGTGCGCAAGTCCGGCCTGCTGCAGCGCAACACCGATCACCTCAACAGCGACGGCATCATCGGCAAGGACAGCACCTGGGGTATCCGCCTCGGGCAGCTGAACGAGCAAGGTCGCTACTACATGACCTACGACAACGTCTCGGGTGAGCACAGCGGTTTGAAACTGCGCCAGGAAAACCTGCTGGGCAGCTATGACCTGTTCTACCCGGTCGGCGACACCACCAAGCTGTTCGGTGGCGTCAGCGCCGGCATGACCAAACTCACCCAGACCTCCTCGGGTGTCAGTCGTGACACCGATTACGGCTATGCGGTCGGCCTGCAGGGCGGTGTGATCCAGCAGCTCACCGACAATGCCTCGGTCGAACTGGGCTATCGCTACCTGCGCAGCAACGCCAGCGTGGAAGTGTCGCCGCATGACGAACCCAAGGCCGGCGCGTTGCGCCTGACCAGCAGTGCACAGACCTACCTCTCGGCCAACTACACGTTCTAGACGCTGTACGAAAGGCCCTGATACTCGTTCATGCTGCGTTGGACACCGCCGGTAGGCCAACGCCGACTGGGCGTACCCGACCAAGCGTCCCCGACTAGGCGTCCCCGACGCACTGCTCATGTACGCCCGTACACGCGCTTGCTCGCCGGTTTTTGCGGGGCCGCCATCGGCCTTGCCTGACCTTCGTCTCAGGGCTCTTCCTGTAGAGCCTGAGCCGCAGCTCGGCTGATATGCTGTGCCGGCTGCCGATGTCGGCCGCTGCCCACCTGTGAGGAGAGACGGATGAAACTGCTGGTGGTCGAGGATGAGGCGCTGCTGCGCCACCACCTCTTCACGCGCCTGGGCGAGAGCGGCCATGTGGTCGAGGCCGTGGCCAACGCCGAGGAAGCGCTGTACCAGGCCAGTCAGTATCACCATGACCTGGCCGTGATCGACCTCGGCCTGCCGGGCATGAGCGGGTTGGAGCTGATCGGCGAGCTGCGCCGCCAGGGCAAGACCTTCCCCATCCTCATCCTCACCGCGCGCGGCAACTGGCAGGACAAGGTCGAAGGCCTGGCGGCCGGCGCCGACGATTATGTGGTCAAGCCGTTCCAGTTCGAGGAGCTGGAGGCGCGCCTCAACGCCTTGTTGCGCCGCTCCAGCGGGTTCACCCAATCGACCATCGCCGCCGGCCCGCTGATCCTCGACATCAACCGCAAGCAGGCCAGCCTTGACGACCAGCCGCTGGGGTTGACCGCTTACGAGTACCGGATTCTGGAGTACCTCATGCGCCATCACCAGCAGGTGGTGGCCAAGGATCGGCTGATGGAGCAGCTGTACCCCGATGACGACGAGCGAGATCCGAATGTCATCGAGGTGCTGGTCGGCCGTTTGCGGCGCAAGCTTGAGGGCGACAGCGGCTTCAAACCCATCGACACCGTACGCGGCCTGGGCTACCTGTTCACTGAGCGGTGCCGATGATTCGTTCGCTGCGCGTGCGCCTGATGCTGGCGGCGGCCGTGCTGGCGGTGTTGTTCATGCTGGCCTTGCTGCCGGCGCTGCAGAAAGCGTTCAGCCTGGCGCTGCAAGAATCCATCGAGCAACGCCTGGCCTCGGACGTGACCACGCTGATTTCCTCCGCACGCATCGAGCATGGCCAGCTGCGCATGCCGGCGCTGCTCCCCGACGAGCGCTACAACCTGCCTGACAGCGGCCTGATGGGTTACATCTTCGACCGCCAGGGCCACCTGGTCTGGCGATCGCGCGCCACCACGGCGCAGAACATCGAGTACCAGCCACGCTATGACGGGCGCGGCAACGAGTTCGCGCGTACTCGGCAGAGCGATGGCGAAGAGTTCTTCGTCTATGACGTGGAAATCAAGCTGCTCGGCGGCAAGAGCGCGGCCTACAGCATCGTCGCCTTGCAACCGGTGCGCGAGTACCACAACACCCTCGATGGCCTGCGTGAAAAGCTCTACCTGGGCTTTGGCGCGGCCTTGCTGGCGCTGTTGATCCTGCTATGGGCCGGCCTGACCTGGGGCCTGCGCTCATTGCGCCACCTGAGCCGTGAGCTCGACCAAGTCGAGGCGGGGGCTCGTGAAGGCCTGAGCCGCGAGCACCCCAGCGAGTTGCTGCGCCTGACCGGCTCGCTCAACCGCCTGCTGCACAGCGAGCGTGAGCAGCGCCAGCGCTACCGCGACTCGCTCGATGACCTGGCGCACAGTCTCAAGACCCCCCTGACCGTGCTGCAAGGGGTGAGCGAAAGCCTGGGCCAGACCCCCGACGAGCGCGAGCAGGCGCGGGTGTTGCAGAGCCAGATCGAGCGCATGAGCCAGCAGATCGACTATCAACTGCAGCGCGCCTCGTTACGCAAGAGTGGCCTGGTGCGCCATCAGGTCGATGTACGGCCGTTGCTCGACAGCCTGTGCAGCACGCTGGCCAAGGTCTACCGCGACAAACACGTGCAGGTCAGCCTGGATATCCCGGCGCAGGCGCAGGCGCAGGTGCCGATGGAGCAGGGCGCCTTGCTCGAACTGCTCGGCAACCTGCTGGAGAACGCCTACCGCCTGTGCCTGCAGCAGGTGCGCGTGAGCCTGCGGCAAAGCTCTGGGCAGGTCGAGCTGTGTGTCGAAGACGACGGCCTCGGCGTGCCGGTCGAGCAGCGCCAGCGCATTCTCCAGCGTGGCGAACGCCTCGATGCCCAGCACCCTGGCCAGGGCATCGGCTTGGCCGTGGTCAAAGACATCATCGACAGCTACGACGCCGAGCTGCGCCTGGATGATTCAACGTTGGGCGGCGCCGCCTTTCGCATCGTTTTCCCCCGCGGCTGAGCGTCGATAGGCGGATTCCCGCCATACCCCTGTACATTTCCCGCCATCGGGCGGAAAACCGCCAGGCGTTACGTGCCGTGTTGCGCCATTGCGGCGCATCGACCCCGCGAAACGCGGGCGCGTGCACCCTGGCTGGGCATATTGGCATCACCTTTGCTTTGTCACTGGCAGAGGCCTGCACCACGCAGCTCGAACACAACGACAAATCCCTCCATGTGCAGGAGGGTTAGCGATTCAGGTGTCACACCGCCCCGCTCAAGGGTGGCGACGGCACACTCGAGGAAATCTGAGCCATGACGAAACGTCAGCCGCTGTACAAGTCCCTGTATATCCAGGTGTTGGTCGCCATCACCATTGGTATTCTGCTCGGCCACTTCTATCCGGAAACCGGTGTCGCCCTCAAGCCGTTGGGTGATGGTTTCGTCAAGCTGATCAAGATGGTCATCGCGCCGATCATCTTCTGCACCGTGGTCAGCGGCATCGCGGGCATGCAGAGCATGAAGTCGGTCGGCAAGACCGGTGGCTACGCGCTGCTGTACTTCGAGATCGTCTCCACTGTCGCCCTGATGATCGGCCTGATCGTCGTCAACGTGGTCAAGCCAGGCGCTGGCATGCACATCGACGTCACTACCCTGAACGCCAGCAGCGTGGCCGCCTATGCCGCCGCCGGCGCGCAGCAGACCACCGTCGGCTTCCTGCTCAACATCATCCCCAACACGGTGGTCGGTGCCTTCGCCAACGGCGACATCCTGCAAGTGCTGATGTTCTCGGTGATCTTCGGCTTCGCCTTGCATCGCCTGGGCAGCTACGGCAAGCCGCTGCTGGACCTGATCGATCGCTTTGCCCACGTCATGTTCAACATCATCAACATGATCATGAAGCTGGCTCCGCTGGGCGCCTTCGGTGCCATGGCCTTCACCATCGGCCAGTACGGCGTTGGTTCGCTGGTGCAGCTGGGCTACCTGATGGCCTGCTTCTACGTGACCTGCCTGCTGTTCGTGCTGGTGGTGCTCGGTGGTATCTGCCGTGCCCACGGTTTCAGCGTGCTGAAGCTGATCCGCTACATCCGTGAAGAGCTGATGATCGTGCTCGGTACTTCGTCGTCCGAGTCGGCACTGCCCCGCATGCTGGCCAAGATGGAACGCCTGGGTGCGAAGAAATCGGTGGTGGGTCTGGTGATCCCCACTGGCTACTCGTTCAACCTCGACGGTACCTCGATCTACCTGACCATGGCCGCCGTGTTCATCGCCCAGGCGACTGACACCACCATGGACATCACCCACCAGATCACCCTGCTGTTGGTGCTGTTGGTTGCCTCCAAAGGCGCTGCGGGTGTGACCGGTTCGGGCTTCATCGTGCTGGCCGCCACCCTCTCGGCTGTGGGTCACCTGCCGGTGGCAGGCCTGGCGCTGATCCTGGGTATCGACCGCTTCATGTCCGAAGCCCGCGCGCTGACCAACCTGGTCGGTAACGCCGTGGCTACCGTGGTAGTGGCCAAGTGGGTCAACGAAATGGACGACGACAAGCTCAAGTCCGAGCTGGACTCTGGCGGTGCACCGCTGGAAGAAAGCCGTCCTACCGATGACCTGGGTGTCGCTGAAGGCCCTGCTCGCTGAGTCGAGCCGCCTGAGGTGAAAAAGCCTGTCTTCGGACAGGCTTTTTCGTTTCTGTGATCGCGCTGGCGGGCCTGCTATGGCGGACGTCACTCGCTGCGCGTTTCGCCGCTGTAGGTGAGCACCTGCCGACACCGCTTGCACACGTAGCGCCGGCCTTTGCGCACCAAGGTGTGGCGCTGGGCGCTGAACGGGAAGTCGCTGCCAGGGCAGGGGCAGCGATAGACGTAGCGTGTGGCAACCCGCCGCTCGACCGCGTAGCTATGGCAGCGGTGGGGCGGCAGTTCATAGACCCCGCGCATGATCAGCTGCCACTCCTGACCATGCGCCTGGATGCTGCCGCCGAACAGTTGATGGGCGACCAGGTGGGCCACTTCGTGGGGGACGGTCTGGCGCAGGAAGTCGTCCTGGTTGGCCTGGTACAGCTGTGGATTGAAGCGCAGCAGGTTGTCGTGCAGGTGGGCAACGCCGGCTTTCTGCCCGCGCAGCTTGAGGCTCACCTCAGGGCGTGGGAAGGTCCGTTTGAAGAAGGCCTCGGCCTGCACGTAGCAGGCTTCGACCCGTTGTCTGAGCAGCTCGGGCATGGGCGGGGGGTCTCCTGGCGGCGCATTATGCCGCACGCCTCGCCTGGCGCCCAAGCCGCTGGTCAGGGTGCACCCGCCAGTGCACTCAGCTGCGCATGCAGGCTCAGCCAATGTACATCGGGCCCATGCCCAGGCCCCAGATGATCACCGTTGCAGCCATGATCGCCACCAGCACCACCAGCCCTACCGCCAGCACCGAGCTTGAGAACAGAAAGCCTTCATCGGCGGGGATGTTCATGAAGGTCGGCAAGCCGACATACAGCAGAAAGACCGTGTAGGTCACCGCGGCGGCGCCGACCAGCATGCCGATCCACACATGCGGGTAGAGCGCCACCAAGCCGCCGATGAACAACGGCGTTGCGGTGTAGGTGGCAAAGGCAATGCAGCGTGCCAGGGAAGGGGTGGCGTCGTAGGTGCGCGCCATCCAGTGAACGAATGCTCCCATGATCGCAATACCCACCAGCATGGCGATGTACGACATCACACTCATCGTCAGGGCGCTCTCCACGGTGAGCAGTACCGGGAGGCGGCCTGCCTGGGTCCAGCCGAACTGTGAGGTGCCAATGAAAGCCGAGACAGCGGGAATGGCGGCGAGGATCAGGGTGTGGGTGAGGTACAGGTGGCTGATGGATTCTTCCTCGCCACGGATTTGCCGCCACTCCTGATCAGGGTGGGTGAAAAGCCCCAGAACGTGATGGATCATGGCGGTCGCTCCTGTCGTCGAAGGCAGGCGCGCGTCGCAGGCGCCTGCAGCCCGTGGCCATGGTACCCACAGGTGCGCGGTAGGCTGGCCATGCTTGGGATTATAGAAGCGGGTTCTGCGCACGAAGGGCGGTGTTTAGAGCAAATTGCGCTTTACAAGGGCGATGTCATTCCCATGCAGTCTTTGTCCGATGGGCCTACGCGTGAGGCGTCTTTGTGCGTAAAATGGCCGGCTTTTGTCACACCTCGCGGATTCAAGCGCTATGGGCACCCTCTCGGTCAACCAGAACAAACTGCAAAAACGCCTGCGTCGTCTCGCTGGCGAAGCCATCACCGACTTCAACATGATCGAGGATGGCGACAAGGTCATGGTCTGCCTGTCGGGCGGCAAGGACAGCTACACCATGCTCGATGTCCTGCTGCACCTGCAGAAGGTGGCGCCGCTCTCGTTCCAGATCGTGGCGGTGAACATGGACCAGAAACAGCCTGGCTTCCCCGAGCACATTCTCCCGGCCTACCTCAAGGAACTGGGCGTCGAGTACCACATCGTCGAGAAAGACACCTACTCGGTGGTCAAGGAACTGATCCCGGAAGGCAAAACCACCTGCTCGCTGTGCTCGCGCCTGCGCCGCGGCACCCTGTACACCTTCGCCGACGAGATCGGCGCGACCAAGATGGCTCTGGGGCACCACCGCGACGACATCGTCGAGACCTTCTTCCTCAACATGTTCTTCAACGGCGCCCTCAAGGGCATGCCGCCCAAGCTGCGTGCCGACGATGGGCGCAATGTGGTGATCCGCCCGTTGGCCTACTGCAACGAGAAGGACATCCAGGCCTACTCGGACATGAAGCAGTTCCCGATCATCCCGTGCAACCTCTGCGGCTCGCAGGAAAACCTGCAGCGCCAGGTGGTCAAGGACATGCTGGTGGAATGGGAGCGCAAGCACCCGGGCCGTACCGAGAGCATCTTCCGGGCGATGCAGAACGTGGCGCCGTCGCAGTTGGCGGACCGCAACCTGTTCGACTTCACCAGCCTGAGCATCGATGAAACCGCCGCGCCACGTTTTCTCGATGTGGTCAATATCTGACCATGCGCGACTATCAGTGGCTGCATGAGTTCTGCCTGAACCGTTTCGGCTCGGCCAAGGCCCTGGAAGCTGCGCTGCCGCACGCGCGCACGGCGGCGCAGCTGCGCGCGATCGCTGCTGACCGTTACCTCTCGACCCTGGCCTTGCGGGTGTTTCGCGCCGGGCTCAAGCACAGCTTGGTGGATGCCAAGTGGCCGGCGTTCGAGCAGGTCTTTTTCGGCTTCGATCCGGAAAAAGTCGTGCTGATGGGTGCCGAGCACCTGGAGCGGCTGATGCAGGACACGCGGATCATTCGCCACTTGGGCAAGCTCAAGAGTGTGCCGCGCAATGCACAGATGATTCTCGACATCGAGCAGGCTCATGGCAGCATGGGCGCGTTCGTCGCCGATTGGCCGGTGACCGATATCGTCGGGCTGTGGAAGTACCTCGTCAAACACGGCAATCAGCTCGGCGGCCTGTCGGCGCCACGCTTTCTGCGCATGATCGGCAAGGATACCTTCGTGCCGAGTGGCGATGTGGCTGCCGCGCTGATCGCACAGAAGATCGTCGACAAAGCCCCCACCAGCCAGCGTGACATGGCTGCGGTGCAGGCCGCGTTCAACCAATGGCATGCGCAAAGCGGCAGGCCACTGTGTCAGCTGTCGGTGATGCTCGCGCATACGGTCAATCATTGAGCCGGAGGCAGCGGGCACAAGGCTGCAACCTCCTATACCTGTCACTGCGCGGGGCCTGAGTCAGGCCGGCGCGATCCGGGGGCTGCTCAAGGCCGTTCAGCGCCCTGATCCAGCCATGACCGGGTTACCCACCTTCCCCCGCCAGCCGCCGCTCTTGTTGGTATTTCCAGCGTACATAGAGCAGCGCCGATAGAAACAACCCCAGGCTCAAGCCGACTTCCAGCGCGCCCAGCACCTGGCGCGCAGGGTCGAACGCCGCCAGTACACCCTTGATGAAATACACGTTGACCACAAAGCAGGTCCAGGCATGGGCGCGGGCGCTACCCAGCAGCACGCCGGGCAGCAGCAACAACAGCGGCAGCAGCTCGATCGCCAGGATGACCCCGGTCCGCGCGCCGTGCAGGTCGGCGAAGAACAGGGTGTTCAGGCTGAGCAGGAGCATCAACCCAAGAAAACACACCAGGCTCAGGACACGCGTCACGGCCACTCGCGGTGCGAGCCACGCCAATGCGGGCAGCGGCTGGCGCGTTTTAGCCACGACGCGGCTCCAGCGCCTTGGCGGTCACGCCGATACGTTGACCCAGGGCGCGGCACAGGCTGATCTCGTGGGCGTCCAGCTCGCGTTTACCGTCGGCGCCAGCATGGTGACTGGCACCATAGGGGGTGCCGCCGCCGCGGGTGTCGATCAACGCCGACTCGCTGTAGGGCAGGCCCATCACCAGCATGCCGTGGTGCAGCAGCGGCAACAGCATCGACAGCAAGGTGCTTTCCTGGCCGCCGTGCAGGCTGGCGGTAGAGGTGAACACCGCAGCCGGTTTGCCCACCAGTTCACCACCCAGCCACAGGCTGCTGGTGCCATCGAGGAAATATTTCAGCGGGGCTGCCATGTTGCCGAAGCGCGTCGGGCTACCGAGGATCAGGCCTGAGCAGTGGCGCAGATCATCTAGGGTGGCGTACAGCGCGCCATTGGCCGGGATGTCCGGGGCGACCGCTTCACATTCGGTGGAAATCGCCGGCACCGTGCGCAGGCGCGCTTCCAGGCCGCTCAGCTCGACACCGCGGGCAATGTGCCGGGCCATTTCGCTGGTGGCGCCGTGGCGGCTGTAATACAGGACCAGTATGTAGGGTGCGCTCACGGCAGGATCTCCAGCAGGTTTTCCGGTGGGCGGCCGATCACGGCTTTGTCGCCGGCGACCAGGATCGGACGTTCGATCAGGATCGGTTGCTCGACCATGGCCGCGATCACTTGTTCGTCGCTGAGGCTGGGGTCGGCGAGGCCGAGGGTTTTGTAGGCGTCTTCGCCGGTGCGTAGCAGTTGGCGGGCGCTGAGACCGAGCTTGATCAGCAACTCGCGCAGCGTCGCAGCGTCGGGCGGTGTGTCCAGATAACGCACCACGGTGGGGGCCAGGCCACGGGTTTCGAGCAGTTCCAGGGCGCTGCGGGATTTCGAGCAGCGCGGGTTATGATAGAGCGTCAGTTCAGTCATGACGGGGGTCGCATCCAGCCGGAGGTGGCCAGCATTCTAACCGCTCGGGCTGGCCCAAGGCTTTTAACTTCGAGAAGGATTGACCCATGGCAAGGCGTTTGGCAGTAGCACTGGCCATCACCGCGAGCCTGTTGCTCGGCGGTTGCGGTGCGGACTATGGCGTAGACCAACATGGCAAGACGGTGAAGGTGGAGCAACTCGACGGTCACTGGCTGGTGCTCAATTACTGGGCCGAATGGTGCGGGCCGTGCCGCACCGAAATCCCGGAATTGAACGCAGCAGCCAAGCAGTGGCAGGCTCAGGGCATCAAGGTCGTGGGGGTGAACTTCGACGGTCTGCAAGGCGCCGATTTGAAAGAGGCGACCGACGCACTGGGTATCGAATTCACCGTGCTGGCGCAGGACCCGGCCGAGCGTTATGAGCTGCCGCGCAGCGAAGCGCTGCCTGTCACCTACCTGATCGACGACAAGGGCAAGGTGCGCGAGCAACTGCTTGGCGAACAGACTTTCGAAGGCCTGCAAGAGAAGATCAAGGCGCTCAAGGGCGGCGCCTGAGGCCATCGCGGCTGCCCAGAGCGGCGGATTGGCCGCCCTATGCGACCGTCGCGGGCAAGACCCGGCGTTCTGCTAGCTGTGCCCTATCTCGGAAACGCGATCCAAGTACAAGCGGCCGGTCCGGCGCTCCGGATGGCTGCGATGGCCGGCGCAGCCGGCCTGACCCAGGCGCCGCGCACTGGCCGGAAAAGCGAGGTGCCAGCGTTTGGCCGGCATAGCCGGCCCGATTCAGGCACCGTGAAACGGCAGGGAAATGGAGGTTGCAGCCTTGGGGCGGCGTTGCAGCCCCTCGCGGCAGTCCGGGGCGCCGGACCGGCCATTCCTACGGTTTGATAGATCAACGATTCAGGTTGTTCTGCGGGAACTTGAGCCCGGATGGGGGGTGGTTCTGAACGCGCTGTCAGCCTTCGTCGGGCCAGAAGCGCAGTGCCTTGCCGTCATGCGGCCAGAAGCGCACTTGCCCTTCATGCGAAACGTCCCAGCGCTGGACAGTTTCCAGTGCCTTGAGAAAACGACCTTCCTGCTCCATCAAGGCCGGTGCGCACAGCTTGCGGGTGCTCCCCACGTGGCCGAAGTGCAGCGCATCGCCGTTCAGGGTGTAAGGCGCGAACCAGTGGTTGCAGCCCGCGTTGCCGTAGGCCCGGCCATCAGCGCCGAGGGTCAGGGTGACATGGCTGAAATCCATCAGCGGCCGCTCGCCGATCCACTCCAGCACGTAGCTGTGGTCTTGTTGCAGCACGTCAGGCGCGCTGGCGCACCCGGCCAGCGTCAGCGCGATCACGGCGCCAGCCAGCCTGGCTTTCATGACGGGTTCGCCTGGCAGCGCGGGCATACATGCCGCTCGCCCTGAGTGACCCAACCCAGCTCACGCAGGCGCGCATTGGCGGCCGGCTGCCGGGCCTTGTTGCCCAACGAAGAGTCCACCGCGAACTCAAGGTCGAGCTGCGTTTCGCAGCGGTCGCACTTGACCTGCCAGGTCAGGATCTCCAACTCCTTGAACGCAGGCCCCGTGGCCGTGGCGACCCACTGCCCCTGCGGGTTGATCAGATGGCGCACGGTCTGCACGGTCAGGCGCATGGACAAGCCCTTGCTGCCTTTGAGGCTGACCAGCAGAACGTCGTCCTTCTTGATCGAGCCGCCGTTGCCGGTCACTTGATAGCGGCCGGGCACCAGCGCGCGGCATTCGATCAGGGTGTGTTGCGGGTTGAAAAGGGTGTAGCGGAAATCGTGCTCGACCATGGGTCCTCCAGAAATGCGGCGTATCCTAGCATCAACCTGGCACTACATTAACTGCGCACCACGTTCTGCGGATTGCCTGCCGTCCAGCCGATCACGTTGGCCAGCGTCGTTGCGGCGATGGCATCCAGCGCCTCGCGGGTCAGAAACGCCTGGTGCGCGGTGATGATCACGTTGGGAAAGGTCAGCAGGCGTGCCAGCACATCGTCCTGCAACGGTTGGTCGGAACGGTCCTGGAAGAACAGCTGCGCTTCCTCTTCATAAACGTCGAGCCCCAGGTAGCCCAGCTGGCCACTTTTCAGTGCCTCGATCAGTGCGGGGGTGTCGACCAGCGCCCCGCGCCCGGTGTTGATCAGCATGGCCCCGTGTTGCATCTGCGCCAGCGATTGCGCGTTGATCAGGTGGTGGCTGTAGTCGTTCAACGGGCAGTGCAGGCTGACGATCCGTGACTCGCGCAACAGCTCGGGCAGAGGCATATAGCGGGCGCCCAGGGCCAGCAGGCGTGGGTTGGGGTAGGGGTCGTGGGCCAGCAGCTGGCAACCGAATCCGGCCATGATGCGCGCGAATGCTTCACCAATCTGCCCTGTGCCGACCACGCCGACGGTCTTGCCGTGCAGGTCGAAGCCGGTCAGCCCATGCAGCGTGAAGTCGCCTTCACGGGTGCGGTTGTAGGCGCGGTGCAGGCGGCGGTTCAGGGCCATCACCAAGGCCACGGCGTGTTCTGCTACGGCGTGCGGCGAATAGGCCGGCACTCGCACTACGGTCAGCCCCAGGCGCTCGGCGGCGGGCAGGTCGACATGGTTATAGCCGGCCGAGCGCAGGGCGATCAGTTGGGTGCCGCCGGCTGCAAGCAGCTCCAGAACGCTGGCATCGAGCTCGTCGTTGATGAACGCGCAGACCGCCGGGTAGCCGTGCGCCAGTGGCGCGGTGTCCAGGGTCAGGCGGGCGGGTTGGAAGTGCAGGTCCATGGGCAGGCCGCTGCTGGCCCGCTCGAAGCTTTCCTGATCGTAGTGCTGGCTGCTGAACAACAGCATGCGCATGGGCGGTACTCCTTAGGCTCTGTCTGAAATGTATCTGCAATCGCCCGTACGGCGTTGAAACGGGACCGCAAGGCCGGCTCCGACCAGGCGTCCTCGATTAGACGTTCCCAGCCAGGCGCTCCCCACTAGGCGTCCGCGACGCAATGCTCATGCCCTCCAGCGCACTGCGCTTGCTTGCCGCATTTCGCGGGGCCGCCACCCGCCTTTGCTGGCCTGCGCGCAGGCACAGTCCAAACAGTGCCAGAGGCGGCAGTGGACAGGCCGGCTGCGCACCGGCCTGTGGGGCGTCAATCGTTTCAGGCACCCAGGTGGGCTTGCGCGGCCAGGCGCCCGATCGCCCGGTCCAGTTCGTCGAGGGCCTGCATCATCTGCGGATGCTCCTGCTTGAGCAGGGTTTCGCTGCGCTGGCAGGCCGCGCGTAACTGCGGCACGCCGCAGTAGCGCGACGCGCCGTTGAGCCGGTGCACGCGCTCGATCATTGCCTGCCGGTCGCCGCTGTCACGGGCGTGGCGGATCGCCTCGCGGTCCGCCTCCAGCGAGGCCAGCAGCATGGCCAGCATGTCGGCCGCCAGGTCCGGCTTGCCGGCGGCCAGGCGCAGGCCTTCCTGCGGGTCGAGCACCTTCAGTTCGATGCTTTCCGTCGCGCGTGGCTGGTCAAGCTCGGGCTGTGGGGCGCCGAGGCTCAGCCCCGTCCACTTCAACACCACTTGCGCCAGCTGCCGCTCGCTGATGGGTTTGGTCAGGTAGTCGTCCATGCCGCTGTGCAGCAGGGCACGCTTTTCGTTGGCCATGGCGTGGGCGGTCAGCGCCACTACCGGCAGGGGTGGATTATCCAGGTTGGCTTCCCAGCGACGGATCTGCTCGGTGCACGCCGGCCCGTCCATGCCGGGCATCTGCACATCCATCAACACCAGGTCGAAGGCTTCGTCTTCAATGGCGCGCAACGCGGCCTGGCCGCTGTCGACGGCCACTACGGTAGCGCCCATGTCTTCGAGCAGGGTCTGTACCAGCAGCAAGTTGGCCGGGTTGTCGTCCACGCACAGAATGCGCGGCAGCCGCTGCCCACTGAGTGGTTGTGAGAGGCGCCGCTGACGCTGCGGCTGCACCAGGTCGAGCAGCACCCGGCGCAACTTGCGGGTGCAGGCCGGTTTGGACAGCAGTTGCCCATGGCCATTGCTCAGGTGCGACTGGTACAGGCCCTGCTCGGTGGTGGGGCAGAGCACCAGGCACTGGCAGCCGTGGCGTTCCAGCTGATCGTTGATGCGGCCCAGGTGTTCAGGGGTGAGACAGCCCAGGTTGACCCCCAGCACGGCAAATTCAAAGGGCGTGCCCGCCAGGGCCGCCGCTTCGACGGCCTGGGTCAGTTGCTCGAAGCTGCCGAAGGCCGTGACGTTCAAGCCGCAGTCCTGCAACTGATGATCCAGGGCCTGGCAGGCCAGCTCATGGCCCTCGACAATGGCCACGCGCCGTTCCAGCAAGGCCTGCAGCGGCGCCTGATCGATGTCGTCGTGGGCCTTGGGCAGGGTCAGGTTGATCCAGAACTGCGAGCCTTCGCCCGGGGTGCTGTCGACCCCGATCTCACCGCCCATCTGCTCGATCAGGCGCTTGGAAATCACCAGCCCCAGCCCGGTGCCGCCCGGCTCGCGGGACAACGAGTTATCCGCCTGGCTGAACGCCTGGAACAGCGTGCGCACATCGCTCGGGGTCAGGCCGATGCCGGTGTCTTGCACGCTGATGCGCAGTTGCACGCTGTCTTCCTGCTCGTCTTCGAGCATGGCGCGGACCACGATGGTGCCTTCGCGGGTGAACTTGATCGCGTTGCTCACCAGGTTGGTGAGGATCTGCCTGAGCCGCAGGGGGTCGCCGATCAGCGACAGCGGCGTGTCGCGGTAGACCAGGCTGACCATCTCGAGCTGCTTGGCATGCGCGGCGGGGGCGAGGATGGTCAGGGTGTCCTGGATCAGGTCGCGCAGGTTGAAGGGGATGCTGTCGAGCACCAGCTTGCCGGCCTCGATCTTCGAGAAATCGAGAATCTCGTTGATGATGCCCAGCAGGTTACCGGCCGATTTCTCGATGGTGCCCAGGTAATCCTGCTGGCGCGGGCTGAGCTCGCCCTTCTGCAGCAGGTGGGTGAAGCCGACGATACCGTTGAGCGGGGTGCGGATTTCGTGGCTCATGTTGGCCAGGAACTCCGACTTGATACGGCTCGCCTCCAAGGCTTCCTTGCGCGCCATGTCCAGCTCGATGTTCTGGATCTCGATGGTTTCGAGGTTCTGGCGCACGTCTTCGGTGGCCTGGTCGATGCTGTGCTGCAGCTCTTCGTGGGCGCTCTGCAGGGTCTGCGCCATGCGATTGATACCAGCCGCCAGTTCGTCCAGCTCATGGCTGCCCATGGCCGGCAGGCGCTCTTCCAGGTTGCCGTCCTTGAGCTGATTGACCGCGTGCTTGATGCGGTTCAGCGGCTGGTTGATGGCACGGCTCATGCGCATCGCCAACAGCCCCGTCAGGCCGAGGCAGAGCAGGATCAGCAGCATGCTGGTGAACAGATTGCGGTAGCCGCGCAGCAAGGTGCCATCGTGGGACAGCTCCACTTCCACCCAGCCCAGCAGGCGTTCGGCCTCGGCGGGCACGGCGTGGGTGACCAGGTCGCGGTGATGGCCGAATACCGGCATCAGGTAACGGGTGGCGTCATTGCCGCCGCGCTCGAGCAGCTGCGTGCCGCTGCCGCCGCTGGGCGGCGGGTTGATCATGCTCGGGCCGGCGTGGGCCAGGCGGCTGCGGTCGGGGGCCAGAAAGGCCACGGCGCGCACATCCACCTGCTCCAGGGCCTCGGCAGCGATGCGCTCGAGCTGCGCCCCGGTGCGCAGCGCCAGCGCCGGCGCGGCCAGCGGCGCCAGTTGCTCCGCCAGCAGGGTGCCGCGTTGCAGCAACTGCGTACGCAGTTCGGCCTGCTGCTGCCAGTTGAAGTAGATGCCCAGCACCAGGGCCATCAGGCTGGCGGGCAGCAGAGCGAGCAACAGCACGCGGCTTCGTATTCCCAGACGATCAAGCACATTGTTCTCCTGTCATGTGCCAGCGCATGCAGCGCGCTGCAATCGCGGAAGGTACTCCGCCAGGGCGGTACTTGCACTGATTTGTGCCAAGGTGGAGGTTCACCTGGACCACCTGGGGCCCATGAGCAGGGCGCCAAGAGCGGTATATAGCCAGTGGCTATAACCTCCAACCATTGCGAGATATGGCCGTTGCAGGTTTGCCGGTATGATAGGCGCCCCTTGTCGCCCGGAATGCGAAATACACCATGACCTCGCAGTACCCAACCATCGCCGATTGCGTCGGCAATACGCCCCTGGTGCGTCTGCAGCGTCTGGGCGGCGACACCAGCAATACGCTGCTGCTCAAGCTCGAAGGCAACAATCCGGCAGGCTCGGTCAAAGACCGTCCGGCGTTGTCGATGATCACCCGTGCCGAGCTGCGCGGCCAGATCAAGCCGGGCGATACGTTGATCGAGGCGACATCCGGCAACACCGGCATTGCCCTGGCCATGGCGGCTGCGATCAAGGGTTACAAAATGATCCTGATCATGCCCGACAACTCCACTGCCGAACGTAAAGCGGCCATGACCGCCTACGGCGCCGAGCTGTTGCTGGTCTCCAAGGAAGACGGCATGGAAGGTGCTCGCGACCTCGCTGACAAGCTCCAGGCCCAAGGCCGTGGCCAGGTGCTTGACCAGTTCGGCAACGGGGACAACCCGATTGCCCACTACCACAGCACCGGGCCGGAAATCTGGCAGCAGACCCACGGCAGCGTGACCCACTTCATCAGCTCCATGGGCACCACCGGCACCATCATGGGTTGCTCGCAGTACCTCAAGGAGCAGAACCCAGCCGTGCAGATCGTCGGCCTGCAACCGATGGACGGCTCGTCGATTCCGGGCATTCGTCGCTGGCCCGAAGCGTACCTGCCGAAGATTTTCGATGCCGCGCGTGTCGACCAGGTCCTCGACATGTCCCAGGAAGAAGCCGAGCAGACCACCCTGCGCCTTGCCCGCGAAGAGGGCATTTTCTGCGGTGTGTCCTCCGGTGGTGCAGTGGCCGGCATGTTGCGGCTGTCCCGCGAGCTGGAAAACGCTGTGCTGGTGGCGATCATCTGTGACCGCGGCGACCGCTACCTGTCCACCGGCCTGTTCGACGCGCCGTGATGTCGAAGAAAAAGAACAGCAGCAGCCTGCGCTTCCAGCCCGCCGGCGGTGAGCGCGCCGCGCAAGTGCCTGTGGGCAAGAAGCAACGCCTGGCCATCGAACGCCTGGCCGGTGACGGCCGCGGCATCGCTTTTCATGAAGGGCGAACCTGGTTCGTCAGCGGCGCGCTGGCCGGTGAAAGCGTCGAGGCGCGGGTGCTCAATGCCCGTGGCAAAGTGGTCGAAGCGCGCCTCGAGCGCCTGCTACAGGCCAGCGCCGAGCGCCGCGAAGCACCCTGCCGGCACTTCCAGCAGTGCGGTGGCTGCAACCTGCAGCATGTGCCCCATGGCGATCAGCTGGCACTCAAGCAGCGCACCTTGGCCGAGCAATTGCAGCGCGTAGCTGGCATTCAGCCGGATTCCTGGGCCGAGCCACTGGCCGGCCCCGAGTTCGGCTATCGCCGCCGCGCCCGTGTCGCGGTGCGCTGGGATGCCAAGGCGCGCCAGTTGCACGTGGGTTTTCGCGCCGAGGCCAGCCAGGACATCATCGCCATCGAAGAATGCCCGGTGCTGGTACAGCCCTTGCAACCGATCATGCGCCATCTGCCCACGCTGCTGCGCAGCCTGAGCAAACCGCAGGCCCTGGGCCATGTCGAGCTGTTCAGCGGTAGCGCCGAGGCGGTGCTGGTGCGGCACGTGGCAGCGTTGCCCGATGAAGACCTGCAGCGTTTGCAGGCGTTCTGCCTTGAGGCCGGCGCGCAGCTCTGGCTGCACGGCGACGGCGAACCGGCACCGTTCATCGCAGGCGCCACGCTGGGCTTCACCCTGGCGCCCTGGCAGTTGCAACTGGCCTGGCGCCCCGGTGACTTCGTGCAGGTCAATACGCCGGTGAACACGGCGATGATCGAACAGGCGCTGGCGTGGCTGGCACCGCAGGCAGACGAGCGTGTGCTCGACCTGTTCTGTGGCCTGGGCAACTTCGCGTTGCCGCTGGCCCGACAGGCTCGCGAGGTGGTCGCCATCGAAGGCGTGCAAGTGATGGTGGAACGAGCGGCGGCCAATGCCCGGGATAACGATGTGCATAACGCCGCGTTTTTTCAGGCCGATTTAACCCAGCCTTTGGCCGGCGCCCAGTGGGCAGCCGAGGGCTTTTCTGCGGTACTCTTGGACCCACCGCGCGACGGTGCTTACGAAGTTGTGCAACACATCGCACAGCTTGAAGCGAAAAGGCTGGTTTACGTGTCATGCAACCCAGCCACCCTCGCGCGTGATGCTCAGGTGCTGGTCAACCAGGGGTACCGGTTAACGAGAGCCGGGATTCTCGACATGTTTCCTCAGACGGCGCATGTCGAAGCCATGGCGTTATTCGAAGCGGGCTAGCGACGCGGCCCGTTCGGTGCGGTGTCCAGGGACTGGAGGCCGCGCAGGTGATAGCCAGTGCGCCCGTGCGGCGCGCTGTATGGAAAGGTAGAACACAGATGGTACAGGTGAGAGTGCACCAGCCGGTCAACACCGACGGCACTATCAATCTCGAAGGATGGCTGGATCATGTAACGAGCGTGGATGCCGCGCTCGATCGTAATGAGCTGGCACTGGCCTGCGAGTTTGCCCAGGAAGTCGAAAAGAATGGCAACCCCGCCAAGCATTCGTGGGCCGACGGTACGTCGAGTTTCCAGGCGGGGCTGGAGATCGCCGAAATCCTGGCCGACCTCAAGCTCGACCAGGATTCGCTGGTCGCGGCGGTCATCTACCGCGCGGTGCGCGAAGGCAAGGTGACCCTCGCCGAGGTTGGCCAACGCTTCGGCCCGGTGGTGTCCAAGCTGATCGACGGCGTGCTGCGCATGGCCGCCATCAGCGCCAGCTTGAGCCCACGCCAGTCGATGGTGCTGGGCTCGCAGGCGCAGGTCGAAAACCTGCGCAAGATGCTCGTGGCGATGGTCGACGACGTGCGCGTGGCGCTGATCAAACTGGCCGAACGCACCTGCGCCATTCGCGCCGTGAAAGCCGCCGACGACGACAAGCGCCTGCGCGTGGCGCGCGAGGTGGCCGATATCTATGCGCCCCTGGCCCATCGCCTGGGCATCGGCCATATCAAATGGGAGCTCGAAGACCTCTCGTTCCGCTACCTCGAGCCCGATCAGTACAAGCAGATCGCCAAGCTGCTGCATGAGCGGCGCCTTGATCGCGAGCGCTTCATCAGCGACGTCATGGGCCAACTGCAGAACGAGCTGCTGGCCACCGGCGTGAATGCCGACATCAGCGGTCGGGCGAAACACATCTACTCGATCTGGCGCAAGATGCAGCGCAAAGGCCTGGAATTCAGCCAGATCTACGACGTGCGTGCGGTACGTGTGCTGGTTCCGGAAATCCGCGACTGCTACACCGCGCTCGGCATCGTCCATACCCTGTGGCGGCACATCCCCAAGGAGTTCGACGACTACATCGCCAACCCCAAGGAAAACGGCTACCGCTCGCTGCACACTGCGGTGATCGGCCCGGAGGGCAAGGTGCTGGAGGTGCAGATCCGAACCCACGGCATGCACGAAGAGGCCGAGCTGGGCGTCTGCGCGCACTGGAAGTACAAAGGCACCGACGTCAAGGGTGGCTCGAACCACTACGAAGAGAAGATTTCCTGGCTGCGCCAGGTGCTGGAATGGCACGAAGAACTGGGTGACATCGGCGGCCTGGCCGACCAGCTGCGGGTGGATATCGAGCCTGACCGGGTCTACATCTTCACCCCCGATGGCCATGCCATCGACCTGCCCAAGGGCGCCACGCCACTCGATTTCGCCTACCGCGTGCACACCGAGATCGGCCACAACTGCCGCGGCGCCAAGATCAACGGGCGCATCGTGCCGCTCAACTACATCCTGCAGACCGGCGAGCAGGTTGAGATCATCACCAGCAAGCACGGCAGCCCGAGCCGCGACTGGCTGAACTCCAACCTGGGTTACGTCAATACCTCGCGCGCGCGGGCGAAGATCGTCCACTGGTTCAAGCTGCAAGCCCGGGACCAGAACGTGGCGGCCGGCAAAACCCTGATCGAACGCGAGCTGAGCCGCCTCGGCCTGCCGCAGGTGGACTTCGAGCGCCTGGCGGAAAAAGCCAACGTCAAGACGGCCGAAGACATGTTCGCCGCCCTCGGCGCGGGCGATCTGCGCCTGGCGCAGATGGTCAACGCCGCGCAGCAACTGCTCGAGCCGGACCGCAGCGAACAGGTCGAGCTGATCACCCGCAAACCGACCAGCCGGTCGACCAAACGCGGCGATATCCGCATCCAGGGCGTGGGCAACCTGCTGACGCAGATGGCCGGCTGCTGCCAGCCGCTGCCGGGCGATGCCATCGTCGGGTACATCACCCAGGGTCGCGGCGTCAGCATCCACCGTCAGGACTGCGCCTCGGTGCTGCAACTCGCTGGCAAGGAGCCCGAGCGGATCATTCAGGTCAGCTGGGGGCCGATTCCGGTGCAAACCTACCCGGTCGACATCGTGGTCCGTGCCTACGACCGGCCCGGCTTGCTGCGTGACGTCTCGCAGGTGCTGCTCAACGAGAAGATCAACGTGCTGGCGGTCAATACCCGCTCGAACAAGGACGACAACACCGCGCAGATGTCGCTGACCATCGAGATTCCCGGCCTTGATGCGCTGGGGCGCTTGCTGGGGCGCATCTCGCAGTTGCCCAACATCATCGAGACGCGGCGTAACCGCACGCCCTGATCCACCGGCGTTCACTGCGCCAGCCTTTGCCGTCATCGGCTGGCGCAGTGAACACCATGAAGGACTTGCCCCATGACTTACTCGCTCACTGACCTCCTGCACCTCATGGCGCGCCTGCGCGATCCGCAGCACGGCTGCCCGTGGGACCTCAAGCAGACCTACGCGAGCATCGTGCCGCACACCTTGGAAGAGGCCTTCGAGGTCGCCGACACCATCGAGCGCGGCGACTTCGAGGACCTGCACGGCGAGCTGGGCGACCTGTTGTTTCAGGTGGTCTATTACAGCCAGTTGGCCCGCGAAGAAGGGCGCTTCGAGTTCGACGGCGTGGTCGATGGCATCACCCGCAAGCTGATCCGCCGCCACCCGCACGTGTTCCCCACCGGCGAGCTGTACGCGACGCTGGACACCCCGCAGCTGAGCGAAGACCAGGTCAAGGAACGCTGGGAGGCGATCAAGGCCGGGGAGCGTGCACAGAAGAGCACGCCCGAGCAGCTGTCATTGCTCGATGACGTACCCACCGCGCTGCCGGCGCTGTCGCGCGCCGCCAAACTGCAGAAGCGCGCCGCCACCGTCGGCTTCGACTGGCCTGAAGCCTTGCCGGTGCTGGACAAGGTGCGCGAAGAACTCGACGAGGTGCTGCAGGCCATGGCTGACGGCGACACCGATGCTGTGCAAGGCGAGCTGGGCGACCTGTTGTTCGCCGTCGTCAACCTGGCCCGCCACCTCAAGCACGACCCGGAACAGGCCCTGCGCCGCGCCAATCGGAAATTCGAGCGGCGTTTTCGTTTCATCGAGCAGGCATTGCGCGAGCAGGGCCTGCCGATCGAAGATCGCACCCTCGACGAACTGGACGCCCTCTGGGGCGAAGCCAAACGTCAGGAAAAGAACCTGCCCAGCTGCGGCTGAGCTGATGCATAAGTGAGTAGACATCGATGAGCCTTTCCCTTCGCGACCAATTGCTCAAAGCCGGTCTGGTCAACCAGAAACAGGTTTCCCAGACCAACAAGGCCGAGAAAAAACAGAAACGCCTGGTGCACAAAGGCCAGGCCGAAGCTGATGACACCCAGCAGCGGCTGGCCAAGGAAGCGGCGGCAGAAAAAGCCAAGCGTGACCAGGAGCTCAACCGCGCCCAGCAGGAAAAGGCCGAGCTCAAGGCGCGTGCTGCGCAGGTCAAGCAATTGATCGAAGCAACCCGCCTGCCAAAACTGACGACCGAGGATTACTACAACTTCGTCGACGACAAGAAGGTCAAGCGCATTGCCGTCAACGCCTTGATGCGCAGCAAGCTGAGCAATGGCTCGCTGGCGGTGGTGTCGCACGGTGGCGGCTACGAGGTGATTCCGCGAGAAGCGGCGGTGAAGATTCAGGAGCGCGATCCGCACCGGATTCTGTTGCTCAATACGCACACCGAGCAAGCCGATGAGTCGGACGATCCCTACGCGGCGTACAAAATTCCTGATGACTTGATGTGGTAACGAGCCAGTCAGGCTGCGCTTACCCGGTTGCAGCATTCGCGGGTGGACCGGCGCTTGGGTTCACTCGCGAATGCTGTTGGTCTGGCGAACTCAATGACGACCTGCAGGGTCAGTGCGCTTCCGCCCGCTGACCTTCCTGCTCTTCCAGTTCGCTGCAGTACTGCTGGGCCTGCTGTTCATCATGGAACATGCCCACCAGCTGACCTTGCTGATGCACATCCCAGATGCGCACGCCGGCAGCCAGACCTTCGTGGGACATTCTCGATTCGTCGCGTTCGGTTACTTGAACTGTCATCGTCAAACTCCACTGCTGGTTGATTGCGACACTGTGTCGCACACCCCAGTTATAGGATTGGTTAGCCGACTAAGTAAATAAAACGCCGATTAAACATCTTTCATGCAACTGCCCGCAGCCGTCCTCGGTCGGCGCGTGCGCAGAGCGCCAGGGCGGGCTTTCTGGACTGCCTGAGCGAGTAATCGCGTACGCTTTTTCGTTCGGTGATGATGTGCACGACGGCCACCCTACCGGGGATGAGCAACGGCGGCTCAAGACACCGCCCACGGGGTTGCGCTCGGTCCCGATCTGCATCAGGTAGAAGGCGTTGCCTGTGTCATCAGGGCGGTGTCGACACTGATCGGCTCCAGGTTGCCCTTGGGGCCAGAGTGAGAAGTGTGCTCGATGAGCGGCTGGCCGCAGGGCGCAACCGCCCGCTGCAGCCCCAAGGCGGGGTGCAGGGTGAGGCGAGGGCGGGGCAAGGTCAACGCACAACGGTGCGGGTGGCGCATCGACAAGGCAGCGGTGAGCCCAGGCAGCGATCAGTGCATGTCAGGCAGGCGTGCCTGATTGCGCACTTCGGTCTTGGCGATGGCTTCGGGCGGCAACGTGATGCGCTGTTTGCTCAGCAACTCGCCCATGTTCGCCAGAATCCGGTACATCGAATACTCCTCGGTGTAGCGCACCTCGGTGTAGCGACGGTTGGCATTGTACAGCTCGTTTTCACTGTCGAGCACATCGAGCAAGGTACGTTGGCCCAGGCCGAACTGGTCCTGGTAGGCGGCGCGTACACGCTGGGTGGTTTCAGCGTACTGGCGGGCGCTTGGCGTCTGCTTGCGTGCGTTGTTCAGCGCGTTCCATGACAGGCCCAGGTTTTCGTTGATCTCGCGCAGGGCATTGTTACGGATGTCCATGGCCTGGTTGATCTTGTAGGAATCAGACTGCAGGCGCGCCTTGTCGCTGCCGCCGCGGAACAGGTTGTAGGTCAGTTCCACACCCGCCTGCCAGTCGTTGTTGCTGTGGCCGCGCTCGCCGCCCTGGTTGTTGTTGGCGCCGGTGGCCAGTACTGCGTCCAGACGCGGGTAGAACGGCGACTTGGCCACTTGGTACTGGCGCTCGGCCGAATCCACGTCGGCTTGTGCCGATTTCAGGTACGGGTTGTTTTCCAGCATGCCCTGGCGAGCAGCGTTGAGGTCGGCCGGCATCATCGGTTTGGCCGACGTCGGCGCTTCCAGTTGGTCAGCCTGCACGCCGACCACGCTGAAGAAGTTGACCTCGGCATCGGCCAGGTCCACTTCGGCGGTGTCCAGGTTGTTTTCCGCCAGTGCGCGGCGGGCCAGGGATTGATCCAGGTCGGCCGTACTGCCAATGCCACGTTCGCTGCGCAGGCCGATCTGGTCGTTGACGCGCAGGTGCGCCTGCAAGTTGTTCTTGGCCAGGGTCACCAGTTCGCGGCGCTTGAGTACTTCGAGGTAGACCTCGATGGCGCGCAGCGCGATGGTTTCGGCCGTGGCCTGGGTGTAATAGGCCCGCGAGTTGGCCACCGCTTGTGTGCGGCCCACTTCGTTGGACGTGTTGAAGCCGTCGAACAGCATTTGCCGCAGGCGCAGTTCGGACTGGGTGTAGTTGAGCGTCTCTTTGTTGTGGTTGCGCGTGTTGTCGGCATTGAAGCCTCGCGTATTGTTGTTGTCGGAACGCTGACGCCCATATCCCGCCACCACGTCGACCGTTGGGAAATAACCCCCGCGCGCGAACTTCACATCTTCATCGGCAGACAAGCGACTGTTCCGGTACTCACTGACTTCCGGGTGCTTGTCGACCGCGCTCTGAACCGCCTCGGTAATGGACATTGCTTGCACCTGCATGCCTGCCGTGGCGAGCAAAATGGCAGCGGTGAGCGGGGCTATAACGCGCATGGGGTACTTCTCCCTGGTGTCGATATACTTTAAATTCGCCAAAAAAATGACATAAAAAGAAGGTGTAACCGTTTCATCTTTGTAACATCACAGCTAAGAACATTTGGCGCCGAAGCTAAGAAGATTTTGTCATAACTATTGTTCCAAAATAAACTTATGCAGGCCCGTCGATAGGCGACATTGTTCACCCAAGAGACGGCGCCAAGTGGCTGTAAATCACGGTTTTACGGCGTCAATTAATGTTCCATCCCTTTTGCAGCCGAGGACGCAGGAGTGGACGGCAAGCGCGGAATTAGGCGACAAAATATTGTCGTTTGCAACCAGTAACTTCTCCGCGTTTGTTGAACCTGCCGCCGGGCGTTTTTGCGTCCCGGCCATCGCAGCGGTGGTCTATGCCGATTGGCGAAGTCCGCTCCAGAGTCACCTGGCACCCCCTTGTTGCAAAAAACCATCCAGACAAGGGAGCAGTGTGCCATGGCGAAGTCCGTAGGCGTGGTCAGCAAGGTGATCGGCGAAGTAGTTGCAGTGCAGGTCGACGGCACTCGCCGCGTGCTCATCGAAGGGGATCGGCTGTTCGCCGGCGAGCAGTTGGAGACCGGCGCTGGCGGTGCGGTGGCCGTGCAGCTGGATAACGGCGCGCTGCTGACCCTGGGCCGCGACAGCAGCGTGGAAATGACCGCAGAACTGCTCAGCCACCAGGCCCCCTCTATCGACACCCCCGATCCCCTGCCCAGCGAAGCCGAGTTGACGGACGTGCTGCGCCTGCAGCGCGCCATTACCGCCGGCGCGGACCCGACGCTGGAAGCCCAAGCGCCAGCCGCCGGCGGCCCCAGGCCCTTGGGGGGCGGGCATGATTTCGTCCTGTTGACCGAAGTGGGCGCTCGCGTCGAGCCGGAAGTCGGCTTTCCAACTGCAGGCTTCAGCTACCTGCCTGAGCCGGGCGGCCGCGAGTTCGGCGGGCGCGATGCCAGCAGCCGTTATCGTGACGGTGTACCCACCTCACCGCCCACCGGCCCCGGCACCGAGCCTCCAGCACAGCCGCCGACCGGCCCCGGCACCGAGCCCCCAGCACAGCCGCCGACCGATCACCCCGTCACCTTGCGTGGCCTGGACGTGGGTCCGGCCGAGGCGGTGCTTGACGAGGCCAACCTGGCGCAAGGCTCCGCCAGCGATGCTGCGGCCCTGACCCAGCGCGGCACCTTTACCGTGGTGGCTCCGGACGGCGTCTACTCCCTTAGCGTTGGCGGCCTGAACGTCGTTACCGCAGGTGTCGTGACCGGCGTCGGCCAGTCGCTGACCAGCCCCTTGGGCAACACCTTGACCATCACCGGCTATAACGCCCAGACCGGTGAAGTCAGCTACAGCTACACCCTCAACGGTGCCGAGCAGCACCCTGAGGGCAGCGGTCGCAATGCCCTCGGCGAGCAATTCGCCGTGCAGGTCAGAGACACCGATGGCGACACGGCCAGCGGTACGCTGGACGTACTGATCCGCGATGACGTGCCCACGGCGGTCAACGATCTCAACGCGACCAGCGCCACTGAACTGCACACGCAACTGACCGGCAGCGTGCTGGTCAATGACATCCAGGGCGCCGACCGGGTCAGTGACGGCAAACCCATCGTTGCCGGGGTCTTCGCCGGCACCTACGGCACCTTGATCCTGGCCGGCGACGGTTCCTACACCTATACCCTCGATGCCAACGGGCAGGCGTTCAAACAACTGCACGGCGGCGCACAGGGCACCGAGGTGTTCACCTACACGCTGCGCGATGCCGATGGCGACACCAGCACCGCCACGTTGACGCTGAACATCAACAACCTCGACGACCCGGTGGTATTGCGTGGCCTCGATGTGCAAGGCGGCGAGCTCACGGTCTTCGAGAGGTACCTCAACGATGGCAGCACGCCCGACCCGACCGCATTGACCCAGGCAGGGACCTTCACGGTCAGCGCGCCGGACGGTCTGCAGGCATTGAAAGTGGGCGGTATCGATGTGGTGAGCGGCGGTGTAGCGGCAGATTTCCCACAAACGATTACCACCGGGCTTGGCAATACCCTGACGATCACGGGGTATGACCCTGGCACTGGCGTGGTCAGCTATCGCTACACCCTGCAGGACAATGCCGCGCATCCCACCGCTGCGGGTGCCAACAGCCTGCAAGAGCAGTTCAGTGTTGTCGCCCAGGACAGCGACGGCAGCACGGCGACCGGCACCCTCGATGTGAACATCGTTGACGATCTGCCTGAGGCCCGAGCGGACGCTGAACACGTCCGCGAAGGCGGCATCGTCAGCGGCAATGTGCTGCTCAATGATACGGTCGGAGCCGATGTAAGGGCCGATGGGCACTATGTGGTTGGGGTGCGGGCGGGGAGTGATACCAGTACGTCAGCAATGGGCAATGTCGGCACCCAGGTTCAAGGCCAATACGGCGTGCTCACCCTCGCCGCCGATGGCAGCGCGACCTACCACGCCAATCCGAATAGCGTGGGCGCAGCAGGCGGTCGCGACGTGTTCGTCTATACCATTCGCGATGCGGACGGGGATGAAAGCACCACCACTGTGACGTTGGACGTGCGGGACAGCGGCCTTGTCGCCTGTCCGGACTTCGACGTGACGGTGTATGAAAAAGCCCTGGATCTGGTGCGCGATGGCAATGACCTGGCGCCCGGTACGGTGGTGGGAAGCGATCCTGGCTCGCGCGGTGAGACGGGCACGGGCACGTTGGTCGGCGCTGTCACCGGCGCAGCGGGCGGGCTGACTTACAGCCTGGTCGGCAACGCCACCGGCCAATACGGTCAGATCGCCATCAACCCGGACGGCACGTATACCTACACCCTGACCTCCGCTCCCAAGAGCCCGGGCAGCCCGAACAACGGGCCGGACGTTCAGAGCGAAACCTTTACCTATCAAGCCGTCGACGCGAATGGGAATAGTGTGACTGGCAGCATTGTGGTGCGCATCGTCGACGATGTACCCAAAGCCCACTGCGACTACGAGCACGTCCGCGAGGGCGGCACCGTCAGTGGCAATGTGCTGCTCAACGACATGGTCGGCGCTGATGTAAGAGCCGATGGGCACTATGTGGTTGGGGTGCGGGCGGGGAGTGATACCAGTACGTCAGCAATGGGCAATGTCGGCACCCAGGTTCAAGGCCAATACGGCGTGCTCACCCTCGCCGCCGATGGCAGCGCGACCTACCACGCCAATCCGAATAGCGTGGGCGCAGCAGGCGGTCGCGACGTGTTCGTCTATACCATTCGCGATGCGGACGGCGACGAAAGCACCACCACTGTGACCCTCAATGTCAAAGACAGCGGCCTGGCCGCCTGCCAAGACTGGGACGTGAAGGTCTACGAAAAAGCCCTCGACCTGAACAAGGACGGCAACGACCTGGCCCCTGGCACCGTCATCGGCAGCGATCCCGGCTCACGCGGCGAAACCGGCACCGGCACCTTGGTCGGTGCTGTTTCCGGCGGCACGGGCGAACTCACCTACAGCCTGGTCGGCAACACTACCGGCCAATACGGCCAGATCGCCATCAACCCGGACGGCACGTACACCTACACCCTGACCTCGGTCCCGAAAACGCCGGGCAGCCCCAACAACGGCCCGGACACGCAAACCGAAACCTTCACCTACCAAGCCACCGACGCCAACGGCAACACTGTGCAAAACACCCTCGTCATCCGCATCGTCGATGACGTGCCCAAAGCCCACTGCGACTACGAGCACGTCCGCGAAGGCGGCACCGTCAGTGGCAACGTGCTGCTCAACGACATGGTCGGCGCTGATGTAAGAGCCGATGGGCACTATGTGGTTGGGGTGCGGGCGGGGAGTGATACCAGTACGTCAGCAATGGGCAATGTCGGCACCCAGGTCCAAGGCCAATACGGCGTGCTCACCCTCGCCGCCGACGGCAACGCGACCTACCACGCCAACCCCAATAGCGTGGGCGCTTCGGGCGGTCGCGACGTGTTCGTCTATACCATTCGCGATGCGGACGGCGACGAAAGCACCACCACCGTGACCCTCAACGTCAAAGACAGCGGCCCTGTTCCTTGCACGCCATGGTTCGGCAAGCCCTCGGTGCTCACACTCGACCGCCCCGACCTGGTCAAGTCCGTAGCCCGTAGCGAGTTCGTCAGCAGTGCCGGCAGCCTCAGCGCCGTGCTGGTGGTCGCTGGGTTGCTGAGTACGGCAGACGTGCACGCCAGCCCCGACTCTCAATCCTTCACCCTTGCCCTGCAGCAGGGCGAACGGCTTACCGTCCAGCACACCGCGGTTGACGGCGGGCTGTCGGTGGCTTGGCAGGACGACGCCGGCAGCGCCCATGGGCTGGCAGAGAATGGCCAGTTCACCGCACCGCATGACGGCCTCTACAGCTTGCACTTATCAGGCCTGTCGGCCAGTGACGCCCCTGCCGCGCAAGGCTATCCACTGAGCCTGGTGATCGATCACCCGCAAGCGACCGTCGATCCCCAGCATCCGCTGAGCACACCTGCCGATCACCCCGACACGGCCACCGTCGCAACCACTGCTACAGCCCATGCGGTCCACGTCGATGCGGCGCAGCCACCTGCGGGGGGTGAAACGCTGGTCGCCACCGACGGCAATGTGCTGCTCGACGGCAGCAGCGGGGACGGGCTGCTGATCAGCGGGCAGGGCAGCGATACCGCGAGCTACGCCGACGCCCGCCACGGCGTGGTGGCCGGCCTGCAACCCAACGGCTCGCCAGATGCAGCGGGTGGCAGGGCCGACACCTTGCACGGGATTCAAAACCTGATTGGCTCCGCTTATGACGACCAGTTGTTCGGCAATGCTCACGACAACCTGTTGGTCGGCGGTCGGGGCAACGATCAGCTGACCGGTGGCGGGGGGCATGACACGTTTGCGTGGGGCCGGGGCGAGCAGGGCCGCGATACCGTGACGGACTTCAAGCCTGGCCAGGACCACCTCGACCTGTCGCAGTTGCTGCAGGGTGAGGGCGCCAACGCAACGTCGCTGGATGACTATCTGCACTTCAAGGTCAGCGGCGAAGGCGCGACACTGGCGACGACCTTGGACGTCACCGGCCCGAGCGACGCGGCGCCGAGCCAGAGCATCGAACTGGCAGGGGTCGACCTGGCCCAGCACTACGGCATCGCACCTGGCGCAGGTGGCGTCATCGCCTCGGGCCATGACACCACCGCGCTGATCAACGCCATGCTTGGCGATCAGTCATTGAGGGTCGACAACGTCTGAGCTGGCAGACGCGGCTCAGGCTTTGCGCGGGCTGAGGATCAGCAAGGTCAGCAGCCCGGCGATGATGCCCCAGAATGCCGAGCCGATGGAGAGCAGGGTGAAGCCTGAGGCGGTGACCATGAAGGTGATCAGCGCCGCCTCGCGTTCGCGCGGCTCGGCCATGGCCACGCTCAGGCCGTTCATGATCGAGCCAAGCAGGGCGAGGGCGGCGATCGACAACACCAGCTCCTTGGGCAGGGCCGCGAACAACGCTGCCAGCGTGGCGCCGAACACCCCGGCGACGCCATAGAAAATCCCGCACCAGACCGCCGCGGTATAGCGCTTGGCCGGGTCTTCGTGAGCATGCGGCCCGGTGCAGATCGCGGCGCTGATCGCTGCCAGGTTCACACCGTGTGCGCCGAAGGGGGCCAGCAGCAGAGAGGCCAGGCCGGTCGCGCTGACCAATGGTGAGGCAGGCACCGAATAGCCGTCGGCGCGCAGTACGGCCATGCCGGGCATGTTCTGTGACGTCATCGCCACCACGAACAGCGGGATGCCGATGCTGATCGTTGCCGCCAGCGAGAAACTCGGCGTGGTCCATACCGGCGTCGCCACTTGCAGATGGAAGCCGCTGAAGTCCAGCAGGCCCAGCGCACCGGCGAGCACGCTGCCGACCACCAGCGCCGCCAGTACGCAATAGCGTGGCGACAGGCGCTTGACCAGCAGGTAACTGAAGAACATACCCAGCACCAGCAGTGTCTGGTGCTGCGCTGCGACGAAAATCTCGCTGCCGATACGAAACAGGATGCCGGCCAGCAAGGCCGAGGCCAGCGACGCCGGGATGCGCCGTACCAAGCGCTCGAAGCTGCCGGTGAGCCCGCACACCAGCACCAGCAGCGCGCAAGTGATGTAGGCGCCGATCGCCTCGCCATAACTGACCCCACCCAGGCTGGTGATCAGCAACGCGGCGCCCGGCGTCGACCAGGCCACCGTCACCGGGGTGCGATAGCGCAGCGACAAGCCGATGCTGCAGACGGCCATGCCGATCGACAGCGCCCAGATCCACGAAGAAATCTGCGCAGTGGTCAAGCCCGCCGCTTGCCCGGCCTGGAACATCAGCACCAGTGAGCTGGTGTAGCCGGTGAGCATGGCGATGAAACCGGCCACCACGGCCGAAGGGGAAGAGTCGGCCAGAGGCCGCAGGCGCGCGGTTTTGACGAGAGACATGCTGCGTTCCCTGTGCGGATGTAAGCATTTTTTGCAAGCCTAACGGCTAGTCCTGCAGCCTGTGCCATACAGCCGCGCGCGGGATTGGCCGTACAGTGTGCGGAGTGTGTTTTTCGTGAGGAGGGGCGGGGTAGGGCTGCTGAACGAGTGGTGGGGCCGGGCGTGCGGGAAGGCTGGCGCCCGACCGATGCGCCCGCCAAGCGATTTCGCCAGGTCAATTGGCGGTGCCTTGACTGCGCGGCTAACCGGAACGCAGGACCCTGTCGCTGACTGCCTCGACCGCGTCTCACTCCAAGCTGCGGCACAGACAGGAGATCGCAAGAACCCGCTCACCGCAGCCCCTTGTAGGAACGGCTACTGCCGCGGTGGGCGGCAAAGCCGCCCTGGTGCTGCGACCTCTATCTACCTGTCATCGCGGGCGCTTAGATAAGGCCGGCTGCGCCAGCCATCGCGGCAATAGCCGCTCAGGATCGTGTGAAGTTCAGGTAATCCGGGTTCCCGTTGGGCCATAGCCGCGATGGATCGCACGGCAGCCTAGCGGATTTCAACTCGGCTTGAATGACCAGCATTGGGCGTACGGCAGCCCTTGCAAACACCGGACGACCCAGCAAGCCCCAAGCGTAGCCGAAACGCCGGATGGCTCACCCGGCCCCAAGCGTAGCCGGAACGCCGGACGACCCAGCGAGCCTCAAGCGTGACCGAAACGCTAGACCACTCAGCAGGCCTCAGAGGGTGCCGAAGCGCTGGTCGAGATAAGCAATGATGTCGTTGGATTCATACATCCAGCGCACGTCGCCACCTTCTTCGATGCGCAGGCAGGGCACCTTGATCCGGCCGCCGCCTTCGAGCAGTGCCTGGCGGTGGTGTGGGTCGTGCTTGGCGTCGCGCAGGGTCATCGGCACGTTGAGGCGGTGCAGGGCGCGGCGGGTTTTCACGCAGAACGGGCAGGCATGGAACTGGTACAGCGCGAGGTGGCGCGCTTGCTCGTCTACCTTGGCCTGGGCGGCAGGGTCGCGCTTGCGCTTGCCCGGGCGGCTGATCCAGTCACCGAAGACGATGAGCTGGCCGAGCCCGTTGCGCAGGGCTTTGACAATCATGGGACTCTCCTGGAGGCATAGAAACGAAAAAGCCGACCTGGACGGCCGGCTTCCAGTCAGCCATGGATCACTTGATCAGACTGAGGAACTCGGTACGGGTGGCGGCGTTGGCGCGGAACTCGCCGAGCATCACCGAGGTGATCATGCTGGAATTCTGCTTTTCCACACCGCGCATCATCATGCACATGTGCTTGGCTTCGATGACCACGGCAACGCCGGCGGCACCGGTCACCTGTTCGATGGCGTCGGCGATCTGCCGGCTGAGGTTTTCCTGAATCTGCAGGCGACGGGCGTACATGTCGACGATGCGCGCGACCTTCGACAGCCCCAGCACCTTGCCCTTGGGCAGGTAGGCCACGTGGGCCTTGCCAATGAACGGCAGCATATGGTGCTCGCACATCGAGTAGAGCTCGATATCCCGGACCACCACCATCTCGCTGTTGTCGGAGCTGAACAGCGCGTTGTTGGTGACCTCTTCGAGGGTCTGCTCGTAACCGCGGCAAAGGTACTGCATGGCCTTTGCAGCCCGCTTGGGCGTGTCGCGCAGGCCCTCGCGAGAGACGTCCTCGCCGATCTGGCCAAGGATCTCGGTGTAGTTCTGTTCCAGGGACATGGATCTACCTGTGGGAGTTTTCGCAAAAATGAAGGGTAAGTCGCAGAACGCGGCGCTGCAAGCGTGACGTTACTCGTCGCGGCCCTCGAGCATGGTTCGCTTGAGCATCACGTAGACCGCGCCGGTGCCACCATGGCGCGGCTGGCAGGAAACGAAGCCAAGCACCTGAGCATGCTGGCGCAGCCAGGTATTGACGTGACTCTTGATCATCGGCCGCTTGCCGTCCAGCCGCGCCGCCTTGCCGTGGGTCACGCGCACGCAGCGCACCTCCAGCTGGTTGGCTTCGGCGATAAAGGCCCACAGGGTTTCACGGGCCTTTTCAACACTCATGCCGTGCAGATCCAGGCTACCTTCAAAGGCGATCTGGCCCAGCTTGAGCTTGCGCAGTTGGGTTTCCTGCACACCGTCGCGGCGCCAGAACAGCTCATCCTCGGCGCCCACGTCGATGACGAACTGGTCGGACAGGCCATCGATCACCAACGACTGATCGCTGCGAAGGGTCGCCTTCTGCCGCAGGCCAGCCAACTGCTGGCGGTCAGCCTTGGGCTTGCCGACCTCGGCGCGGTCGTGGGTGATCCGCTTGACACCACGCACTTCGCTGCGAAAGAGGGAAAAATCGTCGTCTTGCATGCTGCCTCCACGTATGGCGGCGTAGTTTACGCCACTCGGCGCAGCAGCGGCAGTTCTGTAGGCGCCACGATGGCGCAGGCAGCAAACGCCTTGCATCGAACGAATGTGCTGGAAAGCTTCATGGCAGGTCTCTGGAGCGGTGCGGCGGGGGACTCGCAGCCGCTCGACAGGTTGCCGATCCGCCGCCGGGCGCGGCTCAGATCAGGCTGGCGGTGGGCGCGACGCAGGCAAAGTTGTCGGCCATGACCGCCATTTCGTTGCGGTGGATCTGCGCGGCGGGGATCACGCTGTCCTTGAAGGCCAGGTCGCGTGTGGCGGAGGCATCTTCGACCAGGGTGCAGCGGTAGCCATAGTCCTTGGCGCGGCGCACGGTGGTGCTGACGCTGGAGTGGCTCATGAAGCCGCAGACGATCAGGTCGAGGTGGCCAAGGCCCTGCAGGGTTTCGTGCAGCGTGGTGTTCTTGAAAGCGTTGGGCATACGCTTCTCGATCACCACCTCGCCGTCCTGCGGCTCCAGCCCGGGGATGAACTCCCCGCGTGGCCCTTGCGGATCGAACAGGCCACCCACGGTGCCCAGGTGACGCACGTGGACGATCGGACGCCCCGCCTGGCGGGCGGCGGCGAGCAGGCGGGCGATGTTGGCCGTGGCCTCATCCATGCCCGACAGCGCCAAGGGACCGCTGAGGTATTCCTTCTGCGCATCGATGATGATCAGGCTGGCCTGGCTCAGTTTGGCCGGCGGATAATCGCGGCCGCTGAGACGGAGCATGGTGGTTGGAACGGACATCAAGGGCTCCTTTGCGATAGGGCTTTTGCGGGCCATTGTCCTCTGCCGCGACGACAATGGGAATGCTTGACAGCGTAAGCGGCATGGTTACTGGCCTGTGGCTATCTGCCGGGGTGTCTGGGGAATCATTTGCAGGCGTGGGCTGATAGACTTTCGCGCTGCCTTCAAAGGAGTCCACTGTGATCACTTCCCGCTTGCGCACCCTGCGCGACCACATCCGCTGGGCGGTCAGCCGCTTCCACGAACACGACCTGTTCTTCGGCCACGGTGCCGACAACGCCTGGGACGAAGCCCGCCTGCTGGTTCTCGGCGCGCTGCACCTGCCTTGGGAAGTTGCCGACAGCTACCTCGATTGTCAGCTCGAAGACGATGAGCGTGTTCACCTGCAGCACCTGCTCAAGCGCCGCATCGAAGACCGCACGCCCACCGCTTACCTGCTCGGCGAAGCCTGGTTCTGCGGTATGGCGTTCATCGTCGATGAGCGCGTGCTGATCCCGCGCTCGCCCATCGGCCAGTTGCTCGAAGAGCGTCTGGAGCCCTGGCTGGGCAACGAACCGGCACGCATTCTCGACCTGTGCACGGGCTCTGGCTGCATCGGCATCGTTGCCGCCGATGTGTTCCCCGAGGCCGAGGTGGCGCTCGCGGACCTGTCGTTCGAGGCGTTGGAAGTGGCCAACCAGAACATCGAACGGCACGGCCTCGACGCGCGTGTCTACACCGTGCAGGGCGACGGCTTCGGCGGTTTGCCGCAACAGCGTTTCGACCTGATTCTGTCGAACCCGCCGTATGTCGATGCCGAAGATTTTGCCGACATGCCGGCCGAATACCAGCACGAACCTGAGCTGGGCCTGGCCTGCGGCAAAGATGGTCTGGACCTGGTGCGGCGCATGCTGGCCGAGGCGGCGGACCACCTCACCGACAAGGGCTTGCTGATCGTCGAGGTGGGCAACAGCCAGGTGCACGTCGAACAACGCTACCCGGAAGTGGACTTTGCCTGGCTGGAGTTCAAGCACGGTGGCCATGGCGTGTTCATGCTCACCGCCGAACAGTGCCGCCAGCATCAGGACCTGTTCCGCGCTCGCGCCTGATCCCCTGCGCAGCGCCTGCCTCTGGCGGGGCAGGCGTTGGCCTCAGCGGGTGGCGATGAAAATCAGCAAGCCGGCCTGGAACACCGCAAAGGCCACCAGGCAGGTGATGGTGAAGCGCAACCCGCTGTCTTCGCGCTCGACCCGTGCCATGCGTTCGTCGCGCTCACGCAGTTGCGTGGCCATGTCCTGCAACTGCTGTTCGGCGTGCTGAAGCATTGCCGCGGTGTCGAGGATCTGCAGCGCCTGCACCTTGTCTTCGTTCCAGAACGGCCGCAACTGGCTGACCACCGCATCGAGCGTATGGCCCTGGGTGGGCTGGCCGTCGGTGTAGCTGATGTCCAGACCGACGCTACGCAGCACATGGTCGCGGCGCAGGCGCAGGTCGTCGTTCATGGCATCGCGTGCGGGCAGGTCGGCGCCCATCACACGGTAGTCTGGCCAGCGGCTTTGCAGCCACTTGGCGGCCTGGGCCAACAGAAAGCGGCCCAGGCCGCGGTTGCTCGGCTCCAGTTGCAGGCCGTGTTCGCCACCGATCTGCACCTGGCGCAGCGCATGGTCGACACGCACGTCGAGGCGGTTCTGCTCCTTGTGGGTCATCTGCCCAGGCAGGCGAATGTCCAGGCGCAGCAGGCTGTGGGTGCTGCTGTGCCGTTCCACCCGACCCCACTGCACGAAACGCAGCCCGCGCGATCCACCGCGGTCGGTGGGCTGAGCGGTGAGGCGCAGCAGTTGGAAGTCTTCGGTGGCCACCTCGGCCCAGGGCAAGGGCGGGCTGGGCGGGTCTTGCGGCGCTTGGGCCGGTTCTACGCCGGTGGGGGCGACGGTCATCACGGATCCTCGGGTGCGTGTCGGCGTCGGGCCGTTGCCGCGCCGAGGGTTCAAGGCCCCGCTCGCCCACGCAGGCTGGCGCACCACTCCCAGCGCCAGCGCCTGATCCATACGGAGGCGCGGGGGTGGGCCTGTTGGGCGGTTTGCGTGAATCGATCGGGGCACTGGACGAGGGCGCTGACGGCACCGGCGTTGAGCCAATGCCAGTCTATCGGCAGCGACCCACACAACCTGAGGGCTGCTCAGGCGTCGGGCAGGGCCTGAATGAATGCCACCACTTTTTCGCCCAGCTCACGGGCCAGCGGCAGCTGTGGGTTGTTGTAGCTCTCGCGCTGCTCGCTCATGTCGCGGGGGCTGATGCGCAGCATGTGGTTCATGCCGTCGATCAGCACCATGGGCGCATCGGGCTTGGCTGCGTGCAGCCGTTGGGCATCGAGCACCTCGACCTGCACATCGTTGCGCCCCTGGATGATCAGCGCCGGCATGTTCAGCCGGCCAAAGGCGGCCGCCGGGTCCTGGCGCAGCAGGGAAATCAGATACGGCTGCACGCTGGGGCGAAACGCCTGGCGCAGCGGTGTCGGCACGTCCAGGCTGGTCTGCCCGGCCATCAGGCGGTCGAGCAGCAGGTTGCCGCGCAGCATGTCGGCCGGGCTCAGGCGTTTGGCCAGCTGCTCGCGCAGCACCTGATCGATCGGCCGACCGCTGCCGGCCAAGGTAATCACGGCACTGGCGCCGGCTTCCTGGGCGGCGAGGCTGGCAATCAGCGCGCCTTCGCTGTGGCCGATGATGATCAGCGGCCCGAAGCGTGGGTCGGCACGCAGTTGCTTGCCCCAGGCGACGGCGTCGGCGACATAGCCTTCGACGCTGAGGTCGCGTTCATCGGGTGTCGCCGGCTGGCTGGCAGCCACGCCACGCTTGTCATAGCGCACGCTGGCGATGCGCTGTTTGGACAGCATCAGGGCCAGGCGCTTGAGGTTGTCGACGCGCCCGCCCGCCGGATTGTTGCCATCACGGTCGGTGGGGCCGGAGCCGGCAATGATCAGCACCACCGGTGGCGGGGTGTCTTGCTGCGGCAACAGCAGGCTGCCGTGCAGCACGCCGAGGCCGGTGTCCAGCTCGATCGGGCGTTGTGACACGGTAGGGGCGGCGGCGTAGGCCGCGTTGATACTCAGGCACAGCAGGAGCAGGGCGATGAAACGCGAGGTCATGGAGGGGCGCTACGTGGAGAGATAGAGCTCAGACCCAGCGGCCTCTGGAAGGTTCTGCGCCGCCGCAGGTGCTGCAGGCCGGCAAACCAGGCGACGGCACCTACACCGATTACGGCCAATTTCCGTATACTCCCCGCTTCGTTCACCTCAGGCAGATTCGCGGAGCGTCCATGTCCGGCAATACCTACGGCAAGCTGTTCACTGTCACCACCGCAGGCGAAAGCCATGGCCCGGCGTTGGTCGCCATTGTCGATGGGTGCCCACCGGGCCTCGAGCTGTCCCTGGACGACCTGCAGCACGACCTTGACCGGCGCAAGCCCGGTACCAGCCGGCACACGACCCAGCGCCAGGAAGCCGATGAGGTCGAGATCGTCTCCGGCGTGTTCGAAGGGCGCACCACGGGTTGCTCGATCGGCTTGTTGATCCGCAACACCGATCAGAAATCCAAGGACTATTCGACGATCAAGGACCTGTTCCGCCCGGCCCACGCCGACTACACCTACCACCACAAGTACGGCACCCGCGACTACCGCGGCGGCGGTCGCAGCTCGGCGCGCGAAACCGCCATGCGTGTGGCGGCCGGCGCCATCGCCAAGAAGTACCTGGCGACCCAGGGTATCCGCGTACGCGGTTACATGAGCCAGCTCGGCCCCATCGACATCCCGTTCCAGACCTGGGACAGCGTCGAACAGAACGCCTTCTTCAGCCCCAACCCTGCCAAGGTGCCAGAGCTGGAGGCCTACATGGACCAGTTGCGCCGTGACCAGGACTCGGTCGGGGCGAAGATCACCGTGGTTGCCGAAGGCGTCATGCCAGGCTTGGGTGAGCCGATCTTCGACCGCCTGGACGCCGAACTGGCCCATGCGCTGATGAGCATCAACGCGGTCAAAGGCGTGGAAATCGGCGCCGGCTTTGCCAGCGTTGCCCAGCGCGGCACCGAACACCGTGACGAGCTGACGCCAGACGGATTCCTCAGCAACAACGCCGGCGGCATACTGGGCGGCATTTCCTCAGGCCAGCCCATCGTCGCGCACCTGGCCTTGAAGCCCACCTCCAGCATCACCGTGCCGGGCCGCTCCATCGACGTCGACGGCAATCCGGTCGACGTCGTCACCAAGGGCCGCCACGACCCGTGCGTGGGCATCCGCGCCACGCCGATCGCCGAAGCGATGATGGCCATCGTGCTGCTGGACCACCTGCTGCGTCACCGTGGGCAGAACGCCGACGTGCGAGTCGCCACGCCCGTACTCGGTCAGGCCTGAGCCTCAGGCGCTGCGGCGGGTTGCCTCAGCGCCCGCCCGCACCTTGTGTTCAGCGCTCCCCGCATCACCTCGCTGCGTTGCTCACCGGCGCAGCCCTGCCTTAGCCGTGGAGCCCATGCCCACCATTCCGTATTGGCGCCTGTCCAGCTTCTACCTCTGTTACTTTGCGCTGCTGGGCGCTACTGCGCCGTTCCTCGCGTTGTACTTCGATCATCTGGGCTTTGCCCCGGCGCGCATCGGCGAGCTGGTGGCCATTCCCATGCTCATGCGCTGTGTGGCCCCCAATCTATGGGGCTGGCTCGGTGACCGTAGCGGGCAGCGGCTGTTGATCGTACGGCTCGGCGCGCTGTGCACCCTGGCCAGTTTCTCGCTGATCTTCTTCGGCCACAGCTATGCCTGGCTGGCCCTGGTGATGGCCCTGCATGCGTTCTTCTGGCACGCAGTGCTGCCGCAGTTCGAGGTCATCACCTTGGCGCACCTGCACGGGCAGACGGCGCGCTACAGCCAGGTGCGGCTGTGGGGTTCGATTGGCTTCATCCTCAGCGTGGTCGGCCTGGGCCGGCTGTTGCAGTGGCTAAGCCTGGACATCTACCCCGTGGCCCTGGTGGCGATCATGGGCGGTATCGTGCTCGCCAGCCTGTGGGTGCCCAACGCCCAGCCGGTCGAGCATGGACAGCGGCCGGGGGCCGAGGGCTTCGTGCGGCAACTGCGCGCCCCTGGGGTACTGGCCTTCTATGCCTGCGTGGCGTTGATGCAGCTCAGCCACGGGCCTTACTACACCTTCCTCAGCCTGCACCTGGAACACCTGGGCTATGACCGCGGCGCGATTGGCCTGTTGTGGGCGCTTGGGGTCGTGGCGGAAGTGTTGATGTTCCTGGTGATGAGCCGGGTGTTCGCCCGGGTCTCGATCCAGGCGGTGCTGCTGGTCAGCTTCGCGCTGGCGTCGGTGCGCTGGCTGCTGCTGGGGACGCTGGCGGATGTGCCGGCTGTGCTGGTCCTGGCGCAGCTGATGCACGCCGCCACGTTCGGCTGCTTCCATGCGGCCAGTATCGCGTTCGTGCAATCGAGCTTCGGCCCGCGCCAGCAGGGCCAGGGGCAAGCGTTGTACGCCGCGTTGTCGGGCATCGGCGGCGCCCTGGGTGCGTTGTACGCCGGTTACGCCTGGAGCCTGCTGGGCGCGACCTTCACCTTTGCCGTCGCCAGCCTTGCTGCGCTGGCGGCTGCCCTTATCACGGCGTTCGCCCTGAACGCCTCCCGGAGCCTTTCGCGATGAGCATTCTCAGCGTCTTTCACTGCACCCGTCCCCAGCAGCCCAATAAAGTCCTCACCCATGCCACCGACATTGCCACTACCCTGGCCGAACACGGCGTGCAGCTCAGTCAGGTTGAACTCACCGGCCAGCCACGCCCAGGCTGTGGGCAGCCTGGGGTGCTGCAAGCGCTGGGCAGTCAACTGGAGGCCTTGTCGAGCGCCCACGGTTGCTCGGCGGTCAGCGTGATCGACTGTGACGGTTCGAGTGAAGTGCTCACGTTGCCAAGCGGCGAACATGCCTACGACACGCCGGAAACCTTCGTGATCGTCAGCGGACGCGCGCAGGTGAGCGTGCGCAGAGGCGACTGGGTACTGGCGGTGCTGTGTGAGCGAGGTGACGTGCTGCAGGTGCCGAGCGGCAGCGGGCGCTGGCTGAGCCTGGGCGACCATCCGTTCTGCGTGGCACTGCGGCTGCGAGCGGGGAAGGGCGAATCGATACCGGTGGTCAGCGAACATGCAGGCCCGAGCGAATTTCCGGGCATGGATGAACTCTGAGGTATTAGTGGGGCCATAGGCATGGCCCCAGGTCATGTACTACGGGGTTTAGCGGTAGGTCGGCAGGGCGAAGCGCTGTTGGCTCTGCAGCATCGAGATCACTGGCAGTTCGCTGGCTTGTTCGGCGAGGTCACGGCGGATGGCGCTGATGGCCCACGACAGTTGTTCGGCACTGTGCAGCTGAGCGTACGACAGCACGCGGCGGCTCACTTTGCTGTCAGCGGCGCGCAAGGTCAGCAGGATGCCACCGTCAGGACGGGGCTGCGTGTTGACTTGGTACCCTGGGAAGACGGAAGTGAATTTCTGTTGAATAAGGTCCATGTCGAGCTCCTGAACGGTAAGGGTTGCAGATTCTGTACAGGGGAGTTGCAGCGAGCGTGCCAGCTTTGGGTTTCATTAAAAAACCTTTAAAATCAATGACTTATTATGTTTCAGAATTATTTGCGCGTTGCAGCCTGCAAGGTCGTGCAATTTGCACAGTGCATTTTGCAATGCCGGGGTGGCACATAGCCCTGGCCTGTCACGGCGATAGATTCTGAACCTTTGTCTTCTGGTAGCGGCCTGACACATCATTGGGTGATCAATCTGCCAGGAGATCCATCATGCAAGACGCTGCCCCCGCCACGATGACCGACGACGAAACCGCCATCTTTGCCGAACAGGTGTTCGACTGCGCCCGCCGCGGCGATGCCGACCTGCTGACGCGCCTGCTCGGGAGCGGCCTGCCGGTCAACCTGCGCAATGGCAAGGGCGACACGTTGCTGATGCTCGCCAGCTATCACGGCCATTTCAAGGCGGTGCAGGTGTTGCTCAAACATGGCGCTGACCCCCTTCTGGCCAATGACAACGGCCAGATGCCGATTGCCGGGGCTGCGTTCAAGGGTGATCTGCCGATGATCAAGCTGTTGCTGGAGCACGGCGTGCCGGTAGACGCTGCAGCAGCCGATGGCCGTACCGCGCTGATGCTGGCGGCGATGTTCAACCGCAGCGAGATTCTCGAATTCCTGTTGGCTCACGGCGCAGATCCGTCTCTTCAGGATGCACGCGGCGCAACTGCCCTGGTGGCCGCACAGACCATGGGCGCCGTGGATGCCGCGGCTCGGCTGCAAGCGCTGGCCGGCTGACCCGGGCGGGGGTATTCTTGGCGCCTTTTTCCACCTGCCAGGCTACCCCTCCCATGAAAAACCCGTTGCGCGAACTCATCAGCCTCATCGGCGCGGGCTGCATGCCTGAACAGGACATCGAGCGCATCGCCGACGAAGCTGCCCAGGCTTACGCCGATCCGGCCGCCTTCCTGGCCGCCAACCCCGACATCAATTACGACGACAGCTTTCCTATCCCACTGGGTGAATGGGTCGTGGTCGGTAGCCTGCCAGACACCGTGCTGTTCCAGGCCGAGACGTATCAGCAATTGTTCGAGGCCATCAGCGGCTCGTTCGATCAGAGCGTCGCCTTCAACCTCAAACCCAAGCAACTGGCCCGCACCGAGCCACTGACCGCGCTGAACCGCATTCAGGTGCAGATGGGCGCGTTGAATAAAGAAGGTGGCGGCTACGTGTTGCTGAACTTCAGCCAGGTGCTGGATGACCCGCTGCAGATGGTGATCGCCGCGCGTAATGACCTGGAGCGCATCCTGGCGCTGGCCGCCGAAGTGGGCATCGCCGCCGAGCCCGCGCTGGAGGCACTGAAGGCCGCACAGGCCTGACCCGGAAACGACCCCTGATGTGCGGGCGTCCTGGCGCAGTCGAACCGCGACGTCGCCATTGAGGTCCATCGCGAGCAAGCTCGCGCCTACAGTAGGCTCGAGCCGTAGACCAGACTGGGTCGCCGCAGCAACCTGTATGGATTGCCGGCAGCAGCCTGGAAAAGCGAACTTGCTCGCGAAAAATGCCCAGGCACCGCGCTGTGTCAGGCGTTCGCTTTATCGTTGAGGTCCATCGCGAGCAAGCTCGCGCCTACAGTGGGCTCGAGCCGCAGTCCAGACTGGATCGCCCGCAGCAACCTGAAGGCGCGAGCTTGCTCGCGACAGATGCTTCTTCCGGCTCACCCGCACCTGTTGCAGAGGCCGATCCGGCGCTCGCTACCATCAGGCTGTGTTGCAGCCAGCGCGACCGACGTCGCACACATGAATCCGTGATCCGCCCAGCGGCGTACTCCTTTGTACCTTGCGCACGCTGGGCGGCTCACTTGGCCAGGTATTTCATCCCGTCTTCGAGCCCCTGCAGCGTCATTGGAAACATCCGCGCTTCCAGCAGCTCGCGCACCAGCCCGATCGAAGTGGTGTAGTCCCACGCCCGGGTTGGGTAGGGGTTTATCCAGATGACCTTGCGAAATTTCGCCAGCACCCGCTGCATCCACACGTAGCCGGCTTCTTCGTTCCAGTGCTCGACGCTGCCGCCGGGCTGGGTGATTTCATAAGGCGCCATGGCCGCATCGCCAACGAACACCACGCAGTAGTCATCGCCGTACTTGTGCAGCAGGTCGAAGGTGGCCATGCGCTCGTTGCTGCGGCGCTGGTTGTTCTTCCACACCGACTCGTAGATGAAGTTGTGGAAGTAGTAGTACTCCAGGTGCTTGAACTCACTGCGGCAGGCCGAGAACAGCTCTTCGCACACCCGCACGTGGGCATCCATCGAACCGCCGATGTCGAACAGCAACAGCAGCTTCACGGCATTGCGTCGCTCCGGGCGCATCTGGATGTTCAGCAGGCCGGCGTCGCGCGCGGTGTGGTCGATGGTGCCGGCGATGTCGAATTCTTCAGCCGCGCCCTGGCGGGCGAATTTGCGCAAGCGGCGCAGGGCCAGCTTGATGTTGCGTGTGCCCAGTTCCACTTGATCGTCGAGGTTCTTGTACTCGCGCTGCTCCCAGACCTTCACCGCCTTGCCCTGACGCTCGCCGGCATCGCCCACGCGAATGCCCTCGGGGTTGTAACCGCCGGAGCCGAATGGGCTGGTGCCACCGGTGCCGATCCACTTGTTGCCACCGGCATGGCGCGCCTTCTGCTCGGCCAGGCGCTGCTTGAAGGCTTCGATGAGCGTGTCCAGCCCGCCGAGGGACTGAATCTGCGCACGCTCTTCAGCGCTCAGCGAGCGCTCGAATTCCTTGCGCAGCCAGTCTTCGGGAATCAGCGCCTGTAAATGCCGGTCAAGGTCGACCAGCCCGTCGAAGTACGCGGCGAACGCCCGGTCGAACTTGTCGAAGTGGCGCTCGTCCTTGACCAGAATCGTACGGGCGAGAAAGTAGAACTGCTCCATGTCGGCAAACACCACGTGCTGCTCCAGGGCGGCATGCAGGTCGAGCAGTTCGCGCAACGACACCGGCACCTTGGCCGCGCGCAGTTCGGTAAACAGGTTGAGCAGCATGGTGGGCTCCTCAGCGGTTGCCGCGGCGGCTCATGAAGGCCAGGCGCTCGAGCAGTTGCACGTCCTGTTCGTTTTTCACCAGCGCCCCCGCCAGCGGTGGGATGGCCTTGGTCGGATCACGTTCGCGCAGCACGGCCTCACCGATGTTGTCGGCCATCAGCAGCTTGAGCCAGTCGACCAGCTCCGAGGTGGAGGGCTTTTTCTTGAGGCCCGGCACCTTGCGCACATCGAAGAACACATCCAGCGCCTCGCTTACCAGCGACGCGCTGATGTTCGGGTAATGCACATCGACGATACGTTGCAGGGTGGTGCGGTCAGGGAAGGCGATGTAGTGGAAGAAGCAGCGGCGCAGGAACGCGTCGGGCAGCTCCTTTTCGTTGTTCGAGGTAATGATGATGATCGGCCGGTGGCGGGCCTTGATGGTTTCATCGGTCTCGTAGACGTAGAACTCCATGCGATCAAGTTCTTGCAGCAGGTCGTTGGGGAATTCGATGTCGGCCTTGTCGATTTCATCGATCAGCAACACCACCCGCTCATCGGCCTCGAAGGCCTCCCAGAGCTTGCCCTTCTTCAGGTAGTTGCGCACATCGTGGACCTTCTCCACGCCCAGTTGCGAGTCGCGCAGGCGGCTGACCGCATCGTACTCGTACAGCCCTTGCTGGGCCTTGGTGGTCGACTTGATGTGCCAGGTGATCAATCGTGCGCCAAATGAGGCAGCCAGCTGTTCGGCCAGCAAGGTCTTGCCGGTGCCCGGCTCGCCCTTGACCAGCAACGGGCGTTGCAGAGTGATCGAGGCGTTGACCGCAAGTTTCAGGTCGTCGGTGGCGACGTAGTCGCGGGTCCCTTCAAATTTCATCGAGCGTTCCTCATGGCCGGCAATGGGCAGTGCGGGGACTATAACCGCACCCTGGTCTGCAAATACAACCCAGGCTGCGCAGGGTAACGCCAGTCAGTCGAGTGATCGGGCCCAGTGTGGCCAACCGGGGCGCCGGACCGGTCAGCCGCGATGGGCTGCAAGGCAGCCCCAACCGTCAAAACGCGGGCCAACCGACGGGCATCGGGCAGAGCGGGGCTTCATTCGGCGTCGGGTTTTGGCTGCTCGTAGCGGGCATTGAACGCCTGCACGAAGCCGTTGCGCAGGATCTGCAGGAAAGCCTGGAAGGCGCTGATGTCCTGCTGGTGCACGCTGCCGCTGAGATTGACACGGGTGGCGAACTGGTTCTTCGGCTGGTTCTTCAACACGTTCTGGCTGGCGCCGACCACCGCTTCCCAGACCGAGCGGAAGAACCCCTTGTCCTTGTTTTCCACATCCTGCTGCCAATTGAACACCTCTACATCGCGCAGCAGCGGCTTGATGTAGCCATTGAGCCGACCGTTCTCGGCCTGGGCCTCGATCACCACTTCGCCGTGGCCGGCGTTGAAGTCGAACTTGCCGTAAGCGCTGGCGAAGTCGTTGAGCTGGCGCAGGGTGATGTCGCGGGCGCGTAGGCGGAACTGGAAGTCATCGAAGTCGCTGAACGGGTCGAACGTGGCGTTGCTCTCGACCTTGGCGTCGCCGAACAGCCGCGCCTTGGCCTCGAAGCTGGCATCGCGGCGGCCTGCCTGGTCGCGCACGTTGGTCAGGTTGTGGATGCTGGCTTCGAGCTGGGTGGCCTGCAGGCGTACCGGGGGCTTGGACTGGAAGTTGCGGAAACTGAGGGTACCGTCATGAATCAGCACTTCGTTGAGGGTGATAGGCAACAACTTGTCCAGCTGCTGACGCCAATCGGTGCCCTGGCCGGACTGAGACGTCTGCTGGCTGCCACCGTCGACGAAGTTGATCACCGGGCTGTCGAAGGTCACCTGGGCCACCACCGCCTGGTCGTACCAGAGCGAATGCCAGCTCACCGAAACGTCGATCACCGGGGCTTCGAGCAGCGGCACCGGCACCTTGCCACTGGTCTTGACGATCTTCAGGCCGTTGATCGTGTACGCACCGCGCCACCAGGCGAGGTCGACGTCGCTCACCTGGCCCCGGTATTCGCCCATGTCGGCCAGTTTCTCGTTCAGGTAGTCGCGCACCAGCCACGGCAGCGCCAAGTGCAGGGCCACCAGCAGCACGAGCAGGCTGGCAAGGCTGATCAGTGGCCAGCGGTAACGGGCTTTCATCGACAGTGCTCCATGGTGCCTCTCCAGATGCGGTAGGTGGTTGACCGTGAGCGCTTGCCGCGAGTTCGACAGGCTTTACGGGCTACCGGGGCAGGCTTACCCTGAGCGTCTACATCGCCTGCCAAAGGACCCAGCATGAGCCGCATCTACGCAGACAACGCCCACTCCATCGGCAACACGCCCCTGGTACAGATCAACCGCATCGCCCCGCGCGGGGTGACCATCCTGGCCAAGATCGAAGGGCGCAACCCCGGCTACTCGGTCAAGTGCCGGATCGGCGCGAACATGGTCTGGGAGGCGGAAGCCAGCGGCAAACTCAAGCCGGGCATGACCCTGGTCGAGCCCACCTCGGGCAACACCGGCATTGGCCTGGCCTTCGTCGCCGCTGCCCGTGGCTACAAATTGCTGCTGACCATGCCCGCTTCGATGAGCCTGGAGCGGCGCAAGGTGCTCAAGGCGCTGGGCGCCGAACTGGTGCTCACCGAGCCGGCCAAAGGCATGAAAGGTGCCATTGAGAAAGCCAGCGAAATCGTCGCCTCCGACCCTTCTCTCTACTATATGCCTGGCCAGTTCGAGAACCCGGCCAACCCGGCCATCCATGAGAAGACCACCGGCCCGGAAATCTGGAACGACACCGACGGCGCCATCGATGTGCTGGTCGCAGGCGTCGGCACCGGCGGCACCATCACTGGCATTTCGCGCTACATCAAACACACCGCAGGCAAGCCGATCCTGTCGGTGGCGGTGGAGCCTGCCAGCTCGCCGCTGATCACCCAGACCCTGGCTGGCCAGGAACTGCAACCGGCCCCTCATAAAATCCAGGGCATTGGCGCCGGTTTTGTGCCGAAGAACCTCGACCTGACCATGGTCGATCTGGTCGAGACCGTCACCGATGAAGAGTCCAAGGCCATGGCCCTGCGGCTGATGCAGGAGGAGGGCATTCTCTGCGGGATTTCCTGCGGCGCGGCGATGGCTGCGGCTGTGCGCCTGGCGGAAAAGCCGGAAATGCAGGGCAAGACCCTTGTGGTGATCCTGCCGGATTCCGGCGAGCGCTACCTGTCGAGCATGTTGTTCAGTGACTTGTTCAGCGAGCAGGAAAACCAGCAGTAAGCCCAGCGTCGCTCTGCACCACTGATCCGGCGCAATGCCGGATCGGCGCACGACGCGCACACTCTTGATCGGACGCATCGCCCCGGGTTGTTTTTCCCTGGGGCGGATGGGTTTATGATGTCCGGCGATTTCTGGCAGCCATCGCCTGTTTTCCTCTCCAAGGAGTGTTGCATGACGTTTTCCTTCATCGCCAAGGCGGGTGTCCTGCTGGTGTTCATTGGCAGCGTGCTGTACGTGCACCTGCGCGGCAAGGCGCGCTTGCCGGTCCTGCGCCAGTTCGTCAACCATTCGGCGCTGTTCGCCCCCTACAACGCGCTGATGTACCTGTTCTCCGGCGTGCCATCCAAGCCGTATCTGGATCGCCAGCGCTTTCCCGAACTCGACGTGCTCAAAGACAATTGGCAGGAAATCCGTGTCGAGGCCATGCGCCTGTTCGACGAGGGCTATATTCGCGCCGCCGAGAAAGACAACGACGCAGGCTTCGGTTCGTTCTTCAAGAAGGGCTGGAAGCGCTTCTACCTGAAGTGGTACGACAAACCGCTGCCGTCTGCCGAGGCGCTGTGCCCGCGCACCGTGGAGCTGGTCAGCAGCATCCCCAACGTCAAAGGCGCGATGTTCGCCCTGTTGCCGGGCGGCAGCCACCTCAACCCGCACCGCGATCCGTTCGCCGGTTCCCTGCGCTATCACCTGGGCCTGTCGACGCCGAACTCCGACAACTGCCGCATCTACGTCGACGGCCAGCCGTACGCCTGGCGTGACGGCGAAGACGTGATGTTCGATGAAACCTATGTGCATTGGGTAAAGAACGAAACCGACATGACCCGGGTGATTCTTTTCTGCGACGTCGAGCGCCCGCTCAACAGCCCGCTGATGACCCGCCTCAATCGCAAGGTCAGTGCCTTCCTCGGTCGCGCTACCGCGCCGCAGAACACGGACGACGAGCGCGTCGGCGGGATCAACCAGGCTTATGCCTGGAGCAAGCGCTTCAGCAACACATTCAGCGCGCAGGTAAAGCAATTCAAGCGTGCCAATCCCAAGGCCTACCGCGTGCTGCGCCCGGTGCTGGCGGTGCTGGTGGCGTATTTGCTGTACCGCTGGCTGTTCTAAACCCGTTCCGAGCCTGTTCTGAGGCTCAGCGCGCGCCGGGCAGCAGACCGTCCGGTAGCGCGTGCCGCAGTACCCCTTCCTCGAAGTCGACGATCCCGGCCTCGCGCTGTACCAGCAGAAAGTACAGCAGCGGGGCGATGCTGGCCTGCGCCGGGACGTGAATGGCCAGCAGCCGTGTCGAGCGCTCCAGCTCGCAGGGGCAGGCGAAGTCCTGGAGCGCGGCGTGCACCTCATCCAGGTCATCGTTGGCCTTGACCCTGACGCGCAACATCGAAGCGCCGCTGCTGCGCAGCAGGGTGTCGAGCCACAGAGCTTCGCCGTCGCGGCGCACGCTGATGAGGTCGCCAGGCGCGATGTCATAGGCGTGGAAGGGCAGGCTGTCGATCCGGTAGCCGGTCTCGGTGCGCTGCGCCCACAGGCCTTCTACCGAGGCGGTGGGGTAGCCGTTGGCGTCGTGCGGCAGGCGCACCAGAACCTTGCAGAAGTCACTGAGGCCTTCGCTCATGCCGGATCCAGAGATTTGGCGCGGGCAGGGCGCAGTACCAGCCACAGCGCCAGGCTGATCAGCACGCCGCCGTACAGGTGGCCGAGCGACAGCGGCTCATCCAGCAGCCACGCGCCCCACAGCACGCCAAACACCGGGATCAGGAAGGTTACGGTACTGGCTCGCACCGGGCCGATGTCGCTCAGCAGGCGGAAATACAACACGTAGGCAAACGCCGTGCACAGCAGGCCCAGGCCCAGCAGTGAGCCCCAGACCGACCAACCGCCCCAGCTGGCCGGCGGCTGGGTGGTGACGCTCCACAGAAACGCCGGGGTCAGCAGTAACGTGGCCCCTAGCATGCTGCCAAGCGCCGACAGTCGACTGTCCAGCCCGCCCAGCCAACGCCGCGCCAGAAACCCCGCAAAGCCATAGCAAGTGGTGGCCGCCAGGCAGGCGAGGGCGCCTTGTATCAGCGCCGCATCCAGCGCCACGGGCCCCGCACCGCTGAGGATGGCGACGCCGAGCAGGCCGAGGAAGATGCCGATCAGCTTGGGCAGGGTCATGCGTTCATGGAAGAACAGCGCACCGATCAGCACGCCCATCAGCGGCGTGGTGGCGTTGAAGATCGCTGAGTAGCCGGCCGGCAACACTTGCGCGGCCACTGAATAGAAGGTCGCGGGAACCCCGGAGTTGATCATCCCCAACACCAGGCACGCTTTGAGCTTGCCCTGGAAATGCCAGCCCACCGGAGACGCGGCGACGATCGCGATCAGGCCCAGGCAGGCGATGGACACGCGAAAGAACGCAGTGGGTACGGTGCCAAGCTCTGGGGCGATGATCCGCATGAACAAGAAGCTCGCACCCCAGACGGCGGCGAGCAGGATCAGGCGGATGAGGGACGTGGCGGGCAAGGATGACTCCAGGAGAAAGGCAGGGTCTCGTTATGTGAATCAAGGTTGTTAGCACTGGGCCGGCTTCGCCGGTCATCGCGACTGACCGGGGCGCCGGACCGGCCGCTCCAGCCGAGGCACGGGATAGTTGAAGTTCACACGATCCTGTATCAGGCTTCAACCGCGATGGCCGGCAACGCCGGCCCCCTGGCTGCCACCCGATTCGACCACGCTACCGCTTCCCTTGGGCTGAACCAACAACGCCGGCCCATTCACCCAGCGTGTCCTCACTGCGCGTTCAGCGCCTGCCCATTCACGTTCTTGCTGTCCGGCCCCATCAGGTACAGGTACACCGGCAGGATGTCTTCGGGCAGTGGGTTGTTCTGCGGGTTTTCGCTGGGGTAGGCCTGGGCACGCATGCTCGTGCGGGTCGCCCCGGGGTTGATGCTGTTGGAACGCACCGGCGCCACGCCGTCCAGCTCGTCGGCCAAGGTCTGCATCAGGCCTTCGGTGGCGAACTTCGACACGCCATAGGCGCCCCAGTACGCCCGGCCGACACGGCCCACGCTACTGGAGGTGAACACCACCGAAGCGTCTTCCGACAGTTTCAGCAACGGCAGCAAGGTGCTGGTGAGCATGAACGTGGCGTTGACGTTGATGTGCATCACGCGCATGAAGTGGTCGCCCGACAACTGCTCCACCGGCGTGCGCGGCCCGATGATCGAGGCATTGTTGAGCAGCCCATCGAGGCGCCCGAACTGGTTCTCGATCATCACTGCCAGCTCGTCGTACTGGTGCGGCAGGGCGGTTTCCAGGTTGAACGGGATCACCACCGGCTGCGGATGCCCGGCGGCCTGAATCTGGTCGTACACCTCATTCAGGTTGGCCTCGGTCTTGCCCAGCAGCAGCACGGTGGCGCCCAACGCAGCGTAGGCCTTGGCGGCGGCGGCACCGATGCCGCGACCAGCACCGGTGACCAGGATCACGCGATCCTTGAGCAGCTCGGGGCGGGCGGTGTAGTCGAACATGGCAAACGTCCTTGCATTCGGAAATGGGAAAGCGGCGCGCTCAGCAGCCACACAGCGCGCTGTCGAGCACCTTGCGCAGGTCCAGCGGATGGTCCACCACCACATCGGCGCCCCAGTTGTTGGGGTTGTCCTCGGGGTGGATATAGCCAAAGCGCACGGCGGCGGTACGGGTGCCGGCGTCACGACCCGACTCGATATCGCGCAGGTCGTCACCGACGAACAGCACACTGGCCGGGTCCAGCTTGAGGGTGGCGCAGGCCAGAATCAGCGGCTCGGGGTCGGGCTTGCTGTTTTTCACGTGATCCGGGCAGATCAGCAGCGCCGAGCGCTCGGCCAGGCCCAGGCGCTGCATGATCGGCTCTGCGAAGCGCAGCGGCTTGTTGGTCACCACACCCCACAGCAGGCCGCCTTTCTCGATGTCGTCGAGCACGGTTTCCATACCGTCGAACAGGCGGCTGTGCACCGCGCAGTCGCGCTGGTAGCGCTCGAGAAACTCCAGGCGCAAGGGCTCGAAGCGCGCATCCTCGGGCTCGATGCCGAAGGTTGCGCAGACCATCGCCCGCGCACCGCCCGAGATCACGTCGCGGACGGTCTTGTCAGCGACAGGCGCCAAGCCACGCTCGGCGAGCATGGCCTGGGAGATGGCGATGAAGTCTGGCGCGGTGTCCAGCAAGGTGCCATCCATGTCGAAGAGAACAGCTCGCAAACGCATGCTTAAGCCTCGCGCAGGGTCTGGATCATGTAGTTGACGTCAACATCGCTGCTGAGCTTGTAGTGCTTGGTCAGCGGGTTGTAGGTCAGGCCGATGATGTCCTTGACCTCCAGGCCAGCTGTACGGCCCCACGCGCCCAGCTCGGACGGGCGAATGAATTTCTTGAAGTCGTGGGTGCCGCGCGGAAGCATCTTGAGGATGTATTCGGCGCCGACGATGGCCAGCAAGTAGGCCTTGGGGTTGCGGTTGATGGTCGAGAAGAACACCTGGCCGCCTGGCTTGACCAAGCGTTTGCAGGCCTCGATGACCGAGGACGGGTCCGGCACGTGTTCGAGCATCTCAAGGCAGGTGACCACATCGAACTGGCCGGGCATTTCGTCAGCCAGCGCTTCGGCGGTGATCTGCCGGTAGTCCACTTGCACGCCGGATTCCAGCTGGTGCAGGCGAGCGACCGACAGCGGCGCCTCGCCCATGTCGATGCCAGTGACGCTAGCGCCACGCAGGGCCATGGCTTCGCTGAGAATGCCGCCGCCGCAACCGACGTCGAGCACCTGCTTGCCCGACAGGCCGACGCGCTCGTCGATCCAGTTGACGCGCAGTGGGTTGATGTCATGCAGCGGCTTGAACTCGCTCTCGCGGTCCCACCAGCGATGGGCGAGGGCCTCGAACTTGGCGATTTCAGCGCGATCAACGTTGCTCATTGAACCATTCCTCGGAAGATCTTCATTAATAAGGGTGCCTGCAGCGCTGCCCTGTCATGGGCGCTGCGCGCGCATGCGCTCGCCCCAGGCCCGCGCGGTGGCGGCCAGGGCGTTGGCGTCCATGCGGGTCAGGCGGCGGTCGTCGAGCAGTTGCTGCCCTTCGACCCACACGTGCCGCACGCAATCGCGGCCCGTGGCATAAATGAGTTGTGACACCGGGTCATGCACCGGTTGTTGCGCCAGGCCAGACAAATCGAACACCACCAGGTCCGCAGCCTTGCCGACTTCCAGCGAGCCGGCGTGCGCCTCGATGCCCAAGGCGCGGGCGCCATTCAATGTGGCCATGCGCAGGGCGCGATGGGCGTCCAGGGCACTGGCGGAGCCGGCCACGGCCTTGGCCAGCAACGCAGCGGTACGGGTTTCACCGAGCAGGTCGAGGTCATTGTTGCTGGCCGCGCCATCGGTGCCGACCGCGACATTCACGCCGGCCTGCCACAGCTGCTCCACCGGGCAGAAACCGCTGGCCAGCTTGAGGTTGGACTCCGGGCAGTGCACCACGCTGGTGTTGCTTTCTACCAGCAAGGCCAAGTCGTCATCGCTGACCTGGGTCACGTGCACCGCCTGCATGCGCGGGCCAAGCAGGCCCAGGCGGCTGAGCCGGGCCAGGGGGCGCTCACCGTGCTCGCTCACGGCCTGCGCCACTTCGCTAGCGGTTTCGTGCACATGCATCTGCAGCGGCGCGTCGAGCTGGTCGGCGATGACGCGGATCTTTTCCAGGCTGGCATCGCTCAGCGTATACGGTGCATGGGGCCCCAGCGCCAGGGTGATGCGCGAGTGCTGGCGCAGGTCGTCGAACAGTTCGATGGCGTGATGCAGCCCCTCGTCCACGGTACGCGCGCCGGGGATCGGGAAGTCCAGCAAGGGGACGGCGATCTGCGCGCGGATGCCGCTGCGCTGCACGCGGTCGCAGGCTTGGCGCGGGAAGAAATACATGTCGGCGAAACAGGTGATGCCGCCGAGCAGCTGTTCGGCAATGGCCAGGTCGGTCCCGTCGCGCACGAAGGCTTCGTCGACCCAGCGCGCCTCGGCCGGCCAGATGTGCTGTTCGAGCCAGGTCATCAAGGGCAGGTCGTCGGCCAGGCCGCGAAACAGGCTCATGGCGGCATGGCCGTGGGCGTTGATCAGCCCAGGCGCGAGCAGGCAATCAGGCAGTTCGCGCACGTGCGTGGCTGCGGGCGCCCGGTGGCGCGGACCGATCCAGGCGATCAGACCGTCACGCACGCCCAGGGCATGCTCAGTCAGCACCACGCCTGCGGGTTCGACCGGCACCAGCCATTGGGGAATCAGCAGCAGGTCGACAGGGGGCGCGGCACTGGGCATGCAGGGTGTACCTGAATTTCGGCAGAACGCGGAGTATACCGCAATGCCAGAGGGTTGAGCTTCCCCGGCAGGGCCCGCCGAAGACGCGGGCAAGCGTTTCCCGAGCACCCGTGCAGACAGCTCGGTATACTTCGCCGTTTTTCACAGGCCAACGACGGGGAGAAGCAATGCGCGAGCGACTTTTGGCGGCAGAGAAGGTGATCGGCATCCGCTGGCGCGATGGCGCGCTGCACCTGCTCGATCAGCGCCTGTTGCCGGCTCACGAGCATTGGCTGGTCTGCACCGAGGTGGGCGAGGTGGTCGCGGCGATCCGCAACATGGCCGTGCGCGGCGCGCCGGCCATTGGCATCAGCGCCGCGTATGGGCTGGTGCTGGCGATGCGCGAGCGGCTGGCAGAGGGCGAGGGCTGGGAGCAGTCCCTGGAAGAAGACTTCATGGCCCTGGCCGAGTCGCGCCCGACGGCCGCCAACCTGTTCTGGGCGCTCAGCCGCATGCGCGAGCGCTGGTTGCGGGTGCGCCCTGGCGAAAATGCGCTGGCCGCGCTCGACGCCGAAGCCGTGGCGATCCACGAGAGCGACCGTGAAGCCAACCTGACCATGGCCCAGTACGGGGTCGAGCTGATCCGTCGGCACCAAGGCAGCGAGCAGACCTTTTTCACCCACGGCAATGCCGGCGCCCTGGCCAGCGGTGGCATCGGCACGGCGCTTGGGGTGCTTCGCGCCGCGCAGCTCGAAGGCATGGTCGAGCGCGTCTACGTCGATGAAACCCGGCCCTGGCTGCAAGGTTCGCGACTGACCGCCTGGGAGCTGGCCAACGAAGGCGTGGCGGTGACGCTGTGCGCGGATTCCGCCGCTGCTCACCTGATGAAGACCAAAGGCATCACCTGGGTGGTCGTCGGTGCCGAATGCATTGCGGCCAACGGTGACGTCGCTGCCAAGATCGGCACGTATCAACTGGCAGTGGCGGCCATGCACCACGGCGTGCGTTTCATGGTAGTGGCGGCCAGTACCAGCATCGACCTGAACCTGGAGAGCGGCGACGATATCGTGCTGGAGGAGCGTCATGCCGACGAGCTGCTGGATGTGGCCGGTGAGCGCGTAGCCGCTTGTGTGGAAGTGGCCAATCCCGTGTTCGATGTGACCCCGGCTGACCTGATCGATGTGATCGTGACCGAACGCGGCATCATCGAGCGTCCGGATGCAGCCAAGATCGCGCAGAGGATGTGCCGCAAGCGCTTGCACTGAAACGCAATCTGGCGCGTTTGACAGAGCGATCGGCAGCACGCGCGAGATGCTGCCATATCTCCCATCACCCCGGTCGTTGTGGTAACATCCGGCGGTTTCCAAGGCGGCCCATGATGGCTGTCTTCATTGCGCAAATCCATGTCACAACTCATTGATTTGTCGTAAGTCGTCGCACCCTTGTGCGTTGCGGCGGCGAGCTTCGTTCGTCCCAGGAGGGATTTGACGGAGTTTCACCAGAAAAAGGAATCAGGCTTCTCATGGGCGAACTGGCCAAAGAAATCCTCCCGGTCAATATCGAAGACGAACTGAGACAGTCTTACCTCGACTACGCGATGAGCGTGATTGTCGGGCGAGCGCTGCCCGATGCGCGTGACGGCTTGAAGCCGGTGCATCGCCGCGTTCTGTTTGCGATGAGCGAGTTGGGCAACGACTGGAACAAGCCGTACAAGAAATCCGCCCGTGTGGTCGGTGACGTCATCGGTAAGTACCACCCCCACGGTGATACTGCCGTCTACGACACCATCGTGCGCATGGCGCAGCCGTTCTCGCTGCGCTACCTGCTGGTAGACGGCCAGGGCAACTTCGGTTCGGTCGACGGCGACAACGCCGCGGCCATGCGATACACCGAAGTGCGCATGTCCAAGCTGGCGCACGAGCTGCTGGCCGACCTGCACAAGGACACCGTCGACTGGGTGCCGAACTATGACGGCACCGAGCAGATCCCGGCGGTCATGCCCACGCGCATCCCCAACCTGCTGGTCAACGGCTCCAGCGGCATCGCCGTGGGCATGGCCACCAACATTCCGCCGCACAACCTCGGCGAAGTGATCGATGGCTGCCTGGCACTGATCGACAACGCCGAGATCACGGTCGATGAGCTGATGCAGTTCATCCCGGGTCCGGACTTCCCGACTGCCGGGCAGATCAACGGTCGCCAGGGCATCATCGAGGCCTACCGTACCGGCCGTGGCCGCATCTACATGCGCGCCCGCTCGGCCATCGAAGACATCGACAAGGTCGGTGGCCGCCAGCAGATCGTCATCACCGAGCTGCCGTACCAGCTGAACAAGGCCCGCCTGATCGAGAAGATCGCCGAGCTGGTCAAGGAGAAGAAGCTCGAGGGCATCACCGAGCTGCGCGATGAGTCCGACAAGGACGGCATGCGCATCGTCATCGAGCTGCGCCGTGGCGAAGTGCCGGAAGTGGTGCTCAACAACCTCTATTCGCAAACCCAGCTGCAAAGCGTGTTCGGCATCAACATCGTTGCGCTGATCGACGGCCGTCCGCGCCTGCTGAACCTCAAGGACCTGCTCGAAGCGTTCGTCCGTCACCGTCGCGAAGTGGTGACCCGGCGTACCGTGTTCGAGCTGCGCAAGGCCCGCGAGCGTGGCCACATCCTTGAAGGGCAGGCGGTTGCACTGTCCAACATCGATCCGGTCATCGCCCTGATCAAAGCCTCGCCCACGCCTTCCGAAGCCAAGGAAGCGCTGATCTCCACGCCGTGGGAATCGTCTGCCGTGCAGGTCATGGTCGAGCGCGCGGGCGCTGAGTCCTGCCGTCCGGAAGACCTGCCCGAGCAGTTCGGTCTGCATGAAGGCAAGTACTGGCTGTCGCCGGAACAGGCCCAGGCCATCCTTGACCTGCGCCTGCACCGCCTGACCGGCCTCGAGCACGAGAAGCTGCTGGCCGAGTACCAGGAAATCCTCGCGCAGATCGGCGAGCTGATCCGCATCCTCAGCAGCGCCGAGCGCCTGATGGAAGTGATCCGCGAAGAGCTCGAAGCCATCCGTGCCGAATACGGCGATGTGCGCCGCACCGAAATCCTCGATGCCCGCCATGACCTCAACTACGGCGACATGATCCCGGAGGAAGAGCGCGTGGTGACCATCTCCCATGGCGGCTATGCCAAGACCCAGCCCCTGACCGCTTACCAGGCCCAGCGCCGTGGCGGCAAAGGCAAGTCGGCTACCGGTGTGAAGGACGAGGACTACATCGAGCACCTGCTGGTCGCCAACAGCCACGCCACGCTGTTGCTGTTCTCCAGCAAGGGCAAGGTCTACTGGCTCAAGACCTACGACATCCCTGAAGCGTCGCGCGCTGCGCGCGGTCGGCCAATGGTCAACCTGCTCCCGCTCGAAGACGGCGAGCGCATCACGGCGATGCTGCAGATCGATCTCGAAGCCTTGCAGCAGAACGCCGACCCCGATGAAGAGCTCGAAGAGGCCGATGATGCGGTGCTCGAAGGTGAAGTGATCGAGCCGGAAGAGATCGACGAAGTAGAAGGCGACACGCCGGAACTGGTCGCTGAGCCGACCGGCGCGTTCATCTTCATGGCAACCGCGTGCGGCACCGTGAAGAAAACCCCGTTGGCCCAGTTCGCCCGACCACGTACCAGCGGCCTGATCGCGGTGAAACTGAAAGAGGGTGACACCCTGATCGCTGCTGCCATCACCGATGGCGCCAAAGAGGTCATGATGTTCTCCAGTGCCGGCAAGGTCATCCGCTTTGCCGAGAGTGTGATCCGTCAGATGGGCCGAAGCGCCCGTGGCGTGCGCGGCATGCGTCTGCCCAAAGGTCACGAGGTGATCTCGATGCTGATCCCCGAGTCCGGCGCGCAGATCCTCACCGCGTCGGAGCGTGGCTATGGCAAGCGCACCCCGCTGTCCAAGTTCCCGCGCCGCGGGCGTGGTGGTCAGGGCGTCATCGCCATGGGCACCAAGGGCCGCAACGGCAACCTGATCGGCGCCATCCAGGTGCACGAGGGGGAGGAAATCATGCTCATTTCCGACCAGGGCACGCTGGTGCGTACCCGGGTCGGTGAAGTGTCGAGCCTGAGCCGCAACACCCAGGGTGTGACCCTGATCAAGCTGGCCAGCGACGAGAAGTTGGTGGGTCTGGAGCGTATCCAGGAGCCTTCCGAAGACCTCGACGAGTTGATCGAGCTGGACGAAGACGGTGTGGCGCGTGTGGCCCTCGACGGGCTGGATGAAGACGGCCCAGCGGCCGCCGAAGAGTCCGGCCAGGAATAACATGGCGTAAACCCGACGGGGCGACACAGGTCGCCCCGTTGACTGACCAGAGCAGAGCGAGAGTGGATGTGAGCAAACGAGCCTTTAACTTCTGCGCAGGCCCTGCTGCGCTTCCTGACGCTGTGCTGCAGCGTGCCCAGTCGGAGATGCTCGATTGGCACGGCAAGGGTCTGTCGGTGATGGAGATGAGCCATCGCAGTGACGACTACGTCGGCATTGCGCAAAAGGCCGAGCAGGACTTGCGAGACCTGCTGTGCATCCCCTCGAACTACAAGGTCCTGTTCCTGCAGGGCGGCGCCAGCCAGCAGTTCGCGGAAATTCCCCTCAACCTGCTACCGGAAACCGGCACGGCGGACTACGTCGAAACCGGCATCTGGTCGAAGAAGGCCATCGATGAGGCTCGCCGCTTCGGCAACATCAATGTCGCCGCCAGCGCCAAACCCTACGACTACTTGGCCATTCCTGGGCAGAACGAGTGGCAACTGAGCCGCGACGCGGCCTATGTCCATTACGCTTCCAACGAAACCATCGGTGGTCTGCAGTTCGACTGGGTGCCCGCCACCGGTGACGTGCCGCTGGTGGTCGACATGTCGTCCGACATTCTCTCGCGTGCCATCGATGTCTCGCAGTACGGCCTGATCTACGCCGGTGCGCAGAAGAACATCGGCCCGAGCGGCCTGGTGGTGGTGATCGTGCGTGAAGACCTGCTCGGCCGCGCCCGCAGCAGCTGCCCGACCATGCTCGACTACAAGGTCTCGGCCGACAACGGCTCGATGTACAACACCCCGGCCACCTACGCCTGGTACCTCTCGGGCCTGGTTTTCGAATGGCTCAAAGAGCAGGGCGGCGTCGACGCCATGGAGCAGCGCAACCGGGCCAAGAAAGACCGGCTGTACGGTTTCATCGATGCCAGTGACTTCTACAGCAACCCCATCAGCCACAATGCCCGGTCCTGGATGAACGTGCCGTTCCGCCTGGCCGACGAGCGTCTGGACAAGGCCTTCCTGGCCGGTGCCGACGCGCGTGGTCTGCTCAACCTCAAGGGCCATCGCTCGGTGGGCGGCATGCGTGCCTCCATCTACAACGCCTTGGGTATGGAGGCGGTCGAGGCCTTGGTCGGCTACATGGCTGAATTCGAGAAGGAGCACGCCTGATGGTCGAGCAAGAGCTCAAGGCGCTGCGCGTGCGCATCGACAGCCTCGACGAGAAAATTCTCGAGCTGATCAGCGATCGCGCCCGCTGCGCCCAGGAAGTTGCCCGGGTCAAGACTGCCAGCCTCGCCGAGGGCGAGCAGCCGGTGTTCTACCGCCCTGAGCGTGAAGCGGCAGTGCTCAAGCGTGTCATGGAGCGCAACCCCGGCCCGCTGGGTAACGAGGAAATGGCGCGGCTGTTCCGCGAGATCATGTCCTCGTGCCTGGCGCTGGAAGAGCCGCTCAAGGTGGCCTACCTCGGCCCTGAGGGCACCTTTACCCAAGCGGCCGCCATGAAGCACTTCGGGCATGCCGTGGTCAGCCGGCCCATGGCGGCCATCGACGAGGTGTTCCGTGAAGTGGCCGCCGGTGCGGTCAATTTCGGTGTGGTGCCGGTGGAAAACTCCACCGAAGGCGCAGTCAGCCACACCCTCGACAGCTTCCTCGAACACGACATGGTCATCTGTGGCGAAGTCGAGTTGCGTATTCACCACCACCTGCTGGTAGGTGAAAACACCAAGACCGACAGCATCACGCGCATTTATTCCCATGCCCAATCGCTGGCGCAGTGCCGCAAGTGGCTCGATGCGCATTACCCGAACGTCGAGCGTATTGCCGTGTCGAGCAATGCCGAGGCCGCCAAGCGGGTCAAGGGCGAGTGGAACTCGGCGGCAATTGCCGGCGAAATGGCAGCCAACCTGTACGGCCTGAGCCGTCTGGCCGAGAAGATCGAAGACCGCCCGGACAACTCCACGCGCTTTTTGATGATCGGCAACCAGGAAGTGCCGCCGACCGGCGACGACAAGACCTCGATCATCGTCTCGATGAGCAACAAGCCCGGCGCGTTGCATGAGCTGCTGGTGCCGTTCCATGACAACGGCATCGACCTGACGCGCATCGAGACGCGTCCGTCGCGCAGTGGCAAGTGGACGTACGTGTTCTTCATCGACTTCGTCGGCCATCACCGCGATCCACTGATCAAGGCCGTGCTCGAGAGCATCAGTCAGGAGGCCGTGGGTCTCAAGGTGCTGGGCTCTTACCCGAAAGCCGTGCTTTGAGGTTGCGAGCCTGGACTTGCCGCACAGCGGCAGTGATCGTCGTACAGAACAGGATGTGCACGCGTGGTTGAAGTGGTAAAACAAGCGCCGCAGCCCCTCGTCGGGCGGTTGGTGGTGGTCGGGCTCGGTCTGATCGGCGGCTCCTTCGCCAAAGGTCTGCGTGAGCGCGGGTTGTGCCGCGAAGTGGTCGGCGTCGACCTTGACGCCGAATCGCGCCGGCAAGCCGTTGCCCTGGGTGTGGTGGATCGTTGTGAAGAGGATCTGGCCATCGCGTGCAGCGGTGCAGACGTTATCCAGCTGGCCGTGCCGATCCTGGCCATGGAGAAGGTTCTGGCAGTGCTGGCAGGGCTCGATCTCGGGCGTGCCGTTCTGACCGATGTCGGCAGTGCCAAAGGCAACGTCGTGCGCCAAGCGCGCCGGGTGCTCGGCGCTGGGCTGGCGCGGTTCGTGCCGGGCCATCCGATTGCAGGCTCCGAGCAGAGCGGCGTGGAGGCTTCGAATGCGGCGTTGTTCCGTCGGCACAAGGTCATTCTCACGCCGTTGCAGGAGACCGACGCCGATGCTTTGGCTGTGGTGGATCGCCTGTGGCGCGCGCTGGACGCCGATGTCGAGCACATGCCGGTCGAGCGGCATGACGAAGTGCTGGCCGCCACCAGCCACCTGCCGCACCTGCTCGCCTTCGGCTTGGTCGACTCGCTGGCCAAGCGCAATGAAAACCTCGAGATCTTCCGCTACGCTGCGGGCGGTTTTCGTGATTTCACTCGGATCGCCGGCAGCGATCCGATCATGTGGCACGACATCTTCCTCGCCAATCGCGAGGCCGTCCTGCGCACACTGGACACTTTTCGCAGCGACCTCGACGCCTTGCGCGACGCGGTCGATGCTGGGGACGGGCACCAGCTGCTGGGTGTGTTCACCCGCGCCAAGGTGGCCCGCGAGCATTTCAGTAAAATCCTGGCCCGCCGGGCCTATGTGGACGCTATGAACGCCAACGACCTGATCTTCCTGGCCCAACCGGGCGGCCGCCTGTCCGGACGTATTCGCGTACCGGGCGACAAATCCATTTCCCATCGCTCGATCATGCTCGGCTCGCTGGCCGAGGGCACGACCGAGGTCGAGGGCTTCCTCGAAGGGGAAGACGCCCTGGCCACGCTGCAGGCGTTCCGCGACATGGGTGTGGTCATCGAAGGGCCGCACCATGGCCGTGTGACCATCCATGGCGTCGGCCTGCATGGCCTGAAGCCGCCGCCTGGCCCCCTCTACGTGGGCAACTCCGGCACGTCCATGCGCCTGCTCTCCGGGCTGTTGGCGGCGCAGCCGTTCGATGTGACCATGACCGGTGATGCCTCGCTGTCCAAGCGTCCGATGAACCGCGTGGCCAACCCCCTGCGGGACATGGGCGCGGTGGTCGAGACCGGGCCTGAAGGGCGGCCGCCGCTGACCATCCGCGGCGGGCAGACGCTCAAGGCGCTCAACTACACGCTGCCGATGGCCAGCGCGCAGGTGAAATCCTGTCTGCTGCTTGCCGGGCTGTATGCCCAGGGGCGGACCACTGTTACCGAGCCCGCGCCAACGCGCGACCACACCGAGCGCATGCTGCGCGGTTTTGGTTATGCGGTCGAGTCAAACGGGCCCGTCGCATCGCTCACATCGGGCGGTACGTTGAGCGCCACCCGCATCGAGGTTCCGGCGGACATTTCTTCGGCAGCCTTCTTCCTGGTCGCGGCTTCGATCGCTCAGGGCTCGGAGCTGGTGCTCGAGCATGTCGGTATCAATCCGACCCGCACCGGGGTCATCGACATTCTGCGGCTGATGGGCGGTGACATCGCCTTGGAGAATCAGCGCGAAGTGGGCGGCGAGCCGGTGGCCGACCTGCGTGTGCGGGGTGTGCCGCTCAAGGGCATCGAGATTCCCGAGCACCTGGTGCCGCTGGCCATCGACGAGTTCCCGGTGCTGTTCGTCGCCGCGGCGTGCGCCGAAGGGCGTACGGTGCTGCGTGGGGCTGAAGAGCTGCGGGTCAAGGAGTCCGACCGGATCCAGGTCATGGCCGATGGCCTGATCGCCCTGGGCGTGCAGTGCGAGCCCACCCCGGACGGCATCATCATCGACGGCGGCCAGATCGGCGGCGGCGAAGTGCATGGCCACGGCGACCATCGCATCGCCATGGCGTTCAGCGTTGCGTCGTTGCGCGCCAGTGCGCCGATCCGCATTCATGACTGCGCCAACGTGGCGACCTCCTTCCCCAACTTCCTGGCCCTGTGCGCCGAGGTGGGCATTCGTGTCGCAGAGGAGGGCAAGGCATGATCGCGCCTGTCGTCACCATCGACGGCCCAAGTGGATCGGGCAAGGGCACCGTCGCAGGCCTGCTGGCGCGCGAGCTGGGCTGGAACCTGCTTGATTCGGGTGCGCTGTACCGCCTGCTGGCGTTCGCCGCCTCCAACCATGGCGTCGATCTGACCAACGAAGAGCTGCTCAAGGCCTTGGCCGCGCATCTGGATGTGCAGTTCATCGCGGCAAAGCCGGGCAAGTTGCAGCAGATCATCCTCGAAGGTGAGGACGTCAGTCACGCCATTCGCACCGAAACCGTCGCGGCCGGGGCCTCGGCCGTCGCTGCCCTGCCTGCCGTGCGCGATGCGCTGCTGCAGCGCCAGCGCGCCTTCCGTGAAATGCCGGGCCTGATTGCCGACGGTCGCGACATGGGCACCGTGGTGTTCCCCGATGCGCCGCTGAAAGTGTTCCTGACCGCCAGCGCAGAGGAGCGTGCTCGCCGCCGTTACCTGCAGTTGAAGGGCAAGAACGAAGATGTTAGTCTGTCGAGTCTGCTAGATGAGATACGGGCACGCGATGAGCGTGATACCCAGCGTGCAGTGGCCCCGCTCAAACCGGCGGCCGATGCGATACAGCTGGACTCTACCGAGTTGTCCATCGAGCAGGTGCTGGAACGTATCAGGAGCGAGCTCGCACTACGCGATATCCACTGATCATCAGGAAAGCCGGCAGGTGCACCAGTCATCGTCCTGCCAGCTTTTCTTTATCTAAACGAAACCCACATTGTCTGGAGTGTGGCGATGGGCGTCTGTTTCGCCCGAATCTACAGGAATGAAAATGAGCGAAAGCTTTGCAGAACTCTTTGAAGAAAGCCTGAAAACCCTCAATCTTCAGCCGGGCGCAATCATCACCGGTATCGTTGTCGACATCGACGGCGACTGGGTTACCGTTCACGCTGGTCTGAAGTCCGAGGGCGTCATCCCGCTCGAGCAGTTCTTCAACGACGCTGGCGAGCTGACCATCAAGGTCGGTGACGAAGTTCACGTTGCGCTGGACGCGGTCGAAGACGGCTTTGGCGAAACCAAGCTGTCCCGTGAAAAAGCCAAGCGCGCCGAGTGCTGGATTGTTCTGGAAGCTGCTTTCGCTGCCGAAGAAGTGGTCAAGGGCGTTATCAACGGTAAGGTTAAAGGCGGCTTCACTGTCGACGTTAACGGCATCCGTGCGTTCCTGCCGGGCTCCCTGGTTGATGTCCGCCCAGTGCGCGACACCACCCACCTCGAAGGCAAAGAGCTGGAATTCAAGGTCATCAAGCTGGACCAGAAGCGCAACAACGTTGTCGTTTCCCGTCGCAGCGTCCTGGAAGCCGAGAACAGTGCAGAGCGCGAAGCGCTGCTGGAATCGCTGCAGGAAGGCCAACAGGTCAAAGGTATCGTCAAGAACCTCACCGACTACGGTGCCTTCGTGGACCTGGGCGGCGTCGACGGCCTGCTGCACATCACCGACATGGCCTGGAAGCGCATCAAGCATCCTTCCGAGATCGTTAACGTTGGTGACGAGATCGACGTCAAAGTCCTGAAGTATGACCGTGAGCGTAACCGCGTTTCGCTGGGTCTGAAGCAGCTGGGCGAAGATCCATGGGTCGCTATCAAAGCTCGCTACCCAGAAAGCACCCGCGTCACTGCGCGTGTGACCAACCTGACCGACTACGGCTGCTTCGCTGAGCTGGAAGAAGGCGTTGAAGGTCTGGTACACGTTTCCGAAATGGACTGGACCAACAAGAACATCCACCCGTCGAAAGTCGTTCAGGTTGGCGACGAAGTGGAAGTCATGGTTCTGGACATCGACGAAGAGCGTCGTCGTATCTCCCTGGGCATCAAGCAGTGCAAGTCGAACCCATGGGAAGACTTCTCTGGCCAGTTCAACAAGGGCGACAAGATCTCCGGCACCATCAAGTCGATCACCGATTTCGGTATCTTCATTGGTCTGGAAGGCGGCATCGACGGTCTGGTTCACCTGTCCGACATCTCCTGGAACGAAGCTGGCGAAGAAGCCGTGCGTCGCTTCAAGAAGGGCGACGAGCTGGAAACCGTCATCCTGTCGGTTGACCCAGAGCGCGAGCGCATCTCCCTGGGCATCAAGCAGATGGAAGACGATCCGTTCTCCAACTTCGTTGCTGTCAACGACAAAGGCGCTATCGTCAAAGGTATCGTCAAGGAAGTTGACGCCAAGGGCGCTATCGTGACCCTGGGCGACGATATCGAAGCTTCTCTGAAAGCCTCCGAAATCAGCCGTGACCGCGTTGAAGACGCGCGTAACGTTCTGAAAGAAGGCGAAGAGATCGAAGCCAAGATCATCAGCGTCGACCGCAAGTCCCGCGTCATCAGCCTGTCGATCAAATCGAAAGACGATGCTGAAGAGCGCGAAGCTATCCAGAGCCTGAAAGCTGCTCCGGAAGCTGCTGCAGATACCACCATGGCTGCGCTGCTGCGCGAAGCAATGGCTAAACAGAACTGAGTTCTGTTTTGGTAGCAAAAGGGTGACTTCGGTCACCCTTTTTTTTGCCTTGAACTCAGGGCCGTGCCCACGCCTTGCTGGGTTATGTGTCTCTGCACGGTGAACCTTCGTGCACCCGCTCGGGTCTGTTTGCAGGGTCTCCGCGCGCCAGCCTTGAATTTTCTGCTTAAGTCAATAACCGGCCTGTTCAAATCCTGCGGAGCGTGCTACAACCTGATTAAGCAATGATCTAGCTGCTTGATAACGAAGGGAAAAACATGACGAAGTCGGAGCTGATCGAACGGATTGTCACCCACCAGGGGCTGCTCTCGCCCCGTGACGTGGAGCTGGCAATCAAGACCATGCTTGAACAAATGTCGCAGTGCCTGGCTACGGGTGATCGCATCGAGATCCGTGGATTTGGTAGCTTTTCTCTGCACTATCGCTCAGCGCGAGTAGGGCGAAATCCCAAGACTGGGCAGTCGGTCAGTCTCGATGGCAAGTTCGTCCCGCATTTCAAGCCGGGCAAAGAGCTGCGCGACCGAGTCAACGAAGACGAGCACGAGGCAGAAGCCTTGAGTGCCGCAAGGAATTTCTGATGCGTAATCTCAAACGTGCCCTGGTGGCGGTGCTGGTGTTGTTACTGGCGGCGGTCGTGTTGTTCTTCGTGCTTGAAAATCAGCAGGACGTGTCGCTGCTGCTGTTTGGCTGGGCGTCTCCCGCAATGCCTGTGGCGGTGCCTGTTCTGGCAGCTCTGATCATTGGCCTGGCCGTTGGCCCATTGCTGGGCAGCTATGCCGTGATGCGCACACGCCGACGGATTCGCCTTCAAGCTCGCGAAGCCGCACTCGCCGAAAAGTAAGAAAATTCCTGCACGATGATGGCGGAAATCCGATTCCGCCATACCCCTCCGTCTGCCGTAATACCGCGCCCTGTCGCTACTGAGCGCGTATTGCGATGCGTTATCCCAGTTTGTCTCACCATGGCGGACACCAGACGGTCACCGGCTCTTGCCATCAACTGCACCTCGACGCTGCTACCAGCGTGCTCATCGACTGCGGCTTGGCACAGGGCAAGGACGCGGCCACAGGCAAGCCAAGCATTGCCTTCGACCTCAGCGGTATCGAAGCCCTCGTGCTCACCCATGTTCACCTGGACCATGTCGGCCGCCTGCCGGCGCTGTTCGCGGCGGGTTATCGTGGGCCGATCCTGTGCAGCGAACCGTCGGCCAAACTCCTGCCCTTGGTCTTGGAAGATGCCTATAAGTTGAGCATCAGCGACGATCCTGCCGAGGTATCGCGTTACCTGGCGTTCGTGCAGGCGCGCTTGCAACCTCTGCCGTTCGATCATTGGCATGCCGTCATCGAGCGTCCGGGCCTGACATGCCGTGTGCGTCTGCGGCGAGCCGGCCATTTACTGGGCTCGGCCTACGTGGAATGTGATGTGCTCGAATCGTCGAGCCAGCAGAGCGCTCGAATCGTATTTTCGGGGGATTTGGGTGCAAACGACAGCGCAGTGCTACGCCCGGTCGAGCCACCCGAGCGGGCGGACCTGCTGGTGCTGGAAAGTACCTATGGCGACAGAGTGCACGGTGCCCGCGGCGAACGGCGTGATGCCCTCGAAGCCATCATCGACCAGGCGCTCGCGGACCACGGCACCGTACTGATCCCGGCATTCAGCCTGGGCCGCACGCAGGAACTGCTGTTCGACCTCGAAGACATTCTGCACCGCAAGGCATTGCGCCAGCGGGGCCAGGCCGGCCCGGCCGATGATCCTTTGCGCGTGCTGGACTGGGCGCAGTTACCGATCATCCTCGACGCGCCGCTCGCCCAGCGCATCACCCAGGTCTATCGCGAGCTGAGCGCCCACTGGAATGTGCAGGCCAGTCAACGGTTGCAGGCAGGGCGAGCGCCGCTGGGCTTCGAGCAACTGATCAGCATCGACAGCCACGCGCAACATCGCCAGGTCGTCAACTACCTCAACAGCACAGGCAAGCCTGCGATCGTCATCGCCGGTAACGGCATGTGCTCAGGCGGGCGCATCGTCGCCTACCTCAAAGCCATGCTCGGCGATCCGCGTCATGAGGTGGTATTCGTCGGCCATCAGGTCCAGGGCACGCCGGGTGCGGTGATTCGCGCGAGCGCGGGTGCGGCAGGTGTGGTGTCGGTCGACCTGGATGGGCAGTTGTACGAGATTCGGGCCAAGGTCTGCACGGTGCCGGGGTATTCGGCTCATGCGGATCAGAACGGGTTGGTCGAGTTCGTGACCGGCATGGATCGATGGCCGGCACGCATCCGCCTGGTGCACGGCGATCCGCCCGCCCGGCATGCACTGGCGGCGCGCTTGCGCGAGGTCTATGCAAAAAAAGCACTCGCTGTGGAGATCGAATGACTCTCATTATGGTCCAAGGGGGCGACAACGGATTGCCCCATACCGCACCCGTGAGCAAGCCTCAGGTAATGTTCTCTGATATTCTTGGGCCTCTCGGATTCTGGGGTATGCCTGCCTTTACGCTCGTTTCGAGCCAAGCAGTTGGATCAACAAGGAAACTTGAACGTTAAAGGTGCAAGGCGGCAGATCGTTTGCTGAAGTACTTTGCGTTTCGTCTACGTGCCATGCCAATGGCTAGCAGGATTATAAGATATGGACTTGATACCCGTAATTTTGTCAGGCGGTGTGGGCAGCCGGTTGTGGCCCGTCTCGCGCGAGGCTCATCCCAAGCCGTTCATGACCCTGCCTGATGGTCAGAATCTGATTCAAAAAACGTTCCTGCGCGCTTCGAACCTGCCAGGTGTGTCGGAAGTTCTGACCGTTACCAACCGAGAACTGCTGTTCAAGACCGAAGACGAATACCGCGGCGTTCAGCAAAACGGCCCTGCGCAAGCGTTCATTCTCGAGCCTTTCGGTCGTAACACGGCCGCAGCCGTGGCGCTGGCAGCGTTGCAATTGCGTGACAGCCATGGCGCTGACGCACACATGCTGGTCCTGGCCGCCGATCACCTGATCCAGGACGAAGTAGCCTTTGCCGAAGCCGTGTCCAAAGCCGTCGAGTTGTCCAACAACGGCTGGCTGGTGACCTTCGGCATCAAGCCGCAGTACCCCGAAACCGGCTTCGGCTATATCGAAGCAGGCTTGGCAGGTGAGCTGCCACAGGGCTTGAAGGTCGAGCGCTTCGTCGAGAAGCCCAACCTCGAGCTGGCAGAGTCGTACGTGGCAGCGGGCAACTACTTCTGGAACTCGGGCATGTTCTGCTTCCGTGTCGGCACCGTACTGGAAGAATTCGAAAAGCATTCGCCCGATGTGTTGCAGGCCGCCCTGCATGCCAAGAGCCAGTCGCGCCTGGCCGAGGCTACCCGCTACAGCTGCCTGACCATCGATCCGGAGAGCTTCGCGCAAGTGCCGGACATTTCCATCGACTACGCGCTGATGGAGCGCTCGGACCGCGTCGCCACTGTACCGTGCGACATCGGCTGGAGCGACATCGGCTCGTGGAACGCCGTCAGCGAACTCACCCCAGCGGACGCCGACGGCAACCGTTTTGAAGGCGAAGTGCTGGCGCATGCCTCGCGCAACAACTACGTCAACAGCGAAGGCCGCCTGACCGCACTGGTCGGCGTCGAGGACCTGCTGGTGATCGATACGCCCGATGCGGTGATGATCGCCCACAAGGACCACGCCCAAGACGTCAAGCACATCGTCGGCCAGCTCAAGAGCAAGGGCCACACCGTGCACCAGCTGCACCGTACCGTACACCGCCCCTGGGGTACCTACACCACCCTGGAGAACGGCGAGCGCTTCAAGATCAAGCGCATCGTGGTCAAACCCAAGGCGTCGTTGTCACTGCAGATGCACCATCATCGCAGTGAGCACTGGATCGTGGTCAGTGGTACCGCCGTGGTGGTCAACGATGACAAGGAAATGATGCTGCACACCAATGAATCCACCTTCATTCGGGCAGGCCACACGCACCGACTGGAAAACCCAGGCGTCATCGACCTGGTCCTGATCGAAGTGCAGAGCGGCGACTACCTCGGCGAAGACGACATCGTTCGCTTCGAAGACAAATACGGTCGCTGCACCGGCTGATACCCGGCGTTCCCCGAACGGCCCGTGGTGCTCTTTCCGAGCACCACGGGCCGTTGGCCATTGGTTGCCCCTGCGCAGCCCACCTACACATCGATCTCTGCCCGCGAGCGGCTCGTCAAAGTGAGAACCATGTACCCCTCTATCCAGACCCGTTGCTTCAAAGCCTACGACATCCGTGGCCAAGTGCCTGCCGACCTCAACGAAGACGTCGCCTACCGAATCGGCCGCGCGCTGGTCGCCGAACTGGGTGGCAAGCGCTACGTGGTCGGCCGAGACATGCGCCTGGAAAGCCCCATGCTGGCCCAGGCCCTGACCCGCGGCCTGACCGAGGCGGGCGCTGACGTGCTGGACATCGGCCTGTGCGGCACCGAGGAAGTCTACTTCGCCACCAGTCACCTCGAGGCCGATGGCGGCATCATGATCACCGCCAGCCACAACCCCAAGGGCTACAACGGGATGAAGCTGGTGCGCGAGCACTCCAAGCCGATCAGTGGTGATTCAGGATTGTTCGCCATTCGCGACCGCGTCGAGGCTGGCCAGTTGGGTGAACCGGCCGCGACTCCAGGCCAGGTGCGGGAAGCCTTCGACAAGACGGCTTACGTCGATCATCTGCTGACCTACGTCGACGTCTCGGCGCTCAAACCGCTCAAGATTCTGGCCGACCCCGGCAACGGCGCCGTAGGCCCGGTGCTCGAGCTGCTCAAGGCGCGTCTGCCGCTGCACATCGAGGTCATCAATGGCGAACCCGATGGCGAGTTTCCCAACGGTGTGCCCAACCCACTGTTGCCGGAAAACCGCGCATTGACCCGCGACGCCGTGCTCGAGCGCCAAGCTGACCTGGGCTTGGCCTGGGACGGCGACTTCGACCGCTGCTTCTTCTTCGACGGCCAGGGCCGCTTCATCGAGGGCTACTACCTAGTGGGCCTGCTCGCCGAAATGCTGCTTCGCAAGCACCCGGGCAGCAAGATCATCCATGACCCGCGCTTGACCTGGAACACCATCGAGCAGGTGCAGGCTGCTGGCGGCCACGCCATCCAGAGCAAGACCGGGCATGCCTTCATCAAGGAGCGCATGCGCGCCGAGGATGCGGTGTACGGCGGCGAGATGAGCGCCCACCATTACTTCCGTGATTTCGCCTACTGCGACAGCGGCAACATTCCTTGGCTGCTGGTGGCCGAGCTGATGAGCGTCAGCGGCAAGACCCTGGCCCAGCTGGTGGACGAACGCATCGCGGCGTTCCCGTGCAGTGGCGAGATCAACTACCAGGTCGACGACGTCAAGGCGTCGGTTGAGAAGGTCTTGGCGTTCTACCTGCCTCAGGCCCCTGAGGTTGATCGTACCGATGGCATCAGCGTGGCCTTCGCCGACTGGCGTTTCAGCCTGCGCGGCTCCAATACCGAGCCACTGCTGCGCCTGAACGTCGAAAGCCGCCGTGATGAGGCCTTGGTGGCCCAGCGCGTTGCTGAAATCGCAAATCTGATTCACAGTTAAGCTGCGTTTTCACACCCAAAGCCGAGGTTCTACCCAGGCACGAAAGTGTGCTCCAGATCACCCTACGTCGGTCGCGTGTTGGCCGACGTCTCCAAAGTGCGTATAAGGATCACCGCCGGAGTGTTGACGGTCATGTGCTAAGGCATGACCTTCGGCCGGTATCTTTAAGGGTTGCTGATGGAGAAGAAAACGTGATTGCTGACAAGAGAAATGGATTTACGATGGTGAGGCTCATTGCCGCATCGTTGGTAATCATTACCCATACTTACGTCGTGCTCGGCTTGGACCACGGTGACATATTTGAAAGAAATGGTCTGATTGGCTTCAGCAAGATTGGCGTCGATGCCTTTTTCGTTATTTCCGGATATCTGGTGACGTTATCGATGCTCAGAGGGCAGAGCCTCGTCACTTTCTTCACCAACAGGGTAACGCGCATTTTCCCAGGTTTGCTCGTTTCCATATTGATGACCATGTTGGTCCTCGGTTTGTTTGCGCCCAGTTACACTCAATACATGGCTCAACCGGAAACCTGGCAATACCTTCGAAACGCAACCCTGTTCGATCTACACCCCTTCATACCCGGCGTATTCACTGACAACGTCGTGCAGGTGGTGAACGGCTGTCTGTGGACGCTGCCCTTGGAGGTGCTGTGCTATATCGGCATTCTGGTGCTGGCTTGGTCGAAGGCGTTCAACTGGCGATTCGTGCTGATGGCCATGCTGGTGATGCTGACCTTACACCTGCACGATACGTTCATGCGCGACAGCTACGTCTTTACCGTCTCCAAACTGTTCCTGAACGAGCTAGGTTATCTGTTCTTGTACGGCGCGCTGCTGGCGCACCTCAAGGACAAGGTCTACATGTCGTGGTTTATCACGGTGCCGGCTGTGGCGCTGATTGTTTGGGCCTTCTTCAATAATGGCGGTGACTGGCACTTCTCCGCAGGTTTCTATCTGGTCTTGTGGCCTTATTGCTTGATTTCGATCTGCGTGCTTGCGAAGAAAATGAGTTTTTTGAACCGGTTCGATTACTCGTATGGAATCTACGTTTACGGCTTCGTCATTCAACAGATGTTGGCTAGCCTGTTCCCTGATCTTACCGATGTTTATGCGTTTACTTTCTTGTCGCTGGGGCTGTCGGCGCTGGTGGGTGCCGCCTCATGGCATTTTGTCGAGAAGCCTGCTCTCGACCTGAAAAAACGCTATTTTTCTGTCGCCAGCGTCAAAGTCATGGCGTAAAGAGCAAGCTCTGCCCTTCCGGAAGGGGAAGGGCAGGCCCGTTTCAGTGCTACTTACCTGTTGCCTCGATCGCGGCAAACAATTGCTGCGCACTCTGCTCCCAAGTGATCCATGGCATCGCAGTGGACGACGGATGACGGCCTTCCTGGTGTAGAGTCAGCCAGGTGACGAGCTGCTCGTACAGCGCCTCTGGCTGTTCGCCTTCGAAGTAGAATGCATGCTCGCCTGCCACCTCACGGAATACCGGAATGTCTCTCACGATCAGTGGCAAGTTGGCTTGCGCAGCTTCGATCAGTGGCAAGCCGAACCCTTCTCCGAGCGAGGCGGCGATCAGAGCGTCGGCCTGGGTGTACAGGCCGCATAGATAGTCGTCATCGATCCCTTCGAACCAGAAGAGCCGTTTGCCCTGTTCAGGGTGATTCCTCAAGCGCTGCACGAGTGATTCGACCATCCATCCTTGCTTGCCGACGATCAGCAGGTTCGCGTCCTTCTGATCCGCCCAAAGCAGCTCGAACGCATCCAGTACCTGCGTATGGCCTTTCCTCGGCTCGAGGGTGCCTACCATCAACAGAGAAGGGCGTGCCAGCAGTTGTGAGAGCACCTGCTTTGGAATGACGTTGACGGGCGTGGACTGCGCAGGTGCCGCAATGTCGGCGCCCAGATGGAACCAAGAGATAGAGAATGGACGTTTGCTGGGTGGCCGGTGCTCGGCCACCCACTCTTCCATTTCGTCGGCCACCGCCTTGGAGATGCAGACGACGCCGTCTGACTGCGAAACGACGTCCAGCCAGCGGTCGAGCGCGTCCGCTGCACCTTCGACGAAACAGTGCGAGAGCTTCTTCAACAGTAGGTCATACACCACGAACTGCACATTCACACCGCGGCGTCGCATGTCGGCGAGGGCCTGCCGCTGTTTCGGCACGATGGAAGGCTGCAGGTCCAGACCGATGAAGCGGTCGCCTTCGCGCACCACCACGGGCTCGTCCTGCAGCAGATGCTGAGGGCAGTTCAGGAAGCCCAGCGTGAAGTGTCGAGCGTATCGGTAACCTACACTGTCGTCGGTCGCGTAGACAGGCTCGACACGATAGCCGGCAGGGGGCGTCGAGAGCCAGATGCTCAGGATGTTCCGAACGACCCGCTGGATACCGCTTTTGGCATCCCGATTGACCAGCTCGGAAATATCGACCAGCAGTTGCGGCTTCGTCATCGGCGGCGTGAGGCTCTCGTCGATGGACTGGGCAAGGGCGACGGAGTGTTCGAATGTGAAGTAGGCCTTGTCCAGCTCTGCGATCGCCTCGATCGTCCCGGCTATGGAATGGGTGGCGTCTTCGTGGAAGGCCTCGATCGCATCGCGGTACAGGGCTGCACAGGCTCGGGGTGCGTGATCGGTATGGATCAGGCGTTGGGCCTGTGCACTCAATCGTTCGCGCGCGGAGACGTCGTTGCGTAGCAGGTTCAGCGCCTCAGACAGCGCGCCATCCTCGAACGTGTCGGGCAACATGATGAGGCTGGCCTGGGGAATGTCTGCCATGCTGCCGTTGGCATTGACGATCGTGGGAATGCCGTAGTTCAAGCAGTCCAGCACCGCTGCCGACGTTTCGCCTCGCGACAGCGCGCGTAGCTGCACGGCGGCGTCCGCGATGTCCAGATAGGCCTTGAACAGCTCGGTGTCCGTCCAGCCCGTGATCGCGATGCGGTTGCGGCAGTGGCTGCCATTGATGCGCTTGAGCAGGCGTTCGCCATACAGGCCTTCGTTGTTCTGCCCGACGTAGATCAGGTGGCAGCGCTCGTCCTTCGACAGCTCGGACTCGAGCCAGGCATCGAGCAGGCGGTCGTTGAGTTTGGACGGGCCGAGCAAGCCGAAGCTGCAGACGATGAAATCATCCTCCCCGAACCCGAGCTTGGCCCGGGCCGCAGCACGTTTGCGCGCGTTGGGGAATCGTGGCGTGCGCAGCAGCGGAATCTCTTTCCAATCGCGGCCGATCTGCTCGCCATACCAGGCGTGGGTCAGGCGGATCGAATAGTTCGAGTGAACGATGACGCCCTCGGCCTGTTGCAGCACGCGCAGGTTGCACGGGTACTTCCAGACCGCATCGGCGCTGTCCAGGCCGTTGACACGCTCCTCGATGGCCTTGTAGCCGTGGCTATGGTAAAGGGCATCTGTCCAGAAGCCTGGCTGCCCCTTGTTGACGTCGATGTCTGCCACGACACCCGACAAGAAGAAGTCGTGCAGCACCACCGTTCCCGGAATCTTCTCCAGCAACCTGAACATGTGCTCATGGAAGGAAGAGTTGCCGAAGTGGTAGATGACACGGTCGAACCGGTGCGCATTGTCCTCGAACCACGCTACCGAACGAATGGCGTAGTTGATGTCGGCATCCGAGCTGGAAACCGACTCCTGGGCCACGATGGCATCGATCTCATAGTACTGGGCGAGCTCGGGAAGCAGCTCTGCGCTGTAGTCGCTGATGCCGCTGCGGGCCGGCGGAAGAGGGGACACGTACGCCAGGCGAGGGCGTCTGGTCGACCGCAGGGTATGTGAGCGGCGAGTGAGTTCGCCGAGCAGCGTGTGAACGGCCTGCACGGCCGTGACCGCCGTCTGGTCCCAGCTGAAGTGACGCGCCTGCTCGAGCGCCAGCGACGCCATCTGGGTTCTCAAGGCTGGATCGCCGAGCACAGCTGCCAGTTTCGCCGTGATGGACGTGACCTGGTAAGGGTCGAAGAGCGCCTCGGCATTGCCGATGACTTCGGGCAGGCTGGAAGTGTTCGAGCCGATCACGGGCTTGCCGCAGGCCATCGCCTCCAAGGCAGGCAAGCCGAAGCCTTCGTGCAAGGACGGGAAGATGAAAAGCGTGCACAGGTTGTAGAGCGCGAGCAGGTCTTCTTCACTGACGAAACCGGTAAAGCAGACATCGCTTTTCTTCAAACCGTTGGCAAGGGCGAGGCCCTCGAGCCGCGAACGATCCTCCAGGCGGATGTTACAGACGATGACCAACTGGTGTGCGCGGCGCAGCGGTGCATCGAGCGCGGCATAAGCGCTGATCAACCCTTCGATGTTCTTGCGGGGGTCAATACCGCCGGTGTACATGATGTACGGGCGGTCGATGCCCAGGCGTGCCTTGAGCGCTGCGCCTTGCAGGTCGTCGGGCGTGGGCTTGAAGTGATCGGTGTCGATCGCCGTCGAGATGTTAACCACGCGTTCGGGCAGGAAGCCGAGGTGATCGATCACCTCGGCGCGAGACGAATTTGAAATGGCCAGTACCAGATCGGCGCGTCGCAGGTGCTTGAGTTTCGCTTCGTACCACTGCCGCACCGGCGGTGAACTCAGGTAGGTCTCAGGATTGATGTGCGGGATCAGGTCATACACGATGGCTGCCGTCGGCACGGTCGAGTCCAGCGCCTTGATGCTGGTCACGGCGTCGTCCACCAGGCCTTCGAACAGGCTGGTGACCAGCACCAGATCCGGATGCAGCTCGCCGATGAAGGCCTCCCTGACCCGTTCCGATGCTTGCGTGCTCCATCGGTGCTCGGCCGGCAAGGCGCTGACCTTGCTGCACGGTGTCCAGACCCTGATCCGACGTTCAGGCAAAACGCCCTGCAGCTCCTCGCGGATCGCGTCGATCGACTCGCCGAACAGACCATTGAGCACGACGAACACGTCGATGTCGCCAGCGTTCTGGATGAAGGCCTTGGTGAAGGAAAGCGCGTAACGCCCAATGCCCCGATGTCTGTTTTCGGCTTGGGCGCCCTGCAGGTCAATGACTACACGCATCAATTCACATCCTTACGTGGTTCGTTTCTGTTCAACCGCAAGTAGATCGCTTTGGCATTTTCGGAGAGGTGGGCCGGTGCTGCCGGCGCATGACCGGGCTCGGCTGCCGTGAAGGTCTGGGGCGCTGCGGCGGCCACGTTGTGGAAGGGAGCGGCCGGTGCGGCACGCAAACGCGCCGCCAGCTTTTGCAGACGGACGTAGGTCGGGGGGTGGCGAACCAAGATCTTCTTGATGAGCGTGCGAAGCCTTGGCTGGTCCAGGACCCTCTTCAGCGCGGTGCGAGCGAGGTGTCTGGACGTCTGTACCGGTGAGGACACCAGCTTTCTCGTGACGATGACGCCCTGCCGCATTGGCGCTGTCACCCGCCACGAGGTACTTTTGCGAAGCTGCTGGATCTGCTCCGTCAGCGCGCTGACCGTCTGATGGTGATAGGCGCTGGCATCGCCGAGTGTCGCGATGTGCTGCTGGTGAGCGAGCACTTCGGTGTACCAGTGATGCGCATTTTTCAGCGACTCGTCCAGCGAGCGTTGAAGTGCGTCGTTGGCCAGCTTGAGCTCATCGAATTGCAGATCCGACATGGACGCTTTCAGATCATGCAGCTGAGTGAGCAGCGCGGCATGCTCGTGCTCGACGAAATCCACGCGGTTGTGCAGCACCGTGTTTTCGTTCTCGATGAAGTCCGCACGTTTATGAAGGGCTGCCTTGTCGTACTCGAGGGCATCCAGGCGCTGGCTGACCGATGCATTGTCGGTGTCCCAACGCTGCCGCTGTTCTTCGGTCTTGGTGGCCAGGCTCGCCTCGTATCGCTGCGCCAGATCCGCCAGGCTCAGACCGTAGCTGCCCTCGAACACGGCGTCGAACGCCGAGAGGTCGACGTCGTCCGGCGCTTTCTGGGCGACGATCGCATAATCGGGACTGGCGCCACCGAGCACCTCCATCAGGGTCGGTGAAAGCGAATCGACCAGCCTCGGGCTTTCTTGCAGACGCATCAGCTTGGAGCGCTGGAAACCGCTGAAATTGACCAGAAACTCCAGCAGCATGTGCGGGATCGGGCGTTCGTGCGTGGGGTCCAGGTAGAAATTCTGGGTGCCGACGATCAGGTTTTCAGCATTCGGCGTTTCGAGAATCAGCAGCCCGCCGGGCTTGAGCACTCGGTTCGCTTCGCTGACCAACGACTTCAGCGCGTCGAATGGAATGTGTTCGACGATGTGGAAACCGCTCAGGACGGTCAGGCTTTCATCGGGCAGGGACTGCAGGTAGGCAACGGCTTCTGCTTTCTCGGCAGGCAGCGAACGGGCCTGACAGGCCTCCAGCATGCCTTCGTCCAGGTCGACGCCGGTCGCATCGAAACCGTTTTCGATCAGCGTCTCCAGCCATTCGCCACGGCCACAGCCCACATCGACGGCCCGACACTCAGGATAGAGTTTCAGCAGTGGCGTGATGAACGGCAGGTAAACCTGCAAGCGCTGCTTGATGGTGTCGTGTGAGCCGCGGTGCTCATCCTCGAAAGCGCGGTAGAACTGGCTCATTGGGCGCACTCCACTGTTGGCTGGATCCATGCCGAGCCCACAAAGGGCACCTTGTCTGCATTGATGACGTTGAATACGAGGGCGAGATCCCGCCACTCGTAATTGGCGTTGAGATGGGTGTCTGCCGTATGAAGGGCGACTGCAATGGAATAAGAGCCCACACCGATGTTGGCCTCGAACATGAAGCTGTATTCCATTTCGGCGCCAGGCGCCAGGCTCCCCATCTTTTTACCCAGATGGTGAGTGTTGGTGCCGTAGATGGGCTGACCCAGACGGTCCTTGATCATGTAGCCCACTACCAGTTCGGGTATTGCCTGGTTCACCTTGACCTTGATCTTCAGGTTTACAGGTTGCCCTACGCTTACGAATTCGACCGGCGCGTCGAGCTCATTGTAGAGGGCCAGGCTTTCGATGGTCGCCTCACCTGAGCCTGATCGGGTTTGCACGGTGCCGTCGGCCATTGTGTGAACTTGAACGGTCGCGTTTTCTTTTTCAGCAATGATGGCATTGTAGAAGTCCATCACCTCTTCAGGCGCACCATCCTTGATCACGGTGCCGCCTTCGATCAACAACACCCGATCGCACAATGCCTGGATCGAGCTGCGGTCGTGAGACACGATCAGCAAGGTTGTGCCTTGCTCCTGAAATTCGCGTATGCGGTCGAAGCTTTTGTGCTGGAAATAGCTGTCGCCTACCGAGAGCGCCTCATCGACGATCAGAATCTCCGGGCGTCGCGCCGTGGCCACGGCAAATGCCACGCGCATCTGCATGCCACTCGAGTAGGTCCGTACAGGCTGGTCGAAGTACTCGTCGACCTCGGCGAATGCCTCGACTTCAGGCATGAACGCGTCTATCTCCTGGGCATTGAAGCCCATCAGGCCGGCGGCATGATAGACGTTCTGGCGCCCAGTCAGCTCGGGGTTGAAGCCCATGCCGAGCTCTAGGATGGCCGCAATCCGCCCATTGACCTGCACTTCGCCAGTGGTGGGCTGCAGCGTGCCAGTCAGCATTTTCAGCAGGGTCGATTTGCCTGCGCCGTTCTGCCCAACGATGCCAATCGCTTCGCCAGCGTTGATCTCGAAATTAATGTGTTGAAGCACCCAGTGCTCTTCGCGTGGGGCGATCCTGATGCCTAGCCAGCGTGCGATACGCTGCCATTCGCTCCGATAGGTGCGGTAAGCCTTGCCTAGGTCTTTGGCGCTCAACAGGGTCATAGGGCATCCACCATTTCAGGAGCCGCGCGGCGGAAAATATAAAGACCCAATACCAGCAGCAGCAGGGTGAGGACAACGGTACTGGTCAACCCCATGAGGTTGGGGGACAGTCCATAGACGAATACGTCGTGGTAGGCGCTGACCAGCGGCAGCATGGGGTTGTAGCCGATCAACGACTGCAGATCTTCAGGAATGATCGTGATCGGATACACGATTGGCGTGAACCAGAACAAAATTTGCAGCACGATGGGCACGACTTGGCCGATGTCCCTGACGAAGACGTTCAGCACACCCAGTACCAGGCCGAGCCCCATCGCCAGCGCAGCTACGATCAGGATCAGGGGTACCGCCCAGAGCATCTGCCAAGTCGGCCAATGGCCGAGGCAAATGAACACGCCCAGAACAGAAAGCAGCAGTAGGAAATTGTTGAGCAATGCCGAACCCAAGACGATAAAGGGCAGGGTGATCCTGGGAAACTTCATTTTCTTCATGAGGTTGCCATTTTCGATGAATAGCGTCAGGCACCGATTGACGATTTCGGAGAACAGGCTCCAGGCCAGGGTTCCTGCCATCAGGTACAGGGCATACGCGTATTTGTTGTCGATGCCAGGCAACTTCGCAGCCAACACATTCGACAGAATGAGCGCGTAGATCAGCACGTTCGCCAAGGGGTTGATGATCATCCACAGCCCGCCAAGGCTACTCCGCGAAAATCGCGAAACGAACTCATTGCGGATCGAGGTGGCGATAAAGCTTCGATAGCTGAATAGCCCTCTCAATAATCCAAACATGTGATCTCCTTTCTTAAGGTACTGGAGCGCCATGAGACGCCGTTTCAGTGCGTTGGTTCTTCGCTCAGCTCGAGGTGGCTCAGCACCTGCTGAACGGCTGCCGAATCAAATTCTGCAGTTTGACGGTTTTTTTCATCGGTAGCTGTAGCTCCATTCCTCAACCCAATCAGAGATGGGGAACGCAGCTTGCTGAAAAACTGAGGGTGTGATCGACGACTGACCGAACAGAGGCTCTGCCGAAGCTATTGGGTACGTCACCGGACAGCGATTCCAGACTGCTGAGCCTTGGTTGGCCCATGCCCAGCCAAGTACGGGTTATGGTCTGCGAGCGGTGCGCAGCCTGTCGAAAAATTTCCTGAGGATACCAGAGAATGTCGTACGTTCGGAGAAGGATGAGCTGCTCGCCCCTCTCTCATACAGAAGGGCTATAGACGGCGTCGTCGACGCAGGCAAGGCCAAATTCGCGGGTTTTGACGACGGTCGCTCGTTGAACAACCGCGTTAGACGACGGCGCGGCCCTCTGGCCGGCGGCCGCGGGCCAAGCGACTGTGGCGCAACCAACGTTGTGCCGGGCGTTCCACCCACTGATGGCAGACCAGGCTCATGGGAACAAGCACTGTGAAGAACGACAGCATCACCCAAGGCTGATAGAAAACCTCACGATCGAAACCCAGACGGTCGAAAACCAGCGCAAACACGATCTGCAACGGAAAGTGCAGCAGATAAGAGGAGTAGCTGATATCGCCGATCCATCCGGTACTGCGCAGCAGCCCATGCCAGTGCAGCCCGGCGGCTGCCAGCAGGGTAAGGGTGGCTGGGAAACACAGGCACATCACCAGATAGACATCGAGGGTATCGCGCAGCCATAGCTGCGACGCCCATGCGCCCGCCGTAACGCAACCACACATCAGCAACGCAAAACCTGAGCCGCCCCAGCGTCGCAGCTGCCACAGCACGGCATAGGCAAGCCCTCCGGCAAAGAAGCACAGCAACCCGCTGCCGACTTTGTAGCTGCCTGGGTAAAGCATCAGCCCTGCGCCACAGGCAATGACCGCCAGCAGCCAACGCCAGCGGCCAGCCAGGCAAATGATGAAGAAAAGGGCATACAGCAGTACTTCGACAGAGACCGACCAGATGGGCGCATTGTACGACCAACCCTTTTCAAGACCCCAGGCAGGCGCGAGCAGGAGGTTTAGCAGTGCATGGTACGTGTCGTTGTAGAGGTAGACGAAGTCACTGCCGTGAACTATGCAGTAGATGCCCTGTAGCCCGGCAACCCCGCCGAAGGTGAGCAGGTGCAGAGGGTAGAGGCGGCTGAAGCGGTCGACGACGAAGCTGCGCACGCTGATGCTTCCGGCAGCGACACGCTGGGCGAACAGCCAGAAGAACACGAACCCCGAGATCGAGAAGAAAAGCTGTACCGCCAGCCCTCCGTATTGGTAGAGCGGCGTAAGCATGGTGAAAAAGGGCTGGCGCGCACTCTCGAAGGCTGCCGGGCTGTCACCGATGTAGAAAAAGTGCTGCCAGTGCCAAAACACCACACTGAGCGCGGCGAGACCGCGCAGGGTATCCAGGGTATACAGCCGTTCGGCCGATGGGGATGCAGCAGGCATTTGAGAAGTCGCTGACGGGTAAGAGGGGAAATGCTTGCACCCGTGCAAGACCCTGTCAATGCGGCTTCGAGCTTTGTTGGAGCGGATGAGGAGAACGGCGGTAAATGAAGCAGGGCTGCAGGAAACGGCGCAGCCCTGCAGTTCGTCAGTCTGTTTGCACCGTCGTCCCAGAACGTCGGTGACTCAGGTTCGCCCCAATGGACGGTGTTCAACGAGGCTAGAGAGGTTTTGCCCGAACCGGCCGCTGCATTGGCTGTAAACGCGGCAACCGTAGCGCCAGCCGAGCGTCGCGGTAGGCGCAAGCCTCTGCCAGCTAACCTGCCGTGCACCGATGTAGTACACGAATCTGTGCGCCCAGCGAGTATTAACCCTTATAAAGCGAAGGCGGTCTTGGCAAGGGCAGGGCAGCAAGCACCCTGCTCATTCAATAATGCTCTTAATTCGCCATGCCAGCTTCTGCATCGTCCATCAGGGTCTTGGCCAGCGCGCCCAGGTAATACGCTGCCCATACCAGCTTGGGGTTTTCACCCATCAAGCCACTGATGGTCAGCTCCTGCGCGTAACCCATCAGTTCCGACGCTTGCGCCCGCGCATGTTCGCAAGGTATGCCCGGTTCGATACAGAACAGCGGTTGAGTCTGCTGCCTGCCTTGGTAAAACTTGGTCTTGCCGGCGGTGAAGCCGGTAGGTTCGGTGGTCACTGTTCAATCTCCCTTGATCGTTTCGCTGCCAGCATTGCTGTGCCGCATGTGGGAGCGGGCGTGCCCGCGAAGGGCCCGCCCAGCCAGCACATACCTGTGCGTCAGTGGAACGCTCCCGCTTCGTTTTGCAGCTGTACCTGTATCAGCGCCGACTCGAGCAGGACCCGCAGCGCCTCCATTTCATGCAGAGAAGCCATGATCAGGGTCGACGCCGGGGGTTTGGGCTCTAGGAGCAGCGCCTGATGGGCGACGGTAGCGGCGCATAGCGCGTAGTCCGTGGCTTGGGTCAGGGTGTGTTCGAGGGAATGAATAGTGCGGGGTGGGTCAGGAACAATTTTTAGCATTGCGTATGTCCTTTGGTCGATGCGGCTCCCTCCTGCTATCAAACAGTTGGGTGGCAGCTGTACGTGGGTTGACAGACCGGCGGACATAGCAAGTTCCGGCGCACGCAAGCGTGCCCGCACGTACAGCCGCCATAAAGGACGAGCTGATTCCTATGTACCGTCACAGCCTGTCAAAGCCGGATCGTTGTTTGGCAACGACAGGCCGAGACTAGATCGCTTCATGGGTGGCCACAACGGAAAATAGGCAGCGAGAGTATCTTTGGGAAATGGACTACAAGGAAGGGATTAATTCTGACGTACGTTGGAAATGTTCCACTCAATAGTGGTCAGGGCATTGATCAGCAAAAAGCCACGCAGCTTAACTGCGCAGCTGACAATCGCTAACGGGGCTTAGCCTGTGACGACTTGGCCCCGCCAGTGGATCAATCGAACACTTCAGCCAGTCCGGAAATGATCAGGATGTCGCGAATACTCGCCAGCAGCCATGTGCGAGGTGGGTGGTACATTGTCGGATGGTCATAAACAGGCAAAAGCTGCTTTCAAAAGAAAAGCGTGGCCGGATGCAGGCGCGTTCCGGAACAGCCCGCCTAAATGACCCCATCACGACTGGGTGGGTTTATTTATCCAGAGCTTCCATGAGCATACGGGTTACTCCACTTTGCCAATCAGGCAAGTGCAGTGTGAACGACTGACAAAGCTTGGCAGTATTCAAGCGTGAATTCATCGGGCGCCTGGCCGGCGTAGGATACTCGGTGGTGGCGATTGGATTCACGGCCTCGACCGCAAGCGCTTCGCCATGTTTCCGGGCAAACTCAATAACGTAGCTGGCGTACCCGTGCCAGGTCGTTTCGCCCGCCGGCGCCAAGTGGTAAATACCGCTCAGCTCCGGCTTGTACCAGGCTTCTCGAAGTGCGGCCACCGCGACATCCGCCAACAGATCGGCCCCTGTCGGCACGCCTACCTGATCAGCGATGATGTTCAAGGTGGGGCGATCCTTGGCCAGGCGCAGCATGGTCTTGGCGAAGTTGTTACCCCGCGCGGCATACACCCAGCTGGTCCGGAAAATCAGATGTTTGCAGCCCGACGCCTGGATTAGTCGTTCGCCTTCGAGCTTGGTCGCACCGTAGTGGTTGACCGGCGAAACTGGGTCGGTCTCCTTCCACGAGTTGCTGCCCGAACCATCGAAAACGTAGTCGGTGGAGTAGTGAACCAACCAAGCATCGAGGCGCTTGGCTTCCTCGGCCATCACCTGGCTGGCGAGCGCGTTGACGGTCTGGGCCAGTTCGCGCTCGCTTTCGGCCTTGTCGACGGCGGTGTACGCGCCCGCGTTGACGATGACCTGCGGCGAGACTGCGCGGATGGTATTCCGAAGCCCGTCAAGGTCTGACAGATCACCCGCCAGATCACCGTAGTCTGTCACCGCACGGTGGCGATCGAGCGCCACGACTTCACCCAGCACGCTCAGCGCCCGTTGCAGCTCCCAACCGACCTGGCCGTTCTTACCGAGCAGCAGGATTCTCATGCTTGGTCCGCACGCTTGGCATAGTTGCTGTCGATCCATTGCTGGTAGCTGCCACTCTTGACGTGGGCAACCCACTCAGCGTTGTCCAAGTACCATTGCACGGTCTTGCGAATACCGGTTTCAAAGGTTTCTTCCGGCACCCAGCCCAGCTCGCGCTGGATCTTGCTGGCATCGATTGCATAACGCAGATCGTGGCCTGGGCGATCCTGCACGTAGGTCAGCAATTCGACATGGGGACGGAATTTCGAGTCAGGCCGCAGCTCATCGAGCAGCGCGCAAACGGTTCGTACCACCTCGATGTTCTGTTTCTCGTTATGGCCGCCGATGTTGTAGGTTTCGCCCACTTCACCTTCGGTGACCACTTTATAGAGCGCGCGAGCGTGGTCTTCGACATACAGCCAGTCGCGGATCTGGTCACCTTTGCCGTAAATAGGCAGCGGTTTACCTTCCAGCGCGTTGAGGATGACCAGTGGGATCAGCTTCTCGGGGAAGTGGAACGGGCCATAGTTGTTCGAGCAGTTGGTCACCAGCGTAGGCAGCCCGTAGGTACGTGCCCAGGCGCGCACCAGGTGGTCCGAACTGGCCTTGCTGGCGGAGTAGGGCGAGCTTGGCTGGTAGGGCGTGGTTTCGGTGAACAGATCTTCCGGGCCTTCCAGATCGCCATAGACTTCGTCGGTGGAGATGTGATGGAAGCGGAAGGCGGCCTTGCGCCGCTCGTCCAGCGAGCTCCAGTAACTACGCGTTGCTTCGAGCAGCACGTAGGTGCCGATGATGTTGGTCTGGATGAACGCCGACGGGCCGCTGATGGAGCGGTCGACGTGCGACTCGGCAGCCAGGTGCATGACGGCGTCAGGTTGGTGTTCGCGGAACACGCGGTCCAGCGCTTCGCGGTCACAGATATCGACGTGCTCGAAGGCATAACGGTCGTTCTGGTCGACCGACTGCAGCGACTCCAGATTGCCAGCGTAGGTGAGCTTGTCGACGTTGACGACCGCGTCCGAGGTGTTGGAGATGATGTGTCGGACGACTGCCGAGCCGATGAAGCCGGCACCACCTGTTACTAAGATCTTCACGAGAGTTTTCTACCTTGAGGTTCTGGCAGGGAACGAAGAAGCCCTGGACAGTCCATGCGCGTATGGCGTGTTCATAGAGAGGCTGTGCAAAAGCATATCCGATTGGTGTGCCACTTTGGCAACGGCGCTAACGGTCTGTTCCACAATGGTAGAGATGCGGTGGCATAAGACGGGTGTCTTGCGAATTCGAGCTATAGGCACTCGGTACCACACCCTGGCACATCGCTGACAGAATGATCGTACGCGCGCAGAAGCGCGCGCTTCTCGATTCGACCTATGGCCTCACTCAAACACGTCGGCTTCAGCGAGGGGCAAGCCCTGTTGATCCTTGCCTGACAAGAGCGGCGCGCCTTCAGCAGGCCATTCGATGCCGATCTGCGGATCGTTCCAGGCGATACAGCGCTCGCTGTGCGTGGAGTAGAAATCGGTGGTCTTGTAAAGGAACTCGGCCGTCTCGCTCAAGGTGATGAAACCGTGGGCGAAGCCGGACGGGATCCACAGTTGATTGTGGTTCGCTGCTGAGAGGTGCGCGCCCACCCATTGGCCGAAGGTGGGTGAGGAGCGACGAATATCGACAGCAACATCGAAGACTTCGCCCTGCACAACGCGCACCAGTTTGCCTTGGGCGTGGGGCGGCAGCTGGTAGTGCAGGCCGCGTAAGACGTGCTTGGACGAGCGCGAGTGGTTGTCCTGCACGAAGTCGGGGTTCAGGCCCGTGGCCGCTTCAAAGGCGCGTGCATTGAAGCTTTCGTAGAAGAAGCCGCGGTCGTCGCCAAAAACCTTAGGGGTGAGTAGCACGACCTCGGGGATCGCTAAACGAACGGCCTGCATCAGAACACCTTCTCTTTCAAAATGCCTTGAAGGTATTGGCCATAGCCATTCTTGACCAGCGGCTGCGCCAAGCGCTCGAGCTGTTCGGCATCAATCCAGCCGGCGCGATAGCAGATCTCTTCCGGGCAAGCGACCTTGAGGCCTTGGCGGCGCTCGAGGGTGGCGATGTATTGGCCGGCCTCCAAGAGGCTGTCGTGAGTACCCGTATCCAGCCAGGCGTAGCCGCGGCCCATGATCTCGACGTGCAACTTCTGCTGTTGCAGGTAGAGCATGTTCAGATCGGTGATTTCCAGCTCACCCCGTGCCGAGGGCCGCAGGCTGCGTGCCAGGTCGACGACTTGGTTGTCGTAGAAGTACAGGCCAGTGACCGCATAGTTGGATTTCGGAGTGGTGGGCTTTTCTTCCAGCGACAGGACACGCCCGTGTTGATCGAAGTCGGCAACGCCATACCGCTCAGGGTCCTGCACGTGGTAGGCAAACACCGAGGCGCCTTCTTCGCGCGCGTTAGCATTGCGCAGCAGCGACTGGAAGTCATGGCCGTAGAAAATGTTGTCGCCCAGGACCAAAGCCGAAGGGTGGTTGCCAATGAAGTCGGCACCAATGGTGAATGCCTGGGCAAGGCCGTCTGGACTGGGCTGTACGGCGTAAGAGAGGTTGAGACCCCAGTGGCTGCCGTCCCCCAGAAGCTGCTGGAAGCGGGGGGTGTCTTGAGGCGTAGAGATGATCAGGATGTCACGGATACCGGCGAGCAGCAGGGTGCTGAGCGGGTAATAGATCATCGGCTTGTCGTAGACAGGCAGTAGCTGTTTGGAGACGGAGAGGGTAGCGGGGTGGAGGCGGGTGCCGGAGCCACCAGCTAAGATTAGGCCTTTGCGGCTCATGATACGTCCTATATAAATGCAGAGAAAGATAATAACGAATTTAGAAATTGGCGGGATTTTAACCTATTCTAAATAAAGTTTGCTAGTGGTCAGGGGTGGATTAAATATTGACGCGGCGGCGAAAATGTTGTCGGCTAGAAAGTAATAAAGAAAAATAGCTAATGTAACAGCGTGCTCCTCTTTCAAGGGCACGCTTTGGATGCAATATGATTCAAATTTTGAAACTAATGAAAAGGATTTTACCCCCGGGCTTTCCTTTGGTTTGAACAACTTGTAAAACTACTAAGCTTCCATCGTTAAGACCTTGAATCCCTTCGTTTTCTGTTACGTCAGCGTCGATTCCCCATTCTCTAAGCTTATCAAATAAGATTTCAGGTGCGACATAGTTGGAGCTTTTTATATTACCTGATTTATCGAAATAATTTATGCCGTAATAATGATAAGGAGTAGCTTTCGAGGTGTCTGACCAATGTCCGCCCATAGACATCACAAATCCATCTTTGATAGCTGCAAATCCTTGGTGCTTAGGAATGTTAAGTTTCTGGGATTCCCTGTAGCCTGAATACTCAACGGGGAAGGTAATATCTCCTATGTGTTTAAAGTCACTGTTAAGGATCGCGTACTCGCCGCGACTTTGCCCAAGTGAATCTTTATGCGTCTTATATTTTTCTACATACCAAAGATTATCTAGCCTGGAAAAACTTTGGGCGACGTTGTCGTAAAGAGAGCCGATCTTCAGCGCGCTGCCGATTTGGCTAGGACTTTTGATAAGTTCATATCGCGCTAGCTTATTTTCAGATCTGATATAAGCAATGTTCTTGTCGCCTACGTGATCAACGATCAACGCTTCCGAAACTGAGTTTTGTGGCTCTGGAATTATATAGGTATTAATTAGCTCGGAAGAGCTCCATTTATATTCTTCAATTACAGCGCGTGAAGGATGCTTGTTTGAGTACCTAAGAATAAAAATCAAATCCTTTTCTTCGTTAATGTAAAATCCTTGAGGGTAAGTAGACGGCGTCCCGATTTGTTTGTTTACAGCTTTAGAATTCTCAGAGTCAAAATTCAATGATTTCATTAATCGAAAATCAGACTCCATACTATTAGATACGGATTTTTTAAACTCTCGAACAATCTCCGTGAGGTGAGTGCTTTTTGGCGTATCCTTCTCACTGGCTATAGATTCAAATGTTGCCAAAGTAAAAAGGTATCCAACCAGAATTGCATATGAAATTTTTTGCATGCATCCTCCTGAATTATAGTTTACCACATGGGCTTTCGCCGATGATTGCATCAAATAGGACAATTAGTCAGTAAGCTAGTGCGAGGATTCTCTGGAAAAAATAAAGCCGGCTTGTTGCTGAAGGGAAGGTTGAGCTATCTTGAAATTATCGTTGGCACGTCTCGATAATTCCTCGCTTTAGAATGAAACTTCTAATGAAATGAATTTTTTAGTACGTTGTGGTTTTGCATCCTAGAAGATTTTGCTAGGATGCAAGAAGAAGATTTAACTAATTTGAGTGCGAGCTTATAATAGATTTATACTCGTCAGGCGTCCCGCAGAATATAATATCTTCACTAGGAATGATTTCGTAGCTTACGGAGTTGCCGTTTTGTATAAGGTAGTTGTAAAGCGGCGCTATATAAAACTCGCCCTTTTCTCGTAAGTCATTATTAAATGAGTGCTCAAATGCGGTCTTGAAGAGGGTTGGTGTTTTGAAATAGTAAAGTCCATTACTGCAAAGATTGGAAATTCTATCTTTCTCAGTGGTTTTCAAAACACTGTGGTTTTCTCCAGGAAGAGCAAAGGACCAGTGCGTACCTTCACCAAGGAAAACTTCTAGGTAGCCATCATTTATACTTTTTTCTGACTTCTTGAAGTTTGGTCTAAACGTATCAATATTAAATATGTAAATTGGCTCTTGATTATTGTAAAAGTCAGCTGCCTTAAGAAGGCCTTGATAAACAGTGTCGGCTTGACCTTCAGTCTCATCAGTAAATTCGACGATCAAAAAGTTTTTTACGCCTAATTTAACTAGTGCATCTTTGACAAATATTGATGCGGAATAATCTGTTCTTACCAAAAATAAAAACTTATCAGTTTCAAAGTATTTTTCAAAAGACATGACGGCTTTTTCAAAAACTGTGAGCTCTCCAACTTTTAACTTATATTTAGGCTCAGAGTACCCTTCTTTGAAGAAGCGACTGCTCTTACCGACCATTGGGATTATGATCATGGCTTTATATCCGAATTGATAAACTCATTGTACAGACGGAATGCGTTTGCGAAGAGTGCTAATTGTCTAGGCTTATTGTCTGAGTGTAGAGGTAGCATTGACAAGAATAGTAAAATCGTCAGCGGCATATATTCAAGAGCAGAAGATCCAGCGACTAGTGGTTCTTGAAGATAAGCTTTTTGAATATTAGTAATGCGTTGGTCTGTGAAAATCTCTAAATTAAAATTCAGCTTTTCATCATGTTGAAGATGATATGCCCCAGCAATGATGTGGTCGTAAAGACCTATTAGAGAGTGGTTAAGCTTAGCCACATCGTATGCAATATCGCCATACATGGTGAAATTGTTTTCAACATCAATCGCTCTAGGATCAATCAGTTTTATCGCGTCAGCCCTTGAGTCGTACAGTATATTGCTGAAGCATAAATCTCCGTGTAACACTCCAGGCACCGATTTTTTAGACAAGGCAAGATTAATGCATTCATCCATGACTTGACCAATGGAAGGTGACTTGCATCCATTCACAGTTACTGTGGACGTTGTATCGAAACCCATGCTTCTACAGAAATCGGTTAGTCGCGATATGGTTTTATCTGCGAACAAACTTTTCCTGGCGGTTTCTATCTTTGAATGATATTGAGAATCAAAGTTCTCAGTGCAGGCTTGAAGCCAGGCGCTGAGATGTTTGAAGATTTTTCTCCAAAAGAAAACTGGATTGTTACCGTTTACCAATAGTTCATTGAGAGGTGCTAGGTACAGAAATTCTAATACGTAATAGGGACGCTCTTCATGCACCCCCTGCCCCATGAGCTGCGGAACAAAGCCCTTTAAGGAAATGGGCAAGTTAGCAAACCAATTACCTTCTGCCGAAATTTTATATCCAGGCGTACCGCTCTTGTAAACATGCGTGTCAGTAATTGTGAGTTCGTTGAATGAACGTTGGGTAGTGATTTTGGCTCGAGTCTTGTAGAAAGTATTAATATGGCCGAGATCGAACCATTGGTCTAGCTGAGACTTTTCCAGCTCGATAACGTGATCGTACATGCGTACGGCCTTAACAAAATCGCCACGGCATATAGTGAGGTTTTTTATAAGTTCTCTGATGTTAGAGAAAGAAAAATATCCGCACCATACAGACTCGCTATTCAAATCAGATGATTCAACTTCCCAGTTATAATAATCTTGGGTAGATGCTAGCGCTAGAACATTGTTCCCATTCGGGACTTGAGGAAGATATGTATCTCCATGCAAAATCCTAATCTGTTTGTCTGAAGTTTCAATTACATTCAGGCAGAATAATATAGAGTCTGCTAGGGTTAAGTTGTCTGGGACATTTATAGTTTTTACATTTAGTTCTTTAAGTGTATGATTGTCCTGTCCCGAGAGTTGATAGCTTTCAGGAGTACTTAGCCAGATTTCCTCATTGGAAAACGCAGCGTTCAGTGCCGCGACCTGAAATTTAAAAAGGCGTTTGTTACCCACAGGTAAAAAAGCCGGTGGTAACTTTCCAAACTCTGCTTGGAACTCAGGACCCACATAGGCTGCTGAAGTGATCAATATCATTCAGATTTCTCCTTTGACAGGAGATCCAGAATTTGCTCATAGGAATTATCGCGAAATTCCGAAGGACGCACGGCTTTATCATCAACGTAAAAGCCGTCCATTCCGCACCACGGCTTAGCCATGATAATTTCGTCATACGGTACTGAATTTTTAGCTAACCAATCGATAATAATCGGGAGAGTATTTGCGTTTATTTTACCTATATCGCCTTTATAGGTTCGCATATTGCGGCTGGTACTTATCGCGATGGTAAAGCCCAGTTCTTTGTAATGCCGCATCTTATTAATGATATGGATGTTCGGCGTGCTATTTTTGTAGTCACCGTTCTGAGTTGTACAGATAGTATCATCTAGGTCCATGATCAAACGTTTCATACTTTATTAAAACCTGCTAAAGCATTAAAGAATTTTTCTACTTCGGTATTCTGTCTGAATTCAGAAGCTTCGTTTGAAAAGTCCAAATCCAGCGCGGCTGAAAAGTCTGGGGGAGTCGCTTTCGCTGTCGCCATTTTCATATCGCGTTTAAGTGGGGTATGAATTGGTTGAAGATGATTTTCCGCCATCCAACCAAAGATTAACCCATGAGCCCGCATTTGCGGAAACTCAGTAAATGGCGATAGACTTTCTGCTGAAAGTGAGGCATTCCAAAGTGAGGCCATTGATAATGCTGACTTTCTTGGCCCATACCAAAATTGATCCTGTGGGCCATATTCTTTTGTAAAATCCATGCCGACTTCATTCGGCATCAAATTCTCTAAAATTTCATAGCTGAGTGAGTTGTGTATTCCGATATCTGGTCTGCATCGAACGATGTAGTCATATCGGAAGTTATTCTTCTTTTCATGAGTAACGGCTAACTCATGTGATTTATATATGCCATACAGCATTTTTGCCTGGTTAAGGCTTCCAAGTGATAGAAACTTATCAGCTCTATCCGGATTTTCTCTAAACAGGCAGTTAGAATCCTCAAGCAAAACTTCGTCAAACTTGATATGGGGAGGCAGGTTTGATATAGAAAAGTGCGCTTGTTTCGGTGTGTCAATTATTTCATATGTCCGCGGAAATTTAGATTTAAAATATCGCTTAGATCGTAAAGCTGGAGGGCATTTCGAGAGCATATCTTTATTAAATATTCTCAAAAGCCAGTCATCTCCAGCGCCTCCAAGACCTGGCCAGACTTGCATTTCTGTCCAGGAATGGAAAAATACGTCAGCATTCAAAGGTTGAATTACATTCTTATATATGCTGTCTAGAGCCAAGTTGCCGCAACGATACATCCCTGAGAGACAGACAGCAACACGGGGCTTAACGTCGGAACCTAATTGATTAATGCTAGCAACGCGCTTTAGCTCTGGTTGAATTATATCGGAAATCAGTGAATAGAGTCGTGCGGCTCCATCTTCTTTCTTCTGTTTTTGCGCTATAACTATGCCAAGAAGCTTGTGAAGTTCGTTATAGCCGACTTTAGGAAACGTAATGAGATTAGAGTTGGAAAGAGTCTTTTTAGCGATGAGCTGTGTAATGTAGGCCTTTCGCAAGGAGCTCATTTTCTTGAAGTTATCAATGTTCTCTAGGATCGGTTTTATACATGCGTTTATAGCATTGCTATCAATTAGCTCATTTAATGCATAAGTGAAATACATTAATGTTTTAGGGCTTTGTTCTGCCAGAAAAATGGCTTCTCTTTTTTCTAAAATAAAATGGGCTAGTATGGTTTTGTCTGAAAGCGAGATATGACGAAGAAGTTCCCCGTCTAACCCGGGGGCTGAGTCTGCCTTACGCTCAAAATGCATGAGCATTTCCTGCTCATATATTTTTAATAGCGCTTGCGCATTTCCGCGTTTTTCATAGACATTACTTTCGTCTTCTGCAATAGCCTTTATATCGTAAAGGCCTACACTAGAAATAAATTCGTGAAGTTCACGAAGTCGACCAATGTCTGCGAGATAAACACAAAACTCAAGATGCTTCGAACAGACTTTAGCTTCCTCTCTAAAGAATTTTAACAAAGCATCAAACTCCCAGCTGGTGGAGAGTTTTTTAACAATAGAGTCAAACCTTGCAGAATTCATTTTTTATCCAATCTATTAATTATTTATCACTTGATAGAATTTATTAATGGCTTCTGCCTGGTAGATAGAATTGTCGAATCTTGAGAATTCAAATCCATTTTTTGAATAGTCCATAATTGCTGCCCCGATTTCATCTGCTGCCATTCCTACGATACGACCTAGCTTCCCAGATTGTAATACATCATAGGCACAAGGGAAATTAGTACAGATCACAGGTAACCCTAAAATCATTGCTTCGAGTATCGCTAGTCCTTGGCCCTCATGCTTAGAAGAAAATACAAAACATGTAGCTTTTTTCAAGTATTTGAACGGATTATCTTTACGGCCTAAAAGAAATACCTTTTCGCCCAATCCCTTAGACGATATCAAAGCCTGTAGTTTATGCTTCAGTGGCCCGTCGCCTACTATCACGAGTTTACTATCAGGCGCCATCTTCTGAGCTTCATAAAAACCCAGAATCAAATCCTCATGCCCTTTCTCGACAGAAAGCCGAGCAACATTTATAAAAATATCACCGCTGCCCGAAAATATCTTGATTTCTTCGGGGATCATGATTTCCTCTTCGGCCAGTCGGATAACTTTATCTGCATCTATGAGGTTGTCACAATATTCAAACTTTTCAGGGCTAATTGAAAAGCGCTCCTGTAAATTTATTTTATTCAGAGTGTTAGTTGCTTTAGATACTGAAAGTAGTACATCATAATTATTGTAATTATTGAAAACGCTTTCAAGGTTAGGGAATCGTTTGGTCCACTCTCCCACCATGTCATTATGGAGGTATGCAATGCTTTTCTGATTATTAGGGTAAGGCTTTTGCGCCATGAGTAATGCCCAGAACCTAATGTAACCATCAAAGTTTACTAGACAGTCGTAATTGGCTCTGCCAAACATTCGGATGTTTTCGCGCAAATAGCATCTTTGCAGTATCTCACGCATTTCTAGGGTGGGCAGGCAGTGCTCACGCATGAAGTAATCGTTTAGCCATTTCTCTTCAATGGTCATATTCTGCCTACCGACTCTCGCAATAATATTTACATTGGAGTGTAGGTTTCGCATCTGCTGCACACGTTCAGGGTGGTTAGCGACAGAGCTTGGATCTACTGCAAGTGTTAATGAGTATTTTTTAAAGTCGAGCGCGTTTGACAGGTTAGTTATCGAGGTGGTAATCCCGTTGGGAATCAGTGCGCCGGCAAATGCAACAATATTAATTGTGCTGTTTTGTGCAACACATATACGGCTGGAGTTTTTTTCAAAGAAGAAATAATCAATTATCTCTTGAGCAGAATTTCCTTTGTCGTACGGACATAATTCAGCAGTTGCATGGCTCCGGTTTTTCGCCTGGGTGCTGTCTACCGAAATATGCAAGGCTTGTATCAATCCCTCGCGCGTTGTACAAAACTCCCCATAGAAGCTTTCCAGACTGAAATAAAGTCCTCGATCCTTACGATATTGCTCATAGTCGTAAGCATAGAATATGATTGGTCGGCCTGTGGGTATGAAATCGATCGCAACGCTGGAATAGTCGGTTATTAGAACATCAGTCAAAGCAAGGAATTGGTTTGTATCAATATGGCTGGGGAGGAAGTTAATTCTCGGATTTTTTTCCTGAATGCACCGTTCAAACATGTGATGTCCTTTAAAGAACACTACACAATTCGCATCAACAGTATTTTCAATGAGCTCGATTGCTGTTTCTATTTCATCGAGTTCTATATTAGAGTTAGCAACACTACTGCCCCGATAAGTAGGCGCGTAGAAAATGACCTTGAAGTCCTTCGCTATCCCGAGTTCTTCTCTAAGCTTTTGCAATAACGCGGGCGATGGATTTACTGTTAAGTCAACCCTGGGGTAGCCCATTTTCAAGATGTTTGCGTTTAGGCCTGGTCTTATATCATGTTGGTCAATAAGAACCTTTTCCGAGTGATCATTAGGCACAATTATATCTGTAGCTTGCAGAAAATTCCTTGCGGCATTTTTGTGCTCGAAGAGCGAAGTTTGGATATCTTTGCCTAAGGTTTTAAGAGGCGTGCCGTGCCATGTATTTAAGTACTTTTGTCCAAGTTTTTTTATAAAATAAGGAGGAAAGGTATTGTTGTTAATTAGGTACTTTGATTTTGCTATATAATAGAGGTAGTTTTCGCTTTCTCTGCTAATAAAAATAACGTTTTTTAGTTTTTTAAGATATTTTGGAATTTTGTCTTTGTCATTGATTACCCAGATGTAAGTGAAGTCCGAAAAGTATTCGGATTCCAGCATCTTCATAAAGATGGCATAAGGGTTGCAAGAAATGGACGCGCCATGGAAGCTTTCTAGTAGAACCATTCTAGGGTCTAAAGCTTCTCTTTCAAAATATTCAGTATAAATAGCGGGCTTATTGAAGCTCTTATCATCCTGTAGTGGATTTTCAGGCGCTCCATAGGGTGCTTGAATAATTCGTATGTTTCTGAACGCTGAGCAAGCTTCGTTAAGTCGCCCTTCCTTGGTAAGTAAACAACCGAGCATGTAGTGCCAGGCCGGCACGTGTGCATCATTTCTTGCAATAGCCTGGCGAACATGGGGTATAGCTTCAATGTAGTTTTGCTCCGAAACATACGTGAGCGCGACCTTCCACCAAATATCAGCTTGAGACGTGTCAAGCTCTAGACTAATTTTAGCTGAGGACTTAAGTTTGGTTTTCTCAAAGCTGGCTTTGTAACCTTGAGTGATGCTTCCTTTTGATGTGGCGCTTGAATTTGTAACAAGGGCTTGTTCTAGAATTTTTCTGCCCAAAATAGCATTCGCATCTTTCTGCAAAGTTTTTACATATTGTTTACAAGCATCTTCGATCCGACCACTTTTCTCTAGCGTATACGCACAACGGTAGTGCCAATATACAGAATGGTCTCGTCTAGCACTCGCAGCGTAAGCATATGCTTCTGCCGCACTGGGATATTTTCCTTGCCTTTCACAGACAAAACCTAGCCTGTAATGCCAGTAAGTATCGTTTGAATCCAAAGCTATTGCATTTCTGTAACTTTTTTCTGCTAGTTCCCACTGATAAGTGCGGTCATACGCCATACCCAATCGATAATGGAGATTTGCATTATCATAATTTTTTTTAAGCGTTTTCTTGAAAGCACTAATTGCTGCGGTCCATCTACCACAACTCTGATGGAATGCGCCAATTCCATAGGTTGCACTATCAAGCTTCTTATCCAAGCTTATGGCCAGCTCATAATGTTTTGCTGATCCAGCCAGATGGATGCGGTCGTCATGACCTCTATTTTCTAAAACATACCCAAGGCGATAATGTAAGCTTGCTTCGTTCGGTAGATATGTCAACGCTTTTTTATAAGCTTTGGCGGCATCTATATGTGACTTCATCATTTCCTGAGTTTCAGCTAATTCTACATAATGGCTGGGGTTCTCAGGATCAAGAATTGTTAGTTGTTGAAGAGTATCAATTCTTTGCCACCACTTTGCTTGCTTTCTCAGTACATCTGCATGGAAAGACAAGTATGCAAGATTTTCTTGGTCTTTTGCGATTGCATTTGTAATCCACTGTTCAGCATTATGCCATTGACGAATCTCGTAGAAATGTACAGCATGGTAATAATTAGTGATTGCAGATCTAGGTTTTGAAAAATCTGCAGAATTTAAGTCTGCTATGTTTCCGACGCGGCCGTCAAGTATCCCTTCCTTAAAGAAAACTATAAGCGGATTTAAGTCTTTAGGGGTGTCTTTGTATAGATTAATATAAAAACTTGGATCAAACTTTTCACTGGGCTGGCGATTTTCCAGCCAGCCATAAATCAAATAGTGTTGTAGCGGGTCGAGTTTGGCTGTGACGACATCAACGTAGTTTCTGGTATAGAACTCCGGACAAAAATAGCCGCTCCTGACCAGCAGGCTTTGCAATGCGGATGCCGTTGACTCTTCTTTAACGATTTCTGCGCTCACTTGTGTTACCTGAATGTTGTTCGAGTTTCTCAATTTTTGATGGCGTCGAATTCTGGATTTAGTGAATTTTTAATCTCTGTCGTTGAAATGGCTGCGGTTCTTGGAAGATACACGACTTCACAGAGATCTTTTAGGAAGTCAAATTTCCCCTCCCAGTCGTCACCCATTACAAATATACTGGCTTCATAGTCTTTGATGTCTGTAAGCTTTTGTTCCCAATTCTCTTCGGGAAAAACGTAGTCAACATATCGAATGGATTCGAGTACTACTTTACGGTTTTCATAGTTAAGTAGGGATGACTTGTGCTTTCCGGCGTTGAACTCATCCGATGACAGACCTACGATTAACCTATCGCCTAAAGCTCTAGCTCTTCTGAGCAAATTAATATGTCCACGATGCAAGATATCAAATGTCCCGTACGTGATAACCGTTTTCAATTTTTCTTCCTTAATCTATTAAATTTTTAACTCGTTCAATTAGTCTTGCTGAGTTACGGTCATCACTGTGGTCAAAGAATATCTTCTTCTTCCATTCGTAACTGGCAGTTCTCTCTGTCTTGAAATTACTTGCCGCGGTCTTCAACGCCTCGTAAAGATCTTTAAAGCTAAAGCAAACGGCGCCAGGGAACACATGATCAAGCTCATAGAACAAACCACGCTCAACGCCTGCATAGTATTCATAGTCATAAGCAAAACTCACCATGGGCTTACCCGTCAGCATGAAATCGATAAAGCAGCTCGAATAATCCGTGACCAGCAAAAACGCGGACCGGTATAGGACCTCGACATTGGGATAATGTTCATCGCGCAGGTCTAGCGCGCCTAGCTGCTGTAACTGCTCGGCGTAGGACCCCGTCCGGTCAGCCATATGCTCACGGACCCCAAGCACGAGGTTGTGCTGTGCCAACCAATGCGCCAACTGAGCCAGCTCCTCGTTCGTGAACTGGTAACAGGCATTGCCATGTCCATTACGAAACGTCGGCATGAACAGCACCAGCCTTCGACCTGCCAGCGCGTTCTCGAGTTTTTGACTTTCAGCTTGTAAGTCTTTGGGGAGCCGTTCGAACGCCCGCAGAATGAAGTCGTTGCGCGGCAGCCCGGTGAGCCACACGTCGTTGTAAGTCAGCGGATAGAACGCAGCGGCCATGGCTAGCGTATCGATGCTTGAAGAGCTGATCACGGCCCTGCAGCGCGCATGTTCTTGGGCGATGGCCTCGCGCTTGGTCTGCTGATCCAGTGAGGCATAGCCAATACGCTTGAGCGGTATGCCGTGCCACAGGTTGATCATGTCATGCAGCTCGCTCGACAGCGGATAGACCAAGTTGCGCGTTGGGGTATGCTTAATGAAGAGGATTTTAGCGCGCAAGAGATGATATTGGCCTTCAGGGCTCTCCAGCGGAACGACAATGACGTTCCGGCCCTCCAGTGTCACTGGTTTCCCACGTGTCAGGATGATCTTGCGAATGCCTTCGTCGTTTTTCACCTCTTCGAACACGGCCCGTTCGTTGCCGGAAAACACGCCTGAAAAGGCGCATACCGGAAAGGCCCACCAGTGATCGTACTTGGGCACGCGGTGATCGGCTTCGATAAATTCGGCATCGGTCAGCAAAGTCTTGGGGACCTGCTCGTCATCGACCAGCCTTGATGTGCCGATGTAGAGGTTGTGCTCGAGCACATCCGGATCGGTGATCCGCACGAGGTTGCGCTCCATCGTCTCCACATCGGCCAAGGGCGCACACGCCAGGATTTTTTCTTTCCAGCGGTACAGCTTGGGTATCTGATAGTGGTTTGCTGTCAGCAAGTAGCGCTTGAAGACGGGGAAGCCTGCTTCCAGCAGTTTGAAATGCTGATTGCTGTAGATGGGGTGGAACGGGTAGAGGCTTGGTATGAACGTATCGAAGACGAAACCTTGCGTGATCAGATAACGGGTCAGGCCGATCTCGTATTTGAGGATCACATTCTGCTTGTTTGGCTGCTGCGTCACGGCACTCAGCTGCTTGCGGAACCCTGGGTCGGCGATAACAGAGCGGCGATAGGCTACGAAGTATGAGCCGATCAGGAAGTCATATGTATCGTCTTCTTCAAACCGATCGAGCAGAGAGGCTCGCACCGTGTCCATCGGGATAGGGTGCTTGAACTGATTGCTCGGTTCAGCTTTGGTCTTGGCAATGCCCTTGGTCGCCTGGAGCCCCCACCAATCACATCGGCGTGTCTCCATGCGTTCGAAGACGGCATCGAAATCCGTGACCAGATAACAGCTGTCATTGGCGAGGAGCAATTCGTCGTACTGGTCAATGGTGTCCCAACCCACCAGCGAGTTGGCCAGCAGGGAATAGGAGCCGAAGTCATAGCGCTGATGTCGACCTGCCCAGGCATGCCTCACCACGCTACGCAGCTTCTCCAGCTCGCCTGCCTGCATCTCGCAATCGGCCAGGTAATAGATGTCGGCGTGGGCGCTGAGCGCCCGCAGGTATGCGATGACGTAATCGTCGACCCGACCATCCGGGTCATAGCCAGCGAAGAGGCAGATTCGCTTGATCGGTCGTGTCGGCAAGCAGGCCGCTTGGGGGCTCAGCGCGAAGGGGCCTTGCGGACGGGGCAGGGCGCCGGCCGCGTGCCCAAGGTGGAGAAAATGCGCCAGGGGGTTGACCGCGTCGCTGGCCGGATCGAGATAGGTCGACCAGTACCACCAGACATCGAAGGCTTTGCAAGGCTTGCGCAGCTCCTTCCAGCCGACGGTGCAGAAGTGGTACAGCGGGTTCATGTCGCACTGCGCTACGTCTGGGTTGGTCGTCAGGTAGTAGTGGGTATCGAAATACGCATTCGGATTGCGATTTTCGCGGGCGCCATGCCTTGCAAAATGCACCAACGGATCGGTCCCCCCTGCCGCAACATCGGGGTACTGGCTGAGGTAGTAGGCTGCGTCGAACGTGCCGGACCGCCACAAGGTCGCAATCACCAGGTCCGAGCCTGCTTCAGGTGGCGGCGGTGGGAGTTCAATCGACATCGAGGGCCTCCCCAGTACGTGACACGGCAACGGCTTTGCTCATCAGGGTCGCGCGCCAGTCGAGTGTGCTTTCACACGCGGGCAGATCCGCTACGTTGTAAAGCGTACCGCCACTTAGGCGGATCTCAGCATTGCGTGGCGGCAAGGCCAGCCCGCCATAGGGGCCGCTAAGGTAGTCGTGGCTGAGGGCAGGGTGATAGCAGGGATCTTGCTCGCCCTTGGAGAACCACCGCTCCGTGAAGTGCTTCTGCTCGCGCTGAGCCCTGGCACGCTTTTCCGGTGCGATGTCTTTGCCCCGACTGGCCGACTCGGCATGGATGAGCTGCGCGTTGGCACACCACACGATCTTCAAGCCGAGCGCACGCACGCGCATGCAGAAGTCGACATCGTTGAACGCCACTGGGTAGCGCACTTCGTCCAGGCCGCCCAAGGTCTGGAACACCGAGGCATGGACCAACAGGCAGGCGGCAGTCACGGCTGTCTGCTGCCGGGTCAATTGGTTGGTTGCCAGGTAGCCCGCGTCGTGTTCGGCCAGCTGATTGCCGGCATGCGCGGCCAGGCCGTTGACGCCGACGACGACACCACCATGCTGCACCATGCGGTTGGGCCACAGCAGCTTGGCTCCCACGGCACCCACCCCGGGCCGCAACAACTGGCTGACCATTTCTTTCAGCCAACCGTCATGGAGGATCTCGATGTCGTTGTTGACCAGCCCAATGATCTGCCCGGTCGCGTGCCGCACGGCTGCGTTGTTGATTTCGGAGTAGTTGAACGGGTAGGGGTGCGCGATCACCTTCACGCCCCGGCGTGGAAGCTCAGCAAGGTAATCGAGGGTTTCCGGCACCACCGACAGGTTGTCCATGACGATGATTTCGAGATCAGGGTAATCCGTTTGAGTCAGCAACCCCTCGATGCACGTGCGCAGCAGAGCGAGCTGGTCCTTGGTTGGGATAACCAGGCTGATCTTTGGCAGAACGCTCGGCAAAGGCCAAGTGACGCGTAACAGGCTCGGGTAAGTGGGCAGCGGCGTTACCTGTGCGCCTGGCGCGAGCGTTTCGCACAACCAACGGATCGCTTCCAGTCGGCGCGGGCAGGGTGGCTCATGCTCGGGGCTTGCCACGCTGTGTGCATGGCGGTGGTAGAGCACCTGGGGAAGGTGCGCTACAGGGGCCTGAGTGTCCTCGGTAGCCAGTATCACGGCGGACATGAGCAGGTGCCAATCGAACGTGGGGTGTCCGGTGCCTTGCAGCCGGGCCATGGCGTGACCGACCGTGTCCTTGTGGAAGACCGAGCCACGCGTGAACGTGTCTGCGCCGATGAAGGCATCCAGGTCCCAGGCAGGCTTGAACCAGGGTTGACCTCGCTCTCCATCAGCCTGATCTTGGTCGCAATCGGCGTAACCCCATGCGCATCCCTCAGCCAGCAACAAGCTGAGTTGGCTCAAGGCGTCCGCTCTCAAGCGATCGCCTGCCCACAGTGGCACGATGTAGGTGCAGCCTTCGCTTAGAAGTGTCTGCAGCGCAGGGGCGAGATCGCCTGGCTGAGCTCTGACGAGGTGAAGGGGAATGTTGCCAGGTGCCTCTAGGCTGCCAAGGCTTTGCGCTTCGAGCGCGGCATTACCATCCCCAACCAGCAGGACACCGACCTCATTCGCCGCCAACACCGGCGCGACGCTTGGACGCTGAAAGGCATCAGCCCAGGTCGGATACAGATGCCAACCCGCACTCGTGGGCAATCGCAGGGTTTGCTCTTTCGCCACCGCCTCGATCACATCGAGTACCGCCTTGTCGTGATGCGCAGACAGTTGCCTCACCAAGCCTTCGATCCCTTCCGGGGCGCAGCACAGGGTGATGGGGCTGCCGGCCAAGGGCTCGCCCGACTCGCTCTCAATGCTCAAAGTATGAGGTTTGCCGTCAGCGAAGGACCAAGGCAGGTCCACCACGAATCCGTGATCGCTGCTGTCGCGGTAGGCCAGGGCCTGGCTGTGCTGATCGCACATGGCCTGCATCACCTGGCGGTTTCCCTCACGAATGCGGATCGTCACACGTCGCTGCGGTGCCTGCGGGTCCCATGCCCAGCCGCTGATGCGCAGGCCGCCGGTGTGCCAGACCTGCGAAGCGATCAGCTCAGGCTCTTTGCCGAACGGGGCGGGTAGAGTGATGTCGCCTGCAAGGGAAACGGGCTCGTTCGCGATTTTGACGCTGATGTGACGGGCCTGGTTTAGCCAGCTTTGGCGCAGTTGCACAGCGAACCCGTTGAACTGGTCGCCATCCCTCGCTTTGGCCTCGAACAGGTCAGCGCGCGCGAGGGCCACGCTTGCGCCGTCGATGTAGATCTCAACGATCAAGCGCTGTCCAGGGTCCAGGATATCCAGGGCCCACCCGTGCAGGACGTCACCGTAAAGTCCGGTTATCTGACCCGTGAAGCGGGTTGCGGGAAGCGAAGCGGTGTCCGCTGGGGATTCATCCAAGACGTGTTGTGGCATCAGGCCGGCTCGGTAAAAGAAAGAGAATGAAAAGGAAACACGCCTGCTGCATCGCCCTGTGGTGTGAACGGTGCGTGCAAGGGAAGGCCCAGCTCATGGGCGAGCGCTGTTGCACGCCACGCTGAGACGGGGCATTTCTGCAGGCTCATGACGGCGCCGCAGCCCGACATCGCGATATTTTCGGCCATCGACAGTACCGCCAGGTCCGGCACGTGATGGACCGCGCCCGTCGCTAACAGGCGCTTGCTCCAGGGCTGTGTCGCTTCGATCAGGAACAGAACAGGCAGCCGATCCCGGGTGACCCGTTGGGCAAGTGCCAGCCACTGCATGGCTAGCTGCTGGTCACTCAAGTCGTCGCCGATCAACCATGTGTCGGTCTGGACGTTTTCATCGAGCGACGCTGGTCCCGACATCGCATCCAGGACCAGGTTGGTGCCGGGCAGCGCCGTTGCATGAGGAGCCAGGAACGCGTTTGAAGGCAGTTCGATGCGCTGCGCCGAGGTGGCGAATCTAAGGCAACGCTCGCTCTCGCTTGCGTCGAGCAAGGCGTCGTCGTGGCAACGGATGCGGTAGGGCAAATGTACCAGGGCGGGCAGATCCCAAACTGACGACGGCGCGTTAACGAGCCGCTCGAACACCAGGTCGCTCAGCGGCAAACCACGTAGATCCTGAACCAGCTGCGGCCATTCGCGCGGCGTATAGTCCAGGCTGATTTCCAGCGGTAGCAGCTGCGCATGAAGGGTCACCCAGTTGCGCAGCCCATCGTGGTGCCATGTCAAGCTGAAGCTCGTCTGCGGGCAGCTGCCATCGTGCAGGTGCAACGCTGAGCGAGGATGGCTCGACAGGTTCCGATGCTGGGCAAGCCAGTGGGTCAATCGTGCACGCTGCAGCGCTTGCCGAGCGGGTTTGATGGGATCACGCCGGCAGAAAGTCTCGTAGCGGGTCTCTGCGTCGGGGTAGCGCAGGCGAAGAATGGCATTGTTGTAAGCAACGCGCAGGCTCTTTTCTTCGCCGAACGATACGCCGCCCTGGTGCGCGACGAACACGTTCGGGGCACCCAGGTGCTTCCAGCCAACGCTGCGGGCGCGCAGGCACCAGTCGGTCTCTTCCCCATACCCACGCGACAGTTCAATTTCGTCCAGATAGCCTACCTGGTCGATGGCTTCGCGCTTGATGTACAGACAGAAACCACAGCCGGTTTCGATTTCGACAGGCGGCTCAGGGTTTAGCTTGGCCAGCATGTCAAGTTCGGCGTGCTGATCGGCTGATGGCATCGGCTGGCTGATCCGGCTTTGCGGGAAGCTCATCAGTTCGCCGTTGTTGGTGAAAGGGGTGACTGAGGCGGTGTGCGGATCGCTGTAGGCCACTTGGCGCAGCCGGTCGACCCAGTCACCGTGTACACGGGTGTCGGCGTTCAGCCAGATCACATCCTTGTCCAAGCTCAGTGCCATGGCGCGGTTCATGCTGCGGATGAAACCCAGATTGGTCGGGTTCTGCACCAGGGTAATCTTGTTCTTGCCTGCCAGCACTTTCAGCGCCTTGCGCAGCGCGGGGAGGGGCGTGGCGTCTTCGATCACCACGAGGCGATGAGGCGTGCGATTGAGTCGGCGGGCCTCGATGGCGCTGTTGATGCACGCCAGTGTTTCTTCCAGACCGTTGTACACCGGAATGAGAACGTCCACAGCCGTGTGCTTGGTTGAGCGGGCAGGTACAGGCGGTACCCAAACCGGCAGAGCTTGTACCGGGCTACCTTGAAGCGGTAGGCCTGTCTTGAAACGAGCACCTACTACAGCAGCGGCATTCGGCAGCCTGGCACGAATGCCACCATGGCTGGAGGTGAGACCTGCAGCCGTCAGAAGGGCATCAGGGCGATTGGCGGGTACATCGACGGTTTGTCCATTGAGTTCGAACTGTACGATGCACGCTTCGCCTGGTGTTTTTAGATCGATTGCCCAGCCTTGGATTTCCTGGGCGCTCGGCTCGTAGCGAACAACGCCAACAGGACCTGGATGTTGAGCGCACGCAGCCAGCAGTTTGAGAGCGAGGTTCAGCTCCTGAGGCGAGGTGATCTCTGGCAACTGAGCAAGGATGAGCCGCTCAAGGTGTTCAGGCGTGTCTGACTGGCTGCGTGAATGCCACAGTATCTGCCGTAGGCCGGCATCGTTGGGCTGCTTCTGCCAGGCGGCGGCCAGATAACGGGTAGCCAATTGCGGCTGTGCCTGATCCAGCAGGCAGCGACCTAGAAGCGCCTGCAGGTCTGACCGTTTCGGCAGGTCATTGATGGCGTTACTGAAAAAAATAAACGCAAGCTTGGGATGCGTCGGCAATGCCTCGATGCCCTTCCAGATAAGCGCCTCTGGTCGGTACTCGGCAACATGTAAGGCCTGCTCAAGCGCTGAAGCGGCGAGGGCGTGCTCTTCTGCCTGGCGATGCCGATGAAAAATGTCCATGAGCGTTTCTCGCCCACGGTCGAGTTGTCTGGACATAAGCTTGGCTTAACGGCAAGAAATAAAAAGAGGGGCGACCCGAAAGTCGCCCCTTTTCACATACACCCGGCCTTGCGGCCGGAGGTACGTTTCGCTACGACAGGGCTAGTTACACCTGGCCGTGCAGCACAACGACGTTGTCGATGTGGTCAGCGGCTTCTGGCGAACCGATGATGCTCAGAGCAACGTCGGCTTGAGTCAGACCACCTTCCAGCTGAGCAGTCCAGAACTCTTTGCCAGCGGTATCGGCGTCGCGGCCCAGAGCGTTACCGTACAGCGCGTCGATGAACTCGCTGGTGGATTTCTGAGCAGCTTCTTCCGAACCGACGATGTACTTGGCAACGTCTACACGGCTAGTGCCGTTGAACAGCGCGGAAACATAAGTCTCCAGGCCGGATTCGTCAGCGTCGCGGCCCAATGCGCTGGTGTACAGCTCACGGACGAAGTCGCCGTTCGACTGGTCACGGTTCTGTGCTTCTTCGGAAACCGAGATGAAGCCAGCAACGTCTGCCAGCGAACCACCAGTGGCCAGGTAGTTCTGGAACAGGGTGGCGCCGTCTTGGTCAGCGTCGCGACCCAGCAGAGCGTTGTACAGGTCGTTGATGTTGTCACCATTGGCAGCGCCAGCGAACTCGGCAGAGTTCAGGAACTGGTTGGCGATAACGTCCAGCGAGGTGCCTTGGTTGACTTGGTCAACGAAGAACTTGGCGCCGTCTTGGTCAGCATCGCGACCCAGCAGGCCTTCGAACAGACGCAGAGCGGAAGCTTCTGCTTCGCTGTGAGCCAGAGCGATGGTCTCAACGTTGTCACCGTCTACGAAGGACAGGAATTCAGCGTTGCTGATGGCAGCAGTTTGGTTGCCGGTCAGGTTAACGTTGAAGCTGTTGCCAACGGTCAGGTCGTAGTCGTCGCGCGAACCGTCCAGTTGAACGACATCGTAGCCAGCGCCAGTGTCGACAACGTCAGCGTGGTTGGTGCCGCTCAGGATGACAGTGTCATTGCCCGAACCGGTGGTCACATTGTTGTTGCCCAGGCCAGCGATAACGGTGTTGTTGCCGTTGCCGGTGGTGATGGTGTCGTTGCCGTCGCCGCCGTCGATCAGAGTGTTCTGGTCGCCTTTGACGTTGATGATGTCGTCGCCGTTACCGGTAGCGACTACCAGTTGGATTGCAGAGGTGTCGACTGCAGCTGGAGCAATGGCAGCGGCCAGAGTCTGAACGTCGTCAGTAGCAGCGGCTTGACCTTGCAGGTTGACAACCAGGTTGGCGTCGCTCTGCAGCACGTAGGCGTTGACGCCAGCGTTTTCAGCAGCGGCCAGGTCGACAACAACTTGATCACCTTGAGCGCCTTCGACTTCGCCGAAGACGATGTCAGCGGTGCCGGAGGTCGGCAGCTGAACGGTGTTGCCGGTGATGCCAGCGATGCCGACGGTGTCGGTGCTGTCCAGGTTCAGAAGGCTGTTGATCGCTGCCAGGGTGTCGTCAGACAGGTTGGCGCTGGTGGCCGACAGGCTGGTTTGCAGAGCGCTGCTCGATTGTGGGCTATCGTATTGCATGAGTAATTCCTGTTACTTCAAGCCGATTGGCTTGCACTACTGAGGGTCTGCTGAGTTGCAGAGTTGTCCCACGGAGACTTATAGCGGGCAGCGTTCATCTTCGTCACGGGTTTGATACAGATATGCAGCGCCACCAAAGGTTCCATTCCTGTGGGGCCATGCATGATTTGGTTGGGCGCGATCCGTTGCGGCGCATGGCCGCTGAACACGATGTGGCCCAGTAATTCGTAGAAATGGCGGTTCGGGCCGACCAGGCTGAAGCCTGCGGCCACCAGGCCCAGCGATTGGTTGCGCATGCCTGTGTAGGTGCCGGTCGCCACGTTCGATCTGGGGCCAGAGCCAACGGTCGTCGATGTGTATACCAGGTCAACGCCCTCGGGCTTATTGTCCCAGTCCACACAGAAGCCTTCGATCAGGCGCGTATCGTTGTGTTCTCCGACTAACCCGATGCTCGATACCACATCGCCTTCGCCCTGAATGTGCGCAGTGAGCGTAAGGGCTGCTGGGGCCTGATCGGATTCGATGGCGGTGGACGCAACGGCGGTAGCGATGACCGAGAAGCCACGCATGATGGCGGGCGAGTTATCGATGCGGTCGATGCGCAAATCGATAGGCTCGATCGTGTCGTCGAACATGTGGTATTCAGTAATCAGAACGGTGGCAATGCCACCTTTGACACGCGCAACGATGGTATCGCCCAGCTTGTTCAGCATGTTCTTGCTGATGCCTTCACCTGGGAAAAAGTCGATAGAGCCTTTGCCAAGGGGTGCTTGCTGTAGCGCTATGCAGACGGGCTTGTCGGCGGGTGGCTGCGAGGCGTACCTGAAAATGTACATACCCGGTTCGAGCATGGTCACTCGAGAACTGATTTTCAGGCCATCAAGGGTCTGCGAAGGCATAGACATGGCGTTGTTGAGCTCCTTTTACGCACTAACACTGGTAGCTAACTCGCTCAGACCCGTGCATACACTAAACGGCCAATTAAGGCATCTTGCGACTGGCGAAGATGCCGCCAGACAGGAAATATGTCAACCGAGAAAGCTAAAAAAAATTTCATATCAGGAAATAGCTTAGTTATAAGCACGGGCGTCAGTAGCTACGGTTTAAGGATATCCTGGCTTGCCCGCAGGGAAATTTTTTTGTCAGAAAATCCTGAAAATCAATACCTTGCGGCTCTTTAGGGTTTTCTTTGGAAATATGGCTGTTTTTTGACTGGTTGTTTTCGGTGCGGTCTTGCGAGGCCGTTTGTCGCCTTGCTGGGGTGTGAAGTGGAGCAAGGTTCAGGGTTTCCACAGGGGCGGAAAGTTTCATGAAACATTCCCCCTTTAGGTGAACAAACCAGCCTAGGCATAGTCCTATGCGCCGCCCTCTTTGGTGAGTGTTACACTGCCTGCCGCTTTCACCAATCCTCAGTATGGATGCCATGAGTTATCAATCTGACAACAATCTGCAAGCTGCCCTCAGAGCCTGTAAAAGCAGCTTTCTTTCAGTAGGCTTTTTCAGTTTCTTCGTTAACGCACTGATGCTGGTGCCCACCTTCTTCATGATTCAGGTGTCTGGTCGTGTAGTGCCGTCTAGCAGCACCTCCACCTTGCTTATGCTGACGCTGATCATGACTATCCTGATAGCGACGATGGGCGCTTTGGAGTGGGTGCGGTCCCGTATCATGGTGCGGATCAGCAATCGGCTGGATGTCTTGCTTAGCCGAGATGTATACCGTGCGAGTTTCAAGAAGGCGCTTACCAGTGGTGGCGCCGACGCGACGGCCCAGTCGCTCAACGACCTCACCTCCCTCCGGCAGTTCTTCACCGGCTCTGGGCTGTTTGCGTTCTTCGATGCCCCTTGGTTCCCGATCTATACGCTGGTGATGTTCCTGTTCCACCCTTGGTTTGGCTGGATCACCTTGGGGTGTGGCCTCGCGCTCACCGTGCTTGCAGTCATCAACCATCGAGTAACCGGTGAGGCATTGGCTAGCGCCAACAAGGAAAACGTCACGTCCAACGTGGTGACCGCAAAAACCTTGCGCAATGCCGAAGTCATTGAGTCGATGGGCATGCTGGAGACGTTGATGAATCGCTGGGCCAAGCGCCAGCGCAACATCATGCTGCTGCAGTCCAATGCCAGCGATAAGGGCGCCGTGGTCAGCTCGACCTCCAAAACCTTCCGCACCTGGTCGCAGTCGATCATGCTCGCCACGGGTGCTTATCTGGTTATTACTCACGAAATCAATCCAGGCCTGCTCATGGCCGGTTCGCTGCTGTTGGGGCGAGCGCTTGCGCCGATCGATCAGATGATCGGTAACTGGAAAGGCTTCGTCGGGGCCAAGGTTCAGTACGATCGTCTGAACAAGGTGATGGATGATCTGAAAAAAGAACCTGAGCGCATGCCGCTGCCTGCGCCAGAAGGGCACATCCAGGTTGAAAGCCTAATTGTCGCCCCTCCAGGCGCCAAGGCACCGGTTTTGCGTAGCATCAGCTTCGTCGCGCCGGCCGGTTCTATCGTTGGTATCGTAGGCCCCAGTGCGGCGGGTAAGTCCACCTTGGTCCGTGCCTTGATGGGCATCTGGCCGCCTCAGCACGGCGTCGTGCGTCTCGACGGCGCTGATATCGCCGCCTGGGACAAGCAAGCATTAGGGCCCTACGTCGGCTACCTGCCGCAGGACATCGAGTTGTTTGAAGGGACCATCAGCGAAAACATCGCCCGCTTCGAGAAAGTCGACCCGGAAAAGGTCGTGGAAGCGGCCCAGATGGCCGGTGTTCACGAGATGATCCTCATGCAGCCCGACGGCTATGACACGATCATTGGCAGCGAGGGAGTCAACCTGTCCGGCGGTCAGCGTCAGCGCATCGGCCTGGCGCGTGCGTTGTATGGCAAGCCTCGCCTGATCGTGCTCGACGAGCCGAACTCGAACCTCGACGATGTGGGTGAGAAGGCGCTCGGTGTTGCGCTGCAGAAACTCAAGGAAAGTGGTGCCACGGTCTTCATCGTGTCGCACCGTCCGAACATCCTGTCACGCCTGGATCGTGTGTTGGTGATGTCTGCCGGCACCATCACCTTGTACGGCGAGCGTGACAAGGTCATCGCTCAGTTGGCCCAGCAGCAGGCAGGGACTCAACCGCGTGTCGCCAAAGGCGCGCCTGGCGCACCGGGCGCTGCAGCGGCACCTACGCCGCCTTCTGCGTCGGGTACTCCCGCTGCACCTACGCAGCCCGCCGCACCTGCCGGGGGCAACCCCGCCGCGTCGTCCCCTGCAACCCCGAACGGCGTGTGAAAGGACCTCATCGATGACCAGCAAAGCCGTAACTCAGTTTGAACATAACTTCGATGACATGCCCACCTCCGATCGCGGCATCCGCCGCATCGGCTTGACCATCGTTCTGGTGACCTTCGGGTTCTTCGGCACCTGGGCCGCATTCGCGCCGTTGAGCAACGCCGTGCACGGCTCCGGATTCGTAACTGTCCAAAGCTACCGTAAAACCGTTCAGCACCTCGAAGGCGGCATCGTCAAGGAACTGTTGGTCCGCGACGGCGACAGCGTCAAGAAAGGCGACCCTGTCATTGTTCTGGACGAGTCCCAGCTCAGTGCCGAATACGAGTCCACGCGTAACCAGCTGATCGTGGCGCGTTATAAAGAAGCACGCTTGCGCGCAGAGCGCGACCAGCTCGACACCATTCCGCCTGTGAAGCTTAGCGGCACCGATTCCGACCGTGCTCAAGAGGCACTCGCCGGTGAGCAGCAAGTGTTCGTGTCGCGCAAGGCCTCGCGCCTGGGTGAGATTTCGGTGCATCGCGAGCAGATCAGCCAGCTCAAGGCGCAGATCGTCGGCCTCGGCGAGATGATCGCTACCAAGCAGGGGCTCGAGAAGTCCTACAGTGGCGAGATTGTGCAGCTCAAGGACCTGCTGGCTCAGGGCTTCGTCGACAACCAGCGGCTGCTGGAGTCGCAGCGCAAGCTCGACATGCTGCGTACGGAGGTGGCCGACCACAAGTCCAACATCGCCAAGACCAAGCTGCAGATCAGCGAGACCGAACTGCAGATCGTCCAGCTGGACAAGAAATTCAACGCTGATGTGGCCGACGAGCTGTCGCAGGTGCAGGCCCAGGTCTTCGACCTGCAGGAGAAGGAAACCGCGCTGCAGGATCGGTTGTCGCGTGTGGTCATCCGTGCCCCGGAAACCGGCATGGTGCTGGACATGAAAGTGCACACCGTCGGCGGCGTGGTGCAGGCGGGTACGCCGTTGATGGACATCGTTCCGCTGTCGTCCGACCTGGTGGTCGAAGCCAAGGTGGCGCCGGTCGATATCGATCGGCTGGAGCTGGGCAAAACGGCTGATATCCGCTTCAGCGCCTTCAACAATGCGACCACGCCGGTCATCGAGGGCAAGCTCACACGCATCTCGGCCGACCGTTTGACCGATGAGCGTTCGGGCGATGCCTACTACCTGGTCCGCGTCAACGTGACCGAAGACGGCATGAAAAAGCTCGCCAACCGCAAGCTGCAGCCTGGCATGCCTGCCGAGGTGCTGATCAATGCCGGCGATCGCACCATGCTTCAGTACCTGCTCAAGCCAGCGCGCAACATGTTCGCTGAATCGATGATCGAGGAATGATTGTGCTGCGTTTGTTACCGGGTGTAGTGCTGAGTCTCGCCATCGCACAGGCCATGGCCGCCGAACCGGTGGTGCCGAAGGACGTTCCGCCCAAGCAAGTGTCGGCCTCGACCTATGCCCTGGACCTGGGGGCGTTGTACCGCGAGGCACGCTTGGAAGATCCGCGCGTCTTGGCCGCCTTCTTACGCGCCAAGTCGGCCTCCGAGGGGCAGCGCGCAGCGTTGGGCGGTTTGCTCCCGCAGCTTTCCGCCAATACCAGCGGCAACCGGATCCTGCGCAAGGACGAGGCAACGCGCGAGATCTACAACAACAAAAGCAGTTCGTTGACCCTGACCCAGTACCTCTATAACAAGACGGCCTGGGAAGGCTGGCAGAAGTCCAAGAGTGTGACGCTGCAGCGCGGCGAGCAGGCTGAAGATGCTCATGCCGAAGCTGCCGTTGAATTGGCCAAGCGTTATTTCGTGGCCTTGGCGGCCGATGACGAGCTTGAGCTGGTGCAGGCCGAGCGCCGCGCCACGCAGAAGAACCTTGATCGCGTGACGAAGATGTTCGAGCAGCAGATGGCCAAGATCACCGACAAGCTCGATCTTCAAGCGCGGGTGGATTTCCTCGCGGCCCAGGAGGTCGATGCGCGCAACCAGGTGCAGGTGAGTCGCGAAGCGTTGTCCGAGCTGGTGGGGCGACCGATCACCGAGCGTCTGAGCCGGGTACGCAGCGATGTCGCCCTGGAAGCTCCGCCGAAGCCGCTGGAAAACTATGTGACCCAGGCGATCGGTTCCAACCCGCTGCTCAAGTCCTACGAGTACGGTGCCGAGGCGGCCGATGCGGCGGTGCGGGAAGGGAAGGGCGGCCACTATCCGCAGGTATCGCTGAACCTGAGCGCTCAGCGCAGCGACGTAGGCTACGACAATACCCAGACACCGCGTAGCGACAGCTATGTGGCGAGCGTCGGGATTTCGCTGCCGTTGTACAGTGGCGGCTCGACATCGGCTCGGGTACGTGGGCTGTACGACGACCAGTTGGCCGCTGAGCAGGACCTTGAAGGTGTTCGTCGCCAAGTGGTCAAGGAGACCAAGACTGCGTATCTGACCGCTCAGGCCGCAGTGGAGAAGATCGGTGCCAACCGCAATGCGCTATCCTCGGCGCAGCAATCGAGCATCGCTGCGCAGAAGGCTTTTGCCTATGGCGTCGTCAACGCGGTGGACGTGTTGAACAGCGTACAGAATGAGTTCAAGGCCCGTCGGGATCTGCTCAAATCGCAGTACGACTTCATCACCAACCTGTTCATGTTGAACCGCTGGAGCGGTCAGCTGAACCAGGAGAGCGTCGACAGCGTGAACGTCTGGCTCAGCCCGGAACCGGACAAAGGGTTGCCGGGTGGGGATCTGGCCAAAGCCGATACCAAGCGCTGACCCAGGCGGACGGAGCTGGAGTCGCCTGATCCAGCTCCGTCGCCAACACGTGCGCTGCGCGCTTGTACTCTCTTGTCCTGCTGTAGTCTGTTGCGGGTTAAGAGGGAGAAGGCCGCGACTCGGCCCGCAAAGCCTTAAGGCTGTTTAGCGCGTTGCTACCGGACCATCCTTCACGGCCGTCAAAATCAGTTTTTTCCGACACTATGCGAATGAAACAGCTGCTGTAGTGTCCTTAATGCCTGCTTGAACATTCGCAGAAAGCCCGGTTTTTTGGTCCGGCCCTGTGATCTGCGTCGAGCACGGCGCGGTGGTAGATGTATACTCACGCACCCACAGTTCACGCCGGCGTGCTTTGCAGCCCTCTGCGGCCTGCCATCGGCACTTGAATGCACTTTATCGTACTAACGGAGTTGGTTAATTCGCATGAAAGCAATCGTCACTGGGATCACTGGTCAAGACGGCGCCTACCTGGCAGAGCTGCTGCTCGAGAAGGGCTACACCGTCTATGGCACCTACCGCCGTACCAGCTCCGTCAACTTCTGGCGCATTGAAGAACTGGGCATCCAGAACAATCCGAACCTGCACCTGGTCGAGTACGACCTGACCGACCTGTCCGCCAGCATCCGCCTGCTGCAGACCACCGGCGCCACCGAGGTCTACAACCTCGCCGCGCAGAGCTTCGTCGGCGTGTCCTTCGAACAGCCGCTGACCACCGCCGAAATCACCGGCCTGGGCGCTGTCAACCTGCTCGAAGCCATCCGCATCGTCAACCCGAAGGTGCGCTTCTACCAGGCGTCCACCTCCGAGATGTTCGGCAAGGTCCAGGCCATTCCGCAGGTCGAGGACACCCCGTTCTACCCGCGCAGCCCCTACGGCGTCGCCAAGCTGTACGCGCACTGGATGACCATCAACTACCGCGAGTCGTACGGCATCTTCGCCACCAGCGGCATCCTGTTCAACCATGAGTCGCCGCTGCGTGGCCGTGAGTTCGTGACCCGCAAGATCACCGACACCGTCGCCAAGATCAAGCTGGGCCTGCAGGACACCCTGGAGCTGGGCAACCTCGACGCCAAGCGCGACTGGGGTTTTGCCAAGGAATACGTCGAAGGCATGTGGCGCATGCTGCAAGCCGACGAGCCGGACACCTTCGTGCTGGCCACCAACCGCACCGAAACCGTGCGTGACTTCGTCAGCATGGCCTTCAAGGCCGTCGACATCACCCTGAACTGGAAAGGCGAAGCCGAGGCCGAGCAGGGCATCTGCGCGGCCACTGGCAAGGTGCTGGTCTCGATCAATCCGAAGTTCTACCGCCCAACCGAAGTCGACCTGCTGATCGGCAACCCGGCCAAGGCCAAGGACGTGCTGGGTTGGGAGCCGAAGACCTCGCTCGAAGACCTGTGCCGCATGATGGTCGAGGCCGACCTGCGCCGTAACGAGAAAGGGTTCTCGTTCTGATGACCCAGGCCAGCAAACGTGCACTGATCACTGGCATACAGGGTTTCACCGGGCGCTACATGGCCGCCGAACTCGAGGCCCATGGCTACGAAGTCGTCGGTACGGGCAGCCAGGCCTCCACTGAGCCGCGTTACGTTCAGGCAGACCTCACCGATGCGGTGAGTCTGCGCACAGTGCTGGCCGACCTGCAGCCGGATGTCGTCGTGCATCTGGCTGCGCTCGCCTTCGTTGGCCATGGCGTGGCCGATGCGTTCTATCAGGTCAACCTGATCGGTACGCGCAACCTGCTCGAAGCCATCGCCGCCTGTGGCAAGACCCCCGACTGCGTGCTGCTTGCCAGCAGCGCCAATGTCTATGGCAATGCCTCCGACGGGATGCTCGGCGAGGACACGCCGCCGGCGCCGGCGAACGATTACGCGGTCAGCAAGCTGGGCATGGAGTACATGGCCCGCCTGTGGCAAGACCGCCTGCCCATCGTCATGACACGACCCTTCAATTATTCCGGGGTCGGACAGGGCGAGAATTTCCTGTTGTCCAAGATCGTCTCGCACTTCCGCCGTCGGGCGCCGGTGATCGAGTTGGGCAACCTTGATGTATGGCGTGATTTCAGCGATGTACGTGCGGTCGTGGCGGCCTACCGTGGATTGCTGGAAGCGGCGCCCGTTGGCCAGACGGTCAATGTCAGCTCTGGCGTGGCGCATTCGTTGCGCGATGTCATCGCGCTGTGCGAGCAGATCACCGGCCATCGCATCGAAGTCACTGTGAACCCTGCGTTCGTGCGGGCCAATGAGGTCAAGACGCTGACGGGCGACAACAGCCGGCTACGCAGGCTGGTGCCTGGCTGGGCTACCCCAGCGTTGCAGGACACCTTGGCCTGGATGCTGGATGCCCGTTAATGAAAGTCGTTCTGTCCGTTGACCCTGTTCGCTTCCCGCTGACGGGGATAGGCCGTTACACCTACGAGTTGGCCCAGCATCTGGCCGCTAGCCCGGAAATCACTGACCTGCGCTACATGGCAGGTCGCCGGTTTCTACCCCGCGTGCCCAGTGCGAGCGACGTGTCCGGAGGAGGGCACGGGCTCAAGCGCATCGTGCAGAAGCTGCCCATCGCCATCGAGGCTTACAGGCGCTTGATGCCGTGGCTCAAAAGCCAGGCCCTCAAGGGGCACTCGGATTTCCTGTACCACAGCCCCAACTATTACCTGCCGCCGTTCACGGGGCTGCGGGTCGCGACCTTCCATGATTTGTCACCGTTCACCTGGTCTCAGTGCCATACGCCCCAGCTCGGCCGCTTCCTGCGCAAGGAACTGACGCAGACCGTGCAGCGCGCCGACCGTTTGATCACCGATTCGGAGTTCACACGCCAGGAGTTGGCGGCCTACTTCAACTGGCCACTGGAGCGCATCGACGCCGTGCCATTGGCCAGCTCTGCCGAGTTCTACCCACGTGATGAACTTGAGCTGGCGCCCACGCTTGCCCGCTATGGCCTGCAGCCTGCAGGTTATAGCCTGTTCGTCGGGACCATCGAGCCGCGCAAGAACATCGGTACGCTGCTCGACGCCTACCAGCGCCTGCCATTGCCTCTGCGCACACGTTTCCCGCTGGTGGTGACGGGTTACCAAGGCTGGCAGAGCGAGGCGATTCACCAGCGTCTGGAAAGCGCACGCCGTGAAGGCTGGGCGTACTATCTAGGGTTCGTACCGGGGCATGAACTGCCGTTGCTGTTCGCCGGCGCGCGTCTGTTCACCTTTCCAAGCTTGTATGAAGGCTTCGGCTTACCCGTGCTGGAGGCCATGAGCTCTGGTGTGCCAGTGGTCTGCTCCAATTCCTCGTCACTTCCGGAGGTCGCAGGAGAAGCGGCCTTGATGTGCGACCCACTGGATGTCGACGCCCTGACCGAGCTGCTCGCCAGGGGCCTGGAAGATGCTGCCTGGCGCAGCGGCGCAGTGAGCGCAGGCCTTGCCCATGCAGCACGCTTCTCGTGGCAACGCTGTGCGCTGGGCACCCTCGAAACCTATCGACGCACGGTGGCCCAGTCATGACCAAGGTCCTGCATTTTTTCAAGACGTACTACCCAGAAACCATGGGTGGCGTCGAACAGGTCATTTTCCAGTTGGCCGAAGGCAGCGTGGCTCGGGGGTTGAGTGCGGAAGTCTTGTCACTGAGCACGCGCGGCGCGGCGCGGGGCGAGTCTGTAGGGCACCACGTGGCTCATCGCTCGCGCCTCGATCTGCATGTGGCGTCCACGGGTTTTTCGCGCTCGGCCTTCAAGGATTTTGCCGAGCTGGCGCGCCAGGCTGACATCATCCATTACCACTATCCCTGGCCTTACATGGACCTGGTGCATTTTGCCAGTCGCCTGAACAAACCCACGCTGGTCAGTTACCACTCCGATATCGTCAAGCAGAAGATGCTCCTCAAGCTCTATCGACCCTTGATGAACCGCTTCCTCGGCAGTGTCGACCGTATCGTGGTCTCCTCGCCGAACTACGCACAGAGCAGTGAGGTGCTGCAGCGCTTCAAAGACAAGGTCGACATCATTCCTTTCGGCCTGGAGCAATCGACCTATCCGGAGGTCGATGAGGCCAAGCGCGCGGACTGGCGTAAGCGGGTAGGGGGGCGGTTCTTTCTGTTCGTCGGCGCACTGCGCTATTACAAGAGCCTCGATTGCCTGATCGAAGCCGCCAAGCTGGCGAATCTGCCGGTGGTCATCGTCGGGCACGGGCACCTTGAGCAGGCGTTGCGCGCCCAGGCACACGCCATTGGCGCCACCACCGTGCAGTTCGTCGGCGGCGTCGATGACCAGGACAAGGTGGCGCTGCTGCAACTGTGCGAGGGCTTCGTGTTCCCGTCTCATCTGCGTTCCGAGGCCTTCGGCATCTCCTTGCTGGAAGCGGCCATGTACGGCAAACCGATGATCTCGTGCGAGATCGGGACCGGCACCACCTTCATCAACCTCCATGGCCAGACCGGCCTGGTGACGCCACCTCGACATCCTGGCGAGCTGGCCCGCGCCATGCTCGAGCTGTGGAACGACCCGGCACGGGCCGCAGAAATGGGGCGTCAGGCGCGGCTGCGCTATGAGTCGGTGTTTTCGGCCGACCAGATGATCGACAGCTACGTGCAGCTGTATCAGCAACTGCTCGACGGTCGCCCATGAGCGACCACGCAGCACCGGCCGCAGGCGGCATCCTGGTCACCGGCGCCAACGGCTTCGTCGGGCGCGCCCTGGTCGAGCATCTGCTCGCCTCGCAACCGCGCCCGGTGATCGCTGCGGTCAGGCGAGCCGATGCCGCGCTGCCAACCGGGGCAGCCCGGCGTGCCGCGCCTGCGCTCGGGCCGACGGCGGATTGGGCTTCGGCCTTGCAGGGTGTCGAGTGCGTGGTGCATGCCGCCGCGCGCGTGCATGTCATGCAGGACACCGTGGCCGACCCTCTGGAGGCGTTCCGGCAGGTCAACACCGCTGGCACGTTGGCGTTGGCCACCCAGGCTGCGCAGGCCGGTGTCCGGCGCTTCGTGTTCATCAGCTCGATCAAGGTCAATGGCGAACAGACATTGCCCGGCCAGGCGTTCACCGCCGATCAACCGCCTCAGCCCGTGGACCCCTATGGGGTGTCGAAACACGAGGCCGAGCAAGCTTTGCTGCAGGTGGCCCGGGACACCGGTATGCAGGTGGTCATCGTGCGGCCCGTGCTGGTCTATGGCCCAGGCGTTGGCGCCAACGTGGCGAGCATGATGCGCTGGTTGGCCCGCGGTGTGCCCTTGCCCCTGGGCGCCATCGACAACCGGCGGAGCCTGGTGAGCCTGGCCAACCTGGTGGATTTCGTTGCGCTGTGTGTGGAGCATCCATGCGCGGCCAACCAGGTTTTTCTGGTCAGTGACGGGGAGGACTTGTCCACCACCCGCTTGCTACAGCGGATGTCGCACGCGTTGGGGCGCCGCGCACGGTTGATCCCGGTACCGGCTGCAGGCTTGGCGTTGGCGGCACGCCTGATGGGCAAGGCCCACGTCGCCCAGCGCTTGCTGGGCTCGTTGCAGGTCGATATCGAAAAGAACAAACAGCGACTGGGCTGGCAGCCTGCCGTTCCGGTCGACGTGGCCCTGCAGGCCACTGCCCGTCATTTCATGGAGCTGCAACGTCGATGACTGTCGCCTGGCTGCTGATCGCCGTGGCGATCGCTTCATTTTTGTTGACTGCACTGATTCGTCGCTATGCCTTGGGGCGTAGTCTGCTGGACATCCCCAACGCGCGCAGCTCGCACACGGTGCCGACCCCCCGAGGCGGTGGCGTGGCGATCGTGCTGACCTTCCTGCCCGCGCTGCTGGTGCTGTGGCAGCAAGGCTGGGCGACGGGTGCCGAGGTGCTGGCCTTGGGCGGCGGCGGTCTACTGGTGGCCATTGTCGGCTTCATCGATGACCACCGGCATGTCCCGGCACGCTGGCGCTTGCTGGGGCATTTTGCGGCGGCGCTTGGGCTGTTGATCGGGCTGGGTGGAGCGCCATCGCTCACGGTGGCTGGAATTTCAGTACAGTCCGCAGGGATATTGCTACCCTTGTTGGCGGTATACCTGGTCTGGTTGCTGAACCTGTACAACTTCATGGACGGTATCGACGGCATTGCCGGTATCGAAGCCTTGGCGGTGTGTGGGGCCATGTGCGTGGTCTACGCCCTGGGTGGACATGTCCATGCCATGGCTGCACCGTTGCTGCTGGCCGCTGCGGTGTTGGGGTTCCTTGTGTGGAACTTTCCGCCGGCCAAAATCTTCATGGGCGATGCGGGCAGTGGTTTTCTCGGTTTGACGCTGGGCGGGCTGTCGCTGCAAGGCGCCTGGTTGGACGGTCACTACCTCTGGGCGTGGGTCATCGTGCTCGGGTTCTTCATCGTCGATGCCACGGTCACGCTGTTGCGCCGTCTGATCGCGGGCGAGAAGGTCTACCAGGCCCATCGCAGTCATGCCTATCAGCACGCGGCGCGCCGCGCCGGTCGGCACCTGCCCGTGACCCTTTTCGCCGCCGCTGTGACCCTGTGCTGGCTGTTGCCCATGGCCCTGTGCGTGACGTGGTTTGGCCTCGATGGCGCGCTGGGTACGCTGATCGCCTACGTGCCGTTGGTCGTACTGGCGCTGAAGTTTCGAGCAGGGCGAGCAGAGTAGGCGCACGCCTGGCGTCGCAGACGCATGAGTACGACGGGATATTGATAACCACCTGCATGCGCTGGTCAGCGCCAGGCATGCAACATCGAAGAGAGCGCGCCCGCGGGCCGGTACCTATGGACAAGTTGCGCACCTACCTCGTCAATCTGCCACGTCGTAAAAAACGCCTGATCCAGGTGGCGACCGATGTGGTTCTGGTCTGGCTGGCACTCTGGCTGGCCTTCGTCGTGCGACTGGGCATGGACGAAATGTACAATCCATTGCTCGGCCACCCCTGGCTGTTCGCCGCGGCGCCCATCGTGTCGATCCCGTTGTTCGTGCGCTTTGGCATGTACCGAGCGGTGATGCGCTACTTTGGTAACGACGCCTTGCTGGCCATCGTCAAGGCCGTCAGCCTGGCCTCCTTGCTGCTCACCCTGGTGGTGTTCTGGTACAGCGCGCCGCCGCAGGTCGTACCTCGCTCGATCATCTTCAACTACTGGTGGTTGAGCCTGGTGATCGTCGGCGGCTTGCGCTTGGCCATGCGCCAGTACTTCATCGGCGACTGGTTCACCACCGCGCAGCATGTACCCTTCGCCACGCGCGACGACGGTTTGCCCAAGGTGGCCATCTACGGCGCCGGCACAGCAGGCAACCAACTGCTCGCAGCGCTGCGCATGGGCAAGATGATGCGCCCGGTCGCGTTCATCGACGACGACCCCGGCATCGCCGACCGCATGATCGCCGGCTTGCAGGTCTATAAGCCTGATCGCATACAGCGCATGATCGACGAAACGGGCGCCGAGGAAATCCTCTTGGCACTGCCGTCCATCTCGCGCGATCGGCGCCGTGAAATTCTCGGCAACCTGGAAGCCTTCGCGCTGCATGTGCGCAGTGTGCCGGGCATCATGGACCTCGCCAGTGGCCGGGTGAAGGTCGATGACATCCAAGAGGTGGACATCGGCGACCTGCTGGGGCGCGATGCCGTGCCTGCGCAACACGACCTGCTGGAGCGCTGCATTCTCAACCAGTCGGTGTTGGTCACCGGCGCTGGCGGCTCGATCGGCTCGGAACTCTGCCGGCAGATCCTTGAGCTGGAGCCCAAACTGCTGATCTTGTTCGACCACGCCGAATTCAACCTCTACAGCATTGCGGCCGAGCTGGAAGCGCGGATCGAGCGTGAGCACTTGCGGGTTCGACTGGTACCCATCCTCGGTTCGGTGCGCAACCAGGCACTGACGTTGAATATCATGAAGACCTGGCGAGTGGACACGGTCTATCACGCGGCGGCCTACAAGCACGTGCCGATCGTGGAGCACAACGTCGCCGAAGGTGTGCTGAACAACGTGATGGGCACGCTCAGCACCGCCCAGGCCGCGTTGCAGGCCGGTGTCGCGAGCTTCGTGCTCATCTCCACCGACAAGGCCGTGCGCCCGACCAATGTCATGGGCAGCACCAAACGCCTGGCCGAAATGACGCTTCAGGCGCTGAGCCGCGAAACGGCGCCGGTGCTGATGGGCGACGCCGACAACGTGGCTCGGGTCAACAAGACCCGTTTCACCATGGTCCGCTTCGGCAATGTGCTGGGCTCCTCCGGCTCGGTGATTCCGTTGTTCCACAAACAGATCAAGGAGGGTGGGCCCTTGTCGGTCACCCATCCGAAGATCACGCGCTACTTCATGACCATCTCCGAAGCGGCGCAGTTGGTGATTCAGGCGGGGTCCATGGGGCAGGGCGGCGATGTCTTCGTGCTGGACATGGGCAAGCCGGTGAAGATCGTCGAGCTGGCGGAGAAGATGATCCACCTGTCGGGCTTCAGCGTGCAGTCGGAGCAAAACCCTACGGGCGACATCGCCATCGAGTTCACTGGGTTGCGCCCCGGTGAAAAGCTGTTCGAAGAGCTGCTGATTGGCGATAACGTCGAGCCCACACGGCACCCGATGATCATGTCGGCGAACGAGGATTCCCTGCCATGGAGCGTGCTTAAAGGGCAGTTGACCGAGTTGCTCACCGCCGTCGAGAGCAACAACTGCCCTAGGGTTCGCAAGTTGCTGCGCGAGCTGGTCTGCGGGTACGCCCCGCAAGGGGATATCGTGGACTGGATCTACCAGCAGCGCCAGCAGGATTCGTGAGGGCTTGTCGGTAGACGCGCTCGGCACTATCGGGCGCTTGCAACGCTGAGCCAGCGCACGCTGGCCGCCTGGGACAACCTGCCGCCTTGACGGTTCCGTGCAGAATTTGTTTGTGACACTATTTCGGTTACAATCGGAAAAACGTTTCAGCCTTGTAGGGTTTTCCTGACCCTTGGCGAAGCGTTGCTGTTTCTCTGGCTGCTGACTCCAATGATCAATAAAAAGCGCGCGCTGAAGGACAGAAACAAGCGAGGTCAGGCCTGCGCCGTCCTTACGTGCTAACGATTGGAAATTGATCAATGTTCAAGAAAGCTGGCAAGACCCTGCTGGGTCTGGCTGTTGCCGCGAGCTTCATGCACGCGCACGCCGCAGAAACCAAGAAAGTCGACGTGCTGCTGGTGGGCGGCGGGATCATGAGTTCCACCCTGGCGGTCTGGCTCAACGAGCTCGAGCCGAGCTGGTCGATGGAAATGGTCGAGCGCCTGGACGGCGTTGCCGAGGAAAGCTCCAACGGCTGGAACAACGCCGGTACCGGTCACTCTGCACTGGCCGAGCTGAACTACACCCCGGAAGACAAAGACGGCAACATCAACATCAGCAAGGCGATCGAGATCAACGAGGCGTTCCAGATCTCTCGCCAGTTCTGGTCGTGGCAGGTCCGTCACGGTGTGCTGAACAACCCGCGCTCGTTCATCAACACCACCCCGCACATGAGTTTCGTGTGGGGCGATGACAACATCAAGTTCCTGAAAAAGCGCTATGAAGCGCTGCAGGCGAGCCCGCTGTTCCGTCCGATGCAGTACTCCGAGGACCACGCGCAGATCGCCAAGTGGGTCCCGCTGATGATGGAAGGCCGTGATCCGAGCCAGAAACTGGCCGTGACCTGGACCCCGATCGGCACCGACGTCAACTTCGGCGAGATCACCCGCCAGTTCGTCAAGCACTTGCAGACCCGCGACAACTTCGACCTGAAGCTCTCCAGCGAAGTGCAGGACATCACCCGCAACGATGATGGCTCCTGGCACGTCGAGTACAAGAACCTCAAAGACGGCAGCGAGACCGCGACCGACGCCAAGTTCCTGTTCATCGGTGCCGGCGGCGGCGCGCTGAAGCTGCTGCAGAAATCCGGCATCCAGGAAGCCAAGGAATACGCAGGCTTCCCGGTCGGTGGCTCGTTCCTGGTGACCGAGAACCCGACCGTCGCCATGCAGCACATGGCCAAGGCCTATGGCATTGCCTCGACCGGTGCGCCGCCCATGTCGGTGCCACACCTGGACACCCGCGTGCTGGACGGCAAGCGCGTGATCCTGTTCGGGCCATTCGCCACCTTCTCGACCAAGTTCCTCAAGAACGGCTCGTACCTCGACCTGCTCAAGAGCACCACGCTGCACAACGTGTGGCCGATGACCAAGGTCGGTGTCGACCAGTACTCGTTGGTGGAATACCTCGCCGGCCAGCTGATGCTCTCGGACGACGACCGCTTCGCCGCGCTGCAGACCTACTTCCCGCACGCCAAGAAAGAAGACTGGCGCCTGTGGCAGGCCGGTCAGCGCGTGCAGATCATCAAGCGTGACGCCGAACACGGCGGCGTGTTGAAGCTCGGCACCGAAGTGGTCGCCTCCAAGGACCGTACCCTGGCTGGCCTGCTGGGTGCCTCGCCGGGTGCCTCGACCGCCGCGCCGATCATGCTCAACGTGCTTGAAACCATCTTCAAGGAGAAGGTCGCGACGCCTGAGTGGCAAGCCAAGCTGCACGAGATCGTGCCGAGCTACGGCACCAAGCTCAACGAGTCGGCCGCTGCTGTGCAGAAAGAGTGGAACTACACCGCTGAAGTCCTGCAACTGGCCAAGCCGCCCGTGATCGACGCCAGCGTCGGTGAAGCCAACACTGCTGCGGCTCCGGTCAAGCCGGTGGAAAGCAACCCAGCGGCCGACATGGCGCTGTAAGCGGTTGCTCCCTGCCGCCTTGGGTGGCAGTGCTGAACGAAAAAAAACCACGGGTCGCTAAAAGCGGCCCGTGGTTTTTTTTGTATCGGAGAAGGGTCAGCGGTTGAGCTTTTCCAGCGCCGCATCGGCGAGAAAGGACGACTGGCTCTTGATGTTGTGCAGGTGCACATAGCGGTCGATCTGCTGGATGACCGTGCCTGGCACGTCACGTTGTGTTTACCGGCGCCAGATCAGCGCCGACGTGTCATAGCCACGCTCATGCGCCACCTTCAGCAACTGGTCTGTGGTGGCCTGGCTCACCTCGGGCGTGCGTGACAGCAGCCACAGGTACTTGCGCTGCGGATCGCCCACCAGGGCCACGTTGTAGTCGGCGTCGTGGTACAGCACCCAGTAATGGCCTTTGGTCAGGTCCGGGGCCAGGCGGCTGAACCAGTTGTCGAAGCGCACCCAGAGCTTGTCGGTGCGGCCCGCCACTTGCGGCTCGGCGATGCCGTTGACCTGGTTCACTTCACCGTCTTTGTCACGGCAGCGGTTGAGCACGTCGATGCGGCCATCTTGGCGCAGGCCGTAATGCGCTTCGGACTGCACGCACTTGCGTTGGAAGAACATCGGCAACCTGGCCAGCTCGTACCAAGTGCCTTGGTAGCGTTCCAGGTCGACCGGCATGGTGGCCGGCGGCGGGCTGGACCGCTTGGATTGCGTGCTGCAGGCAACGAGGGCGACGGCAATGCAGCCGAGGGTCAGCAGGGTGCGGGTCTTCATGAATCCTCCCAGAAAAACAACGGCCGCCGGCGAAGCTCGCACAGCGGCAACTGGGATTTGGATGCCACGCGCTGCAAAAAGTTGAATGCAACGGCGTGGCGAGACGCTTCAGGGCAGCTCGACGCTGCGGTAGAACGCGGTCAGGACTTTCACCAGATGGGCCAGGTCGTGGCTGCCGCACAGCTCGCGGATCGAGTGCATGGCGAAGGTCGGCAGGCCGATGTCGACGGTGCGCACGCCCAGGTGGCTGGCGGTGATCGGGCCGATGGTGGAGCCGCAACCCATGTCGCTGCGCACCACGAAGCTTTGTACCGGGACTTCTTCGGCCATGCACAGGTGGCGGAAGAAACCCGCCGTTTCGCTGTTGGTGGCATAGCGCTGGTTGCTGTTGACCTTGATCACCGGGCCGGCGTTGAGCTTGGGGCCGTGGTTGCCGTCATGCTTGTCGGCATAGTTGGGGTGCACGCCGTGGGCGTTGTCGGCCGAGATCATCAGCGAGCGCTGGATCGTGCGCACGTAGTCGTCGTGGTTGCCGATCAGGCGCTGCAGGGTCTGTTCGAGCATCGGGCCGTCGGCGCCGCAGGCCGAAGACGAGCCGATTTCCTCGTGGTCGGTGCAGACCAGCACGCAGGTCTGCTCGCTGTCGGCGGCCAGCAGCGCTTGCAGGCCGGCGTAGCACGACAGCAGGTTGTCCAGGCGGGCGGCGGCAATGAAGTCGGCGTTCAGGCCGATCAGTGCGGCACCCTGGGTGTCGTAGAAGCTCAACTCGTAGTCGAGCACCACGTCGGCGATCAGCTCGTGTTCGCGGGCCAGTTGCTCGGTCAGCAGGGCACGAAAATCGATGCGCTCGTCACCGGCCACCTGTGCCAGGATCGGCGGCAGTTCGGTCTGTGGGTTGATGGTCCAGCCGTCGTTGGCGCCGCGGTTGAGGTGAATCGCCAGGTTGGGAATGATTGCGATCGGCAGGGTGAAGTCGATCAGCTGGCTCTCGACCTTGCCGTCGCGGCGGAAGGTAACGCGCCCGGCCAGCGACAGGTCGCGGTCGAACCAAGGTGCCAGCAGCGCGCCGCCGTACACTTCGACGCCCAGTTGCAGGAAGCCCTGGCGCTGCAACTCTGGCTGCGGCTTGACCCGCAGGCACGGGCTGTCGGTGTGCGCGCCGACCATGCGGATGCCGCCCTGCAAGGGCGCCTGCTTGCCCAGGCTGATGGCGATCAGGGACGAATCGTTGCGGGTCACGTAGTAGCGCCCGCCAGGCGCCGTGGCCCAACTGTCGCGCTCGTCGAGGCGTTGATAACCCGCCGCTTCCAGGCGCTGGGCCAGGCTTGCGGTAGCGTGGAACGGGGTGGGGGAGGCCTTGAGGAAATCGATCAGGCCGTTATTGAGGGCGTCGCGCATAGGTCACTCCAGACAGCAGAGGCGCGAGTTTAACGCAGTTTGTAACGGTGCGATCAGGCCGCGAAGAGTTTCTGCGCCTGGGCGAAACACTGCTCGGCAATCACCGATCGGGGTTCGCTGCGACGCATTACCAGGCCGACCTGGCCGCGGATCCGCGCATCGGTCAAGGGCAGGATGCTGAGGTGTTCACCCAGGTCTTCCAGGCCGAACTCAAGCGGCATCACCGCACAGCACAGGCCGCACGCAATCGCCTGGATCAGTTGGAAGGTGGAATCGCTTTCCAGCACGGTGTTGGGCGTCAGGCCGCGGCTGCGCAGGCTCAGGTCCAGCGACTGGCGATAGTGCATGCCTTGGCTGGGCAGGCCCAGGGGAATACCGGCAAGGGCGTCCCAGTGCAGCGGGCCGTCGAACTGAAAGTGTCGTGTGTCGTGCAACAGGCCCATGCAGGTGACGCCCAGTTCGATGATTTCGAAATAGCTGGTGTCGACCTGATCGAGGTAGCAGATGCCCAAGTCGAGCTGGTTTCGGCTCAGGCCATCGATGATCTGTTCGGAACTCAGCGACGACAGCTGAAACTGCAGCCCGGGGTGCTGCTTGCGCAGCGGCAGCAGCAACGCCATCGGGTTGAAGCTGGCCAGCGGTACCGAGCCCAGGCGCAGGCTGCCCACCACTTGGCCTCGGCAGTTGGCGGCTTCGGCGTTCAGGCCGTCGTGCGCGGCCATCAGTGTGCGCGCCCACGCAAGAATGCGCTCGCCGGCCTCGGTAAAGCCCTCGAAGCGCTGGCCACGCTTGACCAGGGTCAGTTCCAGCTCGTCCTCAAGGTTGCGCAGGCGCATTGAAAGGGTCGGCTGGGTGACATGGCACAGCGCCGCGGCCTGACCGAAATGCCGGGTCTGGTCGAGGGCGATGAGGAACTTTAGCTGCTTGATGTCCATGGGAAAGCCTGCGCGTGCGTAAGCGCTCGACCTTAACCAAGTCCGACGCGGCTCGCTATCGATTAATAGAGGCGATCGATCAAGGGGTGTGGGCGGTCGACGGCTTCAGCCGCCGGTCATGTTCATGAAGCGCACGATCTGCACATCGCCGCCCACTTCAAAGTGGTGGCGGTAAGGCTTGAGGTGCACCGCTTCGCGAATGGCCTTTTCCAGCCGTGCCGTGTCGCCAGGGTGGGCGCGCAGGACCTGCTTGAGGTCCATCGAATGCTCGTTGCCCAGGCACAGCAGCAGGCGACCTTCGACGGTGAGCCGCACGCGGTTGCAGGTGGCGCAGAAGTTGTGGCTGTGCGGCGAGATGAAACCGACCCGGGTCTGCGGGGCTTCGGCCAGGCGCCAGTAGCGCGCCGGCCCGGCCGAGGATTCGGCCGATTCGATCAGGGTAAAGTGCTCGGCCAGACGCTCGCGCACCTCGTCGCTGGAGCAGAACGACTCGCCACGTTCATGCTCGTTGATCACGCCCAGCGGCATTTCTTCGATGAACGAGATATCCAGCTCGCGGTCGATGGCAAAACGCACCAGGTCGACCACTTCATCATCGTTGCGGCCCTTGAGCACCACCGCATTGAGTTTGGTGCGGCGAAAACCGGCCGCCCGTGCCGCATCGATGCCGGCAATGACCTGGGCCAGGTCGCCGGTGCGGGTGAGCTGGCGGAAACGCTCGGGGTCGAGGCTGTCGAGGCTGATATTGAGGCGGGTGACACCGGCGTCAAACAGCGGTTGAGCCAGACGGCCCAGTTGCGAGCCGTTGCTGGTCAGGCACAGTTCGCGCAGGCCGGGCAGCGCGGCAATGCCCTGACACAAACCGACGATGCCCTGGCGCACCAGAGGCTCGCCACCGGTCAGGCGAATTTTGCGCGTGCCGAGGGCCACGAAGCGCTCGGCGACCTGGTACAGCTCTTCGAGGGAAAGGATCTGCTGGCGCGGCAGGAACTGCATGTCTTCGGCCATGCAATACACGCAGCGGAAATCGCAACGGTCGGTCACTGACATCCGCAGGTAGTCGATCTTGCGATTGAAGCCGTCGATCAGAGCTGGCTGGGTCACGTCTGCGCCTGGGTGGTGAGGTGGGGCGATAGCCTGCTACCGCATTGAGCTCCACGCTATAACCTGCGCCAAGCCCCGTCAAATCGCTTTCGCCGACCACGTGATCAGCCCTGTCTATCGTGCGCCACTGCGCTGTGTTTCAGCGATGGACGGGGTAGGCGGTGGTGTACTTCATCTGTTCCATGGCAAAGCTTGAGGAAACGTTAGAGAGCCCCTCGGTGCAATTGATCAGTTTTTTATAAAAACGGTCATAGGCGCGGATGTCGGCCACCACCACGCGCAGCAGATAATCCCAGTCTCCGGCCATGCGATAGCACTCCATCACCTCCTCGAAGGCCGTGACCTTGGCCGCAAAGGCCTCCAGCCAGAGACTGTCGTGATGCTGGGTTTTCAGCTGGACGAAGACGGTCAGGCCCAGGCCCAGACGTTCCGGATCGAGCAGCGCCACGCGGCTGCGGATGTAGCCATCTTCCTCCAGGCGCCTGACCCGCTTCCAGCAGGGTGTGGTCGACAGGTTGACGGCTTCTGCCAGGTCCTTGAGCGACATCGACGCATCGCGCTGAAGCAGGGTGAGAATGTGCTGGTCGAAGCTGTCCATGGCGGTGCGGTCCGGGTCGTTGCAGCTGCGGGGGAAGCGCCCAAGACTACGGCATCAGTGGCAAAATGCACGTCCTTCTGCGTGGCTGTGATGGGCTGATGCGCTTATGCCATAGTGGCGGTCTTTCCCTGCCAGGGGCCTTGATCATGTCTGACAAACCGCGCCATTTCGCCACCCGTACTTTGCATGCCGGCGAGCGCTATCGCGCCGCTGACAATGCCATCTTCCCGCCGATCTTTACCGCCAGCAGCTTCACCAAGCGCAGCCTCGACGACACGCCCGCCTACGCCTACAGCCGCGTGGCCAACCCCACCCGCGATGCCTACGAGAGCGCCGTGGCGGCGCTGGAGGAGGGTGTTGGTGCGGTGGCCTGCGCCTCGGGCGTGAATGCCACGGCCACGGTGCTGGAACTGCTGCCCAAGGACGCCCACGTGATCGTGATGAACGGCGTGTACGGCGGCACCTTTCGCATCCTCGAAGACTTTCGCAGCCACACCTCGGGGCTCACCACGAGCTATGTCGACCTCAACGACCTGGCGGCCGTCAGCGCGGCCATACGCCCCGAGACGCAATTGATCTGGATCGAATCGCCGACCAACCCCTTGCTGCAGCTGGTCGACATCAAGGCCCTGTGTGAGCTGGCGCGGGCGCGCGGCATCCTGACCTGCATCGACAACACGTTCTGCTCGCCGTGGAACCAGCGCCCGCTGGCCTTGGGCGTGGACCTGGTGATGCATTCGGCGAGCAAATACATCGGCGGCCATTCCGACCTTACCGGCGGCATCGTGGTGGCCGGCAGCGAGGCGTTGCTCAAGCGCTTGCGGCGTATCAGCATGGCCATCGGCGCGGTGCAGGGCCCGTTCGACTGCTACCTGGCCTTGCGGGGCCTGAAGACCCTCGATGTGCGCATGGAGCGTCAGTGCGCCAATGCCTTGCGGGTGGCGCGCTTTCTGGAACACCACCCGCAGGTCGAACACGTGTATTACCCAGGCCTGGAGAGCCATCCCCAGTTCGCCCTGTGCCAGCGCCAGATGCGCAGCGGCGGGGCGGTGGTGGCGATGAAGGTCAAGGGCGACCGCGCGGGCATGAACCGCCTGGTGGAGGCCTTGCAGCTGTTCGTGCTGGCCGACTCGCTGGGCGGGGTGGAGAGCATGCTCAACCATTCCTGGAGCATGTCGCACTGCTCGCTCAGTGCCGAGCAGAAAGGTGCGATGGGGATTACCGAGAACTTGCTGCGGTTGTCGGTGGGGGTGGAGGATCATCGGGATTTGATCGAGGATTTGGCGGCAGGCTTGGCCGCGTTGGGCGGCGGGCAGACGCGCGGTTAGCGCCCTGGGGGCTGTAGAGTCGTGCAGCTGTGGGCGGCGACCGTGCAAGGCCAGGCATCCAAGGCTAGCCGCTGAAGGTCAGGCTGCGTGCGGGCCGCTGAAGCGTCAGCGGCCCGCAGGGATCAGGCCGGACGGCTCACGCCTTGGGCTGATGGACGATACGTTCGATCTTGTCCTTGATCAGCAGCCGCTCCTTGCGCAGCGTGTTGATCGTTTCATCGCCGGTGCCGTTGTGTTCGGCGTTGAGGACCTGCTTGTCCTTGGCGTTGTATTCCTTGTGCAGTTTGTGCAAGTCCGGATCTTGGTCTATCAGGGCCTGGAAGGCGTCGGTGCTCATGTTCAGGTCAGCGAGCAGATCGTGCGGAACTGGCATTTCTTCACCTCGGTCGGTTGGGCGTAAGGACTCAGGCCCTGAGGATAGCCCTTGTGGCCGCTGGCTGCGACCCCGTGCAGGCACGCTTGGCGCACTGAATGGCCAGACATAGTCACCACCCTGGATCGCACCCGGCGTCGCCTGCGTTTCACGCGCAGTGCCTACGCCGTATATACTGCGCGCCAATGTTTGTGGGAGAGCCTCGTGGCCATAGAAATACACTGGATCCGTGACGACCAGACCTTGGCCGAGCACTGCCGGCGCTGGCACGAACTGCCTTTCGTGGCCGTCGACACCGAATTCATGCGGGTCGACACCTTCTACCCCAAGGCCGGCCTGATCCAGATCGGCGATGGCCAACGGGCCTTTCTCATCGACCCACTGTTGATCCGTGACTGGACGCCACTGGGTGCGCTGCTCGAAGACAATCAGGTGGTCAAGGTGCTGCATGCCTGCAGCGAAGATCTTGAGGTGCTGCTGCGCCTGACCGGCAAGCTGCCGCAACCGCTGTTCGACACGCAGCTGGCTGCCGGTTACCTGAACATCGGGTTTTCCATGGGCTATTCGCGACTGGTGCAGGATGTGCTTGGCATCGACCTGCCCAAAGGCGAGACGCGTTCGGATTGGTTGCAGCGGCCGCTGTCCGACACCCAGGTGAGCTACGCCGCCGAAGACGCCGTGCACCTGGCCGAACTGTTCGCCGCGCTGCGCCCACGCCTGCTCGACGACAAATACGCGTGGGTGCTCGAAGATGGTGCCGAGCTGGTGGCGCAGATGCGCCGCGAGGTCTCGCCGCTGACCCTGTTCCGCGACGTGAAGCTGGCCTGGAAGCTGTCGCGTCAGCAACTGGCGGTGCTGCGCGAGCTGTGCGCCTGGCGCGAGCGTGAGGCGCGGGCGCGTGATGTGCCGCGCAGTCGTATTCTGCGGGAGCAGTCTTTGTGGCCCATGGCCAAGAGCCAGCCGGACACCCTGGCGGCGCTGGCCAAGATCGACGACATCCACCCGCGCACCCTGCGCCAGGATGGCGATACGCTGCTGAAACTGCTCAAGCAGGCCGCCGCTGTGCCGTCCGAAGACTGGCCAGCGGCCCTGCCGGAACCCTTGCCCATCGAAGCCTCGGGCATCCTCAAGCGTTTGCGCAGCATCGGCCAGGCCGAAGGTGAGCGGCTGGGCATCGCCCCCGAACTGATGCTGCGCAAGAAAACCCTGGAAGCCTTGCTCAAGAGCGGTTACCCCAGCGGCCCTTATCAATTGCCCGACTCGCTGCGCGGCTGGCGCCGTGAGCGCATGGGGCAAGCACTGCTCGACGACCTGGCGAGCAGCGGAGAACCTGCATGAAACGTATCTGCTCGATCTACAAGAGCCCGCGCAAGAACGAGATGTACCTCTATGTACTCAAGGCCGATGGCCTGGAGCGCGTGCCGGAAGGTCTGCTGCCTGCGTTTGGCACGCCCAAGCACGCCTTCGACCTGGTCCTGAGCCCGGAACGCACACTGGCCCGCGAGGACATCCACAAGGTGCTGGCCAACCTCGAAGAACAGGGCTACCACCTGCAGATGCCGCCGGCCGAAGACGAGTACATCGAGCACCTGCCCGAAGAGCTGCTGCGCCGTAACGATCCGGTCTGAGGGCTATGTCTGTCAGTTAAGCGATTGGGTCGGTCCGCTTTGCGGCCCATCGTGGCTAACCGACGTGGCGGACCGGCCGCTGCCACACATTTGCGCGCGCTGTGTGTGGGCCGCTCCGGCACTCCGGTTTGCCCCAATGATGACGACCCGGATCAACTGCCTGGCATGGGTCTGAGGGTCGCCTTCCTTCCAGCGGCCTGACCGGCGTCAGCGCCGGGCAGACCGCCCCGTCAGGAGTTTGCCATGCAGGTAGTGGTCGCAGAACACGATCATCCCGTCTATGCCCAGCTGATCGCCGAGCAGCATCCTCAGTTGCAGGTGCTCGCCAGCAGCGACCCCTCCGAGCTGCGAACGATGGCCGGGCAGGCGTCTGTCTGGCTCGGCGAGCCGGATCTGTTGGCCGACCTGTTGCGTCATGGGCTCAAGCCCGCCTGGTTGCAATCCACCTGGGCGGGCGTCACGCCCTTGTTGGCGCCTGACCTGCCGCGTGATTACCTGCTCACGCGCGCAGTCGGCATCTTCGGCCAGGTCATGGCCGAGTACGTGCTGACCTACCTGCTCAACCATGAGCGTCAGGTACTCTCACGCCTTATCCACCAGACCCAGCGGCGCTGGGACGGGCGCCCTGGGCAGAGCCTGGCGGGCCGTGAGGTGCTGATCGTCGGCTGCGGGGAAATCGGCCAGCAGGTTGCCCAATACCTGGTCGGCTTCGGCCTGCGGGTGCGTGGGATTGCCAGCCAGGCGCGCGACCAGGCGCCCTTCATTGAAGTGGCTGCCCTGAGCGCAGTGGCGCAGTGGGTGACGCAGGCCGATTACGTGATCAACCTGCTGCCCGACACGCCAGCCACCCACGACCTGTACGACGCCGCCCTGCTGGCCAGGTTCAAGCCTGGCGCCCTGTTCATCAATGCCGGGCGCGGGGTGGCGGTGGTCGACGCCGATCTGGTACAGGCCCTCGAGTGCGGCCACCTGGCGGGTGCGGTGATCGATGTGTGCCGTGAGGAGCCGCTGCCCACACAGCATCCGTTTTGGCATGCGCCAGGGCTGATTCTCACGGGCCACAGCTCGGCGCCCACCTCGCCGGTGGCGATGGTCGAGCTGTTTCTGCACAACCTGCAGGGGTATCAGGCGGGGCAGGGCTTGCGCGGTGTGGTGAATTTCCAGCGCGGCTATTGAGCCGCGCTGGCGCTTGATACGCAGCCTGACCGGTGAGATGAACACTGGAAACCCGCATCGGCCTCCCGCGCACTGAGCGGCAGACCCGCACTGCGGGCTGGCGCGTACAATCGTCACAGACAAGCGGTGGGGCAAACACTGAAACGCGCATCGGCCTTCCGCGCACTGAGCGGCAGGCCTGCACTGCGGGCTAGCGCGTACAATCGTCACAGACAAGCGGTCTGGCAATGCGCCAGGCCACGCCCTAGACTGGCGCCGCCGCGTCTGGCGGCGTTACCAACACTGCAGGAACACTGAGTCATGAACGCTGAAAGCGCGCCCTTCTGGCGGCGCAAGACCCTCGAGCAACTGAGCCCCGGCGAGTGGGAATCGCTGTGCGACGGCTGCGGGCTGTGTTGCCTGCAGAAGCTCGAAGACGAAGACGATGGGGGTATCTACTACACCCGCATCGCCTGCAAGCTGCTTGATTTGAACACCTGCCAATGCAGCGACTACCCCGGTCGCTTCAAGGCGGTGCCCGACTGCATCCAGCTCACCCCTGGCAAGGCCGACCAGTTCAAGTGGCTGCCGAGCACCTGCGGTTACCGCCTGGTCAGCGAGGGCCAGGACCTGCCCAGCTGGCACCCACTGGTGTGCGGAGATCGCAGCCAGGTCCACGAGCAACGCATCTCTTACGCCGGGCGCATGCTCGGCGAAAACGAAGTGGACGAGGACGATTGGGAAGACCATTTGATCTTCCGCGCCGGTTGACGGCTTGAGGTAGGCAGGGCGTTGAACGCGAGCGTGATGGCGCGCGATCGTGGGCGCCGCAGAAACAGGGCTGGGTGGTAGGCGTCCGCCCGGCTTGAAGGCAGGAACGCTGCACTGACGACAGAAGCGGAATTCTGGTTATCCGTCGTCGGGACCCTTGGCACGGCGCAGCCGACCCTCGGCTGCAACCTGGATTCCTCGGTACGCGGATGCCGAAGCGGCGGGTCCGGCGCTCCGGTCAGTTGCGACGGGCTGCGCAACAGGTCGGCGTCTTGCGCCGAGCTGCGCGCCCGCGGTCATTCAAGGTCTCAGCCGGCGATAGGGTCTTTGCCGGTCACGGTCACACCGCGAGTCGCGGCATCCGCGCTGGCCTTGAGTTTGACCAGCTCGGCCGAATCGTGCTCCAGGCCCGAGCGCAGACGGTCGTACTCGGAGCGGTGCTCTTCGAAGAAGGTCTTGGCCGCGCAGTGCCCCTTGACGCCACGGGCCAGCGCGAGGCCGCCGACCGCGACATGCACCAGGCCGAGGAAACCGCCTTTGCTCAGGCCTCTGCCGATCATGACTACGCCGCCGGCCAGCGATGCAAAACGCTCGATACCTTTGACGTTCTTGTCGTTCGAATGGTTGTCGCTCATGGGGAAGATCTCCTGAAAGGGGGTATACGAGCTGACCGCTGCAGCGGGCGAAGCGTTCAGCCGATGTGGCGGATGGCTGACGATGAGCGTGGCGGTGGCAGCGTGCTGACAGGCTGGCGGCACCACCTCAAAGCGTCCAGACGGGCAAGAACGGGCAGCTGTCGAGGCGGCCGAAGTCCGGATGGCCGCGCCCTGGGTCGCGTGCGGCAATCCACCCGGGCGCGGCTGGCGATCTCTGCGCGGGCTATTTTTTCAGCAAGTCGCCCAGCGCCGCGAACGGATTGTGCGTGGCCTTGGCTGTGCTGGGCGAGCTCAACGAGCCCTCACTGAAGTACTGCTGGTCGGTGTAACGCGAGTGCTCGTTGTCGTGGCAGTACAGACACAGCAATTCCCAGTTCGAGCCGTCCTGGGGATTGTTGTCGTGGTTGTGGTCGCGGTGGTGCACGGTCAGTTCCGACAGGCGCTTGCCGGCAAACTCACGGGCGCAGCGGCCGCAGACATGGGGGTACATTCTCAGGGCCTTGTCGCGATAGCCCATGTCCTTGTCGCGCTTGGCGTCGGCAAGAATGCGGTCGAGCCGCGCGGTGGCGGCAGAAGTGGAGGCCGAGCTCATGGTGGTACCTTTGTTTTTTGATCAGGCGGATGACGGTTATGCCGTGAAGTCTAGCCTGCCTGGCAGTACGCCGGACAGGCGCGATGGCCAACTTGCAGGTAGCCTGTAGGAAGATTTCTGATAGGAGGTTGGCTATGTACGCCATTCTTGCCCTCTGGCTGCTGGCCGGCATTTCCCTGGCCGAGGCGGCAGGGCCGCAACCACAAGCGCCGGTGACCGTGCCCGGCGCGCCTGGCACCGCGACGCCATCGCCGTATCCGCAGATCACCCCGAGCAACCCGCCCAAGGCCGGCGACGGTGCACCCGGTGGCCCGATGCTGCCGCCGATTCCGCATCCCGGTCCGCCCAAGGACCAGCCCCTGCCCAAGCCTGCGCAGACGCCGCCGGTGAGCGTGCCGGTTCGACGCTAGCCGTCGGTGACAGCCCGTTTCCCTGGGGACGAGGCCACCGGATCGCGGCCTGACCACGTGCCGACGCCCCAGCGCGCCGCGACCGCTGCCTGGTCTACACCACGCCCAGGCTTTCCAGCACGAAAGCATACTCCAGCGCGACATCGCGCAGCCCCTGATAACGGCCACTCATGCCGCCGTGGCCGGCGCCCATTTCCGTCTTGAGCAGGAGCAGGTTGTCGTCGGTTTTATGCGTGCGCAGGCGCGCCACCCATTTGGCGGCTTCCCAATACTGCACGCGGCTGTCGTTGTAGCCGGCCACCACCAGAAGGGCCGGATAAGCCTGCGCCTTGACGTTCTCGTAGGGCGCATAGGCCTTGATCCGCGCGTAGACCTCGGGCACGTCGGGGTTGCCCCATTCGTCGTACTCGGTGACGGTCAGCGGCAGGTCGGGGTCGAGCATGGTGTTCAGCACATCGACGAAGGGCACCTCGGCGATGGCGCAGCGGAACAGCTCAGGGCGCAGGTTGAGCACCGCGCCGATCAGCAGCCCGCCGGCGCTGCCGCCGCTGATGGCCAGGCGCTCGGCCGTAGTCACGTTTGTGCTTATCAGGTGCTCGGCGCAGGCGATGAAGTCATCGAAGGTGTTTTGCTTGTGCGCCTGCTTGCCGGCGCGGTACCACGCCTCGCCCAGTTCGCCGCCGCCGCGCACATGCGCGATGGCAAAGGCCACGCCGCGTTCGAGCAGGCTCAGGCGGGCGTGGGAGAACCACGGGTCGAGGCTTTCCCCGTAAGCGCCGTAGCCGTACAGATAAAGCGGCACCGACTGGCCCTGATCGGCGCGACGGCGCACCAGGCTGATGGGCACTTGCGTGCCGTCGGCGGCGGTGGCCCAGAGACGCTCGCTGACGTAATCGTCAGCATCGAACGCGCCCAGCACCGGGGTCTGCTTGAGCACACTCTGCGCGCCATCGGCCAGCGCCAGTTGACGCACCTGCGCCGGACGGTTCAAGGCCTCGTAGCGCAGGCGAAGGCGCGGGCTGGTGAATTCCAGGCTGTCTTGCACGTACAGGCTGTAGGCCGCATCCGGCAGCTGTACGCGGTAGGCCGGCTGCCCCTCGGGGTGCACTTCGATGATCGGCAGACCTCCTTCGCGCAGGCTCAGGGTCAATGCGCTGGCGTTGAGGCTGAGGTCTTCGAGCATGACCGTTTCGCGATGCGGCACCAGGACCTGCCACTGGTCATGGCGCGGCACGCACTCGGCGGGTGCCTGGAACAGGGCAAAATTGATGCCGTTCTGGTTGCTGCGGATGAACCAGCGCCACTGCCCTTCGAGCATGCCGTGGTCGGGGAAGTATTCGTGGCCCTCGCGGCGCGGTGCCAGGCAGGTGAACTCGGCCAGTGGCGTGTTGGCGTCGAGCACCCAGGCTTCGCAGGTGGTCTTGCTGTTGAGCAGCAGCACCAGTTGCTGCTCGGAGCTGGTGCGGTAGCAGTGCAGGAAGAAGCGGCCGTCGGGTTCCTCGAGCACTGTGCGCGCGTCGCTGTCGCCCAGGGTGTAGCGGCGCAGGCGCCAGGGCCGGTGGGTGTCGTCGAGCTCCCCGAAGAACAGTGTCTGGCTGTCATTGGCCCAGGTCATGCTGCCGTCGCAGTCCTCGAACGGCAGGGCCGTGATGGCGCCGCTGGCGAGGTCTTTCACGTACAGCGCGTAGTCTTCGTCGCCGCGGGTGTCGAGGCTGTAGGCCAAGCGCTGGTGGTCAGGGCTGATGCTGAAAGCGCCCAGTGAAAGGAAACCGTCGGCGGCCAGTGCGTTGGGATCGAGCAGCAGGGTTTCGGCGTGTTCGTCCACCTGGTTGCTGTCATCTGCCGGGCGCGGGCAACGGTAGTGGCGGGCGTACTCGTCGCCTGCCGTGGTGCGGGTGTAGTAGAGGTACGGGCCCCAGGGCGAGGGCAGCGACAGGTCGGTTTCGAGAATGCGCCCCTTGATCTGCTCGAACAGCGCATCGCGCAGCGGCGCCTGATGCGCCAGGCAGGCCTGCTGGTAGTCGTTCTCGGCCTCCAGGTAGGCCAGCACTTCAGGGGTGTCGCGTGCCTGCAGCCAGGCATAGGGGTCGGCGCCGGGGTGCTGTCGGGCGAGGGGCGGAGACAGTGGCGGGGTGCTTGCGGGCATAGGGTTCTCTTGGCTGGGGCAGCGGCGACGCAGCGGTCGCGCTGTCGGCATGGGGGGCGCCTGCGCCCGGAAAAGCAGTTATCATAGGCAACTCTTCCCCTGGCTTGCATCCTCACCATGACCGAACACGACTACCTCCTCGCCTGGGGCCTGTACGCCTTCGCGGCACTGGGCTGCCTGCTGGTCTTCTTCAAGCTCACTGGCTGGATGTGGCGCTGGCTGCGCGAGCCGCTGCGGGTAGTGCTGGCGGTGCTGTTGCTGAGCCCGACCATCGTCGACCCGGCCAAGGACAGCTTCGCCCCCTCCATCGCCATCAGCGCCCTGGATCTGGCCTTCAAGGTTGGCAACAACGCTTGGCGCGCCGCCTCTGACCTGGCCATGTACGGCCTCTTCGCCTTCGTGCTCTATGCCGTGTTCGTGCTGGTGCGCTGGCCGCTGGAAAACCGCGCGCGTGCGCGTCGCCAGCAGGCCGAAGCCGCTGCCGAGCGGCGCCGCGTCGAAGACGAACAGCTCGAACCCGCGCCGATGGCTGCCGACCTCAACGACCGTTACCGCGAGCGTACCCCCGCGGCACCGGCGCCGTCGTTCAACGGCCGGGTCGAACCCAGGATCTAGTCAGGAGGGCAGGGCATGTGTGAATTACTCGGCATGAGCGCCAATGTGCCCACCGACATCGTTTTCAGCTTCACCGGCCTCATGCAGCGTGGCGGGCGTACCGGCCCGCACCGCGACGGCTGGGGTATCGGCTTCTATGAAGGCCGCGGCCTGCGCCTGTTCCAGGACCCTTCGGCAAGCAGCGAGTCGGAAGTGGCCAACCTGGTGCAGCGCTACCCGATCAAGAGCGAGGTGGTCATCGGCCACATCCGCCAGGCCAACGTTGGCAAGGTCTGCCTGTCCAACACCCACCCGTTCGTGCGCGAACTGTGGGGGCGGAACTGGTGTTTTGCCCACAATGGCCAGTTGCAGGGCTTCAGTGGGCAGAAAACCTTCTACCGGCCAGTGGGCGACACCGACAGCGAAGCCGCCTTCTGTGACCTGCTCAACCGCGTGCGTGAAGCCTTCCCCGAACCCGTTGCGGTCGAGCAACTACTGCCGGTGCTGGTCGAAGCTTGCGCCCAGTACCGCAGCCAGGGCGTGTTCAACTGCCTGCTGAGCAACGGCGACTGGCTGTTCTGCTTCTGCTCTACCAAGCTGGTGCACATCACCCGCCGTGCCCCGTTCGGTGCGGCGCGGCTCAAGGACGTCGACCTGATCGTCGATTTTCTCACGCAAACCACGCCCAACGATGTGGTCACCGTGATCGCCACCGAAGCGCTGACTGAAAATGAAACCTGGAACCGCTACGAACCCGGTCAATGGGCCTTGTGGCGCCATGGTGAGTGCACTGCACACGGCAACAGTGGCGAGGTGCTGGCATGTTCCTGAGTTATCTACGCCTGCTGCTGTTCACCCTGGCCCTGCTGGCCGGCATCCAGGTGCCGGGCTACATCGCCAGCTACAGCCAGCGTGTGGAAGCGCACATGCTCGAATCGCGCGAAGCGCTCAGCGGCTTCAAGGAAACCGCCGAGCGCTTCTTCAATGGCGACCTGCAAGCCTTGCTGCGCCACTACCGCAGCAGCGATGACCCGGTGTTCAACAGCGATGCCAACAGCATCGAAAGCCTGTTGATTCGCAACCAGGCGCTGGAGCGCGAATGGCAGACCCTTCAGGGCAACGCTTGGGCGCGCACCTGGCATGTCCTGGTGCAGCCCGATGAGCAACTGCGTGAAGAAACGCTCAAGGGCTACAACTACCAGATTCTGCTGGTGCCTGAAGCCATTGGCTGGGGTATTGGTGCCGGGCTGCTGCTGGCGCTGGCAGTGGAGAGCCTGCTGCGTGCGCTGGGATGGCTGATCCTGAGCGCGCGGCGCCGGCCGGTGAAGGAAAGCTGGCGCTGACATCAGCGCTGTTCGCTGAGCAGCGACAAAGGCCGGCGTAGCCGGCCCGGTCCAGGCGCCGCGAAACCGCAGGGCAATGGAGGTTGCAGCCTTGGGTCGGCTTCGCCGCCCTTCGCGAGCAAGCTCGCTCCGTGGATCGTGGAGAGCTGGACGAAATCATTCCAGCACAAGCAGGCGGTCGGGGTACAAGCGGCTATCGCCGCGAGGGGCGGCGCAGCAGCCCCGAGCGCTATCGACTCAGCTTGCCTGAACAGGGTCAGGCGCTGAGTGCACGTTCCCGGCAGGCGGCTCAACCCAGCGCCGTATCCAGGAACATCATCACCGCAAAGCCGCCCATCAGGCCGAGGGTCGCCGAGGTCTGGTGGCCGTTGCGGTGGGTTTCCGGAATCACTTCGTGGGACACCACAAAGATCATCGCCCCCGCTGCCAGGCCCATGCTGATCGGATAGGCCGCCGCGAAGCCGGTAGAGATGCCCAGGCCGATCACCGCACCCAGGGGCTCCATCAAGCCCGAGCCCACCGCCACCAGCGCCGCCCGTAGGCTCGACAGCCCGGTCGCGCGCAAGGCCAGTGCCACGGCCAACCCTTCGGGAATGTCCTGGATGGCAATGGCGCTGGTCAGCGGCAGGCCCACGCTCATGTCGCCATTGGTGAAGCTCACGCCGATCGCCATGCCCTCTGGCAGGTTATGCAGGGTGATGGCCAGGACGAACAGCCACACACGGTTGATGCGTGCCGTCTCCGGGCCTCGCGGGCCGGTGCTTTCGTGCTCGTGTGGGGTAAAGCGGTCCAGGCCCAGCATCAACAGCACGCCCAGGCCCATCCCCACCACCACGATGGCCGCTGCCGCCGAGCCATTGCCGGTGATTTCACGGGCTGCCTCCAGGCCCGGCAGAATCAGCGAAAACGAGCTGGCGGCCAGCATCATTCCCGCGGCAAAGCCGAGCATCACGTCCTGATTGCGGCTGCTGACATCACGCAGGATCACCGCCAGCACAGCGCCCAGCGCCGTAGCGCCAAACCCTGCCAGCCCGCCGACGAACGCGAGGTGCAGGTTGTCGGCGTGCTCGCCGTTGATTGCGTTGTAGATGCTCGCGCCGAGCAGGATCAGGATCGCCAGCAAGCTCACCCCCAACCCGGCGCTAAGCCACGGGCTGCTGCGCGCCTGATGGCGCCAGGCCGTGAGCAGGGAAGCGGGGTACGTGGCAGGGGCGTCGGCTGGGGGCATTGCGAACCTCATCGTGCGGTAGGTGAAGCGAGTCTAACGATGGACCGACAGCGCAGGCCAAGGATTCCCTTCTATGGCGCTAATAGCATGCTCTGCTAGGGTCAAGAGGGAGACATGGCCCCCTTGAATCGGTCTCAAGCGAAGCGGATTGAGACATCTCGCACTCTGTGCGGTCGTAACCTGGTAAGGCACGCAGTCAGAGTGGTCGCGGCGCCTGATTTTTCAATATCTCTATGCAGGAGCAGTGACATGGGTTCGACTTTCAATGGGCTGATTGGCCTGATCATTCTCGCCCTGGACATCTGGGCAATCATCAACGTCGTCAAGAGCGGTGCATCCGGTGTCGCCAAGGTCCTGTGGATCCTGCTGATTCTGTTCCTGCCGGTCGTGGGTCTGATCATCTGGGCCATCGCTGGCCCGCGTGGTAACACGCGTATCTGACCCCAGCCTGTGCGGCGTTCAACGCAACGTCGCCAGCGCACCCGCAAAACGGGGCGTGCGACACTCATGGATAGCATCCTGCGTGTCGCACGCCCCGTTTTGCGTCTACAGAAGCGCTTGCGAGCCGTCGGCTGAAGCCCTCGGGCGCGGCCTGGGCGAGATGCGCGACGCCCAGGTGACATAATTTTCACACTGGATTAATGAAAATCCGCGCCGCACAATGGCGCCTCGGTCCGCCGCCGGCACCTGTGGCTGGCCGCACACGGCCGTTGGGTCTTTTCCGCAACCTCGCATTTTAGGACTTCTTCGTTCATGGCTTATCCGGATGCCTTGAAGCAAAGGGGCGTGCGCGCTCCGTTCAACCCTACCGTGAAATCTCACCTGGCCTACACCCTGCTCAGTGCGCTGGTGATCATGGCGATGTTGAGCCTGGTGCGCCTGGCGCTGCTGCTCTACAACAGCGACATGATCGGTGACACACCGTACGCCACGGTTGCCGAGGGCTTTCTCAACGGCCTGCGTTTCGACCTGCGTGTGGTCACCTACATCAGCGTGCCGCTGCTGCTGGCCACCCTCAGTACCTGGGCCATGGCCCAGCGCGGTTTCTTCCGCCTCTGGCTGACCCTCACCGCCAGCATGGTGATGTTCCTCGGCCTGATGGAGATGGACTTCTACCGTGAGTTCCACCAGCGCCTGAACGGCCTGGTCTTCCAGTACGTCAAGGAAGACCCTAAAACCGTGCTGAGCATGCTCTGGTACGGCTTCCCGGTGGTGCGTTACCTGCTCGCCTGGCTGTTCGGCACCTGGCTGCTGAGCCTGCTGTTCAAGGGTGCGGACCGTCTCACCCGTGGCCAGGGCAGCGCTGCGGGCGCCACCGGCGTGAGCCGCGCTACGCCCTGGTACAACCGCCTGGCCGTGTTCATGGTGATTCTGCTGATTGCCGTGGTCGCCGCCCGTGGCACCCTGCGCCAGGGCCCGCCGATGCGCTGGGGCGATGCCTTCACCACCGATTCCAATTTCGTCAACCAGTTGGGCCTCAACGGCACGCTGACCTTGATCGACGCCGCCAAGAGCCGCTTTGGTGAAGACCGCGCCAACATCTGGAAAGCCACCCTCGACCCGCAGGTGGCGCTGCAGAGCGTGCGTGAACAGCTGCTGACCGCCCACGACACCCTGGTCGATGCCGACGAGGCCGCCATCCGCCGCGACTTCGTGCCGCCGCAGGCCAACACCCTGCCGATCAAGAACGTCGTGGTGATCCTCATGGAAAGCTTCGCCGGCCACTCGGTCGGCGCGCTGGGCAGCCCGCACAACATCACCCCGTACTTCGACAAGCTGGCCCAGGAAGGCCTGCTGTTCGATCGCTTCTTCTCCAACGGCACGCACACCCACCAGGGCATGTTCGCCACCATGGCCTGCTTCCCCAACCTGCCCGGGTTCGAGTACCTGATGCAGACGCCTGAAGGCGGCCACAAGCTGTCCGGCTTGCCGGCATTGCTCAGCGCCCGTAAATACGACGACGTGTACGTGTACAACGGCGATTTTGCCTGGGACAACCAGTCCGGTTTCTTCGGCAACCAAGGCATGACGACCTTCATCGGGCGCAATGACTTCGTCGATCCGATCTTCTCCGACCCCACCTGGGGCGTGTCCGACCAGGACATGTTCAACCGGGGTGCCGAAGAGCTGGCCAAACGCGGTGGCAAGGAGCCGTTCTATGCGCTGCTGCAAACGCTCTCCAACCACACCCCTTACGCGCTGCCCAAGGACCTGCCGGTGGAACCGGTGACCGGCCAGGGTCGTCTCGATGAGCACCTGACCGCCATGCGTTACTCGGACTGGGCGCTGGGGCAATTCTTCGAGAAGGCGCGCAAGGAGCCGTACTTCAAGGAAACCCTGTTCGTGATCGTGGGCGACCACGGCTTTGGCAACAATCAACAGATCACCGAGTTCGACCTCGGGCGATTCCACGTTCCGCTGCTGCTGATCGCGCCTGGCATCCAGGACAAGTTCGGCAAGGTCGATCACACGGTGGGCACCCAGGTCGACATCGTGCCGACCATCATGGGTCGCCTGGGCGGGGAGACCCGTCATCAGTGCTGGGGCCGCGACCTGCTCAACCTGCCTGAAGGCGACCAGGGCACCGGCATGATCAAGCCGTCGGGCAGCGAGCAAGTGGTGGGCCTGATACACGGGGATCATCTGCTGATCGAGTCGCAGGACATGGCGCCGCGCATGTACCGTTACCAGCTGGGCCGTGAGCCCAAGGGCGAGCTGATCGAAAGCCCGGAGCAGCCGCGGATGCTCAAGACCCTCGAAGCGTTCATCCAGACCGCCACCAAGAGCCTGCTCGACAACACCGCTGGTGTGGTCCACGGCACGCCTCAGTAAATCCCGATGACGGGGCCTGTAGGGCCCCGTCACGCGGACTGAACAAATCGAGGGCATCCAGGGTCATCTACCTCAGACAGCACCCCGCTGTTTTTTGACTTGCAGAGGGCTATTTGATGAAAGAGTGGGACATCATCTTTGCCGACAAGACCGGCAAACTGACCACGCTGCTTTACTGCTCGGACGAACAGCCCACTCAGGAAGAGGCCGCGCGGTACATTCGGGCGCAGCTATTGCCAGTTGTGGATGAACTGGACCTCAACGATTTCCAGGATCGCAGCGTTGCTCCTACTGCGCGCGAGCTCAAGGATCACAGCTCGATCACCATCACCGAGATCGTCGAGCACCAGAAGCCATAAAACCGCTAGCGTAGAACCCAGGCAGGCACTACGCTGCCTGTCGAGCGCCGGCCTTTGTGCAGGCCTGCGCTGCTTCCCCTCCCTTCACGTCTTGCATCCGCTCCGTAAGCCCTTCCAGGGCAAGTGTCCCGCGCACGAAAAGTCTATCCATTGCACTGCAGGAGGACGTTTCATGAAGAGCCAGAACGACGACATCAGCAGCACCGTACTTCGTCAGATGAAAGAAGGCGGCTTCGACTTCACCCGTATTCACCCCATCGAGTTCTACGCCACATTCCCCGATGAAGCGTGCGCCTGGCAGGCCGCAGGCGCCTTTCGTGGTGAGTCCACCAATGCCCAGGTGTGCGAGTTGGAGGAGGGTGATTGGCACCTGCAACTGAGCAAAGTCATGTATGCCACGTACTGTGGTATCGGTGACTTCGAAGCGGTGTTCGAACGTGTCATCTCGCCATTGGGCAGCGAAGTCAAAGGCTGGGGCGTTCGCCAAGAGCGGCTTACCGCCTGAGCAGCACAGGGTCAATACTGCCGGGCCGTGTGGCCCGGCAGCCTGGTGTCAGGCCTTGCGCCCGGCCATGTGCTTCAAATAGGCCAGCAGCGCATCCAGTTCCTGTTCATTGAGCACCGCTTCGCTGAACCCTGGCATCTTGCCCTGCGGCCACTGCCTGAGCCCCTGTGGATCGCGAATCAGTTGGCGCAGCCAGCCCGCCTGGAAATACTCGGTCGGATTATGCGGTCGGTTCAGGTCAGGCCCGACCTGCGCATCGCCGCCGCCGTTGAGGCGGTGGCAGGCCATGCAGTTCTGCTGAAACAGCGCAAAGCCCTGGCGCTCAGCTGCAGCGGCCGGCAAGGCGGGGTCGGGGAGCATCATGGGAAAGCGCTGCGCGACAGGCGCCAGACGGCGCAGGTGGGTCACTCGAAAAGGCCATTGTTCCGGGCGGATGCCGCTGGCTTGCGGGTCGCTCCAGACGATGTAGAAGGGCCCCGCACTGGGCTTGCCTGCAGCCAGGGGCGGCCACGGCGCTGCCGGGTCTTCGATGGCCAACCAGGCCTGCGCAGGACCGCGCTGCAACAAAGGCGCGGCAGGCATTTCAGCCGCAAAACCGTCAGACGCCACGGCCTGCAGATGATCAGTGTCACGCAGGCCGTCGAGCAACGCCGCCACCGGGACCGCGCGGTAGTGCATGGCGCGCTTATAGGAAACGTCGGCGGGGATATCTACCGTGCGCGCTTGCGGATGCGCAAGCAACTGGGCAGTCGTCCACGTCCGCGACAGCGCGCCGGCCTCCAGGCGCAATTGCGCGGCCCCAGCCGGTAGACACAACGACAGACACAACAACAGCGACGGCATTGCCAGCCAGTGGCGCATGGGAATCCTCCAACCAATCGAGGCTGGAAGGTTAGCTGGCCCCAGCGAGGGACACCACTGCGCCTAACCGAACAGGCGACTCATGTTCGGCAGAATCAGCAACAATGTGGTGGCGAAGACGATAAGCCCGGCTTGGCGAAACTTGGCGTGTCGAAACATGGCGGCCTGCCTTTTTGTAGTTATTCCTGAAAAGTGATCGGGCACTGCATACGCGTCCACGCTGCTTACAGCGGTCAACGGCCGCTCGGCGTGGCGCTTGTGTGTGGATACATACCCAACACTAGGGCGAAGTGTGTGCATTTCAGAGACCCCTTTGTTCTAGTTGCAGGGTTTTTAATTTCTTTCAGTTTGGCGCAGTGGGCGGCCAGCGCTGGATCACGCCATTTAGACAGCTGTATGGATATTCGCTACTTTGCACGCCAGCACGCCCGTTCGTCAGTCCCGCCTACTTGCTTGTACGTGTCTTTCGCGTCAGGCTCTACGCCCCTTTCTCTCTTTGTCGTTCAGGACTACTGCTATGTCGTTACGCATCTGCATCCTTGAGACCGATGTTCTGCGACCCGAGTTGACGGCGCAGTACCAGGGTTATGGCAGGATGTTCGAACAGCTGTTCTCTCGTCAGACCATCGCCGCCGAATTTCGCGTCTACAACGTGATGAACGGTCATTATCCAAGCGATGACGAGATCTTCGATGCTTATCTGGTGACGGGCAGCAAGGCCGATTCGTTCGCCTCCGATCCGTGGATCGAAACCCTCAAGGCGTACTTGCTGAAGCTGTATGCGCGCGGCGAAAAGTTGCTCGGCGTGTGTTTCGGTCATCAACTGCTGGCGCTCACCCTGGGTGGCAACGCCGAGCGGGCAGACAAGGGCTGGGGAGTGGGCACGCACCGCTATCGCCTGGCCGCCCATGCACCTTGGATGGATGCGCAGGTCACCGAACTCACGCTGCTGATCAGCCACCAAGACCAGGTCACCCGATTACCTGAAGGCGCCACGGTCATCGCTTCGAGCGACTTCTGCCCGAACGCGGCCTATCACATCGGTGATCAGGTCCTGTGCTTCCAGGGCCACCCTGAGTTCGTCAACGATTACTCGCGTGCTCTGCTCGATGCACGCCAGGAGCATCTGGGCGATGAAGTGTATGCGCGCGCCATCGCCAGCTTGGCCACCGAGCATCAGGGCGACCTGGTCGGGGAGTGGATGCTCAGGTTCATCCAGCAGGCTCCGCGACAGGTCTCCTGAAGCACAGCGCCGCTTGGCAGCGGGCGGCGCAATGACCGCTTAGAGCCAGCCTGAGCGCTTGAAGCTGGCAAACAGCCCCGCGCAGCCCAGGCCAATGACGCCCAGCACGGCAAAATAGCCATAGTGCCAGTCCAGCTCGGGCATGTTCTTGAAGTTCATCCCATAGATGCCGGCCACGGCTGTCGGAAACGCCAGGATCGCCGCCCAGGCGGCAAACTTGCGCTGGGTCACGCTCTGCCTGGCAGATTCGAGCCACATGCCCACCTCGATGGTCTGGCTGGCCAGGTCGCGAATGGTGGTGAGGTCTTCCATCTGCCGAGTGACGTGGATCTGCACATCGCGAAAGTACGGGCGCATGTTCTTGTCGATGAAGGGGAAGTTCAGACGCTGCAGCTCTTCGCCGATTTCCACCATCGGCGCCACATAGCGGCGCATGCGCAGCACATCGCGGCGCAGCCTGTGCAGGCGCTGGATGTCCGATTCCTGCAAGGCCTTGGTCAGCACATTCTGCTCCAGGTCCTGGATTTCTTCGTGAATCGCTTCGCTGACCGGCTGGTAGTTTTCGGTCACGAAATCGAGCAGGGCGTACAGCACGAAGTCTTCGCCATGTTCGAGCAGCAGCGGGCGTGCCTCGCAGCGTTGGCGCACTTGCGCATAGGACTGCGAATCGCCGTTGCGGCAGGTGATCACATAGCCTGAACCGGCAAAGATGTGCGTTTCGATGAAGGCCAGTGTGCCGTTTTGGCGTATGGGCGAATAGGTGACGATGAACAGCGCGTCGCCAAAGGTTTCAAGCTTGGGCCGGCTGTGTTTTTCCAGGGCATCCTCGATGGCCAGTTCGTGAAGATCGAACTGGCCCTGCAAGGTTTCCAATACTTGCGCGTTGGGCTCTTCCAGGCCAATCCAGACGAAATGACCAGGCTTTTTGGCCCACTCGCGGCCCTCGTTGATGTTGATGTTGGTGACTTTCCTGCCAGCGCTGTAAACCGCCGCGGCGACGACTCGACCCATGATTGCGTGTTACTCCGGTTGAACCAGGTGCAGGACCTGCGCTGAAGGGCGCCGCGACGCTAAACCACCCAGGCATTCAACCCAGGTGCTTGTTGTCGCGCACGATCGCCTCATCCAGCGCCTCCAGCAGCCCTTGGCGTACTTTCAGCTTGGTGTTCCTGTGGGCGAGCATGTTCAGTTTTTTCAGTTCGCCGGCCACTGCGAAGGCGGTCTCACGCAACTGCTCGGCGGGCACCACGCGGTCGAGAAAGCCTGCCTCGACCGCAGCCTCTGGGGTAAACACCTCGGCATTGATGACGGCCCGCGGGAAGGCCGCGCGGCTCAGCCGATCACGTGCCAGGGCAATGCCGGCATGGTGCATGGTCATGCCGATCTGCACTTCGTTCAGGCAGATCTTGTACGGGCCTTCGATGCCGATGCGGTAATCGGCCGCCAGCAGCAGGAAGGCGCCCTTGGCCACTGCGTTGCCGGGGCAGGCGACCACCACCGGGAAGGGATGGGCCAACAGGCGACGGGTCAGGGCGGAGCCGGCACTCACCAGCGCCACGGCCTGCTCGGGGCCGGCGGTCATCACCTTGAGGTCGTAACCGCCTGAGAGAATCCCCGGCTGGCCGGTGATCACCACCACCACACGCTCGGCTTCTGCACGGTCGAGCAGGGTGTTGAAGGTGGCGATGAGCTCGGGCGAGAAGGCGTTCACCTTGCCGTTGTTCAAGGTGAGAAGGGCAATACCGTCTGCGGCGTGGTAACTGATCAACTCGCTCATGGGGGCATCCTTGTGGTAATGGGGCCCCGACGTTAACCAGCGCCGGGGAGCAGGTAAAGCACCAAGGCTGACCGCCCGGTCATCAATGCCCTGGGGCTGTGCGCTGCGTAGGGGGGCGACGATTGCACTGGGAAAAGCGTCCCTGGGATTGGCAGCATTGCCCTGTGCGCCGGCGTTCCGCTTAAGCGCATGAAAAATCTGAAAAAAAACTTGCCAAAGGAAAGGCCTTCCACTAAATTAGCGCGCCTCGACAGGCTGAATGGCTTGAAGGGAAAACGGTGAAGTGTCCGAGTGGTCGAAGGAGCACGCCTGGAAAGTGTGTATACGAGAAATCGTATCAAGGGTTCAAATCCCTTCTTCACCGCCACATTCGTAAGCGAAAAACCCCTGAAGCGTTCAACCGCTTCAGGGGTTTTTTGTGTGCGCGCGATTCAGCATCGTTGGCAGTGCGTGGGCAGTGCGCCACGACACGTCAACGGCCGGGTCACCGTCCGCCATCCCCACTCACGTCATCTCCGGGGCAAACTTCGCCCGCACCTGCTATTACCCGGTGACTGCGTCCAGGCCGGCTATGCCGGCCATCGCGGCTAAAGCCGCTCCAACAGAACCGGTGTCAATTTCAGGTAATACGTTCTGAAATCCGATGAGGCTGCGCCAGCCACAGCGCGCAAATGTGGGAGTGACGGCAGTCGCGATGGCCGGGGTAGCCGGCCCAGCTCAGGTGCCACCGGCCAACCTGACAGCGCGTACTAGCAGCCATTGGGTCTGCTGCGCAGCCCATTGCGGTAAAACCGTTCCTACCAATGCGTGTGCGACTTGAGACTCGCATGGGGCCGTGCACTGTAGAAGAGACAGATCCGGCACTCCGGCTGGCCGCGATGGCCGGCAGCGCCGGCCTTAGACACACCACACTGATCCCTCGAGCCAGACCGCCTTTGATCAAAAGCTCACCGACGCCGACAGCCGCGCCGTTCTCGGTGCGCCTTGGAACAGGTAGTTGTCACCCAAGTAGTCCCCTACATCGCGCCAGTAGCGCTTGTCGAACAGGTTGTCGACGGTCAGGCGCAGCACCGTGTCGTAGCCGCTGATGCGAGTCTGGTAGCGGCTGCCGACGTCGAACACCGTATAGCCTCCGACCGAGACATCCCCCGAACGGTCAGCGTATTTGCTGGCGCTGTAGCGGGCACCGCCGAGCAGGGCCAAGCCGGGAACGGGCAGGCTGTAATCGGCCTGCAACGCCGCGCGCAGGCTGGGCACGTTGAGCGCCTGATGGCCCTCATAGTCGAGGCTGTCACTGCCACTCACCCGGGCGCGAATCGCGGCGGCGCTGGCGTGCAGTTGCAGGCGCGAGGTGGCCTGGCCGCTGGCACCGAGCTCCAGGCCGGTGTTCTTCTGCTGGCCGGCCTGCACGTAGGTGAAGCTGCCGTCGCCGTTGGGCCGGGTGTATTGGTTGGCCTGGCGCAACTGGAACACTGCGGCAGTGAAGCTGATGCCCTGCCAGTCGTGCTTGGCGCCGAGCTCGATCTGGTGCGAGAGGGTCGGGGCGAGGATTTCCGAGGCGTTGCTGGCGTACCACGGTGCAGTGCCGCCGGTGGACAGCCCTTTGGTATAGCTGAGGTAGACGGTGGTGTCGGTTGCCGGCTTGTACAGCAGGGCGGCGTTGGGCAGCAGTTCATAGCGCTGGGTATGTCGGCCGGCCGTGCCGTCTTCGCCCCAGGTGCGCTCATCCAGGCGCACCTGGCGCGCGCCGAGAATGCTTTGCCAGTGCTCATCGAACGTCAGGGTGTCGCTGAAAAACACACCGTACTGGCGGCTGTCGAGTCGGCGCTCGCTGCTTTTTAACGGGAGAACGGAAGCCGGCCACTGCGGCGCATCGCTACCGATGGTGCCGCTGCCGACGAATTCGTTGTAGGTCGGCCGCTGATCCAGCGTGCGCCGTTGAGCGCTGCTGCCAAGGGTCAGGTCATGCTCGATGCCCAACGCCTGAAAGCGGCCATTGAGCGTGGCTTGGGTCTCGACCACCCGGCGGGTGTCGTCGGGGCTGCGAAAATCATAGATGTCGTACTCGCCTTGCGCGCCGAAGTGATTCGGCACTGCGGAATTTTCGCAGCTCGCCGCGCCATAGCAGCCCCATGCGAAGGCGCTGTAGTCGTCGATCACCACCTGGCTGCGCGAGGCGCTCAGGGCGCCGGTCCAGGCGTTGTTGAAGCGGTACTCGAAACGCCCGCCGAGGTTCAGCGAATCGCTCTGCACCGGTTTGGCCCAGTCCTGGTCTGCCAGGCGATCGATCGGGTCGACGTGATGGGGCAGGGCGCTGTTACCCAGCAATTGGTAGCCCGGCACCGAACGCTGCTGGCGCTGCTGGTACTCGGCATCGAGCTGCAAGGTGGCGTCGGGGCTGAGCTGCCAGTCGAAAGCCAACGAGGCGAAATCGCGGCGGCCGTCGGCATGCTCGACATAGCTGCGGATGTCTTCATGGGCGAGGTTGGCGCGCAGGCCGAACTGGCGTTCGCTGCCGAACCAGCCGCCCAGGTCCGTGGCCAGGTAGCGCTCGCCCTGTTCGTTACTGGCCACGCTGACGCTGCGCACCTCTTCCGGGCGCTTGCTCACGTAGTTGATCAGCCCGCCGGGTGCCGACACGCCGCTGTACAGGCCCGACAAGCCCTTGAGCAATTCGACCTGCTGCTTGTTTTCCAGGGCCACGTTCTGCTCGCCGGCCACGGTCTGGCCGTTCAAGCGGTAGCTGCTGGCCGCATTGAGCGCAAAGCCACGGACGTTGAAGTTTTCGTAATAACCAATCGGCGCATAGCTCTCGCCCACCGAGGCATCGCTGTGCAGCACTTCGCTGAGCTGACGGGCCTGGCGGTCTTGCAACAGCGCCTGGCTGAACACGCTGACCGAGGCGGGTGTGTCGATCAGCGGGGCGCTGTAGGGGCCGGTCACCTGCGCTTGGCGGACTTGATAGCCCTCGCTGCCGGCGACATCCGAGATCTGCACCGGCGCCAGCGTCACTTCTTGCGCGGCCAGGCTGCTGGCGGGCAGGGCAATGCTCAGCGCGAGCAGGCTCAACGGCAGGCGAGGGTGAGGCGAAGGCATGCGGGCTCCTTGAGGGCCGTCGTCACGTTCGCGGTAAGCCCGGGGCAGGTCGAAGGGGAAGAGGGTGGCAGTGCGCCAGTTCGTGCGCGCGACAGGGTATCAGGTTCGACCGTTGTAGGGGGGGAGGGGCCGAGCCTGTGCGCTGGAGCAAGACCCAGGCAAGGCCGCTGGCGGCTCCGCAAAAAGAGCCCAGGAAGCGGAGTGTACGGGTGTACATGCGCATTGCGACGCAGACGCCTCGTCGAGGGGACGCCCAGTCGAGGCTAGCCCTCCAGGCTCTTTTCAACGCATCCTGAACGAGTATCAAGGCTTTTCGTACAGATCCAGGACGCCGCCCCGATCGTTTGAGGTACGTCATGGCGCTGAATCAGGCAGAGGCGTGTCGATCTGTGGACGGCGACAAAACGGTGTGAAAACGCGCTGTGGTCGAAGTCTTCAACTCAGCCGTTTTCACACTGCCTGTGGGTGCGCAGTCAGTCCTGGTCGGCGCGGGGGGAATCGTTGTCGTCCTGGTCGACGGCAGGCGTCGGCTCGGCATGGACGGTCACGGTCGGCTCTTCGGGGTTCAGGCTTGGGAAGGGAAAGTTCGGGATTTCATGCATCTCGAGGCTCCTCGCAAGTGTGAGTGAAAAGGCAGCGTGCGGCGCGCCCCAAGCACACCGCAGCTCGCGCAGGATACAGGACTGAGTGTGACAGTTCGTGTGAAATTGGGATTTGCGAAGGTTGGGAATGGTTCGATGACGGATCAATGTGGCCTGGACTGCCCCCCCTATAGGCGCGAGCTTGCTCGCGACGACCGGCAAAGCCGGTCCCTCGAGCGCTACGTTTTACCTACAGGTCATTCGCGTTGTGTGGTCGGGGGCGGCGGTGCCGCCCATCGCGAGCAAGCTCGCCCAGGGTAGGGCTGTAGGCGGGTGGGTTGCGTTAGCCGCCTTTTTCGCTGGGGTATCGGCGGTCTGCGGGGCAACGCAACGCTTGTGCAAGCAGCCGGTCTGGCGCTTCGGTCAGCTGCGAGGGCTGGCGGGAATGGACAGCGCCCAGCCTCCCTTCACTTGCGCCCTTCGGCCCCTTTGGCCACTTCATCGGTGCGCGCGCACATGATGAAGTCATTGCGGTGCAGCCCTTTGATCGAATGGCTCCACCAGGTCACGGTCACTTTGCCCCATTCGGTCAGCAGACCCGGGTGATGGCCTTCGGCCTCGGCAATGGCACCCACGGCGTTGGTAAAGGCCAGGGCGTGCTTGAAGTTCTTGAACAGGAACACCCGCTCAAGCTCCATGTGGCCGTCGCGCACCTCGACGCCCCAATCGGGAATTTCGCGAATCAGCTCTGCCAGCTCTTGCTCACTGACTTTCGGCGCATCGGCGCTGCAGGCGACGCAGTGGGTCTGGTTCAGCGTGGTCATGAATACAGTTCCTCAGATCGAAAAAAGGGAGAACGGCTCAGGCCGCCTTGGGCGCGAATTTCGGCGCGTGCAGGCCAAGCTGCGTGGCCTGGGTGACCATGCCCATGACGTCTTCGTGGGCCAGGTCGAACAGCCGCTTGAGGCTCGGCAACCTGAAGTACACCGGTTGCAGGATATCGATGCGATACGGCGTGCGCATGGCTTCGACCGGATCGAACGCCTGATGCTCCGGCGCATCCGACAGCGCGTAGACGGTTTCCTTGGGTGACGAGAGCACGCCGCCGCCGTAGATGCGCGTGCCTTGGGGAGTGTCGAGCAAGCCGAATTCGATGGTCATCCAGTACAGCCGCGCCAGGTACACCCGTTGTTCCTTGCTCGCGGCCAGGCCCAGCTTGCCGTAGGCGTGGGTGAATTCGGCGAACCAGGGGTTGGTCAGCAGCGGGCAGTGGCCAAAGATCTCGTGGAAGATATCGGGCTCTTGCAGGTAGTCCAGCTCTTCGGGGGTACGAATGAAGGTGGCGACCGGAAAGCGCTTGCTGGCCAATAGCTCGAAGAAGGTCTGGAACGGAATCAGCGCGGGCACCCGGGCGACTTGCCAGCCAGTGGTGGCGGCAAGGACGCGGTTGATCTGATCGAGTTGCGGAATGCGGTCGGTGGGCAGGGCCAAACGCTCCAGGCCTTCGAAGAAAGCATCGCAGGCGCGGCCCTCGATCACCTTCATCTGGCGGGTGATCAGGGTGTTCCACACCCCGTGCTCGGCTTCGGGGTACTCGATGAACCCGTGCGCGTCGGGCTCGCGGGCCAGGTATTGGGTCTGTTTCATGGCGCTCTCCTGATGAGGGCTTTTATTGTTGTGGGTGGCACCCATGGGCTCAGTTGTAGCGCGGGTTCAAAGGGCTTGTACCGGGGTGAAGCAGAAGGAAGGCGCTCAGAAAACCCGTGTTCGTAACGAATGTTTTACAAATCGCTGCGCGCGTCGGAAAATCATCGGCTTGAGGCGGTGCTAATCGTCGTATTTGTCAGATTTTCTTTACGAGTTTTTAGCGATCTGCTGCTTTTATTGGCGTCGTGAGAGCGAACATGCGCATTAAAGTCCACTGCCAGAACCGCATCGGTATCCTGCGAGACATCCTCAATCTGCTGGTCGAATACGGCATCAATGTGCTGCGTGGCGAGGTCGGCGGTGACCACGGCAACGCCATTTACCTGCATTGCCCGAACCTGATGAACCTGCAGTTCCAGGCCCTGCGACCCAAGTTCGAAGCCATTGGCGGGGTGTTTGGCGTCAAGCGTGTCGGGCTGATGCCCAGCGAGCGCCGGCACATGGAGCTCAATGCGTTGCTCGGTGCGCTGGAGTTCCCGGTGCTGTCGATCGACATGGCCGGCAGCATCGTGGCTGCCAACCGCAGCGCTGCGCAGTTGCTGGGGGTGCGCGTCGATGAGGTGCCGGGCTTGCCGCTGTCGCGCTATGTCGAGGATTTCGACCTGCCCGCACTGGTGCGGGCGCACAAGTCGCGGGTCAATGGCCTGCGCGTACAGCTCAAGGGCGACGTGTTCCTGGCCGACATCGCACCGCTGCAATCGGAGCACGATGACAGCGAGGCGCTGGCGGGCGCGGTACTCACCCTGCATCGCGCCGACCGCATCGGCGAGCGCATCTACAACGTGCGCAAGCAGGAACTGCGCGGCTTCGACAGTATTTTCCAGAGCTCACGGCTGATGGCTGCGGTGGTCCGCGAAGCCCGGCGTATGGCGCCTCTGGATGCGCCGCTGCTGATCGAGGGCGAGACTGGCACGGGCAAGGAACTGCTGGCCCGCGCCTGCCACCTGGCCAGCCCGCGCGGCGCCTCGCCGCTGATGGCGCTCAATTGTGCCGGGCTGCCCGAATCGATGGCCGAAACCGAGCTGTTCGGCTACGGCCCGGGGGCGTTCGAGGGGGCGCGGGCCGAGGGCAAGCTGGGCCTGCTGGAACTGACCGCCGGTGGCACGCTGTTCCTCGACGGCGTCGACGAAATGAGCGCCCGGCTGCAGGCCAAACTGCTGCGTTTTCTGCAAGACGGCTGCTTTCGCCGGGTGGGCAGCGATGACGAGGTGTACCTCGATGTGCGGGTGATCTGCGCCACCCAGGTGGATCTGTCGGAGTTGTGCGCCCGTGGCGAATTTCGCCAGGACCTGTACCACCGGCTGAACGTTTTGTCCCTGCACATTCCGCCGCTGCGTGAGTGCATGGATGGGCTTATTGGTTTGGTCGGGCACTTTCTCGATCAGGCCAGCCGGCAGATCGGCTGCGCGTTGCCCCAGGTGGCACCCAGTGCGATGGAGAAGTTGGCGCAGTATCAATGGCCGGGGAATGTCCGGCAACTCGAGAACGTTATGTTCCAGGCCGTTTCATTATGTGAAGGCGGTACGGTAAAGGCCGAGCATGTTCGCTTGCCGGAATATGGCGGGCGTCAGCCATTGGGCGAGTTTTCGCTGGAGGGAAGTTTGGCCGATATCGTTGGCAGGTTTGAAAAGGCGGTATTGCAGCGTTTGTTGCTAGAGCATTCAACCAGTCGTGCCCTGGGTAAACGCCTGGGTGTTTCGCATACGACCATTGCCAACAAGTTACGCGACTACGGCGTGAAGAAAGCATAAAGCCGAAAGGCCGCCAGGCGGCCTTTTGCATCGGCCGGTCAGCCGTTGGAGCAGCCGTTGCCCATGACCCGGTATTCCAGGACGTGGCGGTGGCCCTGGGAGTCGTCGTAGGTCATGCGCGCCGGCACCACGGCGCACACATTGGGCACATCGCTGATCGACACGATGTGCGCAATGTCCAGGTGCTGCGAGTAGTGATAGGCTTCGATCGGAGTTGCCTGGGCCTGTTCGGTGGCATCGTCGGCTACGGCCATGCCGCAGACGCTGCCCAATGCCAGTGCCAGTAGATATTTCATTTTTGGATAACCTGTCTTGAGTTGCCTGGTTGCACGCGGCGTCGAATAACGCAGCGTCAGATGACACAGGCTGGATATACAACTAACAGAGATCGGTACGGCCTTCGTGGGGGCTGTCGTCGGTGTTGTTCATGTTGCTGCGGTGCTGCAGTAAGTTGGCAGCGCCGCATGCCGTTGCTGGCCAGAGAAAGTCTAGGCTTGGGGCGGTGCGTGAAACAGCGCTTATTCTGATAAACATTGTTCGTTTTTCTACAAGAATCGCCGCGTGGCATGGCATGGCACATTTTGTACATGGCTCGGGACGCTGGCCGATAAGTCGCCCGGTGATGCCTGCAATAAGGAGGGGTCGCGCTACTACCAACGTCGAATGGCCTTGCTCGCTCTGGTACAGTTAAAACGGTTCCATACAAAAACAACTATTAAACCGAGGTATCAGAGATGAGTGCGGCTCCACTGTATCCCGTTCGTCCCGACGTAGCGGCCACCACCCTGACCGACGAGGCCACCTACAAGGCCATGTACCAGCAGTCGGTGATCAACCCGGACGGCTTCTGGCGTGAGCAGGCCCAGCGCCTTGACTGGATCAAGCCCTTCACCAAGGTCAAGCAGACTTCCTTCGACGATCACCACGTCGACATCAAGTGGTTTGCCGACGGCACTCTGAACGTTGCCTACAACTGCCTTGACCGCCACCTGGAAACCCGCGGCGATCAAATCGCGATCATCTGGGAGGGCGACGACCCTGCCGACTCGCGCAACATCACCTACCGCGAGCTGCACGAAGACGTCTGCAAGTTCGCCAACGCCCTGCGTGGCCAGGACGTGCACCGCGGCGACGTGGTGACCATCTACATGCCGATGATCCCCGAAGCCGTGGTGGCCATGCTGGCCTGTGCCCGTATCGGTGCGATCCACTCGGTGGTGTTCGGCGGCTTCTCCCCTGAGGCGCTGGCCGGGCGCATCATCGACTGCCGCTCCAAGGTAGTGATCACCGCCGACGAAGGGCTGCGTGGGGGCCGGCGCACGCCGCTCAAGGCCAATGTCGACCTGGCGCTGACCAACCCGGAAACCTCGACGGTGCAGAAAATCATCGTCTGCAAGCGCACGGGCGGCGACATCGCCTGGCACCAGCATCGCGATATCTGGTACGAAGACCTGATGAAAGTGGCGTCCAGCCACTGCGCGCCGAAAGAGATGGGCGCCGAGGAAACCCTGTTCATCCTCTACACCTCCGGCTCCACCGGCAAGCCCAAGGGCGTGCAGCACACCACCGGTGGCTACATGGTCTATGCCGCGCTGACCCATGAGCGCGTCTTCGACTACCGCCCGGGCGAGGTGTACTGGTGCACCGCCGACGTGGGCTGGGTCACCGGCCACAGCTACATCGTCTACGGCCCGCTGGCCAACGGCGCCACCACGGTGCTGTTCGAGGGCGTGCCGAACTACCCGGACATCACCCGCGTGTCGAAGATCATCGACAAGCACAAGGTCAACATCCTCTACACCGCACCGACCGCCATCCGCGCCATGATGGCCGAAGGCGAAGCGGCCGTGGTCGGCGCCGATGGCTCCAGCCTGCGTCTGCTCGGCTCGGTGGGCGAGCCGATCAACCCCGAAGCCTGGAACTGGTATCACACCGCCGTGGGCAAGCAACGCTGCCCGATCGTCGACACCTGGTGGCAGACCGAAACCGGCGGCATCCTGATCAGCCCGCTGCCGGGCGCCACCGCGCTCAAACCAGGCTCGGCGACCCGTCCGTTCTTCGGTGTGGTGCCGGCGCTGGTGGATAATCTGGGCAACATCCTGGACGGCGCGGTCGAGGGCAACCTGGTGATCCTCGATTCCTGGCCAGGCCAGTCGCGCTCGCTGTACGGCGACCACGACCGCTTCGTCGACACGTACTTCAAGACGTTCCGGGGCATGTACTTCACCGGTGACGGCGCCCGTCGCGATGAAGATGGCTACTACTGGATCACCGGCCGCGTGGACGATGTGCTCAACGTGTCGGGCCACCGCATGGGCACCGCCGAGATCGAAAGCGCGATGGTTGCCCACAGCAAGGTCGCCGAGGCGGCAGTGGTGGGTGTGCCGCACGACCTCAAAGGGCAGGGCATTTACGTCTACGTGACCCTCAATGCCGGTGAGGAGCCGAACGAGCAGTTGCGCCTGGAGCTGAAAAACTGGGTGCGCAAGGAGATCGGCCCGATTGCCTCGCCGGATGTCATCCAGTGGGCGCCGGGGCTGCCCAAGACTCGTTCGGGCAAGATCATGCGGCGTATCCTGCGCAAGATCGCCACCGGCGAGTACGATGCCTTGGGTGATATCTCGACACTGGCCGATCCGGGGGTCGTGCAGCACCTGATCGACACGCACAAGTCGATGACCCGCGCCAGCGCCTGATTCGCCGAACAGGCTCAGGTGTGCAAGCCCCGCCCTCAACCGGCGGGGCTTTTACGTTGGGCGCACGTTACTTCGGCAGACACACCTGGCTGATGGCTGCTCCAGGGCCGCGCAAAAACGGGGCCTTGCGAAACAGCGGTGCGCTTTTGTGGGGCGATAATGGGCCTGAGGGGCAATCGCTGGTCGCTGCACTTGCCGGATTACCTGGCTTTGCGAATAATAGGCCCGCTTGTTGCTAGATCCTTAGGTTGCTTTCCTTTTGCTCTTGCATATTTAGCCAGAGCTGTCAATGCCATCCGCTTCCCGCTCAAGCGCTTCTGTACGTAGTTGTCGCTTTGAAGAAATATCGTGGTTCAGCCTGTCGCTAAAATGCCATCTGATTGCTTGAGGTTTGGGACGATTGTCCACGCCCGCGGCCCGCGCTGTACCCATTGGCATTCCTGGCAGCCGTTACACTGTCCTGCATTGCCCCGTACCGATGGAGTTACCTGATGAAGAAGCTTGCCCTGTTCGGCGCTTTGGCGCTGTCCGCGTTGTCCCTGGTCGCGCATGCCGATGAGAAGCCGTTGAAGATCGGCATTGAAGCCGCCTACCCACCGTTCGCCTTCAAGCAGCCTGACGGCAGTCTGGCGGGTTTTGACTACGACATCGGCAACGCTCTGTGCGCGCAGATGAAAGCCAAGTGCACCTGGGTCGAGCAAGAATTCGACGGCCTGATTCCGGCGCTGAAAGTGCGCAAGATCGACGCCATCCTGTCGTCGATGTCGATCACCGAAGACCGCAAGAAATCGGTCGATTTCACCAAGCGCTACTACCTGACCCCAGCCCGTCTGGTGATGAAGGAAGGCACTACGGTCAGCGACAGCATGGATGAGCTCAAAGGCAAGAAGATCGGCGTGCAGCGCGGTTCGATCCATGACCGCTTCGCCAAGGAAGTGCTGGCGCCCAAAGGGGCCACGGTGGTCCCGTACGGTACCCAGAACGAGGTCTACCTGGACGTCTCGGCCGGTCGTCTCGACGGCACCGTGGCCGACGCCACCCTGCTCGAAGACGGCTTCCTCAAGACTGACGCCGGCAAAGGCTACGCCTTCGTAGGCCCGGCCTTCACCGACGCCAAATACTTTGGTGACGGGATCGGCATCGCAGTGCGCAAGGGCGATAAGGCCAACCGCGAGCGCATCGATGCCGCCATCGACGCCATCCGTGCCAACGGCACGTACAAACAGATCGAAGCCAAGTACTTCAACTTCGACATCTACGGTCCAGACGCCCAGTAACAGCTGGCGCTGCCCGTGCAATGGTGCAAACAGCAGAAGGTCTGAGGTTTGCACCATTTTTATTTTCCAAGCCGTGAGGAATTCCAAACATGTTGAAAGGCTACGGGGCAGTCATCCTCGATGGCGCCTGGCTGACGTTGCAGCTGGCCCTGTCGTCGATGGCGCTGGCCACGGTGCTCGGCTTGATCGGCGTCGCGTTGCGCCTGTCGCCGGTGCGCTGGCTCGCCTGGCTCGGCGACCTGTATTCCACGGTGATTCGCGGCATTCCTGACCTGGTGCTGATCCTGCTGATCTTCTATGGCGGCCAAGACATCATCAATCGCCTTGGCCCGCTGGTGGGCTATGACGATTTCATCGACATCAACCCACTGGCGGCCGGCATCGGCACCCTGGGTTTCATCTTTGGTGCCTACCTGTCGGAAACCTTCCGCGGCGCCTTTCTCGGCATTCCCAAGGGCCAGGCCGAAGCGGGCGTTGCCTATGGCATGAACAGCCGGCAGGTGTTCTTCCGCATCATGGTGCCGCAAATGATCCGTCTGGCGATTCCAGGCTTCACCAACAACTGGCTGGTGCTGGCCAAGGCCACCGCGCTGGTGTCGGTGGTCGGCTTGCAAGACATGATGTTCAAGGCCAAGCAGGCGGCTGATGCCACCCGCGAACCTTTCACCTTTTTCCTCGCCGTGGCGGCGCTGTACCTGGTGCTGACCAGTGTCTCGTTGCTGGCGCTGAAGTACCTCGAACGGCGCTACTCTGTGGGCGTCAAGGCGGCTGAACTATGACTTTCGACTTCACCGCCTTCTGGATCGGGATCTTCGACTACACCGTGATCTGGGAGGCCATGCCGCTGTACCTGGGGGGCCTGCTGACGACCTTGAAGCTGCTGCTGATCTCGCTGTTCTTCGGCCTGTTGGCTGCCATCCCTCTCGGGCTCATGCGCTGTTCGAAGAACCCACTGGTGAACGGCGCCGCTTGGCTCTACACCTACGTGATCCGCGGCACGCCGATGCTGGTCCAGCTGTTTCTCATCTACTACGGCCTGGCCCAGTTCGAGGTCGTGCGTGAGAGCGTGTTCTGGCCCTGGCTGTCCAGCGCGACCTTCTGCGCCTGCCTGGCATTTGCCATCAATACCAGCGCCTACACCGCCGAGATCGTTGCCGGCAGCCTCAAGGCCACGCCCCACGGCGAGATCGAGGCGGCCAAGGCCATGGGCATGTCGCGGGTCAAGATGTACCGGCGCATCCTTCTGCCCTCGGCCCTGCGCCGGGCGCTGCCGCAATACAGCAACGAAGTGATCATGATGTTGCAGACCACCAGCCTGGCCTCGATCGTGACCCTGATCGACATCACCGGCGCTGCGCGTACCGTCAACGCCCAGTACTACCTGCCCTTCGAGGCTTACATCACGGCGGGGGTGTTCTACCTGTGCCTGACCTTCATCCTGGTACGCCTGTTCAAGCTGGCCGAGCGCCGCTGGCTCAGCTACCTGGCGCCGCGCAAGCACTGAACGCTCTGTGAGAATCGACAGCATGTACAAACTTCAAGTCCAAGACCTGCACAAGCGCTACGGCAGCCATGAAGTGCTCAAGGGCGTTTCCCTGGCGGCCAAGGCGGGCGATGTGATCAGCATCATCGGCTCCAGTGGCTCGGGCAAGTCGACCTTCCTGCGCTGCATCAACCTGCTGGAACAGCCGCACGGCGGACAGATCCTGCTCAATAACGAACCCCTCAAGCTGGTCGCTGGCAAGGATGGCGCGCTGCGCGCCGCCGATGACAAGCAACTGCAGCGCATGCGTTCGCGTCTGTCGATGGTGTTCCAGCACTTCAACCTGTGGGCGCACATGACGGCGCTGGAAAACATCATCGAGGCGCCGATGCATGTGCTGGGCATGAGCAAGAAAGCCGCCCTCGAAAAGGCCGAGCATTACCTGGCCAAGGTCGGCGTTTCGCACCGCAAGGATGCCTACCCAGGACATATGTCGGGCGGCGAGCAACAGCGTGTGGCCATCGCTCGCGCACTGGCCATGGAGCCTGAGGTGATGCTGTTCGACGAGCCGACCTCGGCGCTTGACCCGGAACTGGTCGGCGATGTGCTGAAGGTGATGCAGGGCCTGGCCCAGGAAGGCCGGACCATGGTGGTAGTCACCCACGAGATGGGCTTTGCTCGCGAGGTGTCCAACCAGCTGTTGTTCCTGCACAAGGGCATTGTGGAAGAAACCGGCCACCCGCGCGAAGTGCTGGCCAACCCGCAATCGGACCGGCTCAAGCAATTTCTGTCGGGTAGCTTGAAATAGAGGCTGCCGCTTTGCACCAGAATAGGGCATCCTGCGCAGCGGCCTCAGGCCCTGCGCACAACGCCACGCGGCGAAGGGCAGGCGGGGCGAGGGCTGCCGCGCACAGCCCCTGGCCGCGCGTCACTGTCTTGGTGTGCAGGCGCATGTCTGGCCTGACGGCAAGGCTTCACGAACACGTATCAAGGCTTTGCGTACAGAGGCTGAGCTACCCTTGGCGCCTCAGACTCGAACAGGTTTCGGACCGCACCCTATGACCACCCAGCGTATCGGTTTTCTCATCTGGCCCAGCACCCGTCCGCTTACCCTCGCCCTGGCAGAGGAAGTGCTTCAGGTGGCGCAGCGGGTACACCCGGATGTGAGTTACGAACTGCTGTTCGTCCAGGCCGAGGCCACGCCCGAGCAAGCCTGGCGTCTGCCGGGCGAAGCCTGGGGCAGCCGCCTGGATGGCTGCGACAAGCTGTTCCTGCTGGCCGATGAGCCGCCCCAGGCCATTACCGCGGCGGTGTCCAGTTCGCTCAAGCAACTGGCCCGTGCCGGCTGCATGATCGGGGGGTTGTCGGCGGGAGTGTATCCGCTGGCCATGCTTGGCTTGCTGGACGGCTACCGCGCGGCCGTGCACTGGCGCTGGCAGGACGACTTTGCCGAGCGCTTCCCCAAGGCCATTGCCACCAGCCACCTGTTCGACTGGGACCGCGACCGCCTCACCGCCTGTGGCGGCATGGCCGTGACCGACCTGATGCTCGCCATGCTGGCCCGTGACCACGGCGCCGAGCTGGCGGGCGCGGTGTCTGAAGAATTGGTGGTCGAACGCATTCGTGAAGGGGGCGAGCGCCAGCGCATTCCGTTGCAGAATCGCCTGGGTTCGAGCCATCCGAAGCTGACCCAGGCGGTGCTGTTGATGGAGGCCAACATCGAAGAGCCGCTGACCACCGACGAAATCGCCCAGCACGTCTGTGTGTCGCGCCGTCAGTTGGAGCGGATCTTCAAGCAGTACCTGAGCCGCGTGCCGAGCCAGTATTACCTTGAGCTGCGCCTGAACAAGGCCCGGCAGATGCTTATGCAGACCAGCAAATCGATCATTCAGATCGGCCTTTCGTGCGGGTTCTCCTCAGGCCCGCACTTCTCCAGCGCCTACCGTAATTTCTTCGGGGCCACCCCGCGTGAAGACCGCAATCAGCGCCGCAGCAACAGCCCGTTCGAGCTGAGTTCGGCGCCGGTGGAGAAGGGCTGAGGCCAGCGGCCCCAGGCGTCCACCGGTGTCGCCGATCAGCCTGCCGGAACCCGCCATGGGCCATTGGGCCGGCTGCGCCGGCCATCGCGGCAGTAGCCGCTACCTGAATCGTATTTTCCTGTATGGAGGGTGCTGGCTGGCCGTCGCACTCCTTGGAACGGCCACTGCGGCGCTCCGATCAGTCGCGATGAGCGGCGCAGCCGGCCTGATACAGGCGCCACCGATCGACGGCCGGCTGCACGCTGCGCGCCACATTGCCGAAAGTCTCAGCAGCACTGCAACAAACCCCCGTTCACAACCTGACTCCCCGTTCACTCGAACTCACCGTGCCGTTACACTGCGCGATTGTGACCGTCTGTGTCGCATTGCCAACAGCCTGGTGCTAACGGGGTGTGGCGCTGTAACAAGATGTCGCCTGGCTGCAAGGACAGGCGACGCCCAGTCCTTACAATCCGCAAACGCTCGCTGCCCCCGGCCAGCGTTCCGCTTCAGGAGATTCCGATGTCCGTTGAGCAAGCCCCGGTGCAACGTGCCGATTTCGACCAGGTCATGGTTCCCAACTACGCGCCGGCGGCGTTCATTCCGGTGCGCGGCCAGGGCTCTCGCGTGTGGGACCAGTCCGGGCGCGAATTGATCGACTTCGCCGGCGGCATCGCGGTCAACGCCCTGGGCCATTGCCACCCAGCGCTGGTCAAGGCCCTCACCGAGCAGGCCAACACCCTCTGGCATGTGTCCAACGTCTTCACCAACGAGCCGGCCTTGCGCCTGGCGCACAAACTGGTGGATGCCACCTTCGCCGACCGCGCGTTCTTCTGTAACTCCGGCGCCGAAGCCAACGAGGCCGCGTTCAAGCTGGCCCGTCGCGTGGCCCATGACCGTTTCGGGGCGCACAAGCACGAAATCATCTCCACCGTGAACAGCTTTCATGGCCGCACCTTGTTTACCGTCAGCGTCGGCGGCCAGCCGAAGTACTCCGATGGCTTCGGGCCGAAAATCGAGGGCATCAGCCACGTTGCCTACAACGACCTTGAAGCCCTCAAAGCGCAGATTTCCGACAAGACCTGCGCGGTGGTCATCGAGCCGATCCAGGGCGAGAGCGGCGTGGTGCCCGCCGACCAGGCCTACCTCGAAGGCGCCCGCGCCCTGTGCGACCAGCACAACGCGCTGCTGATCTTCGATGAAGTGCAGACCGGCGTCGGCCGGACCGGCTCGCTGTATGCCTACCAGCACTTCGGCGTCACCCCGGACATCCTCACCAGCGCCAAGAGCCTGGGCGGCGGCTTCCCGATCGGTGCCATGCTCACCACCACGCAGTGGGCGGCCCACTTCGCCCCGGGTACCCATGGCACCACGTACGGCGGCAACCCGCTGGGTTGCGCGGTGGCGTGCGCGGTACTCGATGTGATCAACACCCCGGAAACGCTGGCCGGTATCCGCGAGCGTCACCAGCGCTTCAAAACCCGCCTCGAGCAGATCGGCAGCGAACACCAGCTGTTCAGCCAGGTGCGTGGCGTTGGCCTGCTGATCGGCTGCGTGTTGAGCGACGCCTGGGCGGGCAAGGCCAAGGACGTGCTCAACGCCGCCGAGCAGGAAGGCGTGATGGTGCTGCAGGCTGGCCCCGACGTGGTGCGCTTTGCCCCAAGCCTGGTGATCGACCACGCCGACATCGATGAAGGCCTGGAGCGCTTTGCCCGCGCCGTGGCGCGTCTGACCCAGGCCTGACCTGCGTCGCCCGGGCCCTGCGCTGGCCAATCGGCTAGCGCAGGGCCACGAATCGATCCAGCGGCTGTGTGCGCTTGTTCCAAGCCATGCAGCCGTTTTTTCCCGTGTCGGCCTGGCCGGCGCGTTTCCCTCGAAGGAGTGACACCATGCTGGTAATGCGCCCCGCGCAGATGGCTGATCTGAATGAAGTGCAGCGCATGGCTGCCGACAGCCCCATCGGTGTCACCTCGCTGCCCGACGACGCCGGGCGCCTGGGCGACAAGATTGCCGCGTCGGAAACGTCGTTTGCGGCCGAAGTCAGCTTCAACGGTGAAGAGCGTTATTTCTTCGTGCTCGAAGACAGCAGCACCGGGCGCCTGGTCGGCTGCTCGGCCATCGTCGCCTCGGCCGGTTATTCCGAGCCGTTCTACAGCTTTCGCAACGAGACCTTCGTGCACGCCTCACGCGAGCTGAAGATCCACAACAAGATTCACGTCCTGTCGCTGTGCCATGACCTCACCGGCAACAGCCTGCTCACCAGCTTCTACGTCGTGCCGGAGCTGGTCAGCAGTGCCTGGGCCGAGCTCAATTCTCGCGGGCGCCTGCTGTTCATGGCCTCGCACCCCGAGCGTTTCGCCGAGTCGGTGGTCACCGAGATCGTCGGCCACAGCGACGAGCAGGGCGACTCACCTTTCTGGGATTCCATCGGGCGCAATTTCTTTGCCATCAACTACGCCGAGGCCGAGCGCCTGTGCGGGTTGAAGAGCCGTACCTTTCTTGCCGAACTGATGCCCAACTACCCGATCTACGTGCCGTTGCTGCCCGACCGCGCGCAAGAGGCCATGGGCCAGGTGCATCCGCGGGCGCAGATCACCTTCGACATCCTCATGCGCGAGGGCTTCGAGACCGAGCACTACATCGACATCTTCGACGGGGGCCCGACCCTGCACGCGCGCACTTCGGGCATTCGCTCCATCGCCCGCAGCCAGGTCGCCGAGGTCAAGATCGATCCCGCTGCAACGCCCGGTGGGCGTGCCTACCTGGTCTGCAATGGCCAGCTGCAAGACTACCGTGCGGTGGTGTTGGAGCTGGACTGGGCGCCGGGTCAGCCGCTGCTGCTGAGCCTGGAAGCCGCCGATGCACTGGGCGTTGGCGAGGGCGCCAGCGTGCGCCTGGTCGCCGTCTGAGCCCTGATCGCCGGTGCGCCCAAGGGCGTGGTAACAGTGAGTTTCGCGGCAGGCACAGGCCACCGCTCAAGGAGAAAGCATGATCGTTCGTCCAGTACGCAGCAGCGATTTACCGGCGCTGATCGAGTTGGCGCGCAGCACCGGCAACATCGGTCTGACCACCTTGCCCGCCAACGAAGCACGGCTGGCGCAGCGCGTCACCTGGGCTGAGAAAAGCTTTCGCGGTGAAGCCGAACGCGGCGACACCGACTACCTGTTCGTGCTGGAAAACGATGAAGGCCTGGTCATCGGCATTTCTGCCATCGCCGGCGCCGTGGGCCTGCGCCAGCCTTGGTACAACTACCGCGTGGGCCTGACCGTCAGCGCGTCGCAAGAACTGAACATCTACCGCGAGATCCCTACGCTGTTCCTGGCCAACGACCTGACCGGCAATGCCGAACTGTGCTCGCTGTTCCTGCGCAGCGATTACCGCAGCGGCCTCAACGGCGGCTTGTTGTCCAAGGCGCGGCTGCTGTTCATGGCCGAATTCGCCGAGCTGTTCGGCAAGAAGGTGATCGCCGAAATGCGCGGCATGTCCGACCCCGCGGGCCGTTCACCGTTCTGGGAAAGCCTGGGTCGGCACTTCTTCAAGATGGAATTCAGCCAGGCCGATTACCTGACCGGGGTCGGCAACCGCGCGTTCATTGCCGAGCTGATGCCCAAGTTCCCGCTGTATACCTGCTTCCTCTCGGAGGCGGCGCGGGCGGTGATCGGCCAGGTGCATGCCGACACGCAACCGGCGCTGGCCATGCTCGAGCGTGAAGGGTTCACCTACCAGGGTTATGTCGACATCTTCGACGCCGGCCCCGCCATCGAATGCGAAACGGCGCGCATCCGCGCGGTGCGCGACAGCCAGACCCTGGTGCTGGCGGTCGGCACGCCCGGCGACGACGCCACCCCCTACCTCATTCATAACCGCAAGCGCGAAGACTGCCGCATCACCGCCGCGCCCGCGCGCCTGGCAGCCGGCACCCTGGTGGTCGACCCGCTGACCGCCAAGCGCCTGCGCCTGGGGGCGGGTGACCACGTGCGTGCGGTGCCGTTGTCGGTGGCGCGGGAGGCGCGCTCATGAGTACGCATTACATCGGTGGGCAGTGGCAAGTCGGGGAGGGCGCGCTGGTGCAGTCGCTCGATCCTGTCACGCAGGCGGTGCTGTGGCAGGGGCGGGCGGCCCAGGCGGTGGATGTCGAGGCCGCCGTGCAGGCTGCGCGGCGGGCGTTTCCCGGCTGGGCCGGGCAGGGCCTGGAGGCTCGGGTCGAGGTGCTGGAGGCCTTCGCCGCCCAGCTCAAGACCCATGCTGATGCCCTGGCGCAGTGCATCGGTGAGGAAACCGGCAAACCGTTGTGGGAAGCGGCGACGGAAGTCACCAGCATGATCAACAAGGTGGCCATCTCGCTGCAGAGTTACCACGAACGTACCGGTGAGAAGCACGGGCCCTTGGGCGATGCCAACGCCGCGTTGCGGCACAAGCCCCATGGCGTGGTGGCGGTGTTCGGCCCTTACAACTTCCCGGGCCATCTGCCTAATGGCCATATCGTGCCGGCGTTGCTGGCCGGTAACTGCGTGGTGTTCAAGCCCAGCGAACTGACGCCCAAGGTGGCCGAGCTCACGGTCCGCTGCTGGATCGCTGCCGGCCTGCCGGCCGGGGTGCTCAATCTGCTCCAGGGCGCACGCGAGACCGGGGTGGCGTTGGCGGCCAACGAGGGTATCGATGGGCTGTTCTTCACAGGTTCGAGCAGCACCGGCGCGTCTTTGCATCAACAGTTCGCCGGGCGGCCGGACAAGATTCTGGCCCTGGAGATGGGCGGCAACAATCCGCTGGTGGTCGATCAGGTGGCCGACATCGATGCAGCGGTGTACGCCATTATTCAATCGGCCTTCGTTTCGGCCGGTCAGCGCTGCACCTGCGCGCGCCGCCTGCTGGTGCCGCAAGGCGCCTGGGGGGACGCACTGCTGGCGCGTCTGGTCGAGGTCAGCCGTGCGTTGCGGGTGGGCCGTTTCGATGCGCAACCTGCGCCGTTCATGGGCGCGGTGGTTTCCCTGGGCGCCGCCGAGGCGCTGCTGGCCGCCCAGGCCGAACTGTTGGCCAACGGTGGCGTGGCCCTGCTCGGCATGACCCAGCCGCAGCCAGGTGCTGCGCTGCTGACCCCGGGCATCATCGACGTCACCGCGCAGCCCGCGCCGCGCGATCAAGAACTGTTCGGTCCGCTGCTGCAAGTGATCCGCTACGCCGACTTCGAGCAGGCCATGGCGCTTGCCAATGCGACCCGCTTCGGGCTCGCCGCAGGGCTGCTGTCCGACGCCAAGGCACGCTACGAGCAATTCTGGCTGCACAGCCGGGCGGGCATCGTGAACTGGAACAAACCGCTGACCGGCGCCGCCAGCAGCGCGCCTTTCGGCGGTGTCGGCGGCAGCGGCAACCATCGCGCCAGCGCCTACTACGCGGCCGATTACTGCGCCTACCCGGTGGCCTCGCTGGAAACCCCGCGCCTGGCGCTGCCGGCCACCCTTACGCCGGGTGTCAGCCTATGACGCACCCTGTCGGAGCTCTGTGATGAAGGCATTTGAAGTCAACTTCGATGGTTTGGTCGGCCCGACCCATAACTACGGCGGGCTCTCGTACGGCAACGTCGCCTCGCAAAGCAACAGCCAGCAAGGCTCCAATCCACGCGAGGCTGCGCGTCAGGGCCTGGCGAAGATGAAAGCCCTGGCCGACCTGGGCTTGCAGCAAGGCGTCCTGGCTCCGCAGGAGCGTCCCGACGTGGCAGCGCTACGGCGCCTGGGCTTCACCGGCAATGACGCCGACGTGATTCGTCAGGCCGCGCGTGAGGCCATGCCGCTACTGGTTGCCAGCTGCTCGGCCTCGAGCATGTGGGTGGCCAACGCGGCCACTGTCAGCCCCAGTGCCGACACCGCCGATGGCCGCGTGCACTTCACCGCGGCCAACCTCAATTGCAAATACCACCGCAGCATCGAACACCCCACCACCAGCCGGGTGCTGCAGGCGATGTTCAATGACCCGGCACACTTCGCCCATCATCCGGCGCTGCCTGCGGTCATGCAGTTCGGCGACGAAGGCGCGGCCAACCACACCCGTTTGTGTCGCGACTACGGCGCGCCCGGTGTGGAGTTCTTCGTCTATGGCCGCAGCGCCTTCGACAGCCGTTTGCCCGCGCCGCACAGATACCCCGCCCGGCAAACCCTCGAAGCGTCGCAGGCCGTGGCGCGGCTGCATGGTCTGAGCGCCGAGGGCGTGGTGTTCGCTCAGCAGAACCCTGCAGTGATCGACCAGGGCGTGTTCCACAACGATGTGATCGCCGTGGGCAATGGCGAGGTGCTCTTCCATCATCAGGACGCCTTTCTCGACAGCGAGGCCGTGCTCGCCGAGCTGCACGCCAAGCTGGCCGCCAAAGGCGGGCAGCTGCAGGCCATCAGCGTGCCGCGCGCGGCTGTCACGGTGGAAGACGCGGTGCGCTCTTACCTGTTCAACAGCCAGCTGCTGACCCGGGCCGACGGTTCGATGCTGCTGGTGGTGCCTGAGGAATGCCGCAACCATCCACGCGTGTCGAGTTACCTCGATGGGCTGACCCGCCAAGGCGGGCCGATCACTGAAGTGCAGGCGTTCGACCTCAAGCAGAGCATGCAGAACGGCGGTGGCCCGGCGTGTCTGCGGCTTCGCGTCGCGCTCAGCGAGGTCGAGCTGGCGGCAGTCAATCCCGGCGTTATCATGACCGACGCGTTGCATGCCACGTTGTTGCAATGGGTCAGTCGGCACTATCGTGATCGGCTCACCGATGCCGATCTGGCTGACCCACAGTTGCTCGACGAGTCGCGCAGTGCGCTCGACGAGCTGACCCAGATTCTGAAGTTGGGCTCGGTCTATCCGTTCCAACGCCACCCTTGAAGAGAGAACTTGTAATGTCCGAAGCCCTGAGCCTGCTGCTTGAAGATGACGATGGCACCCAGCTGCAAACCTCCTGCACCCGTTTCGCTATTCTCTGGCAAGGCAAGGAAGTGTGGATCCAGCAAGACGGCCGCGGCCAATTGCTGATCGGTGTCGATGTCGCCGAAGGTGACAGCGAATTCGCCAACCTGTTGCTGCGCCCGATGGCGACCAACCTGGTCAGCCTGCAGTTGGAAATGGAACCGGCCGATCTCGACGAAGACGACGATCACGTTCATGGCCCTGATTGCGGCCACCATCACTAAGGAGGGGCGCCATGCTCTCCCTCGGCAAACTGCTTGAACTGACCTTGGCCGGCCGCGAGCCGGCCGACAAGACCCAAGTGACCGTCGAGGGCGTGCGCCTGCGCTGGCTCGGGGAGGGCGCACTGGAAGTGCGTCCTCCGAGCGCCACCGACAATGGCCTGGACCTGCTGCTCTCGGCGGGCATCCACGGCAACGAAACCGCACCCATCGAGCTGCTCGATGAGCTGCTGGGCGGTATTGCCAGCGGGGCGGTCAAGCCACGTGCGCGCATCCTCTTCCTGTTCGGCAATCCGCCTGCGATTCGTCGTGGCGAGCGCTATGTCGAGCAAGACATCAACCGCCTGTTCAACGGTCGCCATGCCGCTAGCAGCGGGGTCGAGGCCATGCGCGCGGGCGAGTTGGAGCAGTTCGCCCGGGTGTTCTTCAGCCTCCCGGAGCGCACCCGCCTGCACTATGACCTGCACACGGCGATCCGTGGTTCGAAGATCGAGCAATTTGCGCTGTACCCATACACACCGGGCCGGGCCCATTCGCGGCGCGAGCTGGCCCGGCTGGCAGCCGCCGGGGTGGACGCGGTGCTGCTGCAGCGCAAACCGTCGATCACGTTCAGCGCCTTTACCTACGAGCAGCTCGACGCCGAAGCCTTCACCCTGGAACTGGGCAAGGCCAGGCCCTTTGGGCACAACGCTCAGGTCAACCTCGATCGGCTGCGCCAGCGCCTGTGGCAGATCGTCGAAGGGTGCGAGCCTGACGTCGACGATCAGCTCCAGGGCCTGCAACTGTTCAGCGTCGCCCGCGAGATCATCAAGCACAGCGAGCATTTCAAGCTGCACCTGCCCGAGGACATCGAGAATTTCGCCGAACTGGCGCCCGGCTACCTGCTGGCCGAAGACCTGGCGCAGATGCGCTGGGTGATCGAAGAGCAGGGCGCGCGGATCATCTTTCCCAACCCGCATGTGAAGAATGGGCTGCGCGCCGGCTTGATCATCGTGCCGGACGCGGGGGAGGGGCTGGGGTAGGCGATGCAGGTCGGCAAGTTGCCAGGCCCAACACCGGCGGCAGGTCAGCTGATGCTGCTGCGCAGTGACCGCGCCCACCACCTGCCTCACCCCTGTAGCAGCGAGCTCGCTCGCGAAAAAGGCCCACGCACCGCGCCCGGCCAGGCGTTCGCGTCATGGTTGACGTCCATCGCGAGCAAGCTCGGCTCCTACAGATTTGGCATGAGCCTCGTGTAGGCCGAGGTGACTCGCGATGGGCGGCGCAGCCTCACTTGAGCTGTGGTGAAACCTCTGGCAGCGGTTAGGTTCATTGAGCATCCCCATGCTCACCACGTCATCACCGCCGCAGCGCTCGTCCATGCCCGACACGTGTATGAAAACCCTTTAATTAACCGGCTATTCCCTTTTCCTCCCGCTTGAGCGGTAATTGGCTTGCCAGTGGCGAGACGGTGCCTTTAGCATCCGGGCATGTCGTTTTGTCTGCATCCACTTCTAAAGCCGTGCCTGCGACGCCTCCTAACGCATAAAACACACTGCACCGAGCTTGCAGGACCGATATAATGCGGCCCTTTGCCGTCGTTTCGTCGACGCGTTTGCCCCCAAGGGGCCGCCGTTTCCGTGGAAGAACCTATGAAAAGCGCAGAAATCCGTGAAGCCTTCCTTCGCTTCTTCGAAGAGCAGGGCCATACCCGAGTTGCCTCCAGCTCGTTGATCCCGGGCAACGACCCGACCTTGCTGTTCACCAACGCCGGCATGAACCAGTTCAAGGATTGCTTCCTCGGCCAGGAAAAACGCGCCTACACCCGTGCGGTCAGCAGCCAGAAGTGCGTTCGCGCCGGCGGCAAGCACAACGACCTGGAAAACGTCGGTTACACCGCGCGTCACCACACCTTCTTCGAGATGCTCGGCAACTTCAGCTTCGGTGATTATTTCAAGCGCGACGCGATCACCTACGCCTGGACCTTCCTGACCTCGGAAAAATGGCTGAACCTGCCCAAGGAAAAACTCTGGGTCACCGTTTACGCCACTGACGACGAAGCCTATGACATCTGGACCAAAGACGTCGGCGTACCCGCCGAGCGCATGGTCCGCATCGGTGACAACAAGGGCGCCCCGTACGCCTCCGACAACTTCTGGACCATGGGCGATACCGGCCCCTGCGGCCCGTGCACCGAGATCTTCTACGACCACGGTGCCGACATCTGGGGCGGCCCACCCGGCTCGCCGGAAGAAGACGGCGACCGCTACATCGAGATCTGGAACAACGTCTTCATGCAGTTCAACCGCACCGCCGACGGCGTGCTGCACCCGCTGCCTGCGCCGTCGGTAGACACCGGCATGGGCCTGGAGCGGATCAGCGCCGTACTCCAGCACGTGCACTCGAACTACGAGATCGACCTGTTCCACAGCCTGCTGGCCGCCTCGGCCAAGGCCATCGGCTGCAGCAATGACGCCCAGGCGTCTCTGAAAGTGGTCGCTGACCACATCCGTTCCTGCGGCTTCCTCATCGCCGACGGCGTGCTGCCGTCCAACGAAGGCCGCGGCTACGTGCTGCGCCGGATCATTCGTCGCGCCTGCCGCCACGGCAACAAGCTCGGCGCCACCGGCAGCTTCTTCTACCAGATCGTTGCCGCGCTGGTGGCCGAGATGGGCGAGGCCTTCGTCGAGTTGAAAAACCAGCAGGCGCACATCGAGCGCGTGCTCAAGGCTGAAGAAGAACAGTTCGCCAAGACCCTCGAACAAGGGCTGCGCATCCTCGAGCAGGACCTGGCCCAGCTCGACGGCAAGGTCGTCCCCGGTGACGTGGTGTTCAAGCTGTACGACACCTACGGCTTCCCCATGGACCTCACCGCCGATATCGCCCGCGAGCGCGAGCTGACCATCGATGAGGCCGGCTTCGAGCGTGAAATGGACGCCCAGCGCGAGCGCGCGCGTTCGGCCAGCGCCTTCGGCATGGACTACAACAGCTTGGTCAAGGTCGACGTCGCTACCGAGTTCCTCGGCTACGGCGCCACCGAAGGCGAGGCCAAGGTCGTGGCCCTGTACCGTGATGGCATGGTGGTCGAGCAGTTGAGCGAAGGCCACGAAGGCGTGGTGATTCTGGATCGCACGCCGTTCTACGGCGAGTCCGGCGGCCAGGTCGGCGACGTCGGGGTGATTGAAATCGACGGCGCGCGCTTCGAGGTGCAAGACACCACCAAGACCGCCGGTGCCTTCCTGCACCATGGCGTGATGAGCGCCGGTTCACTCCAGCGCGGCGCCCAGGTGCAGGCGCGGGTCGAGGCCGAGGTGCAGCAGGCGACGTCGCTCAACCACTCCGCCACTCACTTGCTGCACGAAGCGCTGCGCCAGGTGCTTGGCGAGCACGTCCAACAGAAAGGCTCGCTGGTCGACAGCCAGCGCCTGCGCTTTGACTTCAGCCATTTCGAGGCGGTCAAGCCAGAGCAGCTCAAGCAGCTCGAAGCGATCGTCAACCGCGAAATCCGTCGCAACAGCGAAGTGCTGACCGAAGAAACCGACATCGAGACCGCCAAGCGCAAAGGCGCCATGGCGCTGTTTGGCGAAAAATATGGCGATACCGTGCGCGTGCTGAGCATGGGCGGCGATTTCTCGGTGGAGCTGTGCGGGGGTATTCACGCCAAGCGCACTGGCGACATCAGCGTATTCAAGATCATCAGTGAAGGCGGTGTGGCCTCGGGCGTACGCCGTATCGAAGCGGTCACCGGTGCCGCGGCGCTGGCTTACCTGAACGCTGCCGAAGAGCAGGTCAAGGAAGTCGCGCAACTGGTCAAGGGTAACCGCGAAAATGTCATCGACAAGCTGTCGGCGGTGCTCGAGCGCAACCGTCAGCTGGAAAAACAACTGGAGCAATTGCAGGCCAAGGCCGCCAGCGCCGCCGGGGATGATCTCTCCAATGCGGCCGTGGAGGTCAAAGGCGCCAAGGTGCTCGCCGCCCGCCTGGATGGGCAGGATGGCAAGGCACTGCTGGCGCTGGTCGATCAGTTGAAGAACAAGCTCGGCCACGCAGTGATCCTGCTGGGCAGCGAGCACGAGGGCCGGGTCGTGCTGGTAGCCGGCGTGACCAAGGACCTCTCCAGCCAACTCAAGGCTGGTGACCTGATGAAGCAAGCTGCCGCAGCCGTCGGCGGCAAAGGCGGGGGTCGCCCGGACATGGCCCAGGGTGGTGGCGTCGATGTCGCCGCGCTGGACACTGCCCTGGCCCTGGCGGTGCCCTTCGCCGAGCAGGGACTTTGAGATGCCGCGGCCGCTGAGTCGGTCACGAGCCTTGCCCGCAGGGGCAGGTGCTCGGCAACCGCTCCAGCGGCCACGGCATGATGGATTGTTTATTGGGGCCCTTGGGGCTGAGGCACCTTTGAAATGGCGTTGATCGTACAGAAATTTGGCGGTACCTCTGTCGGTTCCATCGAGCGGATCGAGCAGGTTGCCGACAAGGTCAAGAAATTCCGCGAGGCAGGTGATGACCTGGTGGTCGTGCTGTCGGCTATGAGCGGCGAAACCAATCGCCTGATCGACCTGGCCAAGCAGATTGACGAGAAGCCTGATCCACGCGAGCTGGATGTGATCGTGTCGACCGGCGAGCAGGTGACCATCGCGCTTTTGGTCATGGCCTTGCTCAAGCGCGGCGTGCCGGCGGTGTCCTACACCGGTAACCAGGTGCGCATCCTTACCGATAACGCGCACAACAAGGCGCGCATCCTGCAGATCGACGACCAGAAGATTCGCGCTGACCTGCAGGCTGGACGCGTGGTGGTGGTTGCAGGTTTCCAGGGTGTGGACGAGCACGGCAACATCACCACCCTGGGCCGTGGCGGCTCGGACACCACCGGCGTGGCCCTGGCCGCGGCGCTGAAGGCCGAGGAATGCCAGATCTACACCGATGTCGACGGTGTCTACACCACCGACCCACGGGTGGTGCCCCAGGCCCAGCGCCTGGAAAAGATCACCTTCGAGGAAATGCTGGAAATGGCCAGCCTCGGTTCCAAGGTGTTGCAGATCCGCTCGGTGGAGTTCGCCGGCAAGTACAACGTCCCGCTGCGCGTGCTGCACAGCTTCAAGGAGGGTCCGGGTACCCTCATCACCATCGATGAAGAGGAATCCATGGAACAGCCGATCATTTCCGGTATCGCGTTCAATCGCGACGAGGCCAAGCTGACCATTCGCGGTGTGCCGGATACGCCCGGCGTGGCCTTCAAGATCCTCGGCCCGATCAGCGCCTCGAACATCGAAGTGGACATGATCGTGCAGAACGTGGCGCACGATAACACCACCGATTTCACCTTCACCGTGCACCGCAACGAGTACGAGAAGGCCTTGAGCGTGCTCGAGAACACCGCCCGTGAAATCGGCGCGCGCGAAGTGATTGGCGATATCAAGATTGCCAAAGTCTCGATCGTCGGTGTCGGCATGCGCTCGCACGCGGGTGTTGCCAGTCGCATGTTCGAGTCGCTGGCCAAGGAAACCATCAATATCCAGATGATCTCCACATCCGAAATCAAGGTGTCGGTGGTCATCGAAGAGAAGTACCTGGAGCTGGCCGTGCGCGCGTTGCATACCGCGTTCGAGCTGGACGCGCCTGCGCGCCAGGGCGAGTAACACGCTGCAGGGAAGGGCGCGGCTTGCCGCGCCCTTTCGCGTTTCTGGCAGTTGCGCGGGCTCCTGTCCTTGCGCGCGCAATTGTTGAGGGCCAAGCCCTAAAAAGACTGTTATCCCTGATGAATTGTTTGAGGAGAAAAACCATGTTGATTCTGACTCGTCGGTGCGCCGAGAGCCTGATCATCGGCGACGGTGAAATCACCGTCACGGTCCTGGGTGTCAAAGGCAACCAGGTGCGTATTGGCGTCAGCGCCCCGAAAGAGGTGGCTGTACACCGCGAAGAAATCTACCTGCGGATCAAGAAAGAGAAGGACGACGAACCAAGCCTTTAATTTTTATCGGTTTTTTTTAGAAAAAAGGTTTGCAAACGGGGAGGGGTCTGGTTAATATACGCCCCGTGTTGCGGTGAGGTGGCCGAGTGGCCGAAGGCGCTCCCCTGCTAAGGGAGTATACCTCACAAGGGTATCGGGGGTTCGAATCCCCCCCTCACCGCCATTATTTCGCGAGATAGGTTGTACATCTCACAAGCTGTTAAGTCGTTGAATTTAAACGAAAAATAACTTGGAAAATGATTTTATCAACCTATAATGCGCAGCAAGACACGGACCCATAGCTCAGCTGGATAGAGTACTCGGCTACGAACCGAGCGGTCAGAGGTTCGAATCCTCTTGGGTCCGCCACTTTTGAAGTGGCTTTGAACATCAAGGCAGCTTCATCAACCCGTGGTAATGGGTCTAAAACTACCATCGACGGACCCATAGCTCAGCTGGATAGAGTACTCGGCTACGAACCGAGCGGTCAGAGGTTCGAATCCTCTTGGGTCCGCCACTTTTTGAAGTGGCTTTGAACGTCAAGGCAGCTTCATCAACCCGCGGTAACGGGTCTAAAAACTACCAATCACGGACCCATAGCTCAGCTGGATAGAGTACTCGGCTACGAACCGAGCGGTCAGAGGTTCGAATCCTCTTGGGTCCGCCATATTCAAGAAGCCCGCTTATCAAAGCGGGCTTTTTGCTGTCTGCGGTTCACCTGTCTGTCGTACTTCTCCCTTATCCTCGATCAATCGCCCTGTGCGTCGCCACGGGTGCGCACGTAACGCCTTGAGCGTTGTCATAGCCTCATCGCGGCCACGTTCACCGTGGACAAAAATTTAAGCGAACCAACCGCTTGGGCAGTGTATGATTGCGCCCGTCAGCCCCGCCGGGGCTTGTGGAATACCACCATGGACTTACCCAGTAGTTACTCATCCCTACGTTTCATCAAGTCTGATCTGACCGATTGATTCCCCCGGCGTGCTCCGCTGCTGGGAGTGGAGTTCGCCTATGACCGAAATCGAAGTAAAGAAAAGCCAGGACAGTCTGCAAGACCGTCTCGCTCAGGTAATCGAGCTGCTGCAGCGCCAGCGTGTCGTCGAAGACCTGACCCATCGCCAGGAAGGTCAGCACCACGACCTGGTCGAAAATCTCGTTCACCGCCAGAACCTCGTCGAGCTGCAACGCAAGCTCGATGACCTGCACCCCGCTGACATCGCCTACATCCTCGAAGCCTTGCCCCTGGAAGACCGTCTTTCGGTCTGGCAGCTGGTGCGCTCGGATCGCGATGGCGACATCCTCCTTGAAGTGTCCGACGCCGTTCGTCAAACGCTCATCGCCGACATGGATGACCATGAGCTGCTGGCGGCTGCCAAGGAAATGGACGCCGACGAGCTGGCAGACCTGGCACCCGAGCTGCCGCGCGACGTCGTCCATGAGCTGATGGAAACCCTCGATGCCCAGCAGCGTGAGCGTGTTCGCTCCGCGCTGAGCTATGACGAGGAGCAGATCGGTGCGCTGATGGACTTCGAGATGGTCACCATCCGCGAAGACGTCAGCCTGGAAGTGGTGTTGCGCTACCTGCGCCGTCTGAAGGAGCTGCCCAACCACACAGACAAGCTGTTCGTGGTGGACAACGGCGGCATCCTCAAGGGCGTACTGCCGATCAAGCGTCTGCTGGTCAATGACCCGGACAGAAAGGTCGCGGAGGTCATGGCCACTGACCCCGTCAGTTTCCGCCCCGAGGAAGATGGCTATGACGCCGCTCAGGCGTTCGAGCGTTACGACCTGGTGTCGGCGCCCGTGGTGGACAAGAGCGACCGTCTGATCGGCCGTCTGACCATCGACGAAATGGTCGACCTGATCCGTGAAGAAAGCGAATCCGAAGTGCTCAACATGGCCGGTTTGCGCGAAGAAGAAGACATCTTCGCCTCGGTCTGGCGCTCGCTGCGCAACCGCTGGGCATGGCTGGCAATCAACCTGATCACCGCGTTCCTGGCCTCGCGGGTGATCGGTCTGTTCGAAGGCTCGATCGAGAAGCTGGTCGCCCTGGCGGCACTGATGCCCATCGTGGCAGGAATCGGCGGCAACTCGGGCAACCAGACCATCACCATGATCGTGCGTGCCATGGCGCTCGACCAGGTCAGCCCGGGTAACACCATGCGCCTGATGCGCAAGGAACTGGCGGTCGGTTTGATCAATGGCCTGGTGTGGGGCGGGGTGATCGGCGCTGTGGCCTTCTGGCTGTACGGCAGTTGGTCATTGGGCGTGGTGATGACTGCGGCGATGACCCTCAACCTGCTATTGGCGGCGCTGATGGGGGTATTGATTCCCATGACCCTGATGCGCATGGGGCGCGACCCCGCCATGGGCGCCAGCGTGATGATTACCGCCGTCACCGACAGTGGCGGCTTCTTCATCTTCCTGGGCCTTGCAACGCTGTTCCTGCTCTGAGGACTTGACCTCGGGCCACAAAAAAGCCAGCAGATGCTGGCTTTTTTATTGCGTGATGGGCCCGATCAGGAAGCGTCTGCGGCCATTTCAACGTCGTGAGCGATCAGTGCCACCAGCGCATTTTGCTGGCGGTGGGAGAGTTGGCGGAAGCGTTGCAGGAGTTCACGTTCATGCAGGCTCAATTCAGGGCTGTCGAGGCGCATGCTCAGATCGTCGCCCAAAGCACCTTCCTGAATGAGGCTCTGCTCCAGACGGGCGATGATTTCGGAGTTCATGCTGCGGTGGTGGTTACGCGCTACTTCGGCAATGCGCTCACGCATTCCGTCTGGCAGGCGGACGACGAATTTGTCAGCGGTGCGGCTTGAGTAAATAGCCTGTTTCAATGGGCGCATATAAATTGACCGGTTCTTCTGGTTCAGGGGGAGCGGTTCTCAGATTGCCCGCACGGTGAAGGTACGACCGTTATTGCTGCAAAATGTTCAACCACTGCGTGACGGGGGCTTATAGTGCCTCAGGGTCGCCGGTTCCTTGGCGTCAAATCTGTGACAAATAGTGAGCCGGGTAGAGGCTTTTTGCCAGCACTGATTATCAGAAATGAGTACTGGTTTGAAAAGTGAAACCCTTTTCACGCGCTTTAGGCTGAAAATAGGGTGCAACCAACATCGCGCATCTCATGGCAAAGTTTCGTGAAACGGCGCTGAACATGCCGATTTTATCTAGTGAGGATCTTCGCCATGCCCCATGCGCGCGCTGATCGTGCCTGCTCTCGCAACCGACTCATCTATCTGGTAGGGCCATCGGGTTCAGGCAAGGACTCGCTACTGGAGGCCGCCAGATCGGTACTGGCGGAGCAAGGGATCGAGATTGCGCGGCGCATCATCACCCGTTCCGCCGAGTCAGTGGGTGAAGATGCACTCGGTGTATCACCGGTGCAGTTCGAACAGCTGCGCAAGCAAGGGGCTTTTGCCATGAACTGGCAAGCCAATGGTCTGTGTTATGGCATTGCGTTGCAGATCGATACTTGGTTGCAGCAAGGCAAGTCGGTGCTGGTCAATGGCTCGCGGGGTTATCTGCACCAGGCACGCGCGCGCTACCCGGACCTGCTGGTGATCTGCCTTGAGGTGGCGCCGCAGGTGCTGCGGCAACGTCTGCTGGCTCGCGGGCGTGAGCCTATCGAAGAGATCGAGCAGCGACTGGCGCGCAATGCCCATCTATCGAATGCCCAGGCGGCAGGCATGAAGCACTTGGACAACTCCGGCGAGCTTGGAGCCACGCTGCGTCGATTGCTCACCTTGCTGCAGGAGGAGGGGCTCATTGCTCGTTGCCCAGACGCCTCCGCTTGATGCCAATGGCCTACGCTATGATTGCCCTATTCCTACATGACAAACCGCCGAACGCTGGTTAACATGCACGCCTTCTTTGCCGCCAGCATTCGCTGCGGTCTCAGGGTCTCAGTAGCTCAATTGGATAGAGCATCCCCCTCCTAAGGGGAAGGTTGCAGGTTCAAATCCTGCCTGGGACGCCATCTCGTCTACCTCCCAAACGCCTGCCACACAGACGCTTATCCTTGGTTGCGTGCTCACGTGCTTGGAGTGGGCAGTGCCCGAACGGGCTGCTCATGCCCGCAGCGCCCCGTGGGTGCAGCTGTGTCTCTCGAACTGAACGTACCGGTCGAGCCGCTCTCAAAACGCCTGTCAGCCTTCTGCACGATGCTCACTTTGCAGGCGAGGGTCGAGCGCATGCTCGCCCTGAGGGCTGGCCTTTCGGTGTCTCGTTCAAGGAGCAGCAACAGTGAAAATCGCATGCCTGGCGTGGGGGTCGTTGATCTGGAAACCCGGCGCGCTGCAGATCCACGGCCAGTGGCATGGCGACGGGCCTGAGGTACCCATCGAGTTTTCCCGTGTAGCCGATGGTGGTGAACTGTCTACCGCGATCTGTCTGGGCGCTGCGTGCGTGCAGGTGCTGTGGGGGCGGCTATCGACTGATTCGCTGGAGCAGGCCTGCGGGCAACTCGCACAACGCGAAGGCATACCCTCCGACCGTCTCGGCGGCGTCGGTACACTGCTGGTGCACGACGATGACGGTGCCCAGGGGCTCAATCGCTGGGCGCTCGACCACGACTTCGATGCCGTTATCTGGACCGCGCTGCCGCCACGCTACCTGAATATCGAAAGCCGTATCCCAACGGCCGCGCAGGCCATTGCCTACCTCGCTGATCTAGATCCCCCGGTTCGCGACCACGCGCGTGACTATATCCAGCAGGTGCCATCGCAGATCGCCACGGCCTACCGTCGGCTGTTCGCGAACACGCTGGGGTGGTGAGCCGCACTGGCGGGCCAGCGCTGGCTGCTCGCTGGCAGATGGGTATCGACAAGAAGGGCTAACGGCTGCGCAGCGTCTCCAGCGCCGGCGACCAGGTGTCATGGCCGCAACGCTCGCAGAGCACTGAATCCTGAGCTTCATGGTGGGTCGCAAACCCGCAACTGACGCAGCTGTATTGCCCCGCAGTGGGCGGCGAGGTGAACTCGCAACGGTGTTCACCTGGCAAGACCGACAAACCGGGGCGTGTCTCTTCAGGCCCGTAGAAATACAAGCTCAGGTCGCCGTCTGTTTCCAACAGTCCCAAACGAACCTGGCCGAGGTGCTCGACGCCCTGTTGCCGCAGTTCCATGAACAGCTCATTGGATGAAATGTTCAGATTGCGCAGGGAATGGATTTCATACATGCCGTCCTTGACCACGGTGATGGGAAGCCCATCGATCCGGGCCTCCCAGGCTTTGCTGTGCTTCATGGCATAGATGGTGCCGCGGTACAGCAATAGCAGCGTCACGAATACCAACAACACAGGCAGGATGGGCACATCCTCGTAAAACGTCACATCGCCCGCCGCAGAGCCCAGCGTGAGAATGACCACCAGCTCGAAGCGCGACAGCTGCTTGATGCCGCGCCGGCCGCTGAATTTCAGAAAACAGAACACTGCGACAAATGCCACCACCACTCTGCACGGCACTTCCCAAAGAAAGCTCAGTGGCATTTCACCCAGCAGCATTCTTTGCGCATCAAACGTGACCATTGTTTTATCCCGTGGGCAATCGGTGTCCGGATCGCTGATTGACCCATACGCCTGAGGCGAGTTCAGCGATTGATGCAAGGTACTAGGGCTCTGGTTGAAGGCGTTGGAGTGCGCGGTCACACCGGACAACAGCGAGGTAGCCGGCGGCACACCGGATCGAGACCGCGCACGGTTTGCATGGCGTGGCATCAGCCTGTGGACGTTGGCAGGCGCTGCAGCGCGTCGGCAACTCAGCCCAGGACTCGCTCGCAGGCGGTACTCCAGGCATTAGCGGCCCTTTATTTATCAGCCGTTTATCAGTGCGTGCGGATTGTTCTCCATCCGTCCGGTCAGGCCGAATGCGGTTTAACTATTGGCAACCTGCCTCACTCCCAACTATTGGGCGGCGCTAATACATTCATATTCTGGCGTTTGCCCAACCGTGAGGGAACACCATGTTCATTCACAACAAACGTCTGCAATACACCGTCCGAGTTGCCCAACCTAATCCTGGCCTGGCCAATCTGCTGCTAGAGCAGTTCGGCGGTGCGCAAGGTGAATTGGCGGCGGCGGGTCGTTATTTCACGCAGGCCCTGGCCGAAGATGACCCTGGCCGCAAAGACTTGCTGATGGACATCGCCACCGAGGAACTGAGCCATCTGGAGATCGTCGGTTCGATCATCGTGATGCTCAATAAGGGCGCCAAGGGTCGCCTTGCCGAAGGCGTGGAGGAGGAGGGCGCGCTCTACCGCTCCATCAACGGTGCCGGCAATGACTCGCACATCACCAGCATTCTCTACGGTGCAGGCGCACCGCTGACCAACTCGGCAGGCGTGCCGTGGAGTGCCGCTTACATCGACACCATCGGTGAGCCGACGGCTGATTTTCGCTCCAACATCGCCGCTGAGGCGCGGGCGAAGATTGTCTACGAGCGGCTGATGAACGTGACCGACGACCCCAGCGTCAAGGAGGCCCTGGGCTTTTTGATGACCCGTGAAATCGCTCACCAGTTGTCTTTTGAAAAGGCGCTGCATGCGATCCAGCCCAACTTCCCCCAAGGCAAGCTTGCGGGAATGCCTGGGTTCACCAACAAATATTTCAACATGTCCGGCGAGCCCAATGTGCGTGGCCCATGGAATGAAGGTGAGGAGTGGGAGTACGTCGAGACCCCTTCGCCCGCCGTCGATGGGGGTGACGGTAGCGCGTCGGTGAACTTGCCCGATGCCGACTTCACAGCTTTGCAAGCGATGAAGTCACGCACGATGTCCAACCCCGCCAGCGACCCTATTACAGGCGCCGACCTGGGCTCTGGCTTGGCCAACGCGCCGGACAAATAAGGTGCGGTGACCGTTCGCTGATCCTCGGACACGCAGCGACAACCCCTCAGTGATCCACGGGATGAACAGGGCGCTGTTGGTCCGCGATCGGCGCCCGGAGAAGCAGACCGAGGCGCACCTGCCAGCACACCGTTTCTGCCGTTTCAAGTCGGGCTTGAGGGCTTTTGAGCAAGCCTTGCAACGGCACACTTTTTCGTACCCAGGAGAAATGACGATGGCCCGTAAAACCGTTGAAGACCTGTTCATCCATGAACTGTCGGACGTTTACAGCGCTGAGAAGCAGATCGCCAAAGCGCTTCCCCGCTTGGCCAGGGCAGCAACCAACCCGTTGTTGGCCGAAGCGTTCAGATCCCACTTGGAAGAAACCCACGCACAGATAGAGCGCATCGATCAACTGGTGGACGCCGAAGGCCTCAAGCTCAAACGCATGAAGTGCGTGGCCATGGAAGGCCTGGTGGAAGAGAGCAAAGAGTTGTTGGAGGAAATCGAAAAAGGCGCAGTGCTGGATGCGGGGCTGATCGGCGCCAGTCAGAAGGTCGAGCATTACGAGATCGCCAGTTATGGCACGTTGATCGCGATGGCCAAGACGTTGGGCCTGAAAACGGCTGCCAAGCTACTGGCTGAAACCCTGCAAGAAGAAAAGGCCGCTGATGAGACGTTGTCGGCCATCGCCCAGCAAGGCGGTAATCAGGCCGCTACGCTCGAGAAGTGAGCATCGATGCCCAGCATGCTGCGGGCTGGGCATCCAAGTTCCAAGGGTGGTGTGTAACGCCGTAGTGCGCCAAGCCAGGCCGCCTGGCCGCTGGGTTCGCGTACGCTTGGGGGTTCAAGCGCTTTCCAGTCGAGGGTTGGCGGTCTGCACGCGGGTCAGGCGCGGTGCCGCTGATCGATCGGCCATCGTGACCATCGGCCATCGTTACTGGACTGCCCGGTGTCCAGGCAGACCGCTACGTGACAGCCTGTCGCCCAGGCCTCGGCGCAGGGTCGAGGGTCATCTGCCAGACGCGGCCTTGCTTGCCCTGACTGCCCACCACAGCGTCAAGCTTGCGCACCTTTCATCCCAACCGATTTGACCATTCGGTCAAACCTGCCTAGGGTATGTGCCCCGTTTTTGCCTGAGACCGTCATGACTGACCGTGCTTCACTGCCTCCTGCCGTTTACCTCCTGGGGTTGACGATCTTTTCCTTGGTCACCGCTGAATTCATGGTGGCCGGCATCATGCCGGCGCTGGCAGCGGAGTTTTCCGTCAGCCTGGCCCAGGTCGGCAACCTGATCGCTTTCTACGCCTTAGGGATGGCCCTGGGCGGCCCTCCGGTCACGATGCTGTTGATCAGCCGCGGTGTGCGTAACAAGCATGCGCTGCTCGGCCTGCTGGCGGCGTATGTGCTGGCAGGCGTGCTGGGTGCGGTCGCCACGCAGTATGGCGTGCTGCTGTTCGCCAGGGTGCTGATGGGCGTTACCAGCTCGGCGTGCCTGGGCCTGTGCATGACCCTCTGCGCCAGCCTGGTGCCCGTGCACCAGCGCGGCCGTGCGATTGCCGTGGTGCTGGCGGGGCTGATGATGTCGCCGGTGGCCGGTGTGCCCATGATCAACCTGGTCGAGCACAGCGTTGGCTGGCGTGCCAGCGCGTGGGTGATCGTGGCGCTGTCGATGCTCTGCACCGTGCTGGTAGCCGCGTGCCTGAAACAAGACCCGGCCGATGCGCAGCCGGCGCTGTCGCGGCAATGGGCGGCGCTGCGCAACCCCAGTCTGTGGGGCGCCTACCTCACCAGTGGCTTGATCATTGGCGCGACGTTCGCCGGTTTCAGTTACATCACGCCGATCCTCATCGAGGAAGTCGGTGTGCTGCCCAGCCATGTGGCGCCGCTGCTGGCGCTGTATGGCGTGGCCAACCTGCTGGGCAACATGCTGGTAGGGCGTGTGGCCGACCGGCACACCTTTGCCGCGTTGGGTTGGGGGCTGGTGCTGCTGATGGCCGCGATGGCCGGTTTTGCGCTGGCCGGCGGGCAGGTGTGGTTGAACCTGATGTGTTTCCTGGCCATCGGCCTGACCGGTGTGGCGCTGAACCCGGCGATGGTGGCGCGGGTAATGAAAGCCGCCGAGCCGGGTGCGCTGGTCAATGCGTTGCACACCTCGGTGATCACGGCAGGTCTGGCGTTGGGCAGTTGGGCGGGCGGGCAGGCCATCGACGCCGGTTTCGGCCTGCGTTCACCCTTGTGGGTCGGCGCGGCGATGGCGGCTGTGGGGTTGCTCAGCCTGGTTCGCCCCTGGCTGGCGCCTGCGCCGATGGCCAAGCCGTGTGCGTGATGGCGCGGGGCAGCGAGACGTGTATGTGAACGGGCGCCAGACGAGGATCGCAGCACGCCATTGAGCGAGCGAACCACGCGCCCCTGCGCACTTAAGGCACCGCGGCACGGCACAGGTTGACCCGACCGCGCGCCTGAAGTGGCGGGCGATCGAGGTGATGCCTGGGCAGTGGGTCTGACGCCGCTGGCACCGGAGCCTGTGGGCCAGGCGGGCGTGTCACGTGCCTTGCGCTCAAGCGGGGGCTTGACCTTCCTGACACTCGAACCCGCTCTGGAACCCGGCGCCCAGCAGCACCTCGAGGCGCGCACAGACATTCGGTTACTTTCATCCGGAACAGCTGTCCGTGTATCGTCCCCTCTCGCGCTCAGGCCAATGGCCTGGGGGACTGCCCCGGCCCCGGCGCGCGTCACTCTGACAACAACAGGATCTTCTTCATGGCCCGCTCGCGTTTCCTGCCTGACAACTTCACCCTCATGCTGGTCGCCGTGGTCATTACCGCGACCCTGCTGCCCGCCCAAGGCCAGGTGGCGGTGGCGTTCGACTGGATCACCAACATCGCCATCGGCCTGTTGTTCTTCCTGCACGGTGCCAAGCTGTCGCGTGCGGCGATCCTGGCAGGTGCCGGGCACTGGCGCCTGCATGGGGTGGTGTTCCTCTGCACCTTCGTGCTGTTCCCCTTGCTCGGCCTGGGTTTGCGCCCGTTGCTGCTGCCGCTGGTGGGCAAGGACCTGTACATGGGCTTTCTCTACCTGTGCATGCTGCCGGCGACGGTGCAGTCGGCCATTGCCTTCACCTCGCTGGCGCGCGGTAACGTGCCGGCGGCCATCTGCAGCGCCGCCGCGTCGAGCTTGATCGGTATCTTCATCACGCCCTTGCTGGTGGCGCTGTTGATGGGCGTGCACGGCGACAGCGGCTCGACACTCGAAGCGATCCGCAAGATCAGCCTGCAACTGCTGGTGCCCTTCGTGGCCGGGCAGATCGCGCGGCGCTGGATCGGTGAGTGGGTTGGGCGCAACCGCAACTGGCTGAAAGTGGTCGACCAGGGCTCGATTCTGCTGGTGGTGTACTCGGCGTTCAGCGCGGCGGTGATCGGCGGCTTGTGGCAGCAAGTGCCGCCCCTGCTGCTCGGCTGGCTGGTGCTGGGCTGCTGCGTGCTGCTGGCGCTGTCGCTGGGCATCACGGCGCTGCTGGGGCGGGTGCTGGGCTTCAGTCTCGAAGACCGCATCACCATTTTGTTCTGCGGCTCGAAAAAGAGCCTGGCCACCGGGGTGCCCATGGCCCAGGTGCTGTTCGCTGGCAGCACCATCGGCCTGCTGATTCTGCCGCTGATGCTCTTCCACCAGATCCAGCTGATGGTCTGCGCGGCGTTGGCCCAGCGTTACGCGCGCCGGCCTGAAACACCCGCCTCAATGGCAGACGTGGCGGCCAAGGTCGCCAAGTAAGCCCTTGTCGGTCAACCAGCCCTGAACGCGCTCAGGGCCTGGCGCTGGCGATCCTGTTCATCGAAGTTGGCCGGGTCCAGCCAGGCCACGAAGGCGGCCTTCAGCGCGGGCCATTCGCTGTCGATGATTGCATACCACGCCGTGTCGCGGCTGCGGCCCTTGTACACCAGCGCCTGGCGGAAGGTGCCTTCATAGGTGAAGCCCAGACGGTCCGCTGCGCGCCGCGAGGGCGCGTTGAGGTCGTCGCACTTCCATTCGTAGCGCCGGTAGCCCAGTTCGTCGAAGGCATAGGCCATGAGCAGGTACTGCGCTTCGGTCGACAGCGCTGACTGCTTGAGCTTGGGCGAAAACGTCACGTGGCCCACTTCGATGACGCCATGGGTCGGGTCGATGCGCATCAGCGCCAGCGTGCCTACTGCTTTGCCCGACGCCTGATCGATCACCGCATAATGGCGTGGATCGGTGCTTTTTTCGGCGGCTTGGGCATAGGTCTTGTAATCGGCCGCTGACTGATGAGGGCCGACAGGCAGGTAGGTCCAGTCGCGACCGTCGCTGGCTGAAGCATAGGCCTCGTAGAGTTCAGCGGCGTGGCGCTCGGCGTTCAGCGGCTCCAATCGGCTATAGCGACCACTGAGGGTGACGGCGGCAGGTTGCGCACGCGCTGACCAGTCGCTCAGCGCCGCGCCAATGGGTTGGTCGTATTCGTTGGAGCGGGCCATGGTGATGATTCCTGGGCAAGTGGTGCTCGCACTGTAGCCGGTCAAACGCGGGGCGTAAGGTCCATTTCCCCGTGTTTACGAGGCGCCAATCGGCAGCACTGGAGAGGGCTGCACGCAAGGCATCCGCGCAAGGGCAATCCGATCGGATTTAGACTGAATCTTTCCCGCGCCAGACCGCTCCCATACCCATGAAATGATTGGGGAGGCCGCAATGGCAGGTCAGCAACTGTATGTAATCGAATACGCGCTTCACGCGCAGCCGCGCACATTCATCATCCGTTTGGAACGCATGGACAATGCCCAAGCCTGGCATTGGGCAAGCTGCGATGCCGGGGTGGGGATCATTCCGCGCTTTGGCCAGCACACCATCAAGAAGGTCAGCCGGCCGATGGCCGAGCGCTATGGCATTACCGAGGTGAAATGGCGGGTCGCGGGCCAAGGCCCGGAATTCGTCGCGCCGCCGATCGATGTCACGCGCTTGGGTGGGGCCCGTTCTGAGGGCTGCGTAGGCAGTTCCTAGGGTCTGTCTGAAAGAGGTCTGCGCGAAGGCCACGCAACGCCGGTGGCGGCCCCGCGAAACGGGGCGAGCCAGCGCTGTGTACTGGAGTGCTTGAGCATTGCCTCGGGGACGCCTGGTCAGGGCCGCCCAGTCGAGACCGGCCTTCCGGCGCCGGTTCAACGCACAGGGCAAGTGCAGACCTGTTCACAGCGCCTGAGACAAGCCGTTTGCCACACAACACCCGCCCTGCGCGGGTGTTGTGCTGTTCAGGCCGGGGCATCAGATATGCAGCGCTTGCCCCAATGCACGCAGCGCTGCCTCTTGCACCGCTTCACCCAGGGTGGGGTGGGCGTGAATGGTGCCGGCGATGTCTTCCAGGCGCGCGCCCATTTCCAGTGACTGTGCGAACGCCGTGGACAACTCCGACACCGCCACCCCCACCGCTTGCCAGCCGACGATCAGGTGGTTGTCGCGGCGCGCCACCACGCGCACGAAGCCGCTGCGGCTTTCCAGGGTCATGGCCCGGCCATTGGCCGCGAACGGGAACTGCGCCACCAGGCAGTCCAGGCCCTGCTCGCGGGCATGCTCCGGTGTCAGCCCGGCAACGACCAACTCCGGATCGGTGAAACACACCGCCGCAATCGCCGCAGGCTCAAAACGCCGCGCATGGCCCGCAATCAGCTCAGCGACCATTTCGCCTTGCGCCATGGCCCGGTGCGCGAGCATCGGCTCGCCGGTCAGGTCGCCGATGGCCCAGACGTTGCGCATGCTGGTCTGGCAGCGGTCATCCACCGCCACCGCAGCGCCGTTCATCTGCAGTTGCAGCGACTCCAGGTTGAAGCCCTGACTGCGCGGGCGTCGGCCTACCGCCACCAGCACCCGGTCACAGGCCAGGCTCAAGGCCTCGCCGTCTGGGCTGCGCAGATCCAGGCCCTGCTCGCCTTGGCCCTCGACGCGATGGCCAAGGTAGGTGGCAATGCCCAGCGCCTTCATGGCTTCGACCACCGGCGCCGTCAGCTCGGCGTCGTAGCTGGGCAGCAGCCGCTCGCGAGCCTCCACCACGCTGACCTGCGCACCCAGCTTGCGGTAGGCGATACCCAGCTCCAGGCCGATGTAGCCGCCGCCGACCACCACCAGGTGCTCAGGGAGCGACTGGGGCGACAGGGCTTCGGTGGACGACACCACCTCGCGCCCCAGCGGCAGCGTGGGCCGCTCGGCGCTGTGAGATCGGGGGGGCTGCATCCGATGCTCTGCCGGCGACTGTGCCGATTCGGCGCCGCCAGAGGTCACCGCCGCGCTGCTCAGCGGCAGTGTAGGCAGCTCGACGCTGGTCGATCCGGTGGCTAGCAGCAGGTGCTCGCACTGAATGCGCTGTTCGCCCACTTGCACGGTCTTACCGTCGACGATCTGCGCCCAGCCCTGGATCACTTTGACCTTGTGCTTCTTCAGCAGTGCTGCCACGCCGCTGGTCAGGCGGTCGACGATGCCGTCTTTCCAGGCCACGCTCTGGCCGATGTCCAGCTGCGGCGTACTGACGCTGATGCCCAGGCCTGAACCTGTGGCATGGCGGCTGGCCTGATGAAACTGCTCAGCCACATGGATCAGTGCCTTGGACGGAATACAGCCGACGTTCAGGCAAGTGCCGCCCAGGGCCTGGCCCTCGACCAGCACCGTGGCAACGCCCAGTTGTCCGGCGCGAATGGCGGCGATGTAACCGCCGGGGCCACCGCCGATGATCAGCAGCGTGGTGTTCAAGGTGTCGGACATGCTCACTCCACGAACAGGCAGGCGGGTTGTTCGAGCAGGCCGCGCACGGCCTGGATGAACAGCGCGGCGTCCATGCCGTCGACCACGCGGTGATCGAACGAGCTGGACAGGTTCATCATCTTGCGGATCACGATCTGGCCATTGACCACCATCGGCCGCTCGACCATGCGGTTGACGCCGATGATCGCCACTTCGGGTGTGTTCACCACCGGCGTGCTGGCGATACCGCCCAGGGCGCCGAGGCTGGTCAGGGTGATGGTGGATCCCGACAGCTCTTCGCGCGCGGCCTTGTTGCTGCGCGCGGCCTGCGCCAGGCGGCTGATTTCGCTGGCGTTGCGCCACAGGCTGGCGGCTTCGGCATGGCGCAGTACCGGCACCATCAGGCCGTTGGCGCCCTGGGTGGCGATGCCGACGTGCACCGCGCCGTGGCGGGTGATGACGTGGGCCTCGTCGTCGTAGGTGGCGTTGATCTGCGGGAAGTCGCGCAGCGCCACGACCAGCGCGCGCACCAGGAACGGCAGCAAGGTCAGCTTGCCGCGCTGCTCGCCGTGCTGGCGGTTGAGTTGCTGGCGCAGGGCTTCGAGCTGGGTCATGTCGATTTCTTCGACGTAGCTGAAGTGCGCAACGCGGCGCTTGGCGTCCTGCATGCGCTGGGCGATCTTGCGGCGCAGGCCGATCACCGGAATCTGTTCGCTGTCGGTGCGGCGGGGCTGCCCGCTCTGGCCGTGGCTGGGCGCAAGCGCGTCGGAGCGCTGCGGTGCCTGCAGGAAGGCGTCAAGGTCTTCGTGCAGGATGCGCCCGGCCGGGCCGCTGCCGTGTACATAGCGCAGCTCGATACCGGCATCCAGCGCGCGCTTGCGCACGGCCGGGGAGGCAAGGGGCTTGTCACTGGCCTGGCGCGGCACGACCGGTGCCGCCGCGTGGCGTGATGCAGCGGTCGTGGCTGTGGCAGCGCCCGGCGAGCTGTCGTTGGCATGGCCTGCTGCGCCGGAAACGACTGGCTGACCGTGGGCAGCCGCTGCCCCGGCAGACGACCCAGCGATGGCCGTTGTCTCAGGGTTTGCGACCGCAGAAGACGAAACCGCATTCGGCGCCGCGTGAGCGGCGCGTGATCCATCGCCGCTGTGCGAGCCCAGGCTGTCTGCGGTGTGGGTGGCCTGCGACGCGCGCGTCGCGGCCTGCGTTGGTTGCGCGTCAGCCTGGCCCTGCGGCATGGGCGCATCGACATGGTTGCCGCTGCCTTGCACCTCGATCCGAATCAGCTCACTGCCCACCGCCATGACCTCGCCCGGCTGCCCGCCAAGCGCGATCACCGTGCCGTGGACCGGCGAGGGGATTTCCACCGTGGCCTTGTCGGTCATGACATCGGCCACCACCTGGTCTTCGCCGACCACATCGCCGACCTTGACGTACCACTCCACCAGCTCGACCTGGGCAATGCCTTCGCCGATGTCCGGCATCTTGATGACGTGCGTGCCCATTCAGGCCTCCATGACTTTTTTCAATGCTGCGCCCACCCGCGACGGGCCTGGGAAATACGCCCATTCCTGGGCATGTGGGTAGGGCGTGTCCCATCCGGTGACGCGCTCGATCGGCGCCTCCAGGTGGTGGAAGCAGTGCTCTTGCACCAGCGCGATCAGCTCGGCGCCAAAACCGCAGGTGCGCGTGGCTTCATGCACCACCACGCAGCGCCCGGTCTTTTTGACCGACGCGACGATAGCGTCCAGGTCCAGCGGCCACAGGCTGCGCAGGTCGATCACTTCGGCGTCCACGGCGCTTTCCTCGGCGGCCACCTGGGCCACGTAGACCGTGGTGCCGTAGGTCAGCACGGTGACGTCATTGCCGGGGCGGGTGATCACCGCTTTGTCTAGCGGCACCTTGTAGTAGCCGTCCGGCACCGCGCTTTGCGGGTGCTTGGACCACGGCGTTACCGGGCGATCGTGGTGGCCGTCGAACGGGCCGTTGTAGAGGCGCTTGGGTTCGAGAAAGATCACCGGGTCATCGCATTCGATCGAGGCGATCAGCAAGCCTTTTGCGTCATAGGGGTTGGACGGCATCACCGTGCGCAAGCCGCAGACCTGGGTGAAGGTCGCTTCCGGGCTCTGGCTGTGCGTCTGGCCGCCGTAGATGCCACCGCCGCAGGGCATGCGCAGGGTCAACGGAGAAATGAACTCGCCGGCCGAGCGATAGCGCAGGCGGGCCATCTCGGACACGATCTGGTCATAGGCCGGGTACACATAGTCGGCGAACTGGATTTCCACCACTGGGCGCAGACCATAAGCGCCCATGCCCACGGCGGTGCCGACGATGCCGCATTCGGAAATCGGCGCATCGAACACGCGTGAAGTGCCGTATTTGCGCTGTAGCCCTTCGGTGCAGCGGAACACGCCGCCGAAGTAACCGACGTCTTGGCCGTAGATGACCACGTCGTGGTCCCGTTCGAGCATGATGTCCATGGCCGAGCGCAGGGCCTGGATCATGGTCATGGTGGTTGTGGCGGTGGCGGTTTCCGGCGTGATGGTGCTGGTGTGATCGTTCATCTCAGACCCCCAGTTGCTGGCGCTGACGGCGCAGGTGATCGGGCATGTCCTTGTACACATCCTCGAACATCGAGGCGGCGCTGGGGATCTGGCCATTGGCGAGGGTGCCGTACTGCTCGGCCTGCTTCTGCGCGGCGATGACTTCGGCTTCCAGTTGCGCACTCACGGCGCTGTGTTCTTCTTCGCTCCAGTGGCCGCTGGCAACCAGGTGCTGCTTGAGCCGGGCAATCGGGTCACCGAGCGGGAAGTGGCGCCATTCATCGGCGGGGCGGTATTTGGAGGGGTCGTCGGAAGTGGAGTGCGGGCCGGCGCGGTAGGTCACCCACTCGATCAGGGTCGGACCGAGGCCGCGGCGGGCACGCTCGGCGGCCCAGCGCGAGGCGGCGTAGACCGCGATGAAGTCGTTGCCGTCAACCCGCAAGGAGGCGATGCCGCAGCCCACGCCTCGGCCCGCGAAGGTGCTGGCCTCACCGCCGGCGATGGCCTGGAAGGTGGAAATCGCCCATTGGTTGTTGACCACGTTGAGGATCACCGGTGCGCGGTAGACATGGGCGAAGGTCAGGGCGTTGTGGAAGTCCGATTCGGCCGTGGCGCCGTCACCGATCCAGGCCGAGGCAATCTTGGTGTCGCCCTTGATCGCCGAGGCCATGGCCCAGCCGACCGCCTGCACGAACTGTGTGGCGAGGTTGCCGCTGATGGTGAAGAAACCGGCCTCGCGCACCGAGTACATGATCGGCAACTGGCGGCCCTTGAGCGGGTCGCGCTCGTTCGACAGCAACTGGCAGATCATCTCCACCAGCGACACGTCGCGGGCCATCAGGATGCTCTGCTGGCGGTAGGTGGGGAAGCACATGTCGGTGCGATTGAGCGCCAGGGCCTGGGCGCTGCCGATGGCTTCCTCGCCCAGGCTCTGCATGTAGAACGACATCTTTTTCTGGCGCTGGGCGATCACCATGCGGCTGTCGAAGATGCGCGTTTTCAGCATTGCCCGCAGGCCGCGGCGCAGCAGTTGCGGGTCGATGTCGTCGGCCCACGGGCCCAGGGCGTTGCCCTCGCCATCGAGCACGCGGATCAGGCCGGTGCACAAATCGCCGGTATCGGCCGCTTCTACATCGATTGGGGGTTTGCGCACCTGGCCGGCATCGCTCAGGTGCAGGTACGAAAAATCAGTCTGGCAGCCGGGCCGGCCGGTGGGCTCGGGCACGTGCAGCCGCAGGGGGGCGTACTCGTTCATGCTTGTCTACGCTCGCTCGGGTCATTGTTTTTGTGAGCTATGCAGCGATCTGGCCGGCCTGCCCCAGGGCAGGGCGAGCCAGCATGGGTTATAGGGTAGAAGTTCGGCCGCAGAATTTTTCTCTGATGTTCGTTGCCTTTCGCCTACGGCGCAGATAAACATTCCTCACAACCATAAAAACCCGGTGAATTTGTCTCATGCGCAAACTCGATCGCACCGATATCGGCATTCTCAACAGCCTTCAGGAAAATGCCCGCATCACCAACGCCGAGCTGGCCCGCTCGGTGAACCTCTCGCCCACCCCGTGTTTCAACCGCGTGCGGGCCATGGAAGAGTCGGGGCTGATTCGCCAGCAAGTCACGCTGCTGTCACCTGAAGTGCTGGGGCTGGACGTCAATGTGTTCATCCACGTCAGTCTGGAAAAACAGGTGGAGCAGTCGCTGCACCGTTTCGAAGAAGAAATCGCCGAGCGCGCCGAGGTGATGGAGTGCTACCTGATGACGGGCGATCCGGACTACCTGCTGCGCGTGCTGCTGCCGAGCATCCAGGCCCTGGAGCGTTTTCTCGACTACCTCACGCGCCTGCCGGGGGTGGCCAACATCCGTTCCAGCTTTGCCCTCAAGCAGGTGCGCTACAAGACCGCGCTGCCGCTGCCGGCCAATGGCCTGACCTTGCGTGAATGAATTCGGTGTGCCGGCGCACCTGCAATTGCGCTGCACCTTGCACGCCACCGTGCAGCGGCTGGGCGACAGCGTATTGGCACGGGAACTGTTCGGCGCCTGGTTCATCGAAGGCTTTGTTGCCACCAAGACCCTCGAACTGACCGATTTCCTCAACGAAATCACTCCATGGGAACGCCGCGTACTCGCCGCCCAGGCCTGATCACGACAGGACCATGATTCGCCGCACCGCCTCGGGGCTACTGCCTGGGGCGATGCACCCCAGCGGGGGTATGCTGGCCCGCTGTACTCCACCTGATCCGGGAGCCCGCCAGGGACGTATGCGCACTATCTGGAAGTCGTTTCGCTCGTTGTATTTCGCCGCGCTGATGATGTTGATCGGCTCAGGTCTGCTCAGTACCTACCTGGCCTTGCGCCTGGCGGCCGACGAGGCCGACAGCCTGTGGGCCGGTGCGCTGATGGCGGCCAACTATTTCGGCCTGGCCGTCGGCGGCAAGGTGGGCCACCGGCTGATCGCCCGGGTCGGCCATATTCGTGCGTACGCAACCTGCGCCGGCATCGTCGGGGCGGCGGTGCTCGGCCATGGCCTGACCGATTGGCTGCCAGCGTGGGTCGGGCTGCGCATGGTGGTGGGCCTGGGCATGATGTGCCAGTACATGGTGCTTGAGAGTTGGCTCAACGAACAAGCCGATGCCAAGCAGCGTGGAGCGGTGTTCAGCTGTTACATGATCGCTTCCTACCTGGGCCTGGTGTTGGGCCAGTTGATTCTGGTGGTACACCCCCAGCTTGGCCTGGAGCTGCTGATGCTGGTCGCCATGTGCTTTGCCCTGTGCCTGGTGCCGGTGGCCATGACCCGGCGTATTCACCCCGCGCCCCTGCACCCGGCGCCAATGGACCCGTTGTTCTTCATCAAGCGTGTGCCGCAGTCGTTGTCGACCGTGCTGGGCGCGGGTCTGATCGTGGGTGCGTTCTACGGTCTGGCGCCGCTGTATGCCTCCAGCCAGGGTCTGAGTACCGAGCAGATCGGTCTGTTCATGGGCTGCTGCATCTTTGCCGGCCTGGTGGTGCAGTGGCCGTTGGGCTGGTTGTCCGACCGCTACGACCGGGCCTTGCTGATCCGCATCGTGGCCTGCGGGCTGGCAGTCGCTGCGCTGCCCCTGGCGATTTTTCCATCGGTGCCGCTGGAGTTGCTGTTTGGCATGGGCTTTGCGATTTCCCTGCTGCAGTTCGGGCTCTACCCACTGGCCGTGGCGTTTTCCAACGACCACGTCGAGAGCGAACGCCGGGTGTCGTTGACGGCCATGTTGCTGGTCACCTATGGCGTGGGCGCCAGCATCGGGCCGCTGGCCGCCGGTGTGCTGATGAAGCTGTTCGGTGCTCAGATGCTCTATGCCTTCTTCGCCTTCTTCGCCTTGGTACTGGTGTGGCGTATTCGTCCGCAGGCGGTGACCGGCCTGCATCAGGTGGACGACGCGCCACTGAGCCACGTGGCCATGCCAGCGGCCGGCTCGCCACTGTCGGCGGCACTTGACCCTCGGGTCGACGAGCAGACCGTGCAGGACGTGATGCACGCGCCGGTGGCGGCGGAGGATACCGAGGCGGAGGACGAAGAGGTGCAGCAAGCCCAAGCGTCGGCCGAGCAAGAAGTGGCCAAGCCGTAGGGGTGCTGACGGGGTGCTGCTGAACCCATGAGATTGTGAGCATTGGGTCCGCGTTGCGCGCCATCGCGGCACTCCAGCGCGCCGAACCACTAGGCACCTGGATAAAGCCGGCTACGCCGGCCCGGTTCAGGCGGCACCGGCCCACCTGAGTCGACGCGGTAGCAGCGCCAGCCCAGGCACCCCTGCCAGGTCTGGCCAAGGCCAGACGAGCTGACCTGCCCTAGTAATCGTCTTGATCGAACCGACGCGCTTCGCGCTGCAGCTGGTAGACAAAGCTCTCGATGCGCCGCTGCGCCTGCCCGGTGAGGTTGTGGAAGCGCACGCCGGCAAAGGTGGTGTTGATGCGTTCTTCATAGTGCAGGTGACGCAGCTCCACCATCACATCGTTCAACCCCAGCGGTGGCCCTGCTTTCATCCGCTCATACACCTGGCCCAGTTGCAGACGGGTTTCCACATTGCCCTCAAAGCGCAGTTTGCAGCCGGTGGCGGAGATGTCGAGCAGCTTGCCGCGCAGCGGACCGTCGCCGCGCAGGTGCTTGCCGTCGACCACGATGTCCACCAGTTGCGACAGCTTCAGCGCGGCGCGGAAGGCGTTGCGGCGCTGGTGATAGGTGATTTCCGTGGGCAGCGGGCCGCGGTAGCAACGGTGGCCGTCGACCTCGGTGATGGTCAGGGCGTGGTTGCACTCCCAGGCCACGCGCACCCCGTCGTGAAATCCTTCGATGCGAAACGGCTCGCCGTTCTCGATGAAGCGTTCGCCATCGCGCGGCATCAGCTCGTCCAGCGCAAGCACATCGCTGTCTTTGTCGACATGCACCACATAGCTCTGAAAGCGCTGGCTGCGCTCGGGAAAGGTCAGAATCAGGGGGTCGTGGCTGTCGAGCAATTGGCGCAGGTTGGCATTGATCTCCAGAGGTGTGGACAGCACCTTCGGCGGCTGCGGAGCATCGGCGTCGTTGAACACAGGTAAACAATCTCCAGGCAAAAAGCATCACATCCAGGTCGCGGCATTTTGCCAGTATGGAGGGCGGCTTGATAGGGCTAATCGCAGGTCAGACCTGGCTGAGCGCTCGGCGTCGGGCCATGGGCGAGGTGCCCCCGCGGCTGTCATACAAGGATGGGGATTCACCACCCATCAGGATGCGCACCTGATTGCTGGTGATGTGCTGCTGAACCTGGATGATCCGGCCGTTGCTTTCGTTGACCTGCTGGCAGGCATCGAGCAGCCCGCTGAGCACATCCAGCCGCTGCATCAGCACCTCGCCCTGCGAAGACTGCGCGGCCAAGGCCTGAACCCCGTCGCGGTCGGCGGGCAAGCCGAGTTCGGCGAGCAGCTGGGCGCGGCGCCGGCCGTGTTGTTCAAGCAGCACGATCAGCGACTGCTTGCGCGCCAGGATCGTCTCCAACAGTGCCATGTCGCGCCCGTGCAGGGCCACGGCCTCGCTTTGCAGCAAGTCGAGCAGCTCCTGGGTCGGCGCGATGTCGTCTTCAATGAGGTGCAGCAAAGTCGTGTCGTGCATGACTAACCCTAACGTTGGCGTCCGTGAAAGTCAGCGCAGCAGGCTCAGCGCTGATTTTCGAAGTCGAGCATCTTGCCAGCCACGCGACCGGCATCGACCTGGTAGCTGCCATCGGCGATGGCCTGCTTCAGTTGCGCCACGCGGGCGCTGTCGACCACCGGCTGTTGGCCCAGCTTGTCGGTGATGTTCTTCAACTGCTGAGCCTCCTGGCTGAGGTGAACCGTCTCGCCGCTGGCGCTGGCCGGTTTCGCCTCGGCACCACTGGCAGGCTTTTCAGCGGCGCTGGTGGCAGTGATACTGCGGGCCCCGCCGCTCACGGCGGGCGGATTGTTCAAACGGCTGAAATCAATGACCATGATCGGAAACCTCTAGGGATATGGACGCTTGCCTTGTTTTCGACCATTCCCGGCAAAACTTTAGGCGCAAATGCGCAGCCGCCCATCGGCTGGCCACGGGTGTGCAGTGCCTCACAGTTTAGGAAAACCCCTGGTTCACCGCCAGCCTTATCCTACATGGCCACTTCCACTTGCCCCGGCGCTGTGACGCGCGCCTTGATCACCCGCTTGGAATTGAGGTTGCGCACCCGAATCTGCTCGGCCAGGCCCCCCTTGCTCAACGCCTCGCCCGGCATGCGCACACTCAAGCTGCCGCTGCGGGCAATGATCACCACATGATCGCCCTTGCGGATCAGCTCAGCCTGCTCCAGGTGCTGCGGCGTCAGCACCTGGTCGATCACCGTAGGGCGCAGCAGCTTCATGCCCACCACCTGGTCCAGCTCGGTGATGAAGCCCTGATTGAGGGTGCCGACATCGCGCTCGCGCACCGCCACGTCACCTTCACCCACCACGCTGTCGCGCCGCAGCGGGCGCACCATCACCACCACCTCGCGGTACAGTTTGACCGTGGCCGGGACGAACACCGTCCACGGCCCGCTGCCTGCGCAACGTACCCGCACGGTCACCCGGCCGAGCGGTTGTGCGGGGCTTTCCAGCGTGGCGTCGAGGTCCTGGCTGCACAACGGCATGCGCAGGCGTGGGTCGAGCGGATTGACCGAAATCTCGTAACGGCCCGGGGTCTGCGTGGTGGCGAGATAATCCTCCACGGCGAACTCAAGAAATCCCTGCGTTACGCCGATAAGCTGTTCAGGCGAGGTAAACGCCTGCGCCAGCACCTTGGCGCCCGGTGCCCACAGGCACAGAGCCGCCAGCAGGGTGCTCAGCAGTCGCGTCAGTCGTCGGAAATTTGTCGTTTTCATGTGCATGACGCTCAAAAAAGCAAAGCCCGTGCCGACTTGGTAGCAGGGCAACAGGAAGAGGAGTCGGGCATGGCGGGTGTAATGGATTCGGTCAACCAGCGCACACAGCTGGTGGGGCAGAATCGTCTTGAGCTGCTGCTGTTTCGCTTGAATGGCGCACAGCTATACGGGATCAACGTGTTCAAGGTGCGCGAGGTGCTGCAATGCCCGCCCTTGACCGTGTTACCCAAATCCCACCGGGTGGTGCGTGGCGTGGCCAATATTCGTGGGGCGACCATCCCGATCCTTGACCTGTCCATGGCCACCGGGCTGCCGGGCTTGCAGGAAGAGCTCTGCAACAGCTTCGTGATCATCACCGAATACAACACCAAGACGCAGGGATTCCTGGTCCATTCGGTGGAACGCATCGTCAACATGAACTGGGAAGAGATCCATCCGCCACCCCGTGGGACCGGCCGCGATCACTACCTGACCGCTGTCACTCGGGTGGACGACAAGATGGTCGAGATCATCGACGTCGAGAAAGTGCTGGCCGAAGTGGCGCCGACCTCCGAGTCGATCTCCGAAGGCGTGATCGATGCCGAGGTGCAGGACAAGGCCGTGATGCTGCGCGTGCTCACCGTCGATGATTCCTCGGTGGCACGCAAGCAGGTCAGCCGCTGCCTGCAGACGGTGGGCGTGGAAGTCATCGCGCTCAACGACGGGCGCCAGGCGCTCGACTACCTGCACAAGATGCTCGACGAGGGCAAGCATCCGGAAGAAGAGTTCCTGATGATGATCTCGGACATCGAGATGCCGGAAATGGACGGCTACACGCTGACTGCCGCGATTCGCAGCGATCCGCGCATGCAAAAGCTGCACATCGTCCTGCATACTTCGCTGTCCGGGGTGTTCAACCAGGCGATGGTGAAGAAGGTCGGTGCGGATGATTTTCTCGCCAAGTTCAGGCCCGATGACCTCGCCCAGCGCGTGGTCGACCGGATCAAGGCGACGCACTGAAATGCCCGGGAGCTCGCTCCCGGTTTCCACGATTGAAAAGAGGCGGCAACAGTGTCTACGGCGACTACCGATTTTGAACAGTTCAGGGTTTTCCTGGAAAAAGCCTGTGGCATCTTGTTGGGTGACAACAAGCAATACCTGGTTTCCAGCCGTCTCAACAAACTCATGGAGCAGCAAGGCATCAAGTCGCTGAGCGAGTTGACCCAGCGCATCCAGACCCAACCGCGCAGCGGCCTGCGCGAGCAAGTGGTCGATGCCATGACCACCAACGAAACCCTGTGGTTTCGCGACAGCTACCCTTTTGAAGTGATGAAGAACCGGGTCATTCCCGAGTTCATCAAGAACAATCCCGGGCAGCGACTGCGCATCTGGTCGGCGGCGTGTTCGTCGGGCCAGGAGCCGTATTCGCTGTCGATGACCATCGATGAGTTCGAGCGCAGCAACCTGGGCCAGTTGAAAATGGGTTCGCAGATCGTGGCCACCGACTTGTCCAGCCTGATGCTGAACAACTGCCGCACCGGCGAATACGACAGCCTGGCCATTGCCCGCGGCCTGTCGCCAGATCGCCTGCAGCGCTACTTCGACAGCAAAGGGGCAGGGCGCTTTGCGGTCAAGCCGCCGATTCGCAGCCGCGTCGAGTTCCGCTCGTTCAACCTGCTCGACAGCTATGCCGCGCTGGGCAAGTTCGACGTGGTGTTCTGCCGCAATGTGCTGATCTACTTCTCCGCCCAGGTGAAGAAGGACATCCTGATGCGCATCCACGGCACCTTGAAGCCGGGCGGCTACCTGTTCCTCGGCGCCTCCGAAGCGCTGAACGGGTTGCCGGATCACTACCAGATGGTGCAATGCAGCCCGGGCATCATCTACCAGGCCAAATAAACCACGGTGCCCCCTGGTGCTCAGGGAGCGAACCCGCTCTGCGCGACCCGCCATGGCGCGTGATGAAGTGGAACGCATCCGTAGGATCGAGCTCGCTCGCGAAAAACGCCCAGGCACCGCGTTCCGCCGGGCGTTCGCGTCCATCGTTGACGTCCATCGCGAGCACGCTCGCTCATACGGCGTGGCTTGAGCCGCGGCAGTTCACTCGGCCCGCAGCTCGCGAAAAAAGCCCAGGCACCGCGTTCCGCCGGGCGTTCGCGTCATCGTTGACGTCCATCGCGAGCACGCTCGCTCTTACAGAATGGGCCGGAGCCGCGGCAGCCTGTGGGAGACGGCCGGACAGGTCGATCGCGCATGGCACCAGTGCCGTCAAAAATCCGCTATGCACCTGGCCCCTGCCGACCGATTAACCGTGGATTTGCCGCCTTCTGCCGCCGAGCCGGCAGGCTTTTGCCGCTTTTCTGGCAAGCCGGCAGCGAGCGACCTGCTGTAACCCTATGGTTCTCAAGGCTTTTGCCACTCTGGCACAACCCTTGCTATCTCTGGCTCATACGATCTTCGGCCAACCCTCGCAGGTTTCCTGATATGAGCATCAACTTCGACAAGGCGCTCGGCATTCATCAGCAGGCGATGAATTTTCGCGCCCAACGCGCTGAGGTGTTGGCCAACAACATCACCAACGCCGACACCCCCAACTACAAAGCGCGCGACCTGGATTTCTCATCGGTGCTCGCCGCCGAGGCGCAGAAGCAGAACAACGGCAATTTTGCCCTGAATCGCACCAACGGCCGGCACATCGAAGCCGAGGGCTTGTCTGGCGGCGATGAAGCGCTCAAGTACCGGATTCCGACCCAGCCGTCGATTGACCAGAACACCGTCGATGCGCAGATGGAGCAATCCAACTACGCGCAGAACGCCCTCGACTTCCAGGCCAGCTTCACGCTGCTCAACAGCAAGTTCAAAGGGCTGGTATCGGCCCTGCGAGGAGAGTGACCATGTCCCTTGCCAACGTCTTCAACATTGCCGGCAGCGGCATGAGCGCGCAGAACACCCGCCTCAACACCGTCGCCTCGAACATCGCCAACGCCGAGACCGTCTCGTCGAGCATCGATCAGACCTACCGCGCCCGCCACCCGGTGTTCGCCACCACCTTCGAGCAGGCAAGCGGCACCGGCCAATCGCTGTTCGAGGACCAGGGCCAGGCCGGGCAGGGCGTGCAGGTCAAAGGTATCGTCGAGGACCAGAGCGAGCTGCAGGCCCGTTACGAGCCCAGCCATCCGGCGGCGAACAAAGACGGCTACGTCTACTACCCGAACGTCAACGTGGTGCAGGAAATGGCCGACATGATTTCGGCCAGCCGCTCGTTCCAGACCAACGCCGAGTTGATGAACACGGCCAAGACCATGATGCAGAAAGTGCTGACGCTGGGTCAGTGATCAGGAAATCGACATGACGACGACTAACGCAACCGGCCCGGCCTACCTCACTTCACTGCAGCAGCAGACCGACAGCACCAAGAGCAACACCGGCGCGGCCGGCAGTGCCTTGGGCAAGGACGCGTTCCTCAAGCTGCTGGCCACTCAGATGCAGCATCAGAACCCGCTCGATCCGCAGGACAACGGCGAGTTCGTCGCCCAGCTGGCGCAGTTCAGCAGCCTTGAAGGGATCCAGACGCTCAATGGCTCGGTGAACAGCATTCTTCAGGGCTTCCAATCGTCCACTGCGCTGCAGGCGTCTTCCCTGGTGGGGCGCAACGTGGTGGTGCAGACCGACAAGGCCAGCCTCGATGCCGGCAAAGATCTCAAAGGCTCGGTCAACCTCAGCGGCTCCAGTGCTGCGGTCCAGGTGGATGTGTACAACGCTTCGGGCGATCTGGTGCGCAGCGTCGACATGGGTAGCCGCGCAGGCGGTGTGGCCGACTTCACCTGGGATGGCCTGGACAACCAGGGCGAGGCGGTAGCGTCGGGCGTGTACACGTTCAAGGCCACAGCAGACATCAAAGGCACGTCCACGGCCATGACCACCAATCTGCCAGCCCAGGTCAACAGCGTGACCATGGGCACCAATGGCGGCGAAATGATGTTGAACCTGGCAGGCATGGGCAGTGTGGCCCTGTCGAAAGTCCAAATGATCGGAATCTGAGGGCCGACCCCGTCGGCAGGAGTGAATACATGTCTTTCAATATCGGACTGAGCGGGCTGTACGCAGCCAACAAGGCCCTCAACGTCACCGGCAACAACATTGCCAACTCGGCCACTACCGGCTTCAAGTCCTCGCGCGCCGAGTTCGCTGACCAGTACGCCGCTTCGGTGCGCGGTACCAGCGGCCGCACCCAGGTCGGCAGCGGTGTGCGTACCGATGCGGTGTCGCAGATGTTCACCACCGGCAACATCGTGGGCACCGGCAAAAGCCTGGACCTGGCCATCGACGGCAACGGTTTCTTCGCCATGAACGACAATGGCTCGCGCATCTATACCCGCGCGGGTGCTTTCTATAGCGACAAAGACGGCATGGTCGTCAATGCCTCCGGGGCCAAGCTGCAAGGCTACCCGGTCGATGAAGACGGCAATGTGGTGCGCGGCGCCCTGGCTGACCTGAAGATCGACACCGCCAACCTGGCGCCCAAGCCGACTTCCAAGGTGAGCGAGACCCTCAACCTCAACTCCACCGCCACCACGCCGAAAGTGACGCCGTTCGATCCGGCCAACGTCGACAGCTACAACCACACCTTCAACACCGACCTGTACGACAGCCAGGGCAACCTGCACCAGCTGAACCAGTATTTTGTGCGCGACACGGCCAGCAACAGCTGGACCATGTACAGCACGGTCAACGGTCGCAACCCGGCCGATCCGACCAACACCACACCGTTGGTCAACACCTTGCAGTTCAAGTCCGATGGTTCGCTCGATACCGCTTCGATGAACGCGGGCCCGGTCGCCGGTGGCATGAGCATCGCAGCTGACAAGACCTTCCAGATGACCAGCTGGGTGCCCGGTCAGAAGACTGCAACCGGTGACTGGGTCAGCAACGGTGCGACCGCCAGTGCCAAGGGTGTGAGCCTGGATATGCTGGCGACCACGCAGTACAACGCTGCCTCGGCAACGACCGCCAAGAGCCAGGACGGGTACTCCACCGGCGAGCTGACCGGCTTGACCGTGGACCAGAGCGGCATCATGTTCGCCAACTTCACCAACGGCCGCGACAAGGTCATTGGCCAGGTAGCATTGGCCAGCTTCGCCAACGTTCAGGGCCTGACCCCGGTTGGTGGCACCGCCTGGAAAGAGTCGTACGGGTCGGGCGTGCCCGTGGTCGGCGAGCCGGACACCGGCACCTTCGGCAAGATGGCAGGCGGTTCGCTGGAAGACTCCAACGTCGACCTGACGGGCGAGCTGGTGAACCTGATCAAGGCGCAGAGCAACTACCAGGCCAACGCCAAGACCGTGTCCACCGAAAGCACCATCTTGCAGACCCTCATTCAGATGACCTGATGAGGTGATCTGCTGACAGGCGGCCGGACGGATCGTTGTCGGGCCGCCTCTTTGCGTGAGATCGGGTGGGCCGATGCAGGGCGGCGCTGTGGCCCTTGGCGGTGGAGTCGCTCCCCAGGGCGTAGCCTGGTGGCGGTACGCGCGCTGTAGGAGCGGCTCCAGCCGCGATCCAAGGCGCAGCCTTGGCAACCCAGGCAGCCCGATCTTCGCAGGTGCATCCCCTCTAACACGCCGGATCGCTCCCATGCACAAACGCCTCACCCTCAGCGCACTGCTCCTGCTGCTCGCGCACACTGCGATCGACGCTGCCCCCGCGCCGTTCCAGCTCTGGCAGAGCAAGCTCACCGGCCGCTACCAATGCAGCCAGCACCTGCCTGGCGAAGGCTGGGTATGGCATGCCGGCCCGTTCAACAACGCAGGTTGCCGCAACCGCTAGCGCCAGGGCCGTGGCCATGACGCGCTCGCCAGCCCCGTTGGCATTGCGCGCACGGGGCAGCCAGGCGCAACGCCGCTCGGCGCACCGGGTTGTACGCAATCGGCAGCAACGACCGCCTCGCGTGATCCAGGCGCGACGCCCCCTCGCAGTGGTGGCCCCGATTCAAACCCATGCACGCCCCTGTGCCCCCTCCAGCAATACCTGCGCGCACGCGTTTGCCAAGGCTCCACGGCAATCCTTTCGCCCGGTTCCCCGGCTTGCGGCAAAACCTTGCCGGCAAACTGACGCGAGCTCCGGTCATTTCCCCTGAAAGCCCCATGAACAGGGGCTTTTACAAAGCTGGTTCGATAATTGCTTCAGCGAGCCTGACGCGACAACGTTCCGCTGCCCGCACAGAGGATTTTCCGTGGACAAGATGCTTTACGTGGCCATGACCGGTGCCAGCCAGAATGCCCTGGCGCAACAGGCGCACGCCAACAACCTGGCGAACATTTCCACCAACGGTTTTCACCGCGACCTGGAGCAGGCGCGCTCGATGCCGGTGTTTGGCGACAGCTTTCCGTCACGTGCTTACGCCATGACCGAACGCCCGGCCACTGACTTCACCCCCGGCGCCATGGTCGAGACGGGCCGTGACCTCGACGTCAGCGTGTCCGGCCCAGGCTTCATGGCCGTACAGGCCCCGGATGGCAGCGAAGCCTATGTGCGCACCGGTAGCCTCAACATCGACGCCCTCGGTGTGCTGCGTGCTGGCAACGGCATGCCGGTGCTGGGCAATGGCGGCCCGATCGCCGTGCCGCCGGAGCAGAAGATCGAAGTCGGCGACGACGGCACCATCAGCATTCGTGGCCTGGGCGAAGACCCGCGGGTCATGGCGGTGGTCGACCGCCTGAAACTGGTCAACCCCGACACCAAGGGCATGGTCAAGGGCCTGGACGGGCTGATCCACACCAGCAGCGGCCAGGCCGCCGACGCCGATGTGAACGTGCGCGTGGTGTCGGGCTTTCTCGAGTCGAGCAACGTCAATGCCGTTGAAGAAATGGCTTCGATGCTCTCGCTGTCCCGGCAATTTGAATTGCACATCAAGATGATGACCGCGGCCAAGGAAGGCGATGAAGCCATGGCGCGGGTTTTGCAAATCGGCTGATAACACTTGAACGCGTGCCGAAAAACCGGCGCACGAGGAGAACACTAGATGCTTCCAGCACTATGGGTCGCCAAGACCGGGCTGTCCGCCCAGGACACCAACCTGGCCGTCGTCTCGAACAACCTGGCCAACGTCTCGACCACCGGTTTCAAACGTGACCGCGCCGAATTCCAGGACCTGCTCTATCAGGTCAAGCGCCAGCCTGGTGCCCAGTCGACCCAGGACAGCGAGCTGCCGTCGGGTCTGCAGGTCGGTACCGGTGTGCGCGTGGTCGGCACGCAGAAAAGCTTCACCGCCGGCAGCCTGCAGACCACCGAGAACCCGCTGGACATGGCCGTGAACGGTCGCGGCTTCTTCCAGGTGCTGCAGCCTGATGGCACGGTGTCTTACACCCGTGACGGCACGTTCCATCTCAATTCCGATGGCCAGATCGTCACCGCCAACGGTTTCGCTCTGGAGCCGGCCGTGGTCGTGCCCAATGACGCGCAGACCTTCACCGTCGGCCAGGACGGCACCGTGTCGATCACCACCGCCGGCAACGCCGCGTCGCAGGTGATCGGCAACATCCAGACCGCCGACTTCATCAACCCGGCGGGCTTGCAGGCCATCGGCAACAACCTGTTCCTGGAAACCGCTGCCAGTGGCGCGCCGCAAGTGGGCACGCCGGGCCTCAACGGCCTGGGCACCACCCAGCAGATGACCCTGGAGAACTCCAACGTCAGCACCGTCGAAGAGCTGGTGAACATGATCACCACCCAGCGTGCCTACGAGATGAACTCGAAAGTCATCTCCACCGCCGACAAGATGCTCTCGTTCGTGACCCAACAGCTTTGATCCCTCGTCCGTTCCTGCGCCTGTTACACCGTGAGGTAAGCGTCATGAGTCGTCTGTTGTCCGTGGTTGCCCTGGGGGGCGTGGTACTGCTGACCGGGTGCGTGGCACCGGCGGCCAAGCCGAACGATCCGTACTATGCGCCGGTGCTGCCGCGCACTCCGCTGCCAGCGGCGGCCAACAACGGCTCGATCTATCAGGCCGGGTTCGAGCAGAACCTGTACACCGACCGCAAGGCGTTCCGGGTCGGTGACATCATCACCATCACCCTCAACGAGCGCACCTCGGCGAGCAAGAACGCCGGTTCGCAGATCGCCAAGAACAGCAAGGCCAACCTTGGCCTGACCTCGCTGTTCGGCGGCTCGGCCACCACCAACAACCCGTTTGGCGGCGGCGACCTGTCACTGAGCGCCGGCTACAACGGCGACCGCACCACCAAGGGCGACAGCAAGGCCAACCAGGGCAACACGCTGACCGGCTCGGTCACGGTCACGGTCGCCGACGTGCTGCCCAACGGCATCATCGCCGTGCGCGGCGAAAAGTGGCTGACGCTCAATACCGGTGATGAACTGGTGCGCATTGCCGGCCTGATCCGCGCCGACGACATCGCCACCGACAACACCGTGCCGTCCACACGGGTGGCCGATGCGCGCATCACCTACTCGGGCACCGGCTCCTTCGCCGATGCCAGCCAGCCCGGTTGGTTGGACCGCTTCTTCCTCAGCCCGCTCTGGCCCTTCTGAGAACGATGACCATGCTCAACCCAAGGCAGCTGATTGCCGCGACCCTTCTGCTCTGCTGTGCCGTTGGCGCCCACGCCGAGCGGCTCAAGGACATCGCCAGCATTTCTGGCGTGCGCAGCAACCAGTTGATCGGTTACGGCCTGGTGGTCGGTTTGAACGGCACGGGTGACCAGACCACCCAGACCCCCTTCACCCTGCAGACCTTCAACAACATGCTCGCGCAGTTCGGCATCAAGGTGCCGCCGGGGTCGGGCAACGTGCAGCTCAAGAACGTGGCGGCAGTGTCGATTCATGCCGACCTGCCACCGTTCGCCAAGCCGGGGCAGGTGGTCGACATCACCGTGTCGTCCATCGGTAACTCCAAGAGCCTGCGCGGCGGCAGCCTGCTGATGACGCCCCTCAAGGGCATCGACGGCAACGTCTACGCCATCGCCCAGGGCAACCTGGTGGTCGGCGGCTTCGATGCCGAGGGTCGCGACGGCTCGAAGATCACCGTCAATGTGCCGTCGGCCGGACGTATTCCGGGTGGCGCGTCGGTCGAGCGCACCGTGCCGAGCGGGTTCAATCAGGGCAATAGCCTGACCCTGAACCTCAATCGTCCCGACTTCACCACCGCCAAGCACGTGGTCGACAAGGTCAACGAACTGCTCGGCCCAGGCGTCGCCCAGGCGTTGGACGGCGGTTCGGTGCAAGTCACAGCGCCCATGGATCCCAGCCAGCGCGTGGATTACCTGTCGATCCTGGAAAACCTGGAGATCGATCCGGGCCAGGCGGTGGCCAAGGTCATCATCAATTCGCGCACCGGCACCATCGTCATCGGCCAGAACGTCAAGGTCTCGCCGGCGGCAGTGACGCACGGCAGCCTGACCGTGACCATCACCGAAGATCCGATCGTCAGCCAGCCGGGCGCGTTTTCCAACGGTCAGACCGCCGTGGTGCCGCGCTCGCGCGTCAATGCCCAGCAGGAAGCCAAGCCGATGTTCAAGTTTGGCCCCGGCACCACCCTGGATGAAATCGTGCGCGCAGTGAACCAGGTGGGCGCAGCCCCCGGTGACCTGATGGCGATCCTCGAAGCCCTGAAGCAGGCCGGCGCGTTGCAGGCCGACCTGATCGTGATCTGAGGCCGCGCCCATGACGCCCAAGAGCCTGGTATCGAACACGCCTGACAGCGGTGCCTACACCGACCTCAATCGCCTCAGCTCGCTCAAGCACGGTGATCGCGACAGCGACGCCAACGTGCGCAAGGTGGCCAAGGAATTCGAGTCGCTGTTCGTCAGCGAAATGCTCAAGGCCTCGCGCAAGGCCAGCGACGTGATGGCCGACGACAACGAGATGAACACCGACACGGTCAAGCAGTACCGCGACATGTACGACCAGCAGTTGGCCGTGAGCATGTCCCGCGAAGGCGGCGGCATCGGCTTGCAGGATGTCCTGGTGCGCCAGTTGTCCAAGCGCAAGACTGGCGCGGCGTCTGCCAGCGGTGCGTTGCCCCGCGTTGGCGGCCATGCCCCGGCGCTGTGGGGCGCGCACGTGGCCACGGCAACTGGCGAGGGCAATGCAACCGCCGGTGCGGGCCGTAACGATGTGGCCGCGCTCAACGCCCGACGCCTGGCGCTGCCGGGCAAGCTCACCGACCGTCTGCTGGCCGGCATCGTGCCCTCCGCCGGCAGTTCGGCGCAGGCCCCGGCCGGCCCCGTGCTGCGCGGCCGTGACGCGCTGGCCAAGCTCGACGGCGCCGCCGCGCAGACCTTCGCCGCGCCGGCCACGGGCACGCAGATCCTCGGCCGCGCCGTGGCGCAGCCACCGCTGGCCCCGCAGAAAGCCTTTTCGGGAAGCGACGAATTCGTCAGCACCATGCTGCCCATGGCCGAAAAGGCTGCCAAGCGCATCGGCATCGACCCGCGCTACCTGGTCGCCCAGGCCGCGTTGGAAACCGGCTGGGGCAAGTCGGTGATGCGCAACGCCGATGGCAGCAGCAGCCACAACCTGTTCGGCATCAAGGCCACGGGCAAGTGGCAGGGCGGGGAGGCCAGCGCCATCACCAGCGAATTCCGTGAAGGCAAGTTCGTCAAGGAACGTGCGGCGTTCCGCTCGTACGAATCCTACGAAGACAGCTTCCATGACCTGGTCAGCCTGCTGCAGAACAACGGCCGCTATAAAGATGCGGTGGCCGCTGCCGATAAACCGGAACAGTTTGCCAAAGAGCTGCAGAAGGCCGGGTACGCCACCGATCCTGACTACGCGCGCAAGATCATCAGCATTGCCAGGCAGCTGCAACCCACTACTCAATACGCCATGGCCGGCTCTGCAACGACTCTATAAGGATTGACGCATGACCAATCTGATCTCGATCGGGCTGAGCGGCCTGACTGCCAGCCAAGCGGCGTTGTCGGTGACCTCCAACAACATCGCCAACGCCGCGACGTCGGGCTATTCCCGTCAGCAGACGATCCAGACCAGCAGCCCGTCGCAAAACATCGGCGTAGGCTTTCTGGGCACCGGCACCACCTTGTCCGAGGTGCGCCGCATCTACAGCGCCTACCTGGACAACCAGTTGCAGTCGGCCACCTCCTTGCAGGCCGATGCGACCGCGTTCCAAGACCAGATCAGCGGCATGGACAAGCTGCTGGCCGACCGCGATACCGGCATCAGCTCGGTGCTAACAGGCTTTTTCTCGGCGTTGCAGACCGCCGCTGCGGCGCCGTCTGACGTGGCTTCGCGGCAGTTGCTGCTGACCCAGGCGCAGACCTTGAGCAACCGCTTCAATGCGGTCGCCAGCCAGATGAACCAGCAGAACGAGCAGATCAATTCGCAGCTGCAGACCGTGGCAGGGCAGGTCAACAAGCTCACCGCCAACATCGCCGAATACAATCGCCAGATCGTCCAGCAGACCGCCTCGGGCAGCAGCCCTAACAGCCTGCTCGATGCCCGCGGTGAAGCGGTGCGCCAGCTCAACGAGCTGGTCGGGGTGACGGTGCAGGAGCGCGACGGCAATTTCGACGTGTCACTGGGCACCGGCCAGGCGCTGGTCACCGGTGTGCGCGCCAACACCTTGTCGGTCGAGCCGGGCAGCGCCGACAAGAGCCAGGCCAGCATCAAGATCGACTACCCCAATTTCAGCTCCGATGTGACCTCGGTGATTACCGGCGGCCAGATCGGCGGCGTGCTGCGCTACCGCAACGAGGTGCTGGCGCCGGCGATGAACGAGCTGGGCCGTGTGGCCCTGGTGGTGACCGACAGCATCAACTCGCAGTTGGGCCAGGGCCTGGATGCCAACGGCCAGTTCGGCGCCGACCTGTTCTCCAGCATCAACAGCGCCACGGCCATCGCCCAGCGCAGCCTGGCCTCGTCGAGCAACAGCGCCGGCTCCGGCAACCTCGATGTGAGCATTCGCAACAGCGGCGCGCTGAGCATCCATGATTACGAGGTCAAGTTCAGCAGCGGCACGCAGTACAGCGTGCGCCGTTCCGACGGCACTGACATGGGCAACTTCGACCTCAGTGCCGACCCTGCGCCGGTGATCGACGGCTTCAGCCTGGCGCTCAAAGGCGGCGCGCTGGCGGCCGGCGACAGCTTCAAGGTGATTCCGACCCGCACCGCTGCGGCGGCCATCAACACCGTGACCCTCGACGCCAACAAACTGGCCTTTGCCGCGCCCGTGACCGCGGCCGCCAATGGCGGCAACGGCGGCACCGGTACCATCGCCCAGCCGACCCTGACCGAGCGCCTGGACATCTACGGCGGTACCGACACGGCCATCGTGCGCGACGCCATGCGCACCTCGATGCCGGTGCGCATCGTGTTCCAGGCTGCCGCCAACGGCGCCCAGGGCTACACCGTGTTCGATGCCAAGGGCACCTCGATCGGCAAAGGCAGCATCGTGCCCGGGCAGGACAACAAGCTTTCGATCAGCGTGCCGATGCGCGATGCCGGCGGCGCGCCGATCCTCGATGGCAATGGCCAGCCGCGCAGCTTCAGCCTCGACACCAGCATTGGCGGCAGCCCCAATGGCAATGACAGCTTCAGCCTGTCGTTCAACACCGACGGCAAGGCCGACAACCGCAATGCCACGCAATTGCTGGCGCTGCAGACCAAAGCCACGGTGGATACCAATTCGGGCGGCGGGATCAGCTTCACATCGTCCTACGCCTCGCTGGTAGAGCGGGTCGGCGCCAAGGCCAGCCAGGCCAAGATCGATGGCACCGCGACCGATGCGGTGCTCAAGTCGGCCAAGGAAAGCCGCGGCGCGGTGTCCGGGGTGAACCTCGATGACGAGGCGGCCAACCTGGTCAAGTTCCAGCACTACTACACGGCGTCGTCGCAGATCATCAAGGCGGCGCAGGAAACCTTCCAAACCTTGATCAACGCACTCTGAAGGAGAGCTGACCATGCGCATCTCGACTGCTCAGTTCTACGACGCCAGCGCCACCAGCTATTCGAAGAACTTCTCCGACATGGCCAAGACCAACGACCAGGTCACCTCAGGCGTGCGCATCCAAAGCGCCGGCGACGACCCGGTCGGCGCGGCGCGCTTGCTGGTCCTGCAACAGCAGCAAGCGCTGCTGGGCCAGTACAGCAACAACATCTCCACGGTCAGCAACGCCCTGCTGCAGCAGGAGAGCGTGCTCACGACCATCAACGATGCGTTGCAGCGCGCCAGCGACCTGGCTTTGCGTGCCGGTGGTGCGGGCCTGACCGATGCCGACCGCACCTCGGTCAGCAGCGAGCTGAAAGAGATCGAGGCCAACGTGTTCGGCCTGCTCAACTCGCGCGATGCCAATGGCAACTACATGTTCGGCGGCTCCAAGAGCGCCACACCGCCCTACGTGCGCAACGCCGATGGCACCTACACCTTCCAGGGCGACCAGACCCAGCTGAGCCTGCAGGTGTCCGACACCCTGAGCCTGGCCACCAACGATTCGGGCTTCAGCGTGTTCGACCAGGCGACCAACAAGGAGCGCACCCAGTCGACCCTCACCGCACCCACGACCGATGACGGCAAGGTGCTGTTGTCCCAGGGCCTGATGACCTCGACGCCGACGTACAACAGCCGCTTCGCCTCGGGCCAGCCGTACTCGCTGAATTTCACCAGCTCGACGCAGTTCTCGATCACCGATGCCAGCGGCAAGGACATCACCGCCGAAACCACCACCAATGGGGTCTTCGACGCCAGCACCGAAGGTGGCAATGTCGTCAACCTGCGCGGTGTGGAGTTTCGCATCGACCTGGCCCTCAAGACGGGCGAAGATGCCGATGCGGCGGTGGCCGGGCATCAGTTCAAGCTGCAGGTGCGTCCTGACAGCCTGACCGCCACCCGTGCGGCCGGCAACACCTCAACGGCGCAGATCACCGGCAGCAGCATCAGCAACGCCGCCGACTACCACAGCACCTTCCCGGGCAGCGGCGCGGTGATCAAGTTCACCAGCGACAGCGCGTATGAGCTGTATGCCCAGCCGATGACCGAAGGCGCGCAATCGATCGCCAAGGGCACGGTCGCCGGCGGTGCCTTTACGGTGGCCGGGGTCACCTACCAGCTCAGCGATGCGCCCAAGGCCGGTGACCAGTTCTCCGTGACCGCCAACACCCACCAGACGCAGAACCCGCTGCAGACCCTGGCCAAGTTGCGCGCGGTGCTCGATGCCCCGATCGATGACAAGAACGCCAACGTCGACCTGCGCAACGCCGTGTCCTCGGCCGTGGCCAACCTGGCCAGCGGCCGCGAACGGCTGGACATCACCCGCGGCTCGATCGGTGCGCGTGGTAACTCGCTGGAGATCCAGCGCCAGGAAAACACCAGCCTGGGCGTCGCCAACAAGACCACCCAGGACGCCATCGGCAACACCGACATGTCCCAGGCCGCCATCACCCTGACCCTGCAGCAGGCGATGCTCGAAGCTTCGCAGCTGGCCTTCTCGCGGGTGTCGCAGTTGAGCTTGTTCAACAAGTTGTAAGGGCAGGGTAGGCCTGCTGCGCGGGCGGATCAGGCGGCAGCGGCGTTCAGGTGGATCGCCTGCCCGGTGAACGGCGGGGCTTCTGCGTAGCCCTTCGAGGCCAGCGCAGTGTCGGACCGGCTCCCTCCCGAGCCCACGAACGTCATCAGGAGCTATGGGGGGAGCAAAGCCCGGCCATCTCGACAACCTCCTTGCTTCGCCATTCAAAGAACCCCTGGCGCCAGGCCTGCGCTGCCTCGCGCAAAACGGTGGGTGGGGCGAATGTTGAAATGATCGCCGCATTCCTGGCGGTCATCCGAACCGCACATGACCGGACGCGCGCTCACCCCGAGCAGGCAGCTTGATTCTGACCAAACGGTTTCAGCGCGGGACACGTGTGTGTGCGACCGCTTATCGTGTGCTGGCGCGTTGTCACCCATCGGACCTTACGATTTAATTGCGATTTGCAATTCACCCCTCGGCGATCCTGATGCCTCATCCCTCAGACTCTGCACACGATAACAGTACGGTTGCCCAGATCGAGGCCGTGCCGCTCATCCTCAAGATGGTGAAGGCTATAACCGGCATGCGCTTTGCCGCGATCGCACGGGTGACTGACACCCAATGGGTGGCTTGCGCCGTAGACGATTCCATCAATTTTGGCCTCATCCCAGGTGGCGAACTGGTGCTGGAAACGACGATCTGTCATGAAATCCGCCAGCATCAAAAGCCGGTCATATTCAAGCATGCTAGCGAAGATGCGGTGTATTCAGCCCACCACACGCCAGCGACCTACCGTCTGGAAAGTTATGTCTCCATTCCGATCGTCCGAAAAAACGGGGATTTCTTTGGGACGCTCTGCGCTATCGATCAACTGCCCGCTCAGTTCGATGAGGAGACGGTTTCCAATACCCTGACGCTGTTCGCCGAGTTGATCGCCGTTCAGCTGGACGCTCAGGCAGATCTCGAGGCCAAGACAATCGCGCTGGCCACTGCCACCGAGACGGGCATTCTTCGGGATCAGTTCATTGCCGTCCTCGGCCACGATCTGCGTTCACCGCTGAGCGCGATCCGTATGAGCGCCGACATGCTGGAGGCCAAGCTCCCCACCGGCCGCGAGCAAAAGCTTGCGACCGCCATCCGGCAAAGCTCACAGCGGATGAGCCATCTGATCGAAGATGTCCTGGATTTTTCTCGGGGAAAGCTGGGGGGCGGCATTCCGGTCAAGCGGAACTTGGTAGACAGCCTGGGCGACATTTTTACAGGCGTCATCAACGAAGTCGCTGCGAGCCATCCCCACGTCAAGATCACGCACGACGTGGTCATCCCGCCAGGGATCTTCTGTGATGCCGGGCGGATGGCACAGTTGTTGTCGAACCTTTTAGGCAATGCGGTCACTCACGGGTCGGCTGATCACCCGGTCGAAGTGCTAGCCAGCATGCAGGACGCGCATATCGTTCTGTCAGTCAGGAACCAGGGCCCTGAAATACCCGGCACATTGATGCCGCTGCTGTTCCAGCCCTTTACAAGGTCTGCAGGTGGTGGTCGGGGCGAAGGATTGGGCCTGGGCCTGTATATCGCTTCGCAGATCGTCGCGGGTCATCAGGGGACGCTCTCGGTCACCTCGACACCAGAGGGCGGCACGCGGTTTGTCGCGCGCTTCCCAGGCACGCTCGAGTGGACGCAATCGAGTTAGCGCGTTGTGTTGCGCCGACCGTCGACGTCGCTGCACGCTTGCTCCTCTTTCGCTCCGCTCAACCGCGATGTGCCGCCTAGCGGCTCTGACCCAGACAGCGCCCTGCTGACAGGCAAACGGCCTTGGGGTGCGCCGACCGGCCCAGCGCTGAAGGCTCAAGCTGCCCACGTGCCGCTGGGCTTTTGCCTTTTCAATGTGACCAATGAGTCAAAACCTGCATCTTCCCTGTATCCTATTGGCGGCTGTCGCATTTTGTTGCCTTTTATCTTTCGGCATACAGGCAACGAATCTGTGCGCGTCGTGTATCTGCACGCCAGCCCCTCCTCATGGCGCCCTCACACTGCGAGCGGCGGACTTTGGCTGTTTTGATTGGGAAGCCAGAATGATTGGCATTAAAAGCATCGCCAGCTACGTGCCGGCCCAGGGCGTAGACAACTACGCCCAAGGTGCGCGTTTTGAAAAGAACGAAGATTTCATCCTCGGCAAGATCGGCTCTGCCTTCCTGCCGCGCAAAGAGGCTGTACAGGAGACCTCCGACCTCGCCGTCGAAGCGGCCCGCGCCTTGTTCGTCAACAACCCGAGCCTCGACCCGCAGTCGATCGATGTGCTCATCGTGGTTACCCAGAATGGCGACGAAGAAGGCTTGCCGCACACCTCGGCCATCGTTCAGGACAAGCTCGGCCTGAGCACCTCGGTCGCCGCGTTCGATGTGTCGCTCGGTTGCTCCGGCTACGTCTACGGCCTGTACGCGATCAAGGGCTTCATGGACGCCACGGGCCTGAAGAACGGCCTGCTGATCACCGCTGACCCGTACTCCAAGATCGTCGATCCGAATGACCGCAACACCACGATGCTGTTCGGCGACGCGGCCACCGCCACGTGGATGGGCGAGGGCGCCGACTGGCAGCTCGGCCAGTCGCGCTTCGGCACCGATGGGTCGGGCGCCGCGCACCTGAAGGTCAGTGACGGCACCTTCTTGATGAACGGTCGCCAAGTCTTCAACTTCGCCTTGCTCAAGGTGCCGGCGCATTTGCGCGAGCTGCTTGAGGCCAGCGACCTGCAGTCGTCCGACATCGACGCCTTCTGCATCCACCAGGGCAGCGCCGCCATCGTCGACGCCGTGGCGCGCCGCTTCGAGGAAGAGCTGGAGCACAAACGTCCGGAGAAATTCGTCAAGGACATGCTGGAAACCGGCAATACCGTGTCTTCGAGCATTCCGCTGCTGCTGGAAAAACACATGTTCGGCGGCACCTGGCGACGTGTGGCGATCAGTGGGTTTGGCGTAGGGCTGTCATGGGGCTCGGCGATTCTGCAGCGCAGCTGATGTGAACGCCTTGGGCTTCGCCGCGCCGAGTGCGCCGCGCGAAGCTGACCAGAACGATCAGAAAAAAGCGCCGGCAGGCCTCGCCCCGGCGCTTTTTCTTCGTCCGCTCATCGGTTCCAGAACGGCCTAAGCGCTTGATTTGGCAAAAGATGGCACGGTAGTGGCAATTTTTTTTGCAAATAGCCCTCAAGCCAACGCCGCATCCGACGATAAACATTACGAAGGTTCTCTAGGCCACATCCGGCGGTTGCCAAGGCCGGAAGCCGCAGTAACTCATCCACCGAGGATTTCGTCATGGCTTTAACCGTTAACACCAACATTGCTTCGATCACCACTCAGGCCAACCTGACCAAGGCCAGCAACGCCCAGACGACCTCGATGCAGCGTCTGTCGTCCGGCCTGCGGATCAACAGTGCAAAGGATGATGCTGCAGGCCTGCAGATCTCCAACCGTCTGACCAGCCAGATCAACGGCCTGGGCCAGGCAGTGAAGAACGCCAACGACGGTATCTCGATCGCCCAGACCGCTGAAGGCGCAATGCAGGCTTCGACCGACATCCTGCAGAAAATGCGTACCCTGGCGCTGTCCTCGTCCACCGGCTCGCTGAGCTCCGACGACCGTAAGTCGAACAACGACGAATACCAGGCACTGACTGCTGAACTGACCCGTATTTCCCAGACCACCACCTTCGGTGGCCAGAAACTGCTGGACGGCTCGTACGGCACCAAGGCCATTCAGGTTGGCGCCAACGCCAACGAGACCATCAACCTGTCGCTGGAGAACGTTGCGGCCAATAACATCGGTTCGCAGCAGATCAAGAGCTTGTCGTCTCCACCTGTAGCCAATGGTCTGACGGGTGGCGACATCACTGTGACCGGTAACGGCCAGAGCGAAACCTACACCGTCGGTGCCGGCGCTTCCGCCAAGGACGTCGCCAAAGGCCTGGGCGGTCTGATCGGTGGTCTGACCGCTACTGCCAGCACCGAAGTCAGCTTCGCTGTCGACAAGACCGCTGCTACCGCCGCGCCTGCCAGCTTCACCATGCAGGTCGGTGACCAGAAAGTGGACATCAAAGGCGTGACCGACACTGCCGGGCTGGCCGAACAGTTGAAATCCAACTCCGCCAAACTCGGCATCAGCGTCAACTTCGACCAAGAAAGCGGCAAGCTGTCGATCAAATCCGACAGCGGTGAGAACGTCAAATTCACCGCGACCACCGGCGGTGCAGCAATTGAGGTTGCCACCAAAGGCGCTGATGGCAAGTTCTCGACCACCGCTGCTATCGCTGATGACTTGGTTGCCACCGGCGCAGTGTCGCTGGACTCGGCCAAGGGCTACTCGCTGAGCGGCGCCGGTGCAGAAGAGATTTTCGGTACTGGTACTGCACTGACTTCGAGCAAGACCACCATCTCGCAAACCGACGTCACCGACGCGACCAACGCCCAGAACGCGCTGGCCGTCATCGACAAGGCCATCGGCTCGATCGACAGCAACCGTTCCGGCCTGGGTGCTACCCAGAACCGTCTGCAGACCACTGTCGATAACCTGCAGAACATTCAGAAGAACTCCACCGCTGCACGTTCGACCGTACAAGACGTGGACTTCGCTGCAGAAACTGCGGAGCTGACCAAGCAGCAAACCCTGCAACAGGCCTCCACCGCGATCCTGTCGCAGGCCAACCAGCTGCCGTCCTCGGTCCTGAAACTGCTTCAGTAATGGCGCAGCCAGGCTAGCAACGAAAGGGCGCGTTCTACGTGCCCTTTTGCCGTTCTGACGTGAGGAGTCCCACCCATGGACATGAGCGTAAAAATGAACCCGGGTTACACTCCGCCCGTGCTGCCGGCTGTCGCGCCGCCCAAAGGTTCGGCGGACCTGGCGGTGGCGCCGGATACGCCGGCTACGGTGAAGGCTGTTGCCCCGCCGGCCCCTGCGAGTCGCGAGGACCTGGAAAAAGCCGTGGGTGAGATGCGCGACTTTGCCCGCGACAATCAGCGCAACCTTGAATTCTCGATTGATGACGACAGCGGTAGAGTCGTGGTCAAGGTCATTGCGACCGATTCTGGCGAAGTGATTCGTCAATTGCCTTCCGAGGCTGCGCTGAAGCTGGCGCAAACCCTCAACGACGCCAACAGTCTGCTCTTCAAGGACGAAGCCTAGCGTTGGCATGAAACGTGTTGCCGCAGTGGTTCGATGAACGTGATCGTCAAGCTGTTGGCAGTGACTGAATGACAGGGAGACAACGATGGCAGGTTCAACAGTCAGCGGCATCGGTTCGAACATCGATACCCAGGCGATTGTCACGGCACTGGTCAACGCGCAGAAGGCGCCGAAGCAGTCCCAGATCAATACCCAGACACTGAAGGCGACCACGACGTTGTCTTCCCTCGGCAAGGTGCAGGCGGCGCTCGATGCGTTCCGTGGGGCCATGGAGAACATGACCACCAGCAACAGCTTCAGCGGTTTGAGCGTGAAGTCTGCCGACGAGAAAGTCGCCACGGTCAAAGCCGGCAACGGTGCGGCGAACGGCGCGTTCAACCTGACCGTGAACAAGCTCGCCACCGCGTCGAAAGTGTCGACCCAGGTGTATGCCGATGGCGCGAGCACCGTGGTCAACAAGACCGGCGCGGCCACCACCTTCAGCATGACCCAGTCGGGCAAGAGCTATGACCTCAGCGTGCCGGCCGGGGCCACCCTGCAGCAGGTGCGCGACAGCATCAACAGCACCTTCGGCACCTCGGGTCTTAGCGCCAACGTGCTCACCGATGCCAATGGCTCGCGCCTGGTGGTGACCTCGACCAAGATGGGCGAGGGGTCGGACATCACCTTGGGTGGCAACTCGGGCATCGACACCGACTACAAGGTCATCAGCCCGCCGTCCAATGCTGAGTACGTGCTCGACGGCATCAGCATGACCTCCAAGAGCAACGAGATCTCGGATGCGGTGAGCGGGTTGAGCATCACGCTAGTGGGAGAGTCGCCGAAGAACACGAGCAGCACCAATAACGAGCGCTCACCGACCCTGATCTCGCTGACCACCAACGCCAGCACGCTCAAGTCAGGCGTACAGGGCTTCGTCGACACCTACAACGCGCTGATGACCGCCATCAACGCCGAGACCAAGGTCGGCAAGGGCGCCGATGGCAGCCCGGTGGCAGGTGCTTTGACGGGCGATGCCAACATGCGCGCGTTGGTCACCACAATTCGCAACGAGATGAGCCAGTTGTCGGGCAATGGTGCGTTCAAGTCACTTGCCCAGTTTGGCGTCACCACTTCGCAAGATGGCGGCCTGCTGAGCCTGGACGACAAGAAGTGGAGCGCTGCAGCGGCCACCAACATTGCCGACCTGCCAAGCATCTTCAACGGCAAGACCGGGCTGCTGGCGCGCATGCAGAGCGCGACCGAAGACTTCGCCAAGGCCACCACCGGCACCTTCGCCCAGCGCACCAAGACCCTCACCGACAACCTCAACAAGCTCAAGACCGAGCAGACCACGCTCGATGACCGCATGACCGCCCTGACCAAAAGCCTGCAAGACAAGTACAACGCCATGGACACCCTGGTGGCCCAGCTGCGTGCGCAGAGCAACAGCGTCATGACCACCCTCAATGCGTTGAACAAGGCCAACAGCGATAGCTGATCGGTCGCTTAAGTAATCGGAGGCTCTGCCGACATAACTGTCATTAGAGCCGTTATCTTTTTTCTGTCACGAGGTTGCACCGATGAACCCCATGAGAGCCCTTCGCCAATACCAGAAGGTCAATTCCCATGCACAGATCTCCGAAGCCACGCCATACCGCTTGGTGCAGATGCTGATGGAGGGTGGGCTGGACCGCATGGCCCAGGCCAAGGGCGCCATGGCCCGCGGGGACGTGGCGGAGAAGGGCTTGCTGATCGGCAAGGCCATCGACATCATCATCGGTCTGCGTGATGGCCTGAGTGCAGAAAAAAGCGAAAATCCCGAGTCCATCGAGCAGCTTGCCAGCTTGTACGCCTACATGACCAATCGCCTGATGCAGGCGAATATCGCCAACGATGCCAGCATGATTGATGAAGTTGCTCGGCTGCTGATCACCGTCAAGAGCGGCTGGGACCAGATCCCGCCCGCGCAACAAGCCGGCTAAGCCTGCAAGGAGCCTGTCGTGAACACTGCCATCCAACGATTCGACGAGACCCGCGATGCCCTGCTCAGCGCCTTGGGCGAGCGCGATTGGGAAGCTATTGGCAAGCTCGATGAAACCTGTCGCGGGTGCATCGACGACATGCTGACGGCGGAGGTCGTGGACGAGGCCCAGATCAAGGCCAAACTGGAAGGATTACTTGAGGTCTACCGCGATTTGCTTGACGCCACAATGGGAGAGCGTCAGGCCATTGCGACGGAAATGTCTCAGATCAATCAGGCAAAATCCGCCGCGAAGGTTTACCATCTCTTCAGTTGAGGTAAATAACGCAAGAATACCGCCCGCTTGGCGCCATTAATTTGACTGCCTAGACGTTTTTTACTTTACTAGTAGCTGTTTTCGTATTTCGAGCGTCCCAACGTTGATTGATTACGTCGGAGTGATCTCGAACTCGCCTCCCCGGCGCCGATATGACTAGGGAAGTTGCTATTGCATGTGGCGTGAAACCAAGATTCTGCTGATTGATGACGACAGCAACCGCCGCCGCGATCTGGCGGTCGTGCTGAATTTCCTGGGCGAAGACAACCTCGCCTGCTCAAGCCAGGACTGGCAGCAGGCAGTGGCTTCACTGCAATCGAGTCGCGAAATCCTGTGTGTGCTCATGGGCACCGTGGATGCACCAAGCACAGTACTCGGGCAGCTTAAGACCGTCGCTGGGTGGGATGAGTTCCTTCCCGTGCTGCTATTAGGTGAAATTTCTTCTGCCGAGTTTCCTGATGACCTACGTCGTCGGGTCCTTTCCAATCTGCAGATGCCGGCCAGTTACAGCCAGCTGCTGGATTCCCTGCACCGTGCGCAGGTCTATCGCGAGATGTATGACCAGGCGCGCGAGCGCGGTCGTCAGCGCGAACCCAACCTGTTCCGCAGCCTGGTCGGCACCAGCCGTGCCATCCAGCATGTGCGCCAGATGATGCAGCAGGTGGCCGACACCGATGCCAGCGTGCTGATTCTCGGCGAATCCGGTACCGGCAAAGAGGTCGTGGCGCGCAACCTGCACTACCACTCCAAGCGCCGTGACGCGCCGTTCGTGCCAGTCAATTGCGGGGCGATTCCGGCCGAGCTGCTGGAAAGTGAACTGTTCGGCCATGAGAAGGGCGCCTTCACTGGCGCGATCACCAGCCGCGCTGGGCGTTTCGAGCTGGCGAACGGCGGCACGCTGTTCCTCGATGAGATCGGCGACATGCCGCTGCCCATGCAGGTCAAATTGCTGCGTGTGCTACAGGAACGCACCTTTGAGCGGGTCGGCAGCAACAAGACCCAAAGCGTGGACGTGCGCATCATTGCCGCGACCCACAAGAACCTCGAAACCATGATCGAGGGCGGCTCGTTCCGCGAGGACCTGTACTACCGGCTCAACGTCTTCCCCATCGAGATGGCGCCACTGCGCGAGCGGGTCGAGGACATTCCGTTGCTGATGAACGAGCTGATCTCGCGCATGGAACATGAAAAGCGCGGTTCGATTCGCTTCAATTCTGCGGCCATCATGTCACTGTGCCGCCACGGCTGGCCGGGCAACGTGCGCGAGCTGGCCAACCTGGTGGAGCGCATGGCGATCATGCACCCTTACGGGGTGATCGGCGTGGCGGAACTGCCCAAGAAATTCCGCTATATCGAGGATGAAGACGAGCAGCTGGTCGACAGCCTGCGCAGTGATCTTGAAGAACGTGTAGCGATCAACGGCCATGCGCCGAACTTCGCCAGCCACGCGATGCTGCCGCCTGAGGGCCTCGACTTGAAAGACTACCTCGGTGGCCTGGAGCAGAGCCTGATTCAGCAGGCGTTGGACGATGCCAACGGCATCGTCGCCCGCGCCGCCGAACGCCTGCGTATTCGCCGTACCACCTTGGTGGAAAAGATGCGCAAGTACGGCATGAGCCGGCGCGACGGGGAAGAAGCGGCCGAAGAATAGGCCGCTTCACGCAGGGGTGCTGGACGTCGCGCTGTTGTGTCGGGCCGTACCGGCAGGCACGCCGCGGTTGCAGCCATCGGGGCTGCTGCGGCTGAAGCCGCTCCAGCAGGTGCTGAGCCAGACGAAGCCTGCTTGATAGGCGTAAGTGATCCGGGCGCAAGCCTGCGCTAGGCGTAGGAATATGCGATCCGGGCGCAAGCATTCGATAGGCGTAGGAATATACGATCCTGGCGCAAGCATTCGATAGGCGTAGGCGTATGCGATCCGGGCGGGTGTATCCGAGCAGGTGGGAGCGGCTATCGCCGCGATGGCCGGCGTAGCCGGCCTGATTCAGACGACCCGTGGCCGCAGGCAAAGCACGGCATTCCTGTCGCGAGCCACGTCCTCACGCCTCCCTGTTCAGCCTTTCTCAGCGGTATCATCCCCAGCCCGGCACGCCCCTTGCTACACCCTCGCCAACAGGTCGTTTTTATGACGGTCAGCCACGCGAGAATCCCCGATGCCTCAGGCCGCCTCCCGTTCCCAAGCTCCCGAACTCCCGCAACGCCCGACCGTCCAGAGCCAGAGCCAGAGCCAGAGCCGCGAACGCCTGGAGCAGGCGTTTGCCGTGTTCAGCCAGGTGTCCAGCCAGCTCAATGCCTCATACGGCATGCTCGAGGCCAAGGTCAGTGCGCTCAAAGGCGAACTGGCGGTGGTCGGCGCCCAGCGCATGGCCGAGCTGGCCGAGAAGGAGCGTTTGGCCGGTCGGTTGCAGAGCCTGCTCGATGTGCTGCCCGGTGGCGTGGTGGTGATCGACGGACGCGGCACGGTCAGCGAGGCCAACCCCGCCGCCCTTGAGCTGCTCGGCGTGCCGCTGCTCGGCCAGTGCTGGCGCACCGTGATTGCCGAACGCTTCGCGCCCCGTCACGACGATGGCCATGAGGTGTCCCTGCGCGACGGACGGCGGCTGTCGATCGCCACCCGCTCGCTGGGCGCCGAGCCTGGCCAGTTGCTGCTGCTGAACGACCTGACCGAAACCCGTCGCCTGCAAGATCGACTGGCGCGCCACGAACGGTTGTCGAGCCTGGGTCGCATGGTCGCGTCCCTGGCGCACCAGATCCGCACGCCGCTGTCGGCCGCCATGCTCTACGCCAGCCATCTCGCCGACCCGGCGCAGAGCCTGGCCAGTGACACGCGGCTGCGTTTTGCCGGTCAGCTCAAGGACCGCCTGCACGAGCTCGAACACCAGGTGCGCGACATGTTGGTGTTTGCCCGTGGCGAGCTGCCGCTGACCGATCGCCTGACGCCCAAGGCGCTGTTCCAGGCCTTGCAGCAAGCCGCCCACAGCCATGTCCAAGGCCACGCTGTGCGTTGGCAGTGCGATGTGCGTTTGGGGGAGGTGCTGTGCAACCGTGACACCCTGGTCGGGGCATTGCTCAACCTGATCGACAACGCCCTGCAGGCCAGCGACAGCCCGGCGCGGCTCAAAGTGCACCTGCTGCGCCGCGAGCAGTGTCTCGAACTGCGCATCAGTGACGCCGGCAGCGGCATCGACGCGACGCTGTTGAAGCGCCTGGGCGAACCTTTCCTGACCACCAAGACCACGGGCACCGGCCTGGGCCTGGCGGTGGTCAATGCGGTGGTGCGTGCGCATCAGGGCAGCGTCGACATCCGCTCGCGGGTCGGACGCGGCACCTGCGTCAAGGTCTGCCTGCCGCTGATTGGCATGCCCGCAGCGGAGGGCGCGGCATGAATCACAGGGTTGTGCTGCTCGAAGACGACTGCAGCCCGCGTCAGGCCTTGGCCAGCGCCCTCCAGGTGATTGGGGCGGTCGTGGAGGGCGGCGCATGAACCACACGGTTGTGCTGGTCGAGGACGACTGCAGCCCGCGTCAGGCCCTGGCCAACGCGCCCCAGGTGATTGGAACAGTCGTGGAGGGCGGCGCATGAACCACACGGTTGTGCTGGTCGAGGACGACTGCAGCCCGCGTCAGGCCCTGGCCAACGCGCCCCAGGTGATTGGGACAGTCGTGGAGGGCGGCGCATGAATCACACGGTTGTGCTGGTCGAGGACGACTGCAGCCCGCGTCAGGCCCTGGCCAACGCGCCCCAGGTGATTGGGACAGTCGCGGAGGGCGGCGCATGAACCACACGGTTCTGCTGGTCGAGGACGACCGCAATCTGCGCCAAGCCCTGGCGGACACCCTGGAGCTGGGCGGCTTTGCCTGGCAAGCCGTGGCGTCGGCCGAGGACGCGCTGGTGGCCGTGGCCCAGCACAGCTTCAGCCTGGTGGTCAGCGACGTGAACATGCCCGGCATGGATGGCCATCAGTTGCTGACCCAACTGCGCCGGCAGTACCCACAACTGCCTGTATTGCTGATGACCGCCCACGCGGCGGTCGAGCACGCCGTGCAGGCGATGCGCGAAGGCGCCGTGGACTATCTGGTCAAGCCGTTCGAGCCTCGGGCGCTGCTCGACCTGGTCGAGCGTCACGCGGCCCATCGCCCAAGCCATGACCAGGGGCCCATCGCCTGTGAGGCCAGCAGCCGCCAGCTGCTGGCACTGGCCGCACGGGTCGCACGCAGTGATTCGACGGTGATGATCTGCGGCGAATCCGGCACGGGCAAGGAAGTGCTGGCGCGCTACATCCACCAGCAGTCGCCACGCGCTGACGGGCCGTTCGTGGCGATCAACTGCGCCGCGATCCCGGACAACATGCTCGAAGCCACGCTTTTCGGGCACGAAAAGGGCGCCTTCACCGGCGCCATTGCCGCGCAGCCAGGCAAGTTCGAGCAGGCCGATGGCGGCACCTTGTTGCTCGACGAAATCTCGGAAATGCCCTTGGCCCTGCAAGCCAAGCTGCTGCGTGTGCTGCAGGAGCGCGAAGTGGAGCGGGTCGGCGCGCGCAAGCCGATCAGCCTGAACATCCGCGTGCTTGCCACCAGCAACCGCGACCTGGCCGCGCAGGTGGCGGCCGGCGCGTTTCGCGAAGACCTGTATTACCGCCTGTCGGTATTCCCCCTGGCCTGGCAGCCGTTGCGCGAGCGGCGCGACGACATTCTGCCGCTGGCCGAACGCCTGCTGGCCCGTCATGCCAGCAAGCTGCAGCTCGGCCCGGTGCGCCTGTCGCCCGAAGCCAGTGCCTGCCTGCGCAACCACGCCTGGCCGGGCAACGTGCGCGAGCTGGACAACGCCGTGCAGCGCGCGCTGATTCTGCAGCAGGGCGGGCTGATCGAAGCGGCGGATTTCTGTCTGGCCGGGATCGCCCCCAGCATGGCCGCCGCGGCGCTGCCGGAGCTGGCATTGCCCGAGGAGCCGGCGGTGCTGGGCGAGGACCTGCGCCGTCACGAATTCCAGATGATCCTCGAGGCCCTGCGCAGCGAGCGCGGCCGACGCAAGGAAGCCGCCGAGCGCCTGGGCATCAGCCCACGCACCCTGCGCTACAAGCTGGCGCAGATGCGCGATGCGGGCGTGGATGTGGAAGCCGGCCTGTACGGCTGAGGCGCAGGCCGGCAGCGACCGCTGGTGCGTCGTTTGCCAAGGTTTTCCAGCCCAGCCCTACGGACTGGCATTCTTGTTGCTAGGTCCTGGCTACCCGCCGCATGAGTGTCAAAAAAATGCGGCCGCCGCAGAGAGAATCCCATGACCCAAGGTGTTCAATTCAATCGTCTGATGCTGGACATGCGCGCCATGCAGGCCGAAGCCATGTCCCAGCCAAAAGCCGTGGCTGCGCCTGAGCTGGGCCAGAATTCGTTCGCTGACATGCTTGGCCAGGCCATCGGCAAAGTGAATGACACCCAGCAGTCGTCCAATGCCCTGGCCAATGCTTTCGAGATCGGCAAGGGCAATGTCGACCTGACGGACGTCATGGTCGCCTCGCAGAAAGCTTCGGTGTCGTTCCAGGCACTCACGCAGGTACGCAACAAGCTGGTCCAGGCGTACCAGGACATCATGCAGATGCCAGTTTGAGGGCTCAGTAAGTGGCCGACGCATCCGTAGACACGCCACCGGCAACCACCGGCAAGCCGGCTTCCAAGGTTTCGCTGCCCGGCTTAGGCTTTCTGGAAAACATCTCGCGCATGCCTGCGCTGCGCCAGGTCGGCCTGCTGGTCGGGCTGGCTGCCAGCGTGGCAGTCGGTTTTGCCGTGGTGCTGTGGTCGCAGCAGCCCGATTACCGTCCGCTGTACGGCAGCCTGGCCGGCATGGACACCAAACAGGTCATCGAAACCCTGGGCGCGGCCGATATCGGCTACCGCGTCGAACCCAACTCAGGCGCGCTGCTGGTCAAGGCGGACGACCTTTCCCGCGCCCGCTTGAAACTGGCGGCCGCCGGTGTGGCGCCGAGCGACGGCAACGTCGGCTTCGAGCTGCTCGACAAAGAACAAGGCCTGGGCACCAGCCAGTTCATGGAAGCCACCCGCTACCGCCGCGGCCTGGAAGGCGAGCTGGCGCGTACCGTGTCGAGCCTGAACAACGTCAAGGGCGCCCGCGTGCACCTGGCCATTCCGAAAAGCTCGGTGTTCGTGCGCGATGAGCGCAAGCCCAGCGCCTCGGTGCTGGTGGAAATGTTCCCGGGGCGCAGCCTGGAAAGCGGTCAGGTGATGGCTATCGTCAATCTGGTGGCGACCAGCGTGCCGGAACTGGACAAGTCCCAGGTCACCGTGGTCGACCAGAAGGGCAACCTGCTCTCCGAGCAACTGCAGGACACCGCGCTGACCATGGCCGGCAAGCAGTACGACTACAGCCGCCGCATGGAAAGCCTGCTCACCCAGCGCGTGCAGAACATCCTCCAGCCAGTGCTCGGTAACGACCGCTACAAGGCCGAAGTGTCGGCGGACGTCGACTTCAGCTCGGTCGAATCCACCGCCGAGCAGTTCAACCCGGAACAGCCGGCGCTGCGCAGCGAGCAATCGGTCGATGAACAACGCTCCAGCAGCCAGGGCCCACAAGGGGTGCCCGGCGCGCTGAGCAACCAGCCGCCGGGCGCCGCCGCTGCGCCGCAGAATGCGACCGCTGCCGCACCGGCCGCCGGCGCCATTCAGCCAGGGCAACCGCTGCTCGACGCCAACGGCCAGCAGATCATGGACCCGGCCACTGGCCAGCCGATGCTCGCGCCGTACCCGAGCGACAAACGTCAGCAAAGCACCAAGAACTTCGAGCTGGACCGTTCGATCAGCCATACCCGCCAGCAGCAGGGCCGTCTGACCCGCCTGTCGGTGGCGGTGGTGGTCGACGACCAGGTCAAGATCGATGCCGCCACCGGCGCCGCGACCCCGGCGCCCTGGAGCAGCGAAGACCTGGCGCGCTTCACTCGCCTGGTGCAGGACGCCGTGGGCTTCGATGCCAGCCGTGGCGACAGCGTCAGCGTGATCAACGTGCCGTTCTCGGCCGACCGTGGCGAGCTGGTGGCGGAAATTCCGTTCTACTCGCAACCGTGGTTCTGGGACATCGTCAAGCAAGCGCTCGGCGTGCTGTTCATTCTCGTGCTGGTGTTCGGCGTGCTGCGCCCGGTGCTGAACAACATCACCCGCGGCGGCAAGGCCGGCGACGCCCAGGGCGACTCGGAACTGGGCCCGATGATCGGCATGGACGGCGCCCTGGGCGACGACCGCGTCAGCCTCGGTGGCCCGCAAAGCATCCTGCTGCCTAGCCCTACAGAAGGCTACGAGGCGCAGCTCAACGCAATCAAGGGCCTGGTGGCCGAAGACCCGGGCCGCGTCGCTCAGGTCGTCAAGGACTGGATCAACGCCGATGAGTGATAACCGCGCTGTAACCGCCAAGCTCAGCCGCGTCGACAAGGCGGCCATTCTCTTGCTGTCACTGGGCGAAACCGACGCCGCCCAGGTGCTGCGCCACATGGGCCCCAAGGAGGTGCAGCGCGTCGGCGTAGCCATGGCGCAGATGGGCAACATCCATCGCGACATGGTCGAGCAGGTGATGAGCGAGTTCGTCGAGACAGTGGGCGACCAGACCAGCCTGGGCGTCGGCTCTGATGGCTACATTCGCAAGATGCTCAACCAGGCCCTGGGCGAAGACAAGGCCAACGGCCTGATCGACCGCATCCTGCTGGGCGGCAACACCAGCGGCCTGGACAGCCTCAAGTGGATGGAACCCCGCGCCGTGGCCGACGTGATCCGCTACGAGCACCCGCAGATCCAGGCCATCGTGGTGGCCTACCTCGACCCCGACCAGGCGGGTGAGGTGCTGAGCAACTTCGACCACAAAGTGCGCTTGGACATCATCCTGCGCGTGTCGTCGTTGAACACCGTGCAACCGGCGGCGCTCAAGGAGCTGAACCAGATCCTCGAGAAACAGTTCTCCGGCAACTCCAATGCGGCGCGCACCACCTTGGGCGGCATCAAGCGTGCGGCCGACATCATGAACTTCCTCGACAGTTCGGTGGAAGGCCAGCTGATGGACTCGATCCGCGAGGTCGATGGCGACCTGTCCGAGCAGATCGAAGACCTCATGTTCGTCTTCAACAACCTGGGCGATGTCGACGACCGCGGCATTCAATCGCTGCTGCGCGAAGTGTCGTCGGACGTGTTGGTGGTCGCCTTGAAAGGCGCCGACGACCGGGTCAAGGACAAGGTCTTCAAGAACATGTCCAAACGAGCCTCCGAACTGCTGCGCGACGACCTGGAAGCCAAGGGCCCGGTGCGTGTCAGCGATGTGGAAGGCGCGCAGAAAGAGATCCTGACCATCGCCCGGCGCATGGCCGATGCCGGCGAAATCATGCTGGGCGGCAAGGGTGGCGAGGAGATGATCTAAGCTGGCGGCGTAGCGCGATCAATGTCGCAGCGGCGTCAGCCACGCCGGACGGCAGCGCCGCCCCAACGCAGTCAATGCAGGAGCGGCTATTGCCACGCTGGACGGCAAGGCCGCCCCAACGCAAGCCCCACGGTAGCACTCACACCGCCCAACGAGGCCACAGCCGCTGCCATGGGGCCTGCGCTACGCGACAACGCGGTACCCTGCGGCGCGCAGCGCCCACGGAGATTGCCCTGGTCGACGCATTGCCGGTTGATCCGCCCCATACCGGTTGCGTCGCCTGAATACGGATTCGAGAGCCCCCACTGCATGTCCAGCAAAGAACAACACCCCAGCGATCTGATCCGCGCCCACGACCTGCAGGGCGTCGACGTCTGGACGCTGCCCAGTTTCGACCCCGCCCCACCGCCCGCGCCCGCGCAGGCGCCTGAAGCTGTCCCCGACACGGTCGAGGACGAGATCGCCGAAGTGCCGATCGAAGAGGTCCAGCCGATCACCCTCGAAGAGCTCGAAGCGATCCGCCAGGAGGCCTACAACGAGGGCTTTGCCACCGGCGAGCGCGAGGGCTTTCACAGCACCCAGCTCAAGGTGCGCCAGGAAGCCGACGCCGCGCTGGCCGCCAAGCTGAGCAGCCTTGAACAGGTGATGCAGCAGTTGCTCGAACCGATCGCCGAGCAGGACACGCAGATCGAGCGCAGCCTGGTGCACCTGGTCAGCCACATGGCCCGCCAGGTGATCGGGCGTGAACTGCGCGGCGATTCCAGCCAGATCACCCAGGTGCTGCGCGAGGCGCTCAAGTTGCTACCAATGGGCGCCGAGAACATCCGCATTCACCTCAATCCGCAGGATTTCGAGGTGGCGAAAACCTTGCGCGAGCGCCATGAAGAGCGCTGGAAACTGGTCGAGGACGAAGCGTTGCTGCCTGGCGGCTGCCGCATCGAAACCGCCCACAGCCGCATCGACGCGAGCATGGAAACGCGCCTGGAAAAGGCCGTGGCGCAACTGTTCGATCAACTCCATGAACAGGCGCTGCACCCGGCTCCGGCCGATATCACGCTCGACCTGCCCGGCACCAGCGAGGTCGACGATGCGCCGTGAACCCCGCCACGTCACCCGGCATGTCGGCGGTTTCGTCGACGTGCTGCAAGTGACGCCGCCCTGCGCGTGCGTCGCGCCGACCTCCATCCCACAGGTGCACAAACGCGTTGATCGCAGCCTTTTCGGTCAGCCTCTGCGCGGTCACGCCGAGGCGCTGCCACTGCCGGCATCCTCGTACCGCCCTCTGACCCACGCAGGTACAAGCGATGCGCATTGACCGCACCAGTTTCGGCAAGCGTCTGCACGGTTACGTCGAGGCGATTCAGCTGCCCGCGCAGCCGGTCGCGGAGGGACGCCTGCTGCGCATGGTCGGGCTGACGCTGGAGGCCGAGGGCCTGCGCGCGGCCGTGGGCAGCCGCTGCAAAGTGATCAACGATGACAGCTACCACGCAGTGGAAGTGGAAGCCGAGGTCATGGGCTTTTCCGGCAGTAAGGTGTTTCTCATGCCGGTCGGCAGCGTGGCGGGGATCGCGCCGGGCGCCCGCGTGGTGCCGCTCGATGACAGCGGCCGTCTGCCCATGGGCATGAGCATGCTCGGCCGGGTGCTCGATGGCGCCGGGCGTGCGCTGGACGGCAAGGGCGGGATGAAGGCCGAAGACTGGGTGCCGATGGAAGGTCCGACCATCAATCCCCTGAACCGCGAACCGATCAGCCAGCCGCTGGACGTGGGCATCCGCAGTATCAATGGCCTGTTGACGGTGGGCCGTGGTCAGCGCCTGGGCCTGTTCGCCGGTACCGGCGTCGGTAAGTCGGTGCTGCTGGGCATGATGACGCGCTTCACCGAGGCGGAAATCATCGTGGTCGGGCTGATCGGCGAGCGCGGCCGTGAGGTGAAGGAATTCATCGAGCACATCCTCGGCGAAGAGGGCATCAAGCGCTCGGTGGTGGTGGCATCGCCTGCGGACGATGCGCCGCTGATGCGCTTGCGTGCAGCCATGTACTGCACGCGCATCGCCGAGTACTTTCGCGACAAGGGCAAGAACGTGCTGCTGCTGATGGACTCGCTGACCCGTTTCGCCCAGGCCCAGCGCGAGATTGCCTTGGCCATCGGCGAGCCGCCAGCGACCCGCGGCTATCCGCCTTCGGTGTTCGCCAAGCTGCCCAAGCTGGTGGAGCGGGCCGGCAATGGCGAGAAGGGCGGCGGCTCGATCACGGCGTTCTACACCGTGCTGTCCGAAGGCGACGACCAGCAGGACCCGATCGCCGACTCCGCGCGCGGCGTGCTCGACGGCCACTTCGTGCTGTCGCGGCGCCTGGCCGAGGAAGGGCATTACCCTGCGATCGACATTGAGGCCTCGATCAGCCGGGTGATGCCACAAGTGGTCGACATCGAACACCTGCGCCAGGCGCAGAAATTCAAGCAGCTGTGGTCGCGCCTGTCGCAGAGCCGCGACCTGATCAGCGTCGGCGCTTACGTGCCGGGCGGTGACCCGGAGACCGACATGGCCATCGCCCTGCAAGGCAAGCTGGTGGCCTACCTGCGTCAGGGCCTTGACGAAAACGTCAGCCTGGCCCAGGGCCGCGCGGAGCTGGCGGCAGTGTTCGCCAGCCCGGTGAATGGGGGGTAAGCCGTTGAGCCTGCATGCCTGGATGAAAATGTCAGCCTGCTTGGGGCCGGCAAGACCGTGTGTGCCAGACCGGCCGAGGGTGGGTGAGCGATGAAGCCGCAGGCCTGCAAGGGTGTTTCAGCCGGGTCGAAGGTTGCGCGGCACTCGCCGGTCCAGCCAAAGGCAGCCAGGCCATGAGCATGCCAAGCCGCGCCGCGCGCCTGGCGCCGGTGGTGGAGATGGCCGAAGAGACCGAGCGCAAGGCGGCGCAGCGCCTGGGCCAGTTCCAGCAGCAGGTGAACGTCGCTCAGGCCAAGCTCAGTGAGCTGGAGCAGTTTCGTGCCGATTACCAGCAACAGTGGATCAACCGCGGAGGGCAGGGCGTCGATGGCGCCTGGCTGGTCAACTACCAGCGCTTTCTTGGCCAACTGGAAACCGCCATGGGCCAGCAGCGCCAGAGCCTGACCTGGCACCAGAACAACCTCAGCAACGCCCGGGGTGCCTGGCAGCAGGCCTACGCGCGGGTCGAGGGGCTGCGCAAACTGGTGCAGCGCTATATGGACGAAGCGCGACGGGCCGAAGACAAGCGCGAGCAGAAGCTGCTCGATGAACTGTCCCAGCGTTTGCCGCGACATGAGTTTCCGTAGGGCAGCAGATGGCAAGCCGGGCAGCGCCCCCGTCAGTCGCCAGGGCGGCGCAGCCGACCCAAGGCTGCCACCGCTATCCGCTGAGGGTGCGCTGCGCCTGAAGGGGGCCGGCTGCGCCGGCCATCGCGGCAATAGCCGCTTGTACTTTCGCACGGTCGGAGGTGACCGGCCGCGCGAGCATCCCGCCAAGGGGCCCAGCTGAACCCCATGCTTTTCCGACAAACGCCTCGCATTCAGCACACCCTGACAAGGTTGGGCGCTACACTTCGACCACCTTGCGGAACCTGCCCCGGTGGCAAGCGTCTGATCGTCGACCGATGACCGCCCAGGTTGGGCAAGCCGGGCAGTGAGCAGAGGGCGGGAATGCAAGGCAAAGGGGTTGGCAGGGCAGGGCTCGCCAGCCAGGTAATCGAGCTTGATCAAGGAGTGAGCAAGTGATGGACATGCATATCGATCACGAGGTGTTGAGTGACTTGCGTGAGGTCATGGAAGACGGCTACCCACAGTTGTTGCAGACCTTTCTGGACGACTCCGAGCGGCGCTTGAGCCAGTTGCACGACGCCAGGGACGCCAGCGAGTTGGGCCTGGCCGCGCACAGTTTCAAAGGCAGCAGCAGCGACATGGGCGCGGTGGGGCTGGCCGAGCTGTGTCGTCAGCTGGAAGAGCGAGTGCGCCAGCAACCGCTGTACGGCATCGAGGACCTGATCAACCGGATCGATCTGGAATACCGTGAAATCCAGCACTTCTACCGCGGCGAGCAAGACCGTCTCTCCACCGGCTGAGAAACTGGCGCGACTCTTGCTATAGCTTTTGCCATAGCAGCCAGATGCTGTTCAGCCCTTTGGCGCGGAGACCGATCGATGCCTGTCGCACCCAATCCCTTGTTGCAAGCCCCGCGCGCGGCGCAGTCTGTCAGCGCCAGCGCTGCCGTCGCGGAAAAACCGCAGCAGCCGGGGGCTGGCCGGTTCGACAACGTATTGGCAGGGCAGGCGCGCAACAAGCCGGCCCACGCCGACAAGCATTCGGCGCCCGCAGCTGACCCCGGCAATGCGCCAGGCCCAGGCGCCTCAGGCATTGCCGCTGGCGGCAAAACATTGCCAGACACCGCGCAGGGCGCGGCTGACGATGACATCGGCACCGTGCGCGATGCCAACCTGGTGGCCGGGCAGGTCACCGATGCCGCGCCTGGCGCGCAACTGCTCCAGGCCCAGGCGCAAGTGGTCGCGCCCCTGCTGCAAGCTGCCGTTACCGACCCGCAAAGCCAAGCAGAAACGTTCGACCCCGCTGCCGATGCGCTGGCGGGCATGCCGACCTTGCGTCTGGCCCTGGAGCAGAACGCCAAGGCTCAGGGCGTCACCTCGGCGCACGCCCAAGCGACTGACGCCGACACTGCCGATGGCCCGACGACCGTCAATCCCTTGGCGACCCAGCTTGCAGCGCTGGAAGGGGAAGCCGAGGGTGGCAAGCCTGGCGAGAAATCGTTCGGCGGGCTGATCGACGACGGTCTCAAGGACCTGAAATCGGCCAGCAGCGACACCCGCGTCGACGATTTCGCCAACCGGCTGGCTGAACTGACCCAGGCGGCCACGCCCAAGACCGCCAACGCTGTGCCGGTAACACCCCTGCAGCAACCGCTGCCGATGAACCAGGGCGCCTGGACCGAGGGTCTGGTCAATCGGGTGATGTACCTGTCGAGCCAGAACTTGAAATCCGCCGATATCCAGCTCGAACCCGCAGAGCTTGGGCGGCTCAATGTGCGCGTCAACGTGGCTGCCGATCAGGCCACGCAGATCACCTTCATCAGCGGCCATATCGGCGTGCGTGATGCCCTCGACAGCCAGATGCACCGCCTGCGCGAGCTGTTCACCCAGCAGGGCCTGCAGCAGCCGGAGGTCAACGTGGCGGACTTTTCACGCCAGCAGCAGCAACAGCAGCAGAGTCCACAGGACTCGTCAGCCAACGGCGGCAGCCTGTCGGGCGTCGCTGCACGGCGCGCCGAAGCAGCTTCGGCCGAGCCGATCGCTGACGCTGGCCGTGTCCAGCACCAGCAGGTGGTGATCGGCGACAGCGCAGTGGACTACTACGCCTGAGGTTAACGGTGGGTATCAAGGGTCGGACAGTGGTGCTGCAAGTGGGCCGGCTTCGCCGCCCATCGCGAGCAAGCTCGCTCCTACCCTGAGATTCACACGGTCCTGTAGGGGCTATTGCCGCGATGGGCGGCAGCGCCGCCCTCATACAAGCGCCGACCGCTAACTGAACACACACCCTTGCAGCCGCTAGAGCGGCTTCGCCGCCCTGGCTCAAGCGGCTCCTACCGTCTGACGCAACGCCGCCGCAGCCAGTGGCGCTATGCCAACGCTGTACCGACTTGACCGCAGCGCCCGACGAGACGTTGCACAGTGAAGCAACCCCCTGTGCCACAGCGCAGGGCGCTGTTACGAGCGAGCCTCCCTACGAGAATTGGCATGCCCTTTGCTCCACCCCGTTAATCCACCCTGCAACCCCTGACGGACGACGGATTATTGGCATGGCCAAGAGCGAAGCAGAAAAAGACCCCGCGAAAAAAGGCAAACTCAAGCTGATCATCCTGGCCGTGGTCGGGCTGCTCCTGGCCATCGGCCTGTCTGTGGGCGCCACCTGGTTCATCATGCACAAGAACGAGCCGGCAGCCCCCAGTGCGGAGGCCGCCGCCGGCGCCGGCAAACCCAAGGCCATCTATGAAACCCTGACCCCAGCCTTCGTGGTCAACTTCAACCAGAACGGTCGCCAGCGTTACATGCAGGTCAGCATCAGCCTGCAGGCGCGCAACCAGGCCGACCTCGACGCGCTCAAGGTGCACATGCCGGTGATCCGCAACAACCTGGTGATGATGTTCTCCGGTCAGGGTTTCGACACCCTGGCCGGCAGCCCGGTCGGCCAGGAAATGCTGCGCCAGAAAGCCACTGCGGTGGTTCAGGAAGTGGCGCAGAAAGAAGTCGGCAAGCCGGTCATCGACCAGCTGCTGTTCACCAACTTCGTATTGCAGTAGGAGCGCCCGATGGCTGTGCAGGACCTGCTGTCCCAGGATGAGATCGATGCCCTGTTGCACGGGGTGGACGATGGTCTGGTGCAGACCGAAAACGCCGCCGAGCCTGGCAGCGTCAAGAGCTACGACCTCACCAGCCAGGACCGGATCGTGCGTGGGCGCATGCCCACGCTGGAAATGATCAACGAGCGTTTTGCGCGCTACACCCGCATCAGCATGTTCAACCTGTTGCGCCGCTCGGCCGATGTCGCCGTCGGTGGCGTGCAGGTGATGAAGTTCGGTGAATACGTGCATTCGCTGTACGTGCCCACCAGCCTCAACCTGGTCAAGATCAAGCCGCTGCGCGGCACTGCGCTGTTCATCCTCGACGCCAAGCTGGTGTTCAAGCTGGTGGACAACTTCTTTGGCGGCGATGGCCGTCACGCCAAGATCGAAGGCCGCGAATTCACCCCCACCGAGCTGCGCGTGGTTCGCATTGTGCTGGACCAGGCCTTCACCGACCTCAAGGAAGCCTGGCAGGCGATCATGCCGGTGAACTTCGAGTACATGAACTCGGAGGTCAACCCGGCCATGGCCAACATCGTCGGGCCGAGCGAGGCTGTGGTGGTGTCGACCTTCCATATCGAACTGGACGGCGGCGGTGGCGACCTGCACGTGACCATGCCCTATTCGATGATCGAGCCGGTGCGCGAGATGCTCGACGCCGGTTTCCAGTCCGACCTGGACGACCAGGACGAACGCTGGGTCAAAGCCCTGCGCGAAGACGTGCTGGATGTGGCCGTTCCGCTCACGGCCACCGTCGCCCGCCGCCAGCTCAAACTGCGCGACATCCTGCACATGCAGCCCGGTGACGTGATCCCGGTCGAGCTGCCCGAGCATCTGGTGCTGCGCGCCAATGGCGTGCCGTCGTTCAAAGCGCGGCTGGGCTCGCACAAGGGCAACCTGGCGCTGCAGATCATCGACCCGATCGGCCGCCGCTGACCGCGCGCCGCTCGCACTCTCCCGAACTTCACGTCTGTCGAGGACACCATGGCAAACGAAAACGAAATCACCTCCGCCGAGGACCAGGCCCTGGCCGATGAATGGGCGGCGGCACTGGAAGAAACCGGCGACGCCGGCCAGGCCGACATCGACGCACTGCTCAATGGCGATTCCGGCCCCGGCCGCATGCCGATGGAAGAGTTCGCCAGCTCGCCGCGGCCGAACGAGAACGTCAGCCTGGAAGGCCCCAACCTGGATGTGATCCTCGACATTCCAGTGAACATCTCCATGGAGGTGGGCAGCACCGAGATCAACATTCGTAACCTGCTGCAGCTCAACCAGGGTTCGGTCATCGAGCTCGACCGCCTGGCCGGCGAGCCGCTCGATGTGCTGGTCAACGGCACGCTGATCGCCCACGGCGAAGTGGTGGTGGTCAACGAGAAGTTCGGCATCCGCCTGACCGACGTGATCAGCCCCAGCGAACGCATCAAGAAGCTGCGCTGAATGGGGCGCATGAGCCGGGCTGCCGGGAGCGTCGCACTTCAGGTTGGCGAGCAGACAGCGGTCTGTGCTGCCCCGGCCGCCGTCGAGGGTCCGCTGCTGAGGGGCGAACCACGGCCGCTCGGGCGTATGGCTGCGCTCATCGTGCAGGCGGCCCGGCGGCGTGCCCGCCACCGAGCGCTGGCCGCTGACCCGCTGAGCACCACCTCCACTGGCCTGGCGCCGGCTCGCCGCCAGCACGGGCTGCTGTCCAGACGCGTGTCATCCCTGCTCACTGGCGCTGCCATCGCCTACGCCAGCAGCGCCGCCATGGCTGCCGAGCCGGCCACCACTGCTGCGGTCGGCGCTACGCCCGCCGGCCTGGGCGGTCAGGTGGTGCAGCTGATCCTCGGCTTGCTGCTGGTGGTGGGGCTGATCTTCTTTCTCGCCTGGCTGCTGCGCCGGGTGCAAGGTGTCGCGCCAGGGCAGGGGCACTTGATCGAAGTGCTGAGCAGCCGCGCCATCGGCCCACGTGATCGCCTGCTGCTGGTGCAGGTGGGCAAGGAGCAGATCCTGCTCGGCCATAGCCCCGGCAACATCGAAGCGCTGCACGTGCTCGCCGAACCGGTCGAAGTGCCGGTCGGCAAGCGCACCACGCCCACGCCGGAATTCGCCCAGCGCTTGCTTGAGCTGATGGGCAAGGATCAGAAGGACACGCCGCGATGACTGGCGCTGCGCGCATGCTGTTGACCCTGGCGCTGCTGCTGGCCGCGCCCCTGGCCCTGGCCGCCGACCCGTTGTCGATTCCAGCCATTACCTTGACCAACACCGGTGATGGCCAACAGGAATATTCGGTCAGCTTGCAGATTTTGCTGATCATGACCGCGCTGAGCTTCATTCCGGCGTTCGTCATTCTGATGACCAGCTTCACCCGCATCATCATTGTCTTCTCGATCCTGCGCCAGGCACTCGGCCTGCAGCAGACACCGTCGAACCAGATCCTCACCGGCATGGCGATGTTTCTGACGCTGTTCATCATGGCGCCGGTGTTCGACCGGGTGAACGAGTCGGCCATCCAGCCGTACCTCAACGAGCAGCTCAACGCCCAGCAGGCGATCGACAAGGCCCAGGGCCCGATCAAGGACTTCATGCTGGCGCAGACCCGACAGAACGATCTGGACCTGTTCATGCGCCTGTCCAAGCGCACCGACATCGCCAGCCCCGACCAGGCGCCGCTGACCATTCTGGTACCGGCGTTCGTCACCTCGGAGCTGAAGACCGCGTTCCAGATCGGCTTCATGATCTTCATTCCGTTTCTGGTCATCGACCTGGTGGTGGCCAGCGTGCTGATGGCCATGGGCATGATGATGCTCTCGCCGCTGATCATTTCGTTGCCGTTCAAGATCATGCTGTTCGTGCTGGTCGATGGCTGGTCGCTGATCATGGGGACGTTGGCAGGCAGCTTTGGGGGCGTTTAGCGGTGGTAGGCAGGGCCTCTGTGCGCGGTCTGGCAGCGTCGAATCGAGCGCACGGGCCGGTCCCTGCCTCATCGCGCGCAACTCGCTGTTCGCACACCGTCATTCCACACTGCGCCTGGCGCCCGGGGAGATTTCGCAATGACACCTGAAGTGGCCGTCGACCTGTTCCGCGAAGCGTTGTGGCTGACCACCGTGATGGTGGCGGTGCTGGTGGTGCCCAGCCTGTTGGTGGGCCTGATCGTGGCGATGTTCCAGGCCGCCACGCAGATCAACGAACAGACCCTGAGCTTTCTGCCGCGCCTGCTGGTGATGCTGGTCACCCTGATCGTCGCCGGGCCCTGGCTGGTGCAGAAGTTCATGGAGTACATCAATACGCTGTACACCAGCATTCCGCAGCTGATCGGCTGACATGGCCGTGTTCGAACTGACCGACGCGCAGATCTCGACCTGGGTCGCCAGCTTCGTGTTGCCGCTGTTTCGCGTCACTGCACTGCTGATGACCATGCCGATCATCGGCACGCGCATGCTGCCCACCCGCGTGCGCCTGTACGTGGCAGTGGCGATTACCTTCGTCATCGTGCCGGGGCTGCCGCCGCTGCCCGAGGTCAATCCGTTGAGCCTGCAAGGCCTGATGCTGTGTGCCGAGCAGGTCATCGTCGGCGCGCTGTTCGGCCTGGCCTTGCAGATGCTGTTCCAGGCGTTCGTGATTGCCGGGCAGATCGTCGCCGTGCAGATGGGCATGGCCTTTTCCTCGATGGTCGACCCGGCCAACGGTGTCAACGTCACCGTGGTCAGCCAGTTCATGACCATGCTGGTGAGCATCCTGTTCCTGTTGATGAACGGCCACTTGGTGGTGTTCGAAGTGCTCACCGAGAGCTTCATCACCTTGCCCGTAGGCAGTGCGTTGTCGGTGGATCAGTTCTGGCAGCTCGCCGGGCGCATGAGCTGGGTGCTGGGCGCAGGGCTGCTGCTGATCCTGCCGGCCATCGCCGCGCTGCTGGTGGTCAACATCGCTTTTGGCGTGATGACCCGCGCCGCGCCGCAGTTGAACATTTTCTCCATCGGTTTCCCGCTGACACTGGTGATGGGCATGGTGATCTTCTGGGTCAGCCTGGCCGACATACTCTCGCACTATCAAGGCTTGGCCAGCGAGACCCTGCAATGGCTGCGTGAACTGGCGAGGGCGCGCTGATGGCCGAAAGCGAGAGTGGTCAGGACAAGACAGAAGAACCCACCGAGAAGAAGAAACGCGACGCCCGCGAGAAGGGCGAGACCGCCCGCTCCAAGGAGCTCAACACCGTCGCGGTGACGCTGGGCGGCGCCATTGCGCTGCTGATGTTCGGCGGCTATCTGGCGCAGACGCTCATGGAGCTGATGCGCATGAACTTCAGCTTGCCCCGCGAGGCGCTGGTCGATGAGCGGGCCATGGGCATCTACCTGCTGACCTCCGGCAAAATGGCCATCTGGGCCACCCAGCCGGTGCTGGTGCTGCTGTTCGTGGTGTCGTTCGCCGCGCCCATCGCACTCGGCGGTTTTCTGTTTTCCGGCAGCCTGCTGCAGCCCAAGTTCAGCCGTATGAACCCGCTCTCGGGGGTCAAGCGCATGTTCTCGCTCAACGCCCTCACCGAGCTGATCAAGGCCATCGCCAAGTTCATCGTGATCCTGTGCGTGGCGCTGATGGTGCTGTCCAGCGACCGTCAGGCGCTGCTGGCCATCGCCAACGAACCCTTGGAGCAGGCCATCATCCACAGCTTGCAGGTGGTGGGCTGGAGCGCGGTGTGGATGGCGGCGGGGTTGCTGCTGATCGCGGCGGTGGATGTGCCGTTCCAGCTGTTCCAGGCGCACAAGAAGCTGAAGATGACCAAGCAGGAAGTGCGCGACGAGTACAAGGACAGCGAGGGCAAGCCAGAGGTCAAACAGCGCATCCGCCAGTTGCAGCGCGAAATGTCCCAGCGACGGATGATGGCGGCGGTGCCGGATGCCGACGTGATCATCACCAACCCCACGCACTACGCCGTGGCCCTGAAGTACGACCCGGAGAAGGGCGGCGGCGCGCCGTTGCTGCTGGCCAAGGGCAGTGACTTCATCGCGCTGAAGATTCGCGAGATTGGCAACGAGCACAAGGTGCAGGTGCTTGAATCCCCGGCGTTGGCGCGGGCGATCTACTACTCCACCGAGATTGAGCAGGAGATTCCGGCGGGGTTGTATCTGGCGGTGGCGCAGGTACTGGCGTATGTGTTCCAGATTCGGCAGTACCGGAGTGGGCGGGGTAAGGCGCCGGATCCGTTGAAGGGGGATTTGCCGATTCCAGAGGACTTGCGGCGGGATTCGTAGGCTCAGTACAAACTCGTTGAGGGTTGCATATAAGTTCTGTGTAGATGTAGCGGTGTGAATTTTTGCGAGCTCACCAGCGAATTACGTTTCAAAGGTTATCATCTGATCAGCCATTCGATCATGGTGTGCTGGCGATCGTAAAGCTGCTCAAGTAATTTGAAAAGCCAGTTTTGAGTGCAGGGTCGATTGAATTCGGTGTGTATCTATAATACCTATAGTATTCAGCGGTCGCAGAATGTCATTGCCGAGATCCTGATTCACTAGTCCTGCGCTTGGTTTTAGAGAAAATCGAATCAACGTGAATTCCTAACAAAAAAAGAAACGATATCAGAGCTAATATTAAGGAGACGACGGGTAGCCTATAAAGATCGGTGGAGTATGCAATCAACAAACCTGACACAGTCAGCCCCCCAAAAGAAAATGCGTAAAAAATACTCATTACCGAAGCGACTCGGTGTTTGGGGCAGGCGACCAGTAAGCTATTCATTGAGACCATAAAGCCGATCTCAAAAAAAACCATATAGACGAAATAGAAAAATAGTGATGTGGCTGGATCCTTCGTAGCAAACGGTGCGCTTAGAAATGAGCAAGTAAAAAATATCGATAAAAAAATTAAGATGTTTTTATTTATTTTTAGTGCCGGCATGGAGTTTGCAATCAATAGTCCTACCAAAATTCCACCGCAACCAATTAATTCTCCTGTTATGCCTTTTTCCAATCCGAAGTCAAGCCATGCTAGAGGAATCCAAGTGCGTGCGATTTGATTATATGACTGGAAAATAATCACGACCCAAGAAAGGTAGATAAAGTACAAGCGGATCCTTGGATTATTCCTGATTTCTAGTAAACCCGCCCAGCTAGACTTGAAGTCGTTGGCTGCAGGCTTTGCATCGACACATGCATAAACTATCCCTGAGCAAAGTAGGGCGGAAACCAAAAAAGTGAGGCCGTCGATGAGTGCAATGTGCAAAATGGATATTTTAGAAACTAGAAAAAATCCTGCAAGTGCCCCTAGCGCTTGCCCTAAAAAGCTGCCGCCCATTACCAAATTGTTGGACTTTTCGAGTTTTGAAGGAATGGCGAAATTTTTAACGCTGACGCTTCTAAATGTTTTAGTTATAATTTCCAGAAAGCCGCGTATAGCTAAAATGCAATAACCCATAAAAAGCCATTCAAGCTGAATAAAAAATCCTAATAAAATAGTAGAGATAGCAGATGCGACCTCAGCCAATATTAGTCCTTTCCGTGGTTCATGGTTGTTACAAGTCCTTACCGCTAGCGGAAGCAGGAAAATCGCAGGCAAAAACTGAGCGATGTAAACGCCTGAGGCTTTGAGTGCAGATGCGTCTTGGTCGAATAAACTTAAAGCCAAAGCTGAAACGAGCAGCGTCGTACCAGCAGAACTGATCAGTGTAGATAAAGATAGCAAAACCATCGAAATATTCATGGCGGAAATTCCTATGCTCTCTCCTTGCGAAGGGGAGAGCAAAAAATGGCTAATCGATATATGACATCAGTTTTCCCTGCCTACGTACATCGCATGTTACACAATGAAAGGCCCCTCCAAATCTCATAACATTTCTAAAAGGTACTGCGACTATCTCGAATCCCCACTCGGTTAACATATCGATAAGCGGGGTCTCCTGTTCTTCAACGATAACAGTCTTGGGATCAAGCATCAGGACGTTCATATTTGTCCAAGTGCTGGACATGTACATTGTATGACTGATGGGAATCGTCGATTTGGGAGCGTACCTGACATCCCAGCCTTTGAGCAATTCTGGAGAGGCAGGCATGCGTTCCGGATTCAGGAGGATTTTTCCAGGGGCCAAGGGCATAAATGTAGCATCTATATGCATAGGCGCAGAGTCTATAGGGGTAATTATGTGAATATTATATTCTTGACTGATATGGCGTTTAACCCACTCGATACCTATTGAGTTTGTTACATGGCTGAGTTGAGCGAAAATATCGTTTCCGCATTTGATGAAATCTGCAGCGTCAAATACCGGTTCGAAATCATTAATAACAAATTTATTGCTTCCCAACGGGTCCGTTTTATCATAGTCAGGCTGATAAAGGTCGTCTAGGAGTTGAGGCTTTGGAGCACTAATCCATTTGGCACCATCTCGGAAATATTCCTTGAGTAGAGGGCGATAAGCATCAATTTCAAAGTACCTTGATCGCCACGACATCGGAGATTCGATTATCGTGTCTCCTATCACCAGGAAAATATCCCTAGGCATCGCTGCGTAAAGTCCACAGGGAGCAGCCCAGTTCTGGGTACTAAAGGGTTTCGCATGATCAGTGCGAGCTGGACGTGCAACTTTGATACCACGTTTTGCAATGAGGTCGGCAAGCCCGTCGAGTTCTATGCACGCAGCATCATAGTGCTCCGGAGGCATCCTATTGCCCGCTTCTCGAATAAAAAAGTTCTTACTTTCATCTGGCATCGTTGCCTCGAGCATGACGTCCCATTGAGGAACAGCTGCGCCTTGCATAACGCCGACGATCACTTCCTCTAAGGGATCCCACTCGTTATGCGAATTTACCCGAATTGTATGAATTTCATTCATGGCGAGTTCCTTTTACAGTGGTTTTTGACTTGACTGGATTGTTTTCTTTTGAAAAGTCGCCGCTCAGCAAATAGTTGAACATTCGCTCTCCTGTGGATTGCGGCGTAAAGAAAAAGTCTCTTTTGTATTTGCGTTTCAATAAGGAGTAGGCGATCATGTCTCTTGCAGTTCGAGCCAAGTACTTTGGACCTAAGCGAACTAGCATTTTGCAATATTCACTTCCAGGTATGGGTTGGCCAAACCAATGGTTCACCGAAATGGAGGGAGTTTTAGATTTGAGGTAATGCCACCAGCCCTTGGGGATGAACATGATGTCTCCCGGGCACAGTTGGTATTTGTATACCCTCGCTTTCTTGAATTTAGGGAAATCTTCAGGATGGAAATTCTCGCAGTCAATGCGGCTGTTTACAATGTTATCGAGATAGGGGTAGACATGCGGAGTATCTTCAAATGGGATTAAATACACGGTTTTGTATCCGTGCACTTGGAGAAATAAATTATCTTTCAAATCCGAGTGCAGTCCTGAGCACGTGCCTCGCGACCCTATCCAAAGTCTTGTGTCGGAACCGCCTGGGTAGCCATCGCTGATGTCAGTGAATGGGAAGTGCTTGTAAATCTCGTCAAAAAAAGCATCTGAACGTACATATCCTAAATAACAGGGTCTGGCCTGTTCGTCATGTGCTAAATGAACAAAATCATCAAAGCGCATGCGTCTCTCGTAAAACTCATAGCCTCCATCCAGGTGTCCTCCCGTCGTAGGCAGGTCTACTAATGCTTTTACTGGTTTATCGCCAATTATTTTTTTAAGACTTTCAAAGTTCCATTTGGATCCCGGCCAGTGTTTGGCAAACCCTTTTATGATGGCGGGGGAGCTAAGCTCTATAAAGTGTTTTAGAATAAATTTATCTGAGGTTTTTATCACCTTGAGGTCTGTGATATTCATGCGCTGGCCAGTCCCCCAACGGTCTCACCGCCGTCAATCACAAAATTATGGCCAGTAGCAAATTTTGCATGTTGTGAAGCAAGAAAAAAAGCTAGGTCAGCCACTTCTTGCGGTTCACCCAACCTTTTGAGCGGAATTTTTTCAGCACAGGCTGTAATCTCATGTGTGGTGTATTCTGATTGTTGCATTGGCGTGGATATGTAGCCTGGGCTGATCGAGTTAACTCTGATGCGTGGCGCAAGTTCCAAGGCAAGGCATTTGGTCATTTCAATAACGCCTGCCTTGCTTATGTTGTAACTGATGTAGTTTGGCATGGCAACCATTCCACTGACCGACGCTGTATTTATGATTACAGAGTCACTGTCTTGCTTCAGCATGATTAATGCGGACTCTTGAGCCATAAAAAACGCAGCCTTGATATTGGTGTCCATGACTGCATCCCAGCTATCGGAGGTCACGTGCAAAGCGGGCTCGCGAAGGCTGATTCCTGCATTGTTTAACAACACGTCAATGCCCTGGAATGCTTTGAAAACTGCCGCCATTGCTGATTTTCTTGCAGAATCCGAAGTAATGTCAGCCGATAGAAAAATCTCGACATTACTAAAATCTGTGCGTCTTGAGCGGTCTGATATCACAGTTTTATCAATAATTGCTACGCGATGACCAGCTTTCGCGAACGTTTTGGACATGGCAAGGCCGATCCCTGAAGCACCGCCTGTTACTACAACTCTTTTTCTGCATTCCAATTCTTTCATAAGAGTCCCTCTATTCTAGTTTTGGTTTTCCATGAAAAATTGCCAGGTTTTTTGAAAGTGTTTGACGCCAAGCTCATGTTCGCCTGCCGTGGCGTTGATGAAAAAGTGGCTTGAGTAGGTGCTGGCTTGTAAGTTTCTGCAGATCGCGAAATCTTCTTCCATGTCGTTGTAAATATCAGTTTTCAATATCGCTAGATCGATTGGAAAATCTTTCTGTTGCTGTGCTGTCTGGAAAACAGGAATCTCAATAATCGTCCGGGTGGCATTCATCGGCTTGAGGATGAAGAGTGACATATGATTCCTGGCGGGCTGCAAGGTCAAAAGCGGAAAAATGTAACCTTGTCTTGAAATTCCTGAAGGCTCCCATAAATATTTCGAGTGCTGGCTAGGAGGCGTATTCCGGTAAGGCATGGGGATTTGAATATGCGGACCGCATGGAATCGTCCTGACGCCATTGAAGTCAAATGCGGCTAGAGTCTTAGGGTGTACATAGGCAAAGTGATAATCCTCAACGTAGTTCTCTACCAGTATTTTCCAGTTAACAGGTTCATCAAATTTGAATCGAGCAATTTGCCTCATCTCTTCGTAAGGAAATTCATAGTCTCCTAAGTAATCGATATAGCCTTTGAGCCACTGTTTGAGAGGCTTAGCATTTTCGCTGGCATTTGCAAATACAAATCCTCTCCATACCTCCACTGAAACAGGTCTCAAATAAAGTTTGTCGGTATCAAGGTTTTCAAACCATTGTTGTTTGGGAATGTGATGAACAGCGCCGTTCTCAGTAAAGCTCCAAGAGTGATAGGGACACACGATCCGTCTACAGATACCGTTGCCTGCCAGTATTTGTGCACCCCGGTGCGGGCAGATGTTATGAAAGGAACGAAGCGTGCCGTCCGCAATTTTCAAAACGAAGATTGGCTCGTTGCCTAGCGTTGCTGTGACATAGCTTCCAGGTTCCGACAACTCACTCTCATGACAAATATACTGCCACGTTTGGCTGAAAATACATTTGCATTCCTTGTTGAACGTGTTCGGATCGCTATAGTCCGAGCCTATTATTTGAGTTTTTAAGTCGTTCATTGTATTGCCTTCTAGTGAAGAACGATTAAATGGCCGGCAGCTTCCCACTCTCGGATTTTTTTGTAGTCGCTATCAAGCTGAAGCATGCTGTCGTGCATCAAATAGACGTGCCCGACCTTGGTAGGCAGGTCTGTAGTTTTTTTGACGTAGTCACCCACATCAGGTGTTCTCGCGATCATGCAGAAGGAAGGTAGCGTGACCAAAAGCACGTTACTGTTGTTCTCTTTGACGACGCCCGCGCGCGCCATGATTAAGTTCACTACGCGAAGCGTTTTTGTCATTACATAGCGAGTGTTTATGTTTTCTAGGAAATTCAGTGGGTCTACATATCTCTTCAGCGTCATGGTCATGTGGCTATCACCAATCGCTTCGAGTATGGGAGCGGAAATTATTCCACCCTGCATGCGTGCGCCGCATTCAATCAGTACCGGTCCCTCCTTAGTGAGAATTATTTCAGTATGGCTGGCACCCTCTTCGATGCCCAGCGCTGTCAAAACCTTTTTTGTATATTCAATGATAAGTGCCTGACTGTTCCCCTCATAAGGGATCATCGTCTCGTAATCGTATAGGTTTCCAACGCCCCGAATGTTCAATCTTTGTTCGTGCCATAGTTCGGTAATTCGGTGTTTCCCTCCGATGCTCACGCCATTGACTACATACTGCTCACCTTCTATGAACTCTTGAACCAGTACCGAATCGTTCACAATGCCTACTACGTTTTTTTTTCCAAAAATGGTCCTGAATGCAGCTAGTGCCTCGTGCTCCTCAAAGCAGATCCTCACATCTTCGCTTCCCATCGCGTCAACCGGCTTAACGACCACGGCACGGGAATTGATTTTTGTAGTGGCATCCAGCAGTTCTTGCTCCGAGGAAACTAGGTATTGTCTTGCGCAACTCAAGCCTCGTTCGGAAATCGCTTGCGCCATCAGGTATTTGTTGCGGCGCTTTGCACTCGTTTGTGGGTCATTTCCGCTCAGGCCTAAAGAGGCTGACAGCAGGTCCGCCAGTTCTATCCCTGGTTCGCTCCCTGCTATTACAAATTCAGGGCGATATGCCTGCACTGTCATCACCAAGTCCTCACGCGTCAGATTGGAGGCGTGGAGTAGCACATCAAATAGTGTAGGGTTGAAACTTTTGATATAGCTGGGTGATATCTCTTTCCTGGCTTGTACGTGCACTATAAACCAGTCAAGTTCTTTCAGTGCCCCTGCCAGTTCAGCGCCTGTGCTGTGCCCGTCTACTATGCAAGCTACGCGTTTCTTAACCATTTCTAATACCTAAAATTCAATTGAGGTGGAAATCGGTCTGAAAGCGATCTGAGCTATGGTTTTATCTGATGACTACTAAGTGCGGGGTGTCCATGCGCAGCACTGTTTAGCCATTACGATAGCGTCAGATATGGTGCCAACTGATTTTTCTTTCGCCCTGTTTCTCACGCCGCTTTTTACTATGACGGGCGCGAGGGGAGGGAAGGATCTTGCGCTTGGTAATTTTGCTTGAAGCTTTAGGCTGCGGTACACCAAAAATATATTGAGATTGCACGCCGGCGGTGGTTGTGTTCATAGATTTCACCCGCATCGCAAAATTATTTTTCGAATTTTTTAGTATCCCTGCGTAGATAGTTGTCTCGTCTAGATGTTGCTGCGTGAATCATTTTTGCATGATTTTTGGTGTTATCCATAAACACTTTGTCTAACAAGCGTCGGTCATTCTAGGAAAGATACTACTTTTTTGGTTGAGCGCTAGATTCTGTGTTGGATGAAACGTGTTGGGGTCCGTATTAAGTCAGCCTGCGAGACTACTGGAGCATGTTCTTCAGGGGCCTATTCATATGTGTGGCGGGAGTAGGCATGTCATGAAAACTGTACAAATATTGAAGCTTGGCAGGGCTGGGGACGTACCAGGGGTCAAAGAGCAGGGCGCTTTCAATGACCAAATTCAACACCCGAGGTAAGGGGCTGCATGAATACTCACCACAACCACTTGACCACCGAAGAGCGCTTAGCGCTATGGTCATGCGTATGCAAGGTTCCCCGCTGCGAGCCATTGCCTAAGTTCTAGGGCGTCAGCTCAGCACACTGAGTAGGGAGCCTGAAGAGGTTGAAGGTCGACAAGTGCCAGGTCACTGGAAAAATCACCTGATCATGGGCGCGAACAATCGTTCAACAGTGGCGAGGATGGTCGAGCGCACGAGCCGTTTCGTGATCCTGGCCAAGTTGGAGGCGCCTACCACAGACGCCGCGCTGGAGGCGATGACGCGAGAGCTTTCGCGGATGGCATCGGCGCTGCTGAAAACCATAACCCATGCCAAGGCAGCGAGATAGCCAAGCATGGAGAGCTGACAGCGCGTACGGGAATGAAGATCTACTTTGCTGATCCGCACAGACCTTGGCAGAGAAGCAGCAACCAGACCACAAATGGCCTGCTCCGGCAGTACTTGTGCAAGGGCGCCGATTTGTCGCTGGCTAGCCAGAAGCGGCTGGACGAGATTGCCGACTTGCTCAATATCCGACCTCGTCAAATATTGGGCTGGAAATCCCCCACTGAAGTGTTGACAGATCTCTGCAATTGCTGGCGACCAATCGGCTCAACACGCTCAATTGACCGTTGCACCTGAAGCCTGAGGCCGCCCAGCCTACCTGTTTAGGATCTGAGCAAGCAGCTCGAGAACACGGCATTGCAGGGCAATAAGCACGACTGCTAATTTGCCCTGCACCCCACCAGTATCGAACCCCGCGCCGCCACTGCCACCGCCAGTCGCCAAGCGCAGGCAATCCGATCGCAGCACACCCCGTATCGACGCCCCCTCACCAAAGTTGGACAGCTTCTTGCAAAGCACCCGCCAGGCGCCACACCGGCGTCAAAGTTTTGCTGCAAGAGGACGCTCAGTGGATCGCTCGCACCTGATCAGCCACGCCCGCAACAACCTCGCCGGTCTCGGTCGGGGCAGCCTGGGTGTGCCCCTGTTGTTGCTGGTCATGTTGGCAATGATGATGTTGCCGATCCCGCCGTTCCTGCTCGACGTGTTCTTCACCTTCAACATCGCGCTGTCGATCGTGGTTCTGCTGGTCTGCGTGTACGCGCTGCGGCCACTGGACTTTGCCGCGTTCCCGACCATCCTGCTGGTCGCGACCTTGCTGCGCCTGGCGCTGAACGTGGCGTCCACGCGGGTGGTGATGCTCCACGGTCAGGAAGGCCATGGCGCCGCAGGCAAGGTGATCCAGGCCTTCGGTGAGGTGGTGATCGGCGGTAACTATGTGGTCGGTGCGGTGGTGTTCGCCATCCTCATGATCATCAACTTCGTGGTGGTGACCAAAGGTGCCGGGCGGATTTCCGAGGTGAGCGCACGTTTCACCCTCGACGCCATGCCCGGCAAGCAGATGGCCATCGACGCCGACCTCAACGCGGGTCTGATCGACCAGAACCAGGCCAAGCTGCGCCGTGCCGAAGTCGCCGGCGAAGCCGAGTTCTACGGCTCGATGGACGGTGCCAGCAAGTTCGTGCGCGGGGACGCCATCGCCGGCCTGCTGATCCTGTTCATCAACCTCATAGGCGGCATGCTCATCGGCATGCTGCAGCACGGCATGCCGTTCAGCGAAGCGGGCAAGGTCTATGCGCTGCTGACCATCGGTGACGGTTTGGTGGCGCAGCTGCCGTCGATCTTGCTGTCGACCGCTGCAGCGATCATGGTGACCCGCGCCTCCAGCTCCGAGGACATGGGCAAGCTGATCAACCGGCAGATGTTCGATTCGCCCAAGGCGCTGGGGGTGTCGGCGGCCTTGATGATCGTCATGGGCCTGGTGCCGGGCATGCCGCACGTGGCCTTCATTGGCCTGGGCCTGTTGGCCGCAGGCGGCGCCTACTTGGTGTGGCGCAAGAAGGAGCAGGGCAAGGTCCAGGCACTGGCCGACGTGCAGCGCCAGCAAGACCTGCTGCCCTCGCCGCAACGCGCTCAGGAAACCAAGGAGCTGGGCTGGGACGACGTGACCCCCATCGACATGATCGGTCTGGAAGTCGGCTATCGGCTGATCCCGCTGGTCGACCGCAACCAGGGGGGGCAACTGCTGGCGCGGATCAAGGGCGTGCGCAAGAAGCTCTCGCAAGACCTGGGTTTCCTGATGCCCACCGTGCATATCCGCGACAACCTCGACCTGCAGCCCAGTGCCTACCGCCTGACGTTGATGGGGGTGATCCTGGCCGAAGCCGAGATCTACCCGGACCGCGAGCTGGCGATCAACCCCGGCCAGGTGTTCGGCACCCTCAACGGGATTGCCGCGCGGGACCCGGCCTTTGGTCTGGAAGCGGTGTGGATCGATGTCGGGCAACGCTCGCAGGCGCAATCTTTGGGCTACACCGTGGTCGATGCCAGTACAGTAGTGGCCACTCACCTGAACCAGATTCTGCAGAAGCACTGTCACGAGTTGATTGGCCATGAGGAAGTGCAGCAATTGCTGCAGGTGCTGGCCAAGGCGTCGCCCAAGCTGGCCGAGGAACTGGTGCCGGGTGTCATTTCCTTGTCGGGGCTGCTGAAGGTGCTGCAGGCGTTGCTCAGCGAGCAGGTGCCGGTGCGTGATATTCGCAGCATTGCCGAGTCCATCGCGAACAATGCGGGCAGGAGTCAAGATACCGCCGCGCTGGTGGCGCAGGTGCGCGTCGGATTGTGTCGCGCCATCGTGCAAAGCATTGTCGGCGTTGAGCCGGAGCTGCCTGTGATTACCCTGGAACCCAGGTTGGAACAGATCTTGCTCAATAGTCTGCAACGGGCGGGTCAGGGTCAGGAAGACGGTGTGTTGCTTGAGCCAAGCATGGCGGAAAAGCTGCAGCGTTCCTTGATCGACGCCGCCCAGCGTCAGGAAATGCAAGGTCAGCCGGCGATTCTGCTGGTGGCCGGCCCGATCCGCGCGATGCTCTCGCGCTTTGGTCGCCTGGCCGTGCCGAACCTGCATGTGCTGGCGTACCAGGAAATACCGGACAACAAGCAGGTCACCATCGTTGCCACTGTGGGCCCTAACGGCTGAGGTAGTGGGTTATGCAAGTTAAGCGTTTTTTCGCCGCCGATATGCGACAGGCCATGAAGCTGGTCCGAGATGAGCTGGGCTCCGATGCCGCCATCATCGGTAACCGGCGCATTGCCGGCGGCGTGGAACTGACTGCCGCGCTCGACTACAAGCCTTCGGCGCTGGCGCCGCGCGTGCCCAATGCCGAATTGGAAGAAGAGCTGCGCAAGACGCAAACGCGCATCGTCACCGCCCAGGCCGAGCTGACCAGCCGCCACGACAGTGACGAGGGCAGCCAGTTGTTCGCCGGGCAGTCGCTGACCGCCGCCGAGCCGCTGATCAACCCGCAGGTCCACGCCGCTGCCAGCCCTGCGCCGGCAGCGCCGGCGCCGGTTGATCCTCGGCTGTTCGATGCCATGCGTGCCGAGCTCTCGGGCCTGCGCGAGCTGCTCGAAGTGCAGCTCGGCTCGCTGGCCTGGAACCAGTTGCAAGGCAGCAAGCCGCAGCAGGCCAACGCCTGGCGCCGCCTGCAACGCATCGGCCTGAGCGGCGCCCTGGCCAACGAGCTGCTGCAGCTCACCGCCGAGATCGACGACCCGCGCCATGCCTGGCGCATGGTGCTGGCGCACCTGGCGCGGCGCATCGAGGTGCCGGACGTCGAGCCGATCGAGCAGGGCGGGGTGATTGCCCTGGTCGGCCCGGCTGGCATGGGCAAGACCACCACCTTGGCCAAGCTGGCCGCGCGCTACGTGCTCAAGTACGGCGCCGGCAGCCTGGCGCTGGTGAGCATGGACAGTTTTCGCATCGGCGCGCAGGAGCAGCTCAAGACCTTGGGCCGCATCCTCAACGTGCCGGTGACCTACGTCGACCCGGGTGAGTCACTGGCCCAGGCGTTGGAACCGCTGCTGCGCAAGCGCGTGGTGCTGATCGATACCGCCGGCCTGCAGGCCAGCGATCCGGCCCTGCGCATGCAGCTCGATACCCTCGCCGGGCGTGGCATCGCTTCAAAGAATTATCTGGTCCTGGCCACCACCAGCCAGAAACAGGTGCTGTCGGCCGCTTACCACAGCTACAAGCGCTGTGGCCTGGCCGGCTGCATCCTGAGCAAGCTCGATGAAACGGCCTGTCTGGGCGAAGTGCTCAGCCTGGCCATCGGTCATCAACTGCCGATTGCCTATCTCACCGATGGGCCGCGCATTCCGGATGACCTGCACCTGCCGCGCAAACACCAGTTGGTGAGCCGTGCGGTGAGTGTGCAGATGCAGGATGAGCCCAGCGAAGAGGCCATGGCCGACATGTTCGCTGATCTGTACCACCACCCTGGCAAGCGGGTGGGTTGAGAGATGTGCTGCGAAAAGTACCTACAGAACGAGGCGGGCGGTTGGCTTCCACTGTGGCATGGGTCCAAGCGAGACAAGGTAAACAACAGACATGGGTAGCATGCATCCTGTACAGGTGATCGCCGTAACCGGCGGTAAAGGCGGCGTCGGCAAGACCAACGTTTCAGTCAACTTGTCCCTGGCCCTGGCCGAGCTGGGACGCAGGGTCATGCTGCTCGACGCCGACCTTGGCCTGGCCAACGTCGACGTGCTGCTGGGCCTGACCCCCAAGCGCACCCTGGCCGACGTCATCGAAGGCCGCTGCGAGCTGCGCGACGTGCTGTTGCAGGGCCCAGGCGGTGTGCGCATCGTGCCGGCGGCGTCGGGCACGCAGACCATGGTGCACTTGCAGCCTGCGCAGCACGCCGGGTTGATCCAGGCCTTCAGCGAGATTGGCGACAACCTCGACGTGCTGGTGATCGACACCGCCGCCGGCATTGGCGACTCGGTGGTGAGCTTCGTGCGCGCGGCCCAGGAAGTGCTGCTGGTGGTGTGCGACGAGCCGACCTCGATCACTGACGCGTACGCACTGATCAAACTGCTCAACCGCGATTACGGCATGAACCGCTTCCGCGTGCTGGCCAACATGGCGCAGAGCCCGCAGGAAGGGCGCAACCTGTTCGCCAAGCTGACCAAGGTCACCGACCGCTTCCTCGATGTGGCCCTGCAGTACGTCGGCGCCGTGCCCTACGACGAATGCGTGCGCAAGGCGGTGCAGAAGCAGCGCGCCGTGTACGAAGCGTTCCCCCGTTCCAAATGCGCCCTGGCGTTCAAGGCCATCGCGCAGAAGGTCGACAGCTGGCCGCTGCCAGCCAATCCTCGCGGCCACCTGGAGTTCTTCGTCGAGCGCCTGGTGCAGCCGACCAGCGCAGGGCCGGTGCTATGAGTGCGAGCGGTTACAAGATGTACAGCCGGGCAGCCAAAGATTCCCAGTACGAGCTGATCGAGCGCTACGCGCCGCTGGTCAAGCGCATTGCCTACCACTTGCTGGCCCGGCTGCCGGCCAACGTGCAGGTCGAGGACCTGATCCAGGCCGGCATGATCGGTCTGCTCGAAGTGGCCAACAAATACGACGCCAGCAAGGGCGCCAGTTTCGAGACCTACGCCGGCATTCGCATCCGCGGCGCCATGCTCGATGAGGTGCGCAAGGGTGACTGGGCACCGCGCTCGGTGCACCGCAACACGCGCATGGTCAGCGAGGCGATGCGCGCCGTTGAAGCCAGAACCGGACGTGACGCTAAAGATCACGAGGTTGCTGCCGAACTCAAGATGGGGCTGGATGATTATTACGGCATCCTCAACGATACCTTGGGTAGCCGCCTGTTCAGTTTCGACGACCTGCTGCAGGACGGCGAACACGAAGGGCTGCACGAGGACGGTGCCAGCGGCCAGATCGAACCGGGCCGTGGCCTTGAAGACGAACGGTTCCAGGCGGCCTTGACCGATGCCATCGCCAACCTGCCGGAGCGTGAACGTCTGGTCCTGGCGCTGTATTACGACGAAGAGCTGAACCTCAAGGAAATCGGCGAGGTGCTGGGGGTCAGCGAATCGCGGGTCAGCCAGTTGCACAGCCAGTGCGCGGCGCGTCTGCGCAGTCGCCTGGGTGAGTGGCGCGCGCGCTGACGCGCCGGCGCGGCAGGTGACCGGCAAACGTGGATCGCGGTGGTTTTGCAAGGCATGTAACGGTCAGACAACGCCGCACAGGTTGCAGCGCAAGGCTTGCAATGTGCCGCTTAAAGAACGAATGACGCACACGCTCGGCGCCGAGCGCGTGATGAGACTGTTTGGAGATCTCTAATTGAACAAAGACATGAAAATCCTCATCGTTGACGATTTCTCGACGATGCGGCGGATCATCAAGAACCTGCTGCGCGATCTGGGTTTCACCAACACCGAAGAGGCCGACGATGGCCTCACCGCCCTGCCGATGCTGGAGCGGGGCAATTACGACTTCCTGGTGACCGACTGGAACATGCCCGGCATGTCCGGCATCGACCTGCTGCGCAAGGTGCGTGCCCACGACACGCTCAAGAGCATGCCGGTGCTGATGGTCACTGCCGAAGCCAAGCGCGACCAGATCATCGAGGCCGCACAGGCTGGTGTGAACGGGTACGTGGTCAAGCCTTTCACCGCCCAGGTGCTCAAAGAAAAGATCGAGAAGATCTTCGAGCGCGTGAACGGCTAAGTCGCCAGGGGGCGCAATGGAATCTATCGATACCTCTCTGGGTGAGTTTGAAGGCACCCTGAAAAAACACGCGCGCGAGCTGGTCGAGAGCCTCGAACGAGGCCGTTTCGGCGACGCCGTGCAGCTGATCCATCAGCTCAACCAGACCCGCGACCTGGGCTTGTACAACGAGGTCGGCAAGCTGACCCGCGAGCTGCACAGCGCCATCGTCAGCTTCCAGATCGACCCGCGCATGCCGCAGGCCGAGGAGGTCTCGCAGATCACCGACGCCACCGAGCGGCTGGGCTATGTGGTCAAACTGACCGAGAACGCCGCCAACCGCACCATGGACCTGGTCGAAGAGAGCACCCCGGTGCTCAACAGCCTGGCCGACGAGGCCCAGGCCCTGAGCGGCGATTGGCAGCGCTTCATGCGTCGCGAAGTGTCGGCCACCGAGTTCCGTGACCTGGCGCGCCGCGTCGACGGTTTCCTGGCGCACAGCGCCGAGGGCAATCGCAAGGTTTCGGGCCATCTCAACGACATTCTGCTCGCCCAGGACTTCCAGGATCTTACCGGTCAGGTGATCAAACGCGTCACGGCGCTGGTGACAGACGTTGAAAGCAACCTGCTCAAACTGATGCTGATGGCCAGCCAGGTCGACCGTTTTGCCGGTATCGAACATGACCATCAGCAGCTGCGCGATGAAAAAGACCAAGAAAAACATCCGCCTCGAGGTGAAGGTCCGCAGATTCATGCCGATAAGCGTGAAGACGTCGTGTCCGGTCAGGACGATGTAGACGATTTGCTATCCAGCCTTGGTTTTTAAGGAGCACGTTCAATGAGCTTCGGCGCCGATGAAGAAATCCTCCAGGATTTCCTGGTAGAGGCCGGCGAAATTCTCGAGCTGTTGTCCGAACAGCTGGTCGAGCTGGAAAGCCGACCCGATGATGCGGACCTGCTCAATGCGATTTTCCGCGGGTTTCATACCGTAAAAGGGGGCGCCGGCTTCCTCCAGCTCAATGAGCTGGTTGAGTGCTGCCACATTGCCGAGAACGTCTTCGACATCCTGCGCAAAGGTGAGCGCCGCGTGGATTCGGAGTTGATGGACGTAGTGCTCGAAGCGCTGGACGCCGTCAATGGCATGTTCGGCCAGGTGCGTGAGCGCACCCCGGTCACGGCGGCCACGCCGCAGCTGCTGGACGCCTTGGCGCGCCTGGCAGAGCCCGCGAGCGCCGCGCCACCGCCGGCACCCGTGCAGGCCCCGCAAGCCCCAGCGCCTGCTGCGGCGCCGGTAGCGGCGGACAACGGCGACATCACCGACGATGAATTCGAGCAACTGCTCGACTCGCTGGATGCGGTCAAGGCCGAGGCCGCGGCGGCGGCGCGAGCACCTGCCGCTGCCAGCCCTGGCGCGGCCGCGCCTGTTTCAACGGCGGCGAGCAGCGACAGCGACAGCGACGAGATCACCGATGCCGAGTTCGAGTCCTTGCTCGACCAGTTGCACGGCAAGGGTCAGTTCTCTGCACCGTCCACCACGGTAGAGGCCCAGGCGCCGGCTACGGCGCCTGCCAGCGACGAGATCACCGACGACGAATTCGAAGCCCTGCTCGATCAGTTGCACGGCAAGGGCGCCTTCACCGCCGATGCCTTGCCCGGCGTTGCGGCCGAGGCGCCAGCGGCGCCTGCGCCTGCCGGTGGCGGCGAGCACATTTCCGAAAACGAATTCGAGGCCTTGCTCGACGAGCTGCACGGTAAAGGCAAGTTTGCCGCCGAGCGTGTGGCACCTGCAGCCGATGCCGTCAGCGCCGCCGTGGCCGCCCCCGCGGCGCCAACGCCGGCGCCGCTGCCCAGGCCTGCGGCCTCTGCAGCCGCGCCAGCCAAGCCCGCCGCGCCGGCGCCGGCCCGCGCAGCGGTGGCCGTCCCCGCCGAAAAGCACGCCAGCGAAGCCGAGACCACTGTGCGCGTCGATACCGCACGGCTCGATGAGATCATGAACATGGTCGGCGAGCTGGTGCTGGTGCGTAACCGTCTGGTGCGCCTGGGCCTCAACAGCGGTGACGAGGCCATGTCCAAGGCGGTCTCGAACCTCGATGTGGTGACTGCCGACCTGCAGACGGCGGTGATGAAGACCCGCATGCAGCCGATCAAGAAGGTCTTCGGGCGCTTCCCGCGCCTGGTGCGTGACCTGGCTCGGCAACTGAAGAAAGACATCAACCTGGAACTGGTCGGCGAAGAGACCGACCTCGACAAGAACCTGGTCGAAGCCCTGGCCGACCCGTTGGTGCACTTGGTGCGCAACGCCGTCGACCACGGCATCGAAATGCCCGAAGAGCGCGAAGCCTCCGGCAAGGTGCGCACCGGGCGTGTGGTGCTGTCGGCCGAGCAGGAGGGCGATCACATCCTGTTGTCGATCTCCGATGACGGCAAGGGCATGGACCCCAGCGTGCTGCGCGCCAAGGCCGTGGAAAAGGGCCTGATGGACAAGGACGCCGCCGACCGCCTGAGCGAATCGGACTGCTACAACCTGATCTTCGCCCCGGGCTTCTCGACCAAGACGGAAATCTCCGACGTGTCCGGCCGTGGTGTGGGCATGGACGTGGTCAAGACCAAGATTTCCCAGCTCAACGGCTCGATCAACATTTTCTCGGCCAAGGGGCAGGGCTCGAAGATCGTCATCAAGGTGCCGCTGACCCTGGCGATCATGCCGACCCTGATGGTGATGCTGGCCAACCAGGCGTTCGCCTTCCCGCTGGTCAACGTCAACGAGATCTTCCACCTCGACCTGTCGCGCACCAACGTGGTCGACGGTCAGGAAGTGGTGATCGTGCGCGACAAGGCCCTGCCGCTGTTCTACCTCAAGCGCTGGCTGGTCCAGGGCCAGGCCCACGAGGAGCAGCCCGAGGGGCATGTGGTGATTCTCTCCGTGGGCACCCAGCGCATCGGCTTTGTCGTCGATCAACTGGTGGGCCAGGAAGAAGTGGTAATCAAGCCGCTGGGCAAGATGCTGCAAGGCACGCCAGGCATGTCAGGGGCGACCATCACCGGCGATGGGCGCATTGCGCTGATCCTCGATGTGCCCAGCATGCTCAAGCGTTACGCCGCACGGCGTATTTGATTGCGACGGCGCGCCTGCAAGGGTGCGCGGTCTAATGGAGTGTTTATGGTAGTCAAGGTCCTGGTGGTGGATGATTCGGGTTTCTTCCGCCGCCGCGTCTCGGAAATTCTCGCAGGCGACCCGACGATCACGGTCGTCGGCACCGCGACCAATGGCAAGGAAGCGATCGACCAAGCCCTCGCGCTCAAGCCAGATGTCATCACCATGGACTACGAGATGCCGATGATGGATGGCATCACGGCAGTGCGGCACATCATGCAGCGCTGCCCGACCCCGGTGTTGATGTTCTCCTCGCTGACCCACGAAGGCGCCCGGGTCACGCTCGATGCGCTGGATGCCGGGGCGGTCGACTACCTGCCGAAGAACTTCGAAGACATCTCGCGCAACCCTGAAAAGGTGCGGCAGATGCTCTGTGAAAAGGTCCATACGCTGTCGCGCAGTAACCGCCGGTTTGGCAGCTACAGCAGCCCGGCGGCCACGCCGCCAGCGCCTGCGCCAAGCGCAACCCCCTCCTCGGGCGCAAGTGCTCAGCCGAGCGCCGCGACCAGCACGTTTTCCTCACCCGCGCGCAGCCCTGCGCCGGCTCGCAGCCCTGTGCCCTCGCGCAGCGCCGCTGCACCTGCCGCGCCCAGCGCACCCACACCCGCGCCGCGGCGCAAGCCATACAAGCTGGTCGCCATCGGCACCTCGACGGGCGGCCCGGTGGCGCTGCAACGGGTACTGACGCAACTGCCGGCCGGCTTCCCGGCGCCCATCGTGCTGATCCAGCACATGCCGGCGGCGTTCACCAAGGCGTTCGCCGAACGCCTCGACAAGCTCTGCCGGATCAACGTCAAGGAAGCCGAAGACGGCGACATCCTGCGCCCAGGCCTGGCCCTGCTGGCCCCTGGCGGCAAGCAGATGATGGTCGATGCGCGCGGCACGGTGAAGATCCTGCCGGGTGACGAACGCCTCAATTACAAACCGTGCGTGGACATCACCTTCGGCTCGGCCGCCAAGTCCTATGGCGACAAAGTGCTCTCGGTGGTACTCACCGGCATGGGCGCCGATGGCCGCGAGGGCGCGCGGTTGCTCAAGCAGAGCGGCAGCACGGTGTGGGCGCAGGATGAAGCCAGCTGCGTGATCTATGGCATGCCCATGGCCATCGTCAAAGCCAACCTGGCCGATGCGGTGTACAGCCTCGATGACATCGGTCGGCACCTGGTCGAGGCCTGCGTCTGATGGATGTGCTGAGCCTGATCGGCCTGATCCTGGCGTTCGTGGCCATCGTCGGCGGCAACTTCCTGGAAGGCGGTCATGCCGGTGCGCTGATCAACGGTCCGGCAGCGTTGATCGTGCTGGGCGGCACCTTGGCGGCGGCGTTGCTGCAGTCGCCGCTGCCGGCCTTCAAGCGGGCCCTGCAGATCCTGCGCTGGATTCTCTTTCCACCGCGCATCGATCTGGCCGGCGGCATCGACCGGGTGGTCAACTGGAGCCTGACGGCGCGCAAGGAAGGCCTGCTGGGCCTGGAAAGCGTGGCCGACATCGAACCTGATCCGTATGCGCGCAAGGGTTTGCAGTTGCTGGTCGATGGGGCAGAGCCGGAGGCGGTGCGCAGCATTCTTGAAGTGGACTTTCTCACCCAGGAAAGCCGCGACCTGCAAGCGGCCAAGGTCTTTGAATGCATGGGCGGCTATGCGCCGACCATCGGCATCATCGGCGCGGTGATGGGCCTGATCCATGTGATGGGCAACCTGGCAGACCCGGCGCAGCTGGGCAGCGGCATCGCTGTGGCCTTCGTGGCGACCATCTACGGGGTGGCCAGCGCCAACCTGATCCTGTTGCCGGTGGCGAACAAGCTCAAGGCGCTGGTGATGCGCCAGTCGCGCTATCGCGAAATGTTGCTGGAAGGCTTGCTGTCGATTGCCGAAGGGGAAAATCCACGCTCGATCGAGCTGAAGCTGCAAGGCTTCATGGAGTAGGGCATGCGTCGTCGTCGCCACGTTGAAGAACCGGAAAACCATGAACGCTGGCTGGTGTCCTACGCGGACTTCATCACCTTGCTGTTCGCTTTTTTCGTGGTGATGTACTCGATTTCCTCGGTCAACGAAGGCAAGTACAAGGTGGTGTCCGAAGCCCTGCTGGGGGTGTTCAACCACCCGGAACGCAGTGTGCGCGCCATCCCCATCGGCGAGGAACGGCCGCTCAGCGTTCGCCCCGCGCAGCCGCTGATCAATGACAGCGAACAGACGGACGCAGGGTTGGGGCAGGCCAGCAACGACCCGCTCAAGACCATCACCGACGAGGTCACGGCGGCTTTTGGCGATCTGATCTCGGGTAACCAGATGACCGTGCGCGGTAACGAGCTGTGGGTAGAGATCGAGCTCAACTCCTCGCTGCTGTTCGGCAGTGGCGATGCGATGCCAAGCGATGCGGCGTTCTCGATCATCGACCGCGTGGCGGGCATTCTCAAACCCTTTGCCAACCCGGTGCACGTTGAAGGTTTCACCGACAACCAGCCGATTCGCACGGCGCAGTATCCGACCAACTGGGAGCTGTCCTCGGCGCGCGCGGCGAGCATTGTGCGCTTGCTAGCGCTCGATGGCGTCAACCCTGGGCGCATGGCCTCGGTGGGCTATGGCGAGTACCAGCCGGTGGCCGGTAACGATACGCCGGCGGGCCGGGCGAAGAACCGTCGGGTGGTGCTGGTGATTTCGCGCAACCTTGAGGTGCGTCGCAGCCTGACCGCGACCGGTGCGGCCAACGCGACGCCAGATGCGGCCTTGCGCCGGGCTGGCACACAAAGTGCACCTGCGACCCGAGCGACGGCGAATGATAGCTGACCCCGTCAATTCTCCGTCACCGAATCAAGACACCGTTCCCGGCATGGCTGTCGGCCACCCGGGAGGAAGCAAGGCACCATGAGAGTCTGGGCAGTCGCCAATCAAAAAGGTGGAGTCGGCAAGACCACCACCACCATCGCTCTGGCCGGCTTGCTGGCCGAGGCGGGCAAGCGCGTGATCGTCGTCGACCTCGATCCGCACGGCTCGATGACCAGCTATTTCGGGCACAACCCCGATGCGCTGGAGCACAGCTGCTACGACTTGTTCCAGCACAAGGGCGCAGTGCCCGAGGGTTTGCCGGGCCAGTTGCTGCTGCCGACCAGCGACGAGCGCATCTCGCTGTTGCCCTCGAGCACCGCGCTGGCGGTGCTGGAGCGTCAGTCCCCCGGGCAGAATGGCCTGGGCCTGGTGATCGCCAAGAGTCTGGCGCAGCTGTGGCAGGATTTTGATTTCGCCCTGATCGACAGCCCGCCGCTGTTGGGCGTGCTGATGGTCAACGCACTGGCGGCCAGCCAGCAGTTGGTGATTCCGGTGCAGACCGAATTCCTGGCCGTGAAGGGCCTGGAGCGGATGGTCAGCACGCTGGCCATGATCAACCGCTCGCGCAAGCAAGCGCTGCCGTTCCAGATCGTGCCGACCCTGTTCGACCGCCGTACCCAGGCCTCGATGAGCACCCTCAAGCTGCTGCGCGACAGTTATCCCGAACACGTCTGGCAGGGCTACATTCCGGTCGACACGCGCCTGCGCGACGCCAGCCGCTCCGGGGTCACGCCCAGTCAGCATGATGCCAAGAGCCGTGGCCTGGTGGCGTACCGCGCGCTGCTCAAGCACCTGTTGACCTACCGTAACGCATTGCAGGTGGCCTGATGAACGCACCCCGACCGCTTGCCAGCAAGCCGCAACTGGCGCTGCAGTCCTACCTCGATGGGCTGCTGCAGGACGCCACGCAGCTGCTCGATGAGGAACTGGCCACCGCGCCAGGCAGCGATGCCGATGACTTTGCCCAGGCCGTGCGCGAGGAACAGCAGCGCGACGCCAGCCGACAGCCCGCCGTGCCGAGCCGCGTGCCGAGTCGGCCGTTCGCCGAGCCGCCCGTTTCGCCGGCATTGCCTGCGTTGCCTAGCGTGCTGAGCGTGGCCGAGCCTGTGTTGAAAGTGCTGGACGAACAGATACTGGTCGAAGCCGCGATCCCGCTGCTCGAGCCCGCGGCGCTGGTCGAGCCGGAGCCCGTCGCGCCGCTGGCCGAGATCCACCGCCCGGCGCTGCTGCCACCGATTCCGCCCGCCAACGACAGCGGCCGCCCAGCCTGGGCCGCCGAGCCGTTCGAGTGCCTGTTGTTCGACGTCGCCGGGCTGACCCTGGCCGTGCCGCTGGTGTGCCTGGGCTCGATCTACCCGCTGGCCGGCCAGGAGCTGACGCCGCTGTTCGGTCAGCCCGACTGGTTCCTCGGCATCCTGACCTGCCAGGCCGGCAACCTGAAGGTGCTCGACACCGCGCGCTGGGTGATGCCCGACCGCTACCGCGACGATTTCCGTCAGGGCCTGCAATACGTGATCTCGGTGCAGGGCTACGAGTGGGGGTTGGCGGTGCATCAGGTCAGCCGCTCGTTGCGCCTGGACCCGGACGAAATCAAATGGCGCAGCCAACGGGGCCAACGCCCGTGGCTGGCCGGAACCGTGATCGAACACATGTGTGCGTTGCTCGACGTCGCCGAGCTGGCAGAGCTGATCGCCAGTGGCGCCGTCAAGCAGATGCACACCCAACACCAATGACACAGCCGTATACACCGCCACCGGCGGATTTGAGGGTAGGGGAATGAAAAAATCGTCTGCGCAGGGCTCCGAAGACCCGATTCTGCAATGGGTTACCTTCCGCCTGGACAATGAGTCCTATGGCATCAACGTCATGCAGGTACAGGAAGTCTTGCGGTACACCGAGATCGCGCCGGTTCCGGGGGCGCCCAGCTATGTGCTGGGCATCATCAACCTGCGCGGCAACGTGGTCACGGTCATCGACACCCGTCAACGCTTCGGCCTGATGCCGACCGAAGTCACCGACAACACCCGTGTGGTGATCATCGAGGCCGACAAGCAAGTGGTCGGCATCCTGGTCGACAGCGTTGCCGAGGTGGTCTATCTGCGCCAGTCCGAAATCGAAACGGCGCCGAACGTCGGTAACGACGAGTCGGCCAAGTTCATCCAGGGCGTGTGCAACAAGAATGGCGAGCTGCTGATTCTGGTCGAGCTGGACAAGATGATGACCGAGGAAGAGTGGTCGGAACTGGAGAACATCTAAGGTGATCTTCGAGGTGGCGGTGCTGTTGCTGGCGGTGCTGTGGGCGCTGAGCGTGTGGTTCTTCCTCAACTACAGCAAGCGTCAGCGCCAGCTGATGGCCGAGCAGGCGATCGGCGATGCGCTGCGTGATCAGCGCATCAAGGACATGGCCAAGCGCCTGGACGACTACCAGAACGGCACCGTGCGCATGGGTGAGGCCATCCATGATCTGCGTGTGGCGTTGGCGCCGTTGCCCGATAAGCTGCAACAGCTCGAACAGCGCGATCCGAGCAACGTCACGTTCAGCCAGGCGGCCAAACTGGTGGGCATGGGGGCAACGGTCGAGGAGCTGACGCAGAGCTGTGGACTGACCCAGGCCGAAGCGCAACTGATGAGCAAGCTGCACCGCGCTGATTGAGCGGTGCTGCTCGCGCCGCCACACCGCCCCGCCAGGGGCAGTGCAGGGCGGTAGGGTCAGGCGGTGAGGGCTGCGCAACCCTGCTCGGTCGGTCGTGTGGCCGGTCGTTCGGGCAGCGCCTGGGCCGCAGGCCGTGTCATCCCGCCAGTCACTGCGTGGTTGCCAGCATGCGTTGGCTGCCCGGCATCACGGGCGCGCCCACGAATGCAGATTGCCGATCCGGGCCACCCGCTTCAATGGCAGGCGCACTTCGCGCAGTGCGTTCAGGGTGTCAAGGTCGATGAAGGCCGCGCTGTTGGTGCACGGCATCATGAACAGGTGCGACAGCTGTCGCAGCCGCTGCAGGTCGGGCAGCAGACGATCGACCGTGTCCGTCAGCAACGCCGGGCCTGTCAGCCAGCTCACATGCCGGGCGAAGCGGCGAAAGCCTGAAGGGTCTTCGGCGCGGCCGGGGCAAGCAGGGTAAGGCTCCGGCGTGCTCAGATAGCGTGCCTGCATTTCTTCGCAAATGCGCAACAGCGTCGGGTTGCCGGCATGGCTGCCTATCATGCTGTTGTTGTACATCGAGTTCAGGCCCATGAGCTCGTTTTGCAGGGGCGGCTGCAGCAGCAGGCCGTCTGGGGTCGTCGCCAGTTCCACGGTGTCGAGTGCAGCCATGGCCGGCGCGGCCGCATCGGAGCCCGCCAAGGGCAGCAGGGCGTCGTCGATGTCCATGTACAACCCCCCTTCGCTGTGCAGCATCGGATAGCGCAGGACGTCGGCGGCAGAGGCCAGGTTGCTCGCCGGTCCCGAGGTTGCCGTCAGGTACTGCGCGTAGTTGGGGTGCTGCTTGAATGCCTCGAAAAACGCCTGTTCTTCCAATGGCAGCACTTCCAGGCCCGGCGCTCTGGCAGTGAGCTGCGCCAGGTTGTGGGCGAACGCGTCAGGGTCGTTGCTCGATAGCAGCAAGCGGTACCGGTACGGGCTGTCCTTGAGCAGCTGGGCGTTGTAGCCGAGGTTGTTCAACACGCTGTCCTCGATGTGCCGGTTGCCGACCCAGAGGCTGGTGATCTGCTTGGGAATGGGCTCGGCGCCTTCGACCTCGAACGACGGCAGTTCCACAGGCAGCGGCAGGTCGATACCCAGCCCGCGCAAGGTGGCCGTGCGCATGGCATCGGTGGTGGGGCGCGCGCCCGGCGCGACACGACGGACGTTACCCGTGCCTGGATCGGGTTCGTACCAGGAGGGTTGGATCTCGTTGAGGCCCTCTTCGGTGAGGAACAGGCCGCTTTCCAGGTCATAGACCAGTTCCAGCTCCTGCACATACCCCTCGAATGGCTCGTAATAGCCGCGCAGCAGGTCGTGGCCACCGTTGTAGCGCGGGTAACGGTGTACGGCGTCAGCCACCTCGGCATCCCCTCCGGGCAAGGGCTCGATGCGCAGTGGACGGTGGAAATACGCGGCGATGTCTGTCTCAGGCAAGCGCGGCGGGTCGATGGGGCTTAGCGGATAGCCGATCTGATCATGCAGGCGCGTTGGCACCACGAAGCCGTCTTGCCAGGTCTGGAACAGCGAGTCGGCGACCTTGCTCGCGGCCTGGGCGACGAATGGCACCGCGTTGAACACGCCATAGACCACGTGGTCGACACCGTCGAGCCGGTCTTGGAGCGTCTTGCCGTTGATCGCCTGGTCCAGCCCCAGGCCCAGCTGCACGATGCCGCCTACGGCCAGCAGGGGCGCCAGACCGGGCACCACGAAGCTCAATGGCAACAGCAGGTTGAGCGTGCTGTCCAGATAGCCGCGCCAGCGTCGCTTGCTGATCTCGCTGTTGCTGGTGATGAGGAAATCGGCATCGTCGTAGCTGCGTTGCCGCTGGCGGTCGGTCAAGGCCTGGAACAGGTCGCCTTCGATGGCCGGGCTGTAGTGATCAGGCCGGTAGTTGACATAGGTGCGCGGTGGCCAGGTGCCGTCGTCGTTGAAGTAACCATGTTCTGGCGGCAAGCGGTGGCTGGCAGGGTAGGCAGCCAAGCCTTCCAGGGCGGTGTCCAGCCCACTGAAGTCCACCCCTTGTGGGCCGTCGGCCAGGCGGAAATGGCGTTTCAGCTCACGGCGCCCAAGCGCGCCCTTGCATTGCTGACCGATCCAGTCCTTGAGCAGGTCATGGCTGGCGAACTCCAGCAGCGGCGAGCTGTTGCCCGGCGCATAGAGCACGATCAGATCACTGTGCGTGTCGTGAAGGCAGAGCAGGTCAGTGGCGCTATAGCCATAGATGTTCAGGGCCTGCAGGCGCAGCCCCGGGCGGCGCGGGAGCAGCTCGGCGGCTTGCCAGATCAGCTGCCTGGCGCCCTCGCTCAGGCTACCCTCGCTGACCTGCTTGTTGCAGGCGGCCACCAGGTTCAGCTTGCAGCACAGGCGATGCTCGTCTGCATGAACGCGCCAATAGTCATCGAGCAGGGCGTGGTAGCGGGTGTGGAAATCCAGTGTCTCGATGTGCTGCTGCAGCGCTTGTGCATTCACCGCCACAAGCGTCGAGGCATCGAACCGCGCGGCTTCCCCGCGCTTGAACACGCCATTGTAGACCTGGTAGGGCGCACCGTTTTCGAACCACGGCCGAGGGCCCAGGGCGGCGACCACTTCAATGACGCCGTCGGTGGGCAAACGCCCGGCCCAGGGCGCCGCAATGAGTGCGCCGAAGACGTCGTTGTCCGATTCCCCCTGCCAGTTGGTCAGCACGGCCTCGGTCAGGCTGACCCGTTGCATGACCTGCGCCTGGTAGCGACCTGGCTCGTGCGATCTCAGGTGCAGGGTCACGACGTCGAGCTGGTCGGGGTCCAGGCCCAGGCCTTGGGCTTGCAGCCAGTCGCCGATCAGGCGCTTTGCTTCAAGGTCGGGACGGGGCAGGTGGGCCAGATGGTCGCGCACGCGCTGTACGCCTTGGATGTTGATGCCGCTTGTAGCCATGGACATTCTCCGGGTTGCTGGAACCCGGCAGCCTCGGTCCTGTTCGCCTGTGGCAAGCGGTACATAGTGCTGGCCTTGCGTGCGTCTGTGCCGCATGCGTCGGGCTCGACCGTGCGCCTTGAGGCGCACGTGCGCGGTGACGGATGCCAGACGCTTGCGCGTCAGGGCTGCGCCCAGCTGTGAGCGCTACCGATCGCGGCGACCTGATTGAGTGGGACGTGCTGGCGCATCACCCGCAGAAACGCTGCGAGATCGAGCCGCTGGTGAAGGTCGTGGATCGGCGAGACCAGCAGGTTGCAGAGTTCGCGCAGTTGCCGCAGCCAGGGCAACTGGCGGTCGATCACCGCGTTGAGCACCCCCGGGCCGGTCATCTGGCTGAGCTGGTGCGCGTAGTCTGCGAACCGCACAGGTTCGAGTTTGGCGTCGGGGCGGCTGTGATAGAAGCTGGGGCTGCGTTGGTAGCGTTGGAGGATCTCCTCGGAAATGGCGTCCAGCGTGGGGTTGCCGGGGTGACTGCCGATCAGGCTGCTGTTGAACTGGATGTACATGCCCATCTGATCGTTGGAAACCGGAGGCGAGAGCAGCAGCCCGTCGGCGGTGGTCGCCAGGGGAATGCGCTCCAGAGGCAGCGTCTGCTCGTGACTGCGTGAGGGCAACAGCAGCAGGTCGTCGGCATCCATGTAGAGCCCGCCCACCTCCGCCAGCAGGCGGTAGCGCAAGATATCGCAGGCCGAGCTGAAATTGCTCTGGGTGCCGGGCAGGTTGCCGAGGGCTGCCTGGTACTGCGGGTAGTAGGCCGAGTCGGCGAAGGCGTGGAAGAACGGCTGGTCTTCCAGCGGCAGGACCTCCAGGGTCGGAGCCCGGGCTTGCAGCAGCTTGAGGTTGTCCTGGTACGCCGTCAGATCCAGGCGCGAGATCAGCAGCTGGTAGTGGTACGCACTGTCGCGCAAGGCCTGGGCATTGTGCGCCAGCGCGTCGATGAACGCGCTGCCCAGCGGGTGGTTGCCCGTCCAGATGCTGGTGATCCGCCGTGCAATGGGCGAGGTTGGCAGCGCGTCGTAGGCTGCAAGGTCGATCGGCAGGTCGACGTCGATGCCCAAGCTGCGCAGGCGGGCCATACGCATCGCGTCGGTCACCCCCGCCGCAGGCGCCTGCTGCCGGGTGAGGTGCTGAGGGTCCCCCTCGATGGCAACCCAGCGCTCAGGGTCTGGCTGACGCGCGTCGCGGGTGCGAATGAACGCATCGCTCTGCAGTTCATATTCCACCCAATCATGGCTGACCCCTTCAGGCAGCATCAACTGCGCGGAAAAGCGATGCATCAAGCCTGAGTCGATGCGCTTGATCACCGCCGGGGTCATGGGCTGAGCGTGGCGATCGATTTCCCGGAACGCCAGTTCGGCGCGTTGCAGTTCCATCGAATCGAGCAGAGGGGCGGCGCCCATCGGTGCACCCAGGCGCTGAGCCAAGCGCGTGCTGGAGAAAAAACCGGGCCGCCAGTAGCGAAATACCGCCTCTGAGCGCTGCACCAGGGCACTGGCCAGGGGGGCTGCGTTGAGCAAGCCGAATACCTGCAGGTCGACGCCTTCGGCCTTGGCCTCGGCGTCGGCACCGTTGAGTACCTTGTCCAGCCCGAGTGTGAACTGCGCCAGCCCGCCTATGGCCAGCAGCGGGGCCAGGGCAGGCAGCACCATGGCCACCGGTAGCAGCATGCCCATGGCAATCTTCAGGTAGTTGGTCCAGTTGGCCTTGTCGATCTGGTGGTTACTGACGATCTGGCTATCGGCGTCGGCGTAGGACCGCTTCTGATGCCAGCGCGCCAGGTGGCGGAACACGTCCTGCTGGATAGGCGGGCTGTAGCGCGCGGGGCGGTAGTTGACCATCACCGTGGGCCGCCAGATGCCGCTGGTGGTGAAACCTGGGCGCGCGCTCGACAGCCGGTAGGGCTTGGGATACCTCGCCAGCCCCTTGAGGGCGGTTCTCACGCCGCTGAAATCCAGGCCGTCGGGCCAGTCGCCCGGGCTGAAGTGCTGCAGCAGGGCGTTGCGCGTGGCGGCGTCCTGGCACTGCGTGGCGAACCAGTGCTGCAGGCTGGCGGTGTCGTCGAATTCGTGAAACGGGTAGCGATTGCCCGGGATGTACAGCAGCGTACGGTCGGTACTGGAATCTTGCAGACAGAGGATCGAGGTACTCACGTAGCCATAGACGTTGAGCATGGCGATGCGCAGCTGCGGCGGCCTGGGTACCAGCCCGGCCACCTGCCAGATGATGCGCCGCCCAGCGTCGGTAAGGCTGCCCTGGCTGACCTGACGATTGCAGGCGGCGATGAAGTTGATCTTGATGGCTCGCTGATACAGGTCGAATCGCGCTTTCCAGTAGGTGTCGAGCTGGCCGATGTAGCGCTGGTGGAAATGCAGCCCCCAGATGAACGACTGCAGATCCTCGGCACGAACCGCCACCCGGTTGGCTGGACCGTAGGCCGCAGGCTGGGTGCGCTGGTACAGGCCGTTGAATACTTCGTAATCGGAGTAGTTGGACAGCAGCTCATGGGTGCCCAGGCGCTCGACCAGGTGCAGCGCGCCCGTTGGTGCAGAGCCGGCCCAGTTGCCATAGTGAAACCCGCCATAGCCTGCGGCGGTTTCTCCCTGCCAATTGCACAGCAGGGCTTCGACCAGGTTCATCTTCTGCGTGATCAGCGCGTTTTCGCGAAAGTGCGTCCGACCTTCGCCCAAGGGCTCGCGTTGGTAATGGACGGTGACGACGTCGATCTCGAGCGGGGAGGCGTCGATGCCCTGTTGGCGCAACCAGGTCTGCAACGCTTCGAGCGCCAGCAGATCGGGGCGTGGAAAGTCGCGCAGTGCGTCACTGACCATGGACAGGTGTTCAAGCGGTAGGTCATGCATGGGTCGGCCTCTGTTCTGGACAAAGGCGCTACCTTCGCGATGGCCGGCCCAGGCAGGGGCTATTTATAGCTTGAGGGCAAGCGGGGCAGGTTGGGCGTGATGTCGCGCTCCTGCGGGGTTGGCTCGAAACCGGCCGGCACCTTGCCGCGCAGTTGCCAGGCGAAGGCGATGATTTCGGCGATGGTCAGGTACAGTGCTTCGGGAATCTGCTCGCCCAGCTCCAGGCGCGCCAGCAGCCGTACCAGCTCGGCGTTCTCGTAGATGGGGACTTCGTGCTCGCGGGCCAGGGCCAGGATGGCCTCGGCCAGCTCGTCGTCGCCCTTGGCGCTCAGGGTTGGTGCTTGTTCGCCGTCATAGCTCAGGGCGATGGCCTGGCGGGGAGCCTTGTTCATGCGTTTTCATCCACCCAGCGTTGTTCGAGTCGGGTTCGAGGGCCTTGTGGCGGCGTGCCGGCCTGGCACTGTAAGTCGCCCACGTCCAGGCCGCGGCTGACCAGGCGCTCGCGCAGTGCGCCCAACTGGCTGTCGAGCAGGCGTGCAGTGGCGGGGTGTTCGGCCCACAGTTGTCCGGACAGGCGGCCCTGGCTCAACTGCGCCAGCACTTGCAGCGGGCCCAGGGGGTGCAGGTCGAAGGCCAGCTCGATGCGCCATACCGATTCGGGCGTTTCCTTGGCGCTGGCGCGCTCTTCACCCTTGGGCTCGGCGGGCTCTTCATGCTGCACCTTGACCTGCAAGGGGACGAATTCCTGGCCGTGTCGCAGCGGGATTTCCGTCTGCCAGGTGCTCTGCAACGTACCGTTCTCGGTCAAGCCGGTCTGCTGCAGACTGCTCAGCTGATGGCTCTGCAGGCGCGATATCGCCGCGGCGGCCAGGCGCAGCAGGTGCTCCAGGTCGCCTTCGCCCTCCAGGCTCTGCAGCAGGCGCGAGGGCAGCGGGAAACCTCCGGGCTGCTGGCGCGGTGCGGCATTGCCGAGCATGCCCAGCGCCGCGCGCGCCAAGCCTGGGAGCAACGGGGCCAGGGTGGTGGCGTGGGCAGGATTGAAGCTCGGTGCGCCGGGCGCCTGGCTGGCGTGGGCCACCAGGCGCAGCAGGTTGGCTTTCAGGTCGGTGGCCAGCGCGGCGGTCTGCCCGCCGGTCAGCTTGGCTTCGAGAAATCCGCCGCTGTTGGCCAGGGCCTGGGCCACGCCCTTGGCGTCGCTGAGCTGGCGCACCTCTGGCAGGCTGGCGAGCAGGCATTCGGCGCTGCTGCGCAGCTGGGCGCTGGTGTCCGAGTCGCTAGCCAGGCGTTGCAGGCTGTTGAGCAGGCCGTTGAGGTCGGCCTGGCGACCTTGCTGCGTGAGTAGTTGCTGGGCGATGGCCAGCTCGTCCTGTCGGCCACTCAGGGGCACGAAACGCAGTGACTGGTCGCCCGTCACCTGGGCGCTGAGCAAGCTGCCCAGCGCCAGCGGACGCGGGCTGTCGATGCTCAAGGTGGCGCCGGCCTGGGCGCTGTTGATCAGGCTGACCAGAGAGCGGTACACCGCCGCCTGGCCGGCCACGCTCGGCAGCGCCTGGGTGGTCAACACCTTGCCCTGAAGCAGGGTGCCGACCGGGGTGGCGCGGGTATCGAGTTGGGTCAGCACCGACCGCGCCTCACTGCCGAACGCTGGCATCAGCACCGCCAACTGGGCGCTCTGGGTCTGGCTCACGAGCATCTGGCTGCCCTGTGCCAAGGGCTGGCTGGCGTTGGCTTGGACCTGGGTCTGCTGACCATCGGCCAGGGTCAGGCGCAGCAGCATCTGGAACGACTGGCCAACCTGGCGCAGGCTGAGCACGTCGGCCTGGGCGGTGGTGCCAGGCGGCAGCAGGTCAGCCTGGGGTGCAGAGAGCCGTAGCACCTCACCACTGGTCGCAGGGCGCGGGCCGGCAGCAGCCGTGGTCGCTTGCGGCGGGAGACTATTGATCTCAGTCATGATTGTATACAACCTGTTGAGCCAAACCCTCTTGGGCTGACGCGGTACATGTATAATGCCGGCCGCGCTGCGGCCCACCCGGTGTGGGTCGTTGCCAGTGTAACGGCAGCCGTCCCGTCGACTTGAGGCCTTCTGGCCCTGCGCGTCGCGCGCTTTCTGGCGAGCGGCCCGGTCGGGTGCGATGTCCATCCCAGCATAAGGCGAAACCGTGACCTTCCACCTCCAGGCCATTGGCCTTGCCTGCGAACGCGACTGGCGGATGCTCTTCGAGCATCTGGACCTCGACCTGCGCGCCGGTGACCTGCTGCAGGTCAGCGGCCCCAACGGCAGTGGCAAGACCAGCCTGCTGCGCTTGCTCGCCGGGCTCATGCAGCCTAGCGCCGGGCAACTGTTGTGGGGTGGCGTGCCGTTGGTCGAATGCCGTCAGGCATTGGCTGCGCAGCTGGTGTGGATCGGCCACAGCGCCGGCATCAAGGACGTGCTCACCGCGCAGGAGAACCTCGCCTGGCTGTGCGCGCTGCATCAGCCGGCCGACGCTCACGGCATCGACCAAGCGCTGGCCGCCATCGGCCTGCACGGTTTCGAAGAGGTGCCGTGCCATACCTTGTCTGCCGGCCAACAGCGCCGGGTGGCCCTGGCTCGGCTGTACCTGCCGGGTCCACCCTTGTGGATTCTCGACGAGCCGTTCACCGCCCTGGACAAACAGGGCGTGGCCCAGCTCGAACAACACCTGGTCCAGCACTGCGAAGCCGGCGGCACGGTGGTGTTGACCACCCACCATGAACTGCGCCAGCGCCCGCGCGGCTACCGCGAACTGAACCTGGGGCAGTGGGCTGCATGAGCGTATTCATCCTGTTGCTGCGCCGTGAAGCGCGGCTGCTGTGGCGCCGGCCGGCCGAACTGGCCAACCCGCTGGTGTTCTTCGCCATCGTGGTGGCGATGTTTCCCCTGGCAGTCGGGCCCGAAACCCAATTGCTGCAAACCCTCTCGCCAGGTTTGGTCTGGGTCGCGGCATTACTGGCCGTGCTGCTGTCGCTCGATGGCCTGTTTCGCAGCGATTTCGAGGACGGCTCGCTGGAGCAGTGGGTGCTGTCGCCGCACCCGTTGCCATTGCTGGTGCTGGCCAAGGTGCTGGCGCACTGGACCTTTTCCGGCCTGGCACTGGTATTGTTGGCGCCGCTGCTGGCGCTGATGCTCGGCCTGCCCGGTGAATGCCTGCCCGTGCTGCTGGCCTCCCTGCTACTGGGCACGCCGGTGCTCAGCCTGCTGGGCGCGGTCGGTGCAGCGCTGACGGTCGGGCTCAAACGCGGCGGTTTGCTGTTAGCGCTGCTGATTCTGCCGCTATACATACCGGTATTGATCCTGGGCAGTGGTGCGTTGCAAGCGGCGCTGCACACTATGCCCGCGACCGGCCACCTGTTGTGGCTGGCCAGCCTGACGGCACTGGCCATTACCCTGGCCCCCTTTGCGATTGCCGCCGGCCTGAAGATCAGCGTCGGTGAATAACGAGGACCGGGCATGCAAGCCCGGCAAACGCCTGGATACACCGTGATGAAAATGAGCTGGACGTGGTTTCACAAACTCGGTTCGCCCAAATGGTTCTATGCCATCAGTGGCCGCCTGCTGCCCTGGCTGGCGGTCTCGGCGGCGCTGTTGCTCGGCATCGGCATCGTCTGGGGCCTGGCGTTTGCCCCTGAGGATTACCAGCAGGGCAACAGCTTCCGCATCATCTACATCCACGTGCCGGCGGCCATGCTCGCGCAGTCGTGCTACGTGATGCTGGCGGTGGCGGGCGTGGTGGGGCTGGTGTGGAAGATGAAACTGGCCGATGTCGCGTTGCAGTGCGCCGCCCCCATCGGCGCCTGGATGACCGCGCTGGCGCTGGTCACCGGTGCGGTGTGGGGCAAGCCGACCTGGGGCAGCTGGTGGGTCTGGGATGCACGACTGACGTCGATGCTGATCCTGCTGTTCCTGTACTTCGGGATCATTGCCTTGGGCCAGGCGATCAGCAATCGTGACAGCTCGGCCAAAGCCTGCGCGGTGCTGGCGATCGTGGGTGTCATCAACATCCCGATCATCAAGTACTCGGTGGAGTGGTGGAACACGCTGCACCAGGGCGCCACGTTCACCCTGACGCAAAAACCGGCCATGCCGGTCGAGATGTGGCTGCCGTTGCTGCTGACCACGCTCGGTTTCTACTGCTTTTTCGGCGCGGCATTGCTGCTGCGCATGCGCCTGGAGGTGCTGCGGCGCGAAGCACGCGCCAGTTGGGTCAAGGACGAGGTCTTGAAATCGCTGGGTAAAGAGGCGCCGCGATGAGTTTCGCGTCCATCCCTGAGTTCCTCGCCATGGGCCACCATGGCCTGTACGTGTGGTCAGCCTATGGCATCTGCCTGCTGGTGCTGGCCGTGAACGTTACCGTGCCCCTGCGCGCCCGGCGGCGTTACCTGCAAGAAGAGGCGCGTCGTCTGCGCCGGGAGAGCAAGCCGTGAATCCGCAGCGCAAGAAACGCCTGTTCATCATCCTCGGCCTGGTGGTCGGCGTTGCCCTGGCCGTGGGTTTTGCCCTCAGCGCCCTGCAACAGAACATCAATCTGTTCTACACCCCAACGCAAATCGCCAACGGCGAAGCGCCGCAGGACACCCGCATCCGCGCCGGCGGCATGGTCGAGCAAGGCTCGCTGCAGCGCTCGGGTGATTCCCTGGACATACGCTTCGTGGTCACCGACTTCAACAAATCAGTGCCGATCACCTACCGCGGCATCCTGCCTGACCTGTTCCGCGAAGGGCAGGGCATCGTTGCGCTGGGCAAGCTCAACGCCGAGGGCGTGGTGGTGGCCGACGAAGTGCTGGCCAAGCACGACGAAAAATACATGCCGCCGGAGGTCAGCAAGGCCTTGAAGGAAAACGGCCAGGCTGCCACTGACGCGCAGGCCACACCATGAATGCCGCTTTGTTGATCCCTGAACTCGGCCAGTTGGCGATGATCCTGGCGATCTGCTTCGCCGCCGTGCAGGCCACCGTGCCGCTGATCGGCGCCTGGCGCGGCGACCGGGTATGGATGGGCCTGGCGCGTCCGGCCGCCTGGGGCCAGTTCGCTTTCCTGGCGCTGGCCTTCGGCTGCCTGACCCACGCGTTCATGACCGACAATTTCTCGGTCGCCTATGTGGCCAGCAATTCCAACACTGCCTTGCCCTGGTACTACAAGTTCAGCGCGGTCTGGGGCGCTCACGAAGGCTCGCTGCTGCTCTGGGCACTGATCCTCGGCGGCTGGACCTTCGCCGTGTCGGTGTTCTCCCGGCAACTGCCGCAGGAGATGCTGGCGCGTGTGCTGGCGGTGATGGGCATGATCAGCGTGGGCTTTCTGAGCTTTTTGATCGTCACCTCCAACCCGTTCCAGCGCCTGCTGCCGCAGATGCCGACCAATGGCCGCGACCTCAACCCGCTGCTGCAGGACATCGGCCTGATCGTTCACCCGCCGATGTTGTACATGGGCTATGTCGGCTTTTCGGTCGCCTTTGCCTTTGCCATCGCCGCCTTGCTCGGCGGGCGCCTGGATGCCGCCTGGGCACGCTGGTCGCGGCCTTGGACACTGGTGGCCTGGGCTTTTCTGGGGGTCGGTATCACCCTGGGCTCGTGGTGGGCCTACTACGAACTCGGCTGGGGCGGCTGGTGGTTCTGGGACCCGGTCGAGAACGCCTCCTTCATGCCATGGCTGGTCGGCACCGCGTTGATTCATTCGCTGGCGGTGACGGAAAAACGCGGTGTGTTCAAGAGCTGGACGGTACTGCTGGCCATCGCCGCATTTTCGCTGAGCCTGCTGGGCACCTTCCTGGTCCGGTCCGGGGTGCTGACCTCGGTACATGCCTTCGCCGCAGACCCTGAGCGCGGGGTGTTCATCCTGATTTTCCTGCTGATGGTGGTAGGTAGCTCGCTGGCGTTGTTCGCCTGGCGCGCGCCGGTGGTCAAGAGCCAGGTGGGCTTCGCCCTGTGGTCGCGGGAAACCCTGCTGCTGGCCAACAATCTCGTGCTGGTGGTGGCGGCCTCGATGATTCTTCTGGGCACACTCTATCCGCTGATTCTCGATGCCCTGACCGGCGCCAAGCTGTCGGTCGGCCCGCCGTATTTCGATGCCTTGTTCCTGCCGCTGATGGCGCTGCTGATGCTGGTGCTCGGCGTTGGCGTGCTGGTGCGCTGGAAAGATACCCCTGGCAAATGGCTGGTCAGCATGCTCAAACCCGTGCTGATCGGCACCGCGCTGGCTGCGCCACTGGCCGGCTGGCTGGTCGAGGACTTCGACTGGCAGGTGCTGACCACCTTTGCCCTGGGCGCGTGGGTGCTGCTGGCCGGTGTCCGCGACCTGTTCGACAAAACCCGCCACAAGGGCCTGCTCAAGGGCATGGCCGGTCTGACCCGCAGCTACTGGGGCATGCAGCTCGCCCACCTGGGCCTGGTGGTGTGCGCCCTGGGCGTGGTGCTGTCGAGCAACAACAGTGCCGAGCGCGACCTGCGCCTGGCGCCGGGCGAGACTGTCGAGCTGGGCGGTTATCACTTCCTCTTCGAAGGCGCCAGGCACTTCGAGGGGCCGAACTTCATTTCCGACAAAGGCACGGTGCGCGTGTCCCGCGAGGGTCGCGAGGTGTCGGTGCTGCACCCGGAGAAACGTCTGTACACCGTGCAGCAATCGATGATGACCGAAGCCGGTATCGATGCAGGCTTCACCCGTGACCTCTACGTGGCCCTCGGTGAGCCTCTGGGCGATGGCGCCTGGGCCGTGCGCGTACACATCAAACCCTATGTGCGCTGGATCTGGCTGGGTGGGTTGCTGACCGGGCTGGGCGGCGTCTTGGCGGCGCTCGATGGGCGTTACCGCGTCAAAGTCAGAACGCGCGTGCGAGAGGTGTTGGGCGTGGCGGGAGCAAGTGCATGAAACGCTGGATGATGCTGATTCCGCTGGCGGCGTTCCTGCTGCTGGCGGTGTTTCTTTACAAGGGCTTGTTCCTCAAACCTGATGAACTGCCCTCGGCGATGATCGGCAAGCCGTTCCCGGCGTTCTCCCTGCGTGCAGTGCAAGGCAGCCAGACCCTCACCGAACGCGACCTGCACGGGCGTGCGGCGCTGGTCAATGTCTGGGGCACCTGGTGCCCGTCCTGCAAGGTCGAACACCCGTACCTCAACCAGCTCGCCGAGCAGGGTGTGGTCATCCATGGCATCAACTACAAGGATGACAATGCGGCGGCTCTGAAATGGCTGGCCGACTTCCACAACCCCTACCAGCTCGACATCAGTGATGAGCAGGGCACCTTGGGGCTGGACCTCGGCGTGTATGGCGCGCCCGAGACCTTCCTGATCGACGCCCAAGGCATCATTCGCTACAAGCACGTGGGCGTGGTTGACTCGACCGTGTGGCGCGAGCAGCTTGCACCGCGTTACCAGCAACTGGTCGATGAGGCCAGGCCATGAAGCGTTGGCTCAGCGCCGCTGTGCTCGGCATGTTCCTCAGTGGCGGTGTGCAGGCCGCGATCGACACGTATCAGTTTCGCGACCAGGCCGAACGTGATCGCTACCAGCAGCTGACCAAGGAGCTGCGCTGCCCGAAGTGCCAGAACCAGGACATCGCCGACTCCAATGCGCCGATTGCCGCCGACCTGCGCCGGGAAATCTTCCGCATGCTGGGCGAGGGCAGGAGCAACCAGCAGATCGTCGATTTCATGGTCGATCGCTATGGCGACTTCGTGCGTTACAAGCCGGCATTGAACGCCCGTACCTGGCTGCTGTGGTTCGGGCCCGGGCTGTTGCTGGTGGGCGGTTTCGCAGTGCTTGCGGTGATCGTTCGCCGTCGCCGCGTCTCGGCGCCTGCCGCCGGCGCCGACCTTTCACCTGCCGAGCGCGCCCGGCTGGCCACGCTGTTGGAAAAAGACCTTCCCCATGACTGAATTCTGGCTCGGTGCCGGGCTGCTGCTGGTAGCCGCGCTCGGTTTCCTGTTGATCCCGACCCTGCGTGGCCACCGCCAGCAGCAGGAAGAAGACCGCACAGCGCTAAACGTGGCGCTGTATCAAGAGCGCGTCGCCGAGCTTAGCGGCCAGGCTCAGGCCGGTGTGCTCGACGCCGAGCAGTTGCAGCAGGGCCGCGCCGAAGCTGCGCGCGAGCTGCTTGCCGACACAGCGTCAGCCGAGCCAGGCGCCCAGCGCAAGCTCGGCATCGCCGTGCCGGTGGCCCTGGCCGTGGTCCTGCCGTTGGCGGCGTTGGCGCTGTACCTGCATTTCGGTGCGGCCGACCAGGTGCGCCTGACCCAGGAATTTGCCCAGCCGCCGGCAACCATGGCGCAGATGACCGAGCGCCTGGAGCGTGCCGTTCAGGCCCAGCCCGATTCGGCTGAAAGCCTGTATTTCCTCGGCCGCGCCTACATGGCCGATCAACGTCCGGCAGACGCCGCCAAGGTCTACGCGCGTGCCGTGGCGTTGGCAGGGCGCCAACCCGAGCTGCTCGGGCAGTGGGCGCAGGCGCTGTATTTCGCCCACGACAAACAGTGGAGCCCACAACTGCAGGCCCTGACCGATGAGGCCCTGCAAAGCGACCCGAACGAGGTGACCAGCCTGGGTCTGTTAGGCATCGCCGCCTTTGAGGGGCAGCGCTATCAGGAGGCAATCGACTTCTGGCAGCGTCTGCTGGCCCAGCTGCCAGCCCAAGACAGCTCTCGTGCTGCGCTGCAAGGCGGGATCGACCGCGCCGCCGACAAGCTGCGCGCCGGCGGCGCGACACCTGAGGTGAAGGTGGGTTTGAAGGTACGGGTGGAACTGGCGGCTGCACTCAAAGGCAAGGTCCGCGCCGAGGACACCGTGTTCATCTTCGCCCGCGCCAGCCAGGGGCCAGGCATGCCATTGGCAGCCAAGCGAGTGACGGTGGCGCAACTGCCCATCGACGTGGTGTTGTCCGATGCCGACGCCATGGTGGCGCAGATGAAACTGTCCGATGCGGGTCAAGTCCAACTGGTAGCTCGCGTTTCTCGAAGCGGGCAGCCCACTCAGGGCGAGTGGATCGGGCAGAGCGCGCCAGTGGCGAGCGACACCCAGGCCACCCAGCACCTGATCATCGACAGCCCCGATTCGTGAGACACCGCGCCATGAACAGCATTGCCCGTCTGACCGTACTCGCCCTGGCCCTTGGATTGGGTGCCTGTACGGTCCATCGCCCGGTCGAGCAGCCCACGCCGCCGCTTGAGACTCCACCGCCGGCCAAGGGCCCGGTGGTCAAGCCGCTGCCAGGCCCGCAACCCGGTGCGCCCAAGCCCGGCCAGCCGGCGCAGACGCCCAAACCCATGCCGCGCACCTCGGCCAGCTTCGCGCCGCCGCCCGGTGGCGCCAGCCATTGGGACCCGAAAATGGGCGTGTACGTGCTGGAGAAACAATCCAATACCTTCTACCGCCAGCGCACCTACTACCGCTGGAACAACGGCTGGAGCTGGTCGGTGAACCCGCAAGGGCCGTGGCAGGAAACCGACAGCAGCGGTGTGCCAGGTGGGTTGGGCAGGGCGTTCGCGCAGTAGGCCGAGCGCGTTCGGGCCTGCGAGGTGGGCGCTGCGATGAGGCACAGGGGCCGCGCAGCGGCCACCCCGGTGTACGTCGGTCCGCGCGCAGGTGCTTGCGCCTGTGACGGTCCGCGCAGTGGCGCTCGGCTTGACGGCAGTGCGCACGGAGCCGCTGGGTCTGCAAGGGTGCGCGCAGCGGCTTATCGACCTGCGCAGACCCCAGCGAACAGCGACGCCACTCTGGCAGGCCCCTGACGTTTCACTGCCTGTCCATCACTGCGCAAGATTCACGCCGGTGTTGACGAGTTTGGGCTGCTGGTACACATCAAGCAGTATCTGGTCGAGGATCGACGCCGCACCCCAGGGTTTCGGGTCGTTGAGAATCGCTGAAACCGCCCAGGTCTTGCCGTTGCTGTCGCGGGTAAAGCCGGCGATGGCGCGCACGGTGTTCAGGGTGCCAGTCTTGATGTGCCCTTCACCGCGCAGCGCGGTGGTTTTCAGGCGCTTGCGCATGGTCCCGTCCATGCCCACCAGTGGCATCGAACTCATGAATTCCGCAGCAAATGGGCTTTTCCAGGCCGCCTGTAGCAGCATGGCCATTTCCCGTGTGCTGACCCGCTCGGCGCGAGACAGGCCAGAGCCGTTCTCCATCACCAGGTGCGGCGAGGTAATGCCTTTCTTGGCCATCCATTGCCGAATCACGCGCTGTGCAGCGCGGGCATCGTCGCCATCGGCATCGGTGCGAAAACGCGCGCCGATGCTCAGGAACACCTGTTGGGCCATGGTGTTGTTGCTGTACTTGTTGATGTCGCGGATGACCTCGACCAGGTCTGGCGAGAAAGCCCGCGCCAGCAGGCGGGCGTTCTTGGGTACGTTTTCGATCCGGTCACGGCCTTGCACGGTCCCGCCCAGTTCGTTCCAGATGGCTCGAACCGCGCCCGCGGCGTAGGTCGGGTGGTCGAGCAGCGACAGGTAGGTCTGCGAATTGCAGCCATCGCCCAGTTGTCCGCTGACCACCACACTCATGCCGTCGGCTTGCGGCACCGGGTTGTAGCGCACCTCGCCGCTGCACTGCTTGGACGCCACGGCTTTGACCTGGTTGTCGATGCGGATGCTGGCGATCGGCGGTTCTACCGACACACTCACTTTGCCGCCGTCGTTGCGCGCCACGAAGCGCAGGGCCTTGAGGTTGACCAGCAGCGCGTCGGGCTTGACCAGGAACGGCTTGTTCACGTCGCCGCCGTCGTCATTGAATTCAGGCAGGTTGGGCTGTACGAAATGGCTGCGATCAAGCACCAGGTCACCGGTGATGGTGCGCACGCCGTTGGCGCGCAGGTCGCGCATCAACAGCCACAGCTTTTCCATGTTCAGCTTTGGATCACCGCCCCCCTTGAGGTAGAGATTACCGTTGAGCACACCGTTGCTCAGGGTGCCGTCGGTATAGAACTCGGTCTTCCACTGATAGGTCGGGCCGAGCAGTTCCAGGGCAGCGAAGGTGGTGACCAGCTTCATGGTGGAGGCAGGGTTCACCGACACGTCGGCATTGAACACCGTCGCTGTACCGGGGCCGTCCAAGGGCACCAGGACGAGCGACAGCGCGGAGTCCTGCAGTTTGTTGGTCTTTAGGGCCTGCTGCACCTTGGGCGACAGCGTGGAGTTGACAGCGGCCGCGTGGCTGGAGAAGGCCACCGGGAGCAGCAGGCCGGCGAGCAGCAGAGGGCGTAGCGTTTTGATCATGAGAACGGCAATCCTGCGCATGAAAGGCGTGAAGCAGGAGGGGCTTTACAAGGTGATGGCCCCGTGAAAACAGCGTGGGCATTATGCCCCAAGCGTAGGTGACTTGGACCAGATTTGAGACAAAAGCGTTCTTGCGTGATGCAACGTTTGCAATGCACCTGGCCAGTCCACGGGCTGTCTGCGTTCTGCGCCGTGCCATTGGGTGAACCGAGCAGAACAGCATGTGGCCGAAAATCCCGGCGCGAGTCACGGTGACTGCACGATTGGCAGGCGAAAAAAAACCACCTCATGAGGTGGTTTCTGGGGTCTCGCCGTCAGCCAGGGTGGCCGAGCGCAATCACTGTGCAGTGTTGATCGGCGTTTCCGGGTACCAGGCGTCAAGCAGAGGGCTGACATCAACCTTGGTCAGTTCGCTGCGGCCTTTGAGCCAGGCTTCAACGGCTGCGCGCTGCTCTTCGGTGACCGAGCCACGCTCTGCTTTGCAGACCAGACCGAAATCGTCGCCGCCGACGTAATCCAGGCCATTGGCATCCATCGCTTCAGTCAGGAACGCGTCGAGGAATGCATCGATTGCGTCGTCAGCCAAGTCTTCCTTGAAACCCAGGTTCAGCTCAAAGCCCAATTCCTGGAACTCGTCTACACACAGTTTTTTGCGCAGGCGACGGGAGCGGTTAGTGGCCATCAATAAATCCTCAAAGTAATTACGGCGCGCAGTCTACCAGCTAACAGGTTTCAATGCCTGTGCGCTGTCGGTGCCGATGATCGGCAGTGTGGGTGGTTGCTGTCGGTTGCACAGGGCAGTCGCTGCGCGACGGCCCCGCGGCCAGCGGTGTGAAGCTCGCTTTCCATTCACCGAAGCTCGCGCTCCAGCGCCTTCTCGACCCGGCGCATATGCCGCGCCAGACGCTGGCGTTGCTGGCGCAAGTGCGCGGGGTGGGCGGGCGTATGCAAGGCCTCGCAGGCTGCCATCAGCGGATGTGCTTCGAGCATGCGCGCCGCGCTGAGAATTTTGTGGGCCTGGTCTGCGAGGGCTTGCGGAGCCTGGTCAGGATCGATTTGCATGAGGATGTGCAGGTCTTGTTGCAGGCTGGTTTTCAGGGTTTGCAGCAAGCGCTCTCGGTCGCTGAGGCTGTCCCCCACCACGGCGCACAGGCCGCTCAGGTCGAACAGGCGCGGGCGTGGCGACGGCTGAGCGCCTGCGCGGCGGATGCTCGACAGGCGCTGACGCAGGGTCGATAGCGAAATCGGTTTGAGCAGGCAGTCGTCCATGCCGGCATCCAGGCATTGCTGGCGCGCTTCGGGCTGGGCGTTGGCGGTGTAGCCAATGATGGTGCATGGGCTTCGGTTGTACAGTTGCTCTTCGGCGCGCACGATGCGGGCCAGCTGATAGCCGTTCATGTGCGGCATGTTGCAATCGAGGATGAGCACGTCGAAGTGCCCATCGCGCCAGCTGCACAGGGCTTCACGGCCGTCGCAGGCACGCTGGTGGCGCAAGCCCAGCACGCTCAGTTGCTGGGCCATGAGCATCAGGTTGGCCGGGTGGTCGTCGATGACCATCACCTGCAGCTGCTGGTCAAGCGGTGGGCAGCGGTCTTCGTGCACCGCAGGCGCCGGCGGCGGCGCGGTCAATTGCAGAGGCATCTGCAGGCGTACCCGGGTGCCCACGCCTTGCAGGCTTTCGAGACCGAGACTGCCGCCCATCATTTCACACAGGTTGCGGCTGATGACCAGCCCCAGGCCGGTGCCGTTGCGTGCCTGCTGGCTGTCCGGGTTGACCTGGCCGAACGGGCAGAAGAGGCGCTTGAGGTCGTCTTCGCTGATGCCGATACCGGTGTCGTGCACGTCCAGGTCGAGCGTTGCCGTGCCGGCCGAGGTGCGTTCACGCACCGCCACACAGATCCGCACCTGGCCCTGCTCGGTGAACTTGATGGCATTGCTGACCAGGTTCGACAGGATCTGTTTGAAGCGCAGTGGATCGAGCCGCGCATGGCACCCTGCGTCGGGTGCGATGACCACTCTGAGCGCCAGACCCTTCTCGCGCGCCAGACCGTCGAACACCCGGCCGACCGATTCGACCAGCTCGATGGGGTTGACGGCCTCCGGAGTGAGCGACAGATGCCCGGATTCGATGCGCACGACGTCGAGAATGTCGCCGATCAAGCCCAGCAGGTCCTTGGCCGACTGGTGCGCTACCTCGATGGCCGGGCGGTCGAGTTCACCCTCGTCTGCCCGCCGCAGCGCCAGTTCGAGCATGCCGATCACCGCGTTCATGGGGGTGCGGATCTCGTGACTGATGGTGGCCAGGAAGGTGCTCTTGGCACGGTTGGCATCATCGGCCTGCTGCTTGGCCAGGCGCAGGTCCTGAACCAGCTTGCGGCGGTCGCTGATGTCGATCCAGCCGCCGATGATGCCTTGCATTTCCCCAAGCGAATCGCGGTAGGGCAGCACCCAGTGATACAGGGTGCGTTCTTCTTCGTTCAAGCGCATGGGGCGGTCCAGGATCAGCGGCTTGCCCTGCTTCATCACGGTCCGGTAGTCAGCCTGGATCTGCCGGGTATAGGCGCAGTCTTTCATGGCGCTGTCTTCCAGACGCTTGCCCAGCACCGCCTCGGCCGTGGTATTGAGCGCCACCAGGTAGCTTTCGTTGCAGCTTTGCAGGCGCCCCTCGCGATCGCGCACGTACATCGGGTGGGGGGTGCCGTTGAGCAGTGCGCGCATGAATTCCAGCTGATCGTTGAGCGCACGCTCGGCCACCTGCCGCTGCTTGATCTGCCGCCGCAGGCGCGCATTCCACAGCAAGGCCAGCACCAGCAGAACGGCGGTGGCCAGCACCACTTGCAGGATGATGCGGCGGTACAGCGGCCATTGCGCATCGTCGAACAGGCTGTAGCTGCGCCAGCGGCTGTGGATGACGCCCAGTTCTTCCGGCGTGATGCTCAGCAGCGCCTTGTCGAGGATCGAGGCCAGCTCTCTGGCATGGGGGGCAGTTGCCATGGCGAAGCTGGCAGGCTCGCTGCTGACCGTTGTGCGGATGGCCAGGTTGTCGTTGACCGTCAGTGCATGGTTGGCGTCGATCAGGGTCGTGACGATGGCATCGACCGCGCCGCTGTTGAGCAGCGCCACGGAATAGAACGGGCTCTTGGTGGGCACCAGGACGATTTCGGGGTAAGTCGTTGCCAGGATGCTGGCAATCCTGCCGTGGCTGGACACTGCGACGCGTTTGCCGCGCAGTTGATCCAGGGTGGCCGGTTGGTCGGTAGCGCTGCGGGTGACCAGGACATGCGAGGTTTCAAGGTAGGGGCGGGAGATGGTCAGGCCCGTGCCATTGCCCTCGTCTGCGGCAAAGGTGGCGATGATGTCGGTGGTGCCATTCTGCAGATCGGCGATCATGCCGGTGATGTCACCGGCGCGCTGAACCCTGAAACGCAGCCCGGTGCGCAGGCGAATCAATTCCAGCAGGTCGGCAGTGATGCCACGCAGGTGGCCGTTGTTGTCGAGAAACGAGAGCGGCGCCGCGTTCTCGTTGACCGATACGCGCATTTCGGGGTGGTCGCGCAGCCAGCGGTTCTCGCGTTGCGACAGCTGCAGCTTGCGGTCGGTGAGCAGGGTGTCGCTGCCAGCGCCCCAGCGCCGTGAGATCTCGCCGCGGGTGGACGCCGGCACGCTGTCGAGGGTGGCATTGACCAGTTCCAGCAACTGCGTTTCGTTCTGCCGGACGGCAAAGCTGAAACCGACCATTTCATGCTTGCCGAAGTTGGCCATGCGCAAGCGCGGCAGGTGCCCCTGATTGATCTGGTAGTGGGTGGAAATGATGTCGCCGATGAACACGTCGGCCTGGTCGAAGGCCACGGCGTTCAACGCCTGTGTAGTGGATTCGTACGTCTGGATCTGCGCCCCTGGATACGCAGCGCGCATTTCCGAAGCCGGAAGGTAGTGGTAGAGGGTACTCAGGCGCATGCCGTCGAGGTCCATGTCCAGTGGACGGGTTTCGTCTTCGCGGGTGACCAGCACGGTCTGGTCGAAGGCATAAGGCTGGGACAGCACCAGCCCGGCCGCCGCGGCTTCATAGCCGTTGGCGCTGCCGAGCAGGTCGATCTGACCGCGCTTGAGCGCATCGATGGCCGCCTGGCGGGTGGGCAGTCGAAGAATTTCCACCGGCAGGCCAAGGGCGCTGCCGATCAGGCCCACGTAGTCGGCAGTGAGCCCCTGATACTCGCGCCCGCCGAGGGTGATGTCGAAGGGCGGGTTGTCGGGGGCAGTGGTGCCCACGACCAGCCGTTGACGGTTGCTGATCCAGCGACGCTGCTGTGGGGTGAGTGGCAGGTCGGCCGCCTGCGCACTGGCACGGCTCAGCAACAGGTAGCTGTGGGCGTCGGGCGGTGCCTCTCGGGCGTGGCTGGCCAAAGAGGTGAAGACAAGTGCGAGAAAGAGCCCGGCAAGGTACTTGCTCATGCGGGTCCTTCAGACGAGCGCGTTGCGTTTGGCAATGTCGATCAGCTCGACCAGCGTTTCAACCTGTAGCTTTTGCATCAGGCGTTTCTTGTAGGTGCTGACAGTTTTGTTGCTCAAGAACATACCTCGAGCAATATCCTTGTTACTGCGGCCCTGGGCAAATAATTGCAGCACCATCAATTCCCGATCATTGATCAGACGGAAACGTTCGAGGTCACTGTTTTCTTCGTGCGCGGTTTGCGTAAGTGCCTGATTGGGGAAGTAGTTGTAACCAGACAGTACAGCCTTGATGGCGCTGAGCAACTCGCCCAACTCTTCCTGTTTACAGACATAACCCGAGGCGCCCGACTGCATGCAACGCAACGCGAACAATGCGGGTGATTGAGCGGTGAGTACCAGCACCTTCAACGGCAAGCCCATGCTTTGCAGGCGTGACAGGACCTCCAGGCCGTCAAGCTTGGGGATGCTGATGTCGAGAATGACCAGATCGGGTTTGGCTTCGCGGACCAGTTGCATGGCGTCCACGCCATTATCTGATTCGCCCACGATCTTGTAGTTCTGGTTCTCCAGCAACATACGAACGGCTAAGCGAATGACAGGGTGATCGTCCACGATAAATACAGAGTGCATATTCGGCTTTCCATGCAGCAAGAAGATAGGCAGCCGGCACCTTAGCCTAGTTGGCGTAAGTCGCACATGGTGGTTGGAGCATTCCTGCGGATATAGGAAATTACCTACAATGAATAAGAAGTGTAGCTACACGCCGGTTATGAAATCGGGCATGTCAACGCATGCAACGTTGCTAGTCATGTTCGATTTGGGCGTTTGTTTAATTATTCCGTTTAACTTGTAGGACCGTTCCTAGGCGCCGGACGCTTTCGCAACTTTCCGGCGCGTTGCCATCACGTCGGGCTGGAGCGGCCGGTCATCTCACGGGCCATTTCGCTGGCAAAGCTGTCGGTCATGCCGGCAATGAAGTCGATCATCCGCAGGAACGCGCTGTGTAGCGATGCGCTGGGGTCCGGGGCGTGGTTGCCGAGCAGGTCGAGCACGCGGCGGCTCTTGAACGACGGGCTGCGCCCGCCCTGTTGCTCAAGCGCGGCCGTGCAGAAGGCGTTGAGGAGAATTTCCAGGGTGGTGTAGGCGCCGATCTCGTGCAGGGTCTTGCGCTTGTCCTGGAAGATCTTCTTGCGCGCCATGTCTTTGGCCTGCAGCACGCAGCGCTTGGCCGGCCCGTGCATGTGCTCGACCAGGTCGCCCTCCAGCGCGCCGGCCAGCAACGCTTGCTGCTGTTGCACGAACGCATCGGCTGCTGCGTTGGTCAGGTGCTCGATGGCCTTGCCGCGCAGGATCGCCAGCTTGCGCCGCCGCGAGTCCAGCGGGCCGAGTTGGCGATACGTGTCGGGCAGGTCGTCGCCGACCAGGTCCAATAGCAGCGATTCGACTTCGGCGTACTGCAGCAGGTCCATTTCCAGGCCATCTTCAAGGTCGATCAGGGCGTAGCAGATGTCGTCGGCAGCTTCCATGAGATAGACCAGCGGGTGGCGCGCCCAGCGCTGTTCATCGAGCTGCGGCAGCCCCAGCTTGCTGGCGATCTGACGCAGCAAGGGCAGCTCTGTCTGGTAGCAGCCCAACTTGTGTTTCTTGTAGCCCATGGCGTCGGCGTGGCGGGCACTCCAGGGGTATTTGAGGTAGGTCCCGAGGGTGGCGTAGGTGAGGCGCATGCCACCGTCGAACTGGTGGTATTCCAGTTGGGTCAGCACCCGAAAGCCTTGGGCATTGCCTTCGAAATTCAGAAAGTCGGCGCGCTGGTCATGGTTCATGTCGTCTAGCCAGCCGCGTCCGGCGGCCTGCTGAAACCAGTAGCGGATGGCGTCTTCACCGGAATGACCAAACGGTGGGTTGCCAATGTCATGGGCAAGGCAGGCCGACTGCACGATCATTCCCAAGTCATTGGGTTCGCACCAGTCGGGCAGTTCACGGCGCAAGGTTTCGCCCACGCGCATGCCCAGCGAACGGCCGACGCAGCTGACTTCCAGGGAGTGGGTAAGGCGGGTATGGATGTGGTCGTTGCTATAAGGCGGATGAACCTGGGTCTTGCGTCCCAGGCGGCGAAACGCCCCTGAGAAGATGATCCGGTCATGGTCTTTGTGAAACGGGCTGCGGCCCATTTCCTGCGGGCTCGAATGGGCTTTACCCAATCGCTCGCGGTTCAGCAGGGTGTGCCAATCCAAGGACAGTGCTCCGTCGGGTGGATTCTCTGACGGCAATCGCCAGAAACGCTCGCACAGGGCGGGCGGTTAGGCCTAGCAGGGTAGCGCAAGGCAGCCGGTGCGACTGCCCCATGTCACCGCTCAGCGCCGGCGGCTTTCGAGGAACAGGCGAATCAGCGGCACCACACTGCCGCTCAGGCCTGCCAGGCGAGAAAGACCGCCGCCACGTACACCTTTGCCGGTGACGAAGCCCATGGCCACTACCGCAGCCAGGTTCCAGAACGACAGTCGGCGCCCATCGAGGCCGTGCTGCACGCTGCTGCCCATGTTGCGCAGGCGGCGGACCGGGTCGAGCAGTTGCGACGCTTCCAGGCGCATCTCCTGGCGGTGCATTTCCATGCGCAGACGCAAGAGCGCCTTGCGCATTTCCCGAGGATCTCGGCTGGTTGGCAGTTGAGGCAGGCTCATGGCAACAGGCGCTCCCGGTCCTTGGCCAGCTCTTCGAGCGTGGCGCTGAAAGGTGATGATTCATCGAAAACGGCGGATTTCAGGCGCATGGCGCAGAACACTGCCGCCAGCGCGTAGAACACGCACAGCCCGATGATGCCCGCCAGACGGTAGGTGTCCCAGACCAGTACCAGCAGCAGGCCCGACAGCGCCGACAGCAGCAAAAGCCCGAAGACCAGCGCAAACCCTGCGAACAGCAAAAGCCGCAAGGTGCGGCCCTTCTGTTCCTGAAGCTCGATGCCGAGCAACTCGACATGGCTGTGCAACAGCCCGAGCACCGCCGCGCCTAGGCGTTTGCCGGTGGCGACGGTGCCGATGGCATCCTTATCCATGGGTGAGCCCTCAGCGACGATTGGCCAACAGGCCGATCAGCAGACCAACGCCTGCGGCGATGCCGACTGCGTGCCAGGGTTTGTCCTGCACGTACTGCTCGGCCGTGGCGAGCGCCTCCTGGCCGCGCTCGCGCACGTCTTCCTTGGTCTGATGCAGGCTGTCACGGGCTTGCACCAGGCGGGCATGAATCTGCTCGCGCAGCTCATCTGCCTGATCACCTGCCAGGTTGGCAGTGTCTGCAAGCAGTTTTTCGGTATCGCGCACCAGTGCCTGGAAGTCAGCCATCAGGATGTCTTGTGCAGTCTTTGCCGATTTGCTGGCCATGTAGGCTCTCCCTGTAAATGTCTGTGGCTATTTCGAGTGATGGTGTCCGCCGAAGGTTCAGTGTCGCTGGCGCATGGGCCAAGCTCAGGCCGAAAGAGAAGACGAGTGCATAGCGTAGCGCGAATCGGTTGCCCGTGAGGTGGCTGGGGTCGTGATCGGGTTCAGTCGGGAACCTTTGCCTGCCAGGCGCCTTGACACCACCGGCGACATCGCTGATCCAAGGCAGATGCAGGGTGCCACGCAGGGTTCTAGACTAGGCACTCGATTCAAACGCGTCGGGAAAACGCCATGCTGCCTGAATGCCAGCTCTACGGAACCCTCGGGTGCCACCTGTGTGAAATCGCCGAAGCCTTGTTGATGCCGCTGGTCGATCACGGCCTGCTGGTAGAGCTGGTCGATATTGCCGACGATCCCGCGACCTGCGAGCGTCTGGCCTTGCGCATCCCCGTGCTGCGCCGGGCGGACACCGGTGCCGAGCTCGACTGGCCGTTTGACACCGAACAGGTGGTGGCCTTCCTTGCACAGGCTGTCGATTGACGAGCGGGGCATCGGCTTCGTATGCTGTATGGAAATACAGTATCGGAGTGGTCCATGCTCAATGTCGAGCAACTCAAATCCAGCGTGAACCGCATGCCGGTTCAGTCCGTTGGTGACGCCGCGCTGGCGTTGCATGTCGACGGCCTGGTGCTCGATGAGCGTACGCCGTTCGGCAAGATTCACTTCAACACCTGTTTCGCCGAGGTCGAGGCGCTGTTTCAGCGCGCCGGCTATCACCGTGCGCTGGATGTCGTGGGCTACCAGGGTCTGGCCTATGCCTTGTATGACCCGACGCGCTGGGAGCCGGTGCAGGTATTGCGCTGGTTGAAAGCCCGTTGCGAACAGCCAGCCGAGGCTGGTTGAAGCGCCAAGCCTCGCGGATAATGCACCGTTTGAACTCGGTAGACCCTGCCATGACCTCTTCTTTCGACCCGGCCCAACTGCAGGCCAGCACCGTGTGCCTGCCGCCGGGCGACTGGCCCACCGTGCTTGACTGCCTCTGCGGCCATTTCAAGGCCGTCAGCCGTGAGCAGTGGCTCGATCGCTTCGCGCGCGGTCGTGTACTGAACGCGCAAGGTCAGCCACTGGCGGTGGACCACGCCTATCGTCGCGGCTTGCGCATCCATTATTTTCGCGAAGTGCCCGAGGAGAAGCCGATCCCGGTGCAGGAGCAGATCCTGTTTCAGGACGAGCACCTGGTCGTGGCCGACAAGCCGCATTTCCTGCCGGTCACGCCCACGGGCGAATACGTCGAGCAAACGCTGCTGCGCCGTCTCATCCGGCGCCTGGACAATCCTCACCTGGTGCCCTTGCACCGTATCGATCGGCACACCGCAGGGCTGGTGCTGTTCTCCGCCAACCCTCAGAGCCGCGGTCTGTACCAGCGCCTGTTCCCGGAGCGGCGCATCGACAAGGGCTACCAGGCCATTGCCGCCGCCCTGCCTGAGCGCGAATTTCCGTTGGTGCACTGCAGTCGTCTGGAGCACGGTGAACCGTTCTTTCGCATGCACGAAGTCGCCGGCACGCCCAACAGCGAAACCCACGCCCAGGTGCTGGAGAAAAACGCTCAATGGTGGCGTTACGGGCTGTCGCCGGTAACCGGCAAGACGCACCAGTTGCGGGTGCACATGGCAGCGTTGGGCGCGGCGATCCGTCACGATCCGTTCTACCCGGACCTGCGCAATGGCGAGGACGACTACCAGCACCCGCTCAAGTTGCTGGCCCACAGCCTGCGCTTCGATGACCCTCTGGGGGCAGGGGAGCGCCGCTTCCAGAGCCAGATCACCCTCGACTGGTAGCCTCCACGCTGGTTGTATCCGCGTCGGCCCTGCGGGTGCAGGGCCTGCGCGGTTCAGCGATTGAAGCGCTCGACCAGCGAGTATTGCGTGCCCGCCGTGGTGGTCAGCTCTTCACTGAGCAAGGCCGAGCGCTGCGCCTGACCCGAGGTTTCATCGGCCAGGTTGGCGATGGTGGTGATGTTGCGGCTGATTTCGTCGGCCACGGCAGTTTGCTCTTCGGTGGCGGCGGCAATCTGCGTGGTCATGTCGGTGATATTGGCCACCGCCTCACTGATGCCGATCAGCGCCTGATCGGCCTGCATCACGCGCTCGACCCCTTCTTGCGCCTGGCGATGCCCGCTCTCCATGGTCTGCACAGCATTCGTGGCGGTGTGCTGCAGCTTGGCGATCAGGGAATGGATCTGCCCGGTGGATTCGGCCGTGCGTTGCGCCAACTGGCGTACTTCGTCAGCGACCACGGCGAAACCGCGGCCCATTTCCCCGGCCCGTGCGGCTTCGATGGCAGCGTTCAACGCCAGCAGGTTGGTCTGGTCGGCAATGCCTTTGATCACATCGACCACACCGCCGATCTCGTCACTGTCTTGCGCCAACTGGGTCACGGTGCGCCCGGTTTCGCCCACAGCACTGGACAGGCGCTCGATGGCATCGCGGGTTTCGCCAGCGATAGTGCGGCCTTGGCTGGTCAAGCGATTGGCCTCTTGCGTGGCATCGGCCGTGCGCTGCACATGGCTGGCGACTTCCTGAGTGGTGCTGGCCATCTGATTGACGGCCGCCGCGACCTGCTCGGTTTCCACGCGCTGGCGCTCAAGCCCTGCCGAGCTCTGATGCGCCAGGGTGTCGGACTGCCGCGCTTGGTCGCTCAGGTGCTCGGCACTGTCCTGCAGGCGTGTCAGGCAGGTCTTCATGCGGGCATCCTGGCTGAGCATGGCCATTTCCAGGCGCGCCTGTACGCCGCGGCTGTCGGTGTACATCTGCGCGATCAGCGGGTCGGAGGTGGCTTGTTCGGCCAGGCGCAGCAAGCGCTTGAGGCCACGCTGCTGCCAGCCCAGGCCGAGCAGGCCCAGCGGCACCGAGAGCGCAGCAGCCAGGGCGAAGCCGAAACCGTGACCCAACATCGAACCGATCAGGAACGCGACCTGGCTGATCAGAATGAACGGCAGCCAGTCCTGCACCACGGGCAGCCATCTGTCGCGCCGCGGAACAGCGGTCTTGCCATGGTTCAGGCGCTGATACAGCGCTTCGGCGCGGCGCACCTGTTCGGCGCTGGGCTTGATGCGCACCGACTCGTAACCCACCACCTGGTTGTTGTCGAAGATCGGCGTGACATAGGCGTTGACCCAATAATGGTCACCGTTCTGGCAACGGTTCTTGACGATGCCCATCCACGGCAGGCCCTGCTTGAGGGTCTGCCACATATGCGCGAACACCGCTGAGGGCACGTCCGGGTGGCGCACCAGATTATGCGCTGCGCCGATCAGCTCATCGCGCGCGAAGCCACTGATCTCGACGAAGGCGTCGTTGCAGTAGGTGATCACGCCCTTGGCGTTGGTAGTGGAAATCAACCGCTGCTGGGCAGGGAAAGTCCGTTCTCTCTGGGTAATCGGCTGGTTGTTACGCATGTGAGGTATCCGCAAGGTTTCCTCAGCTATCGGCATGTCCGAAGTTTTGTTGAGGGTTTTTTGCAGCTTATGACCGGCTGGTCATTTAGTTGTCATTGAGCGGTGCGGGGGCCGCGCCGCAGGGCAGCGGCGCGCAGTGGCAGCAACGGTTGCGCGGCTATTTGAAGCGGCGCTCGACGCCTTTTTCCACCAGGATCTTGGCCGAAATTTCCTCGACCGAAAAATGCGTGGAGTTGATATGGGCGATGTTCTCGCGACGGAACAAGCCCTCGACTTCACGCACCTCGAACTCGCATTGGGCGAAACTCGAATAGCGGCTGTTGGGCTTGCGCTCATGGCGGATGGCAGTCAGGCGGTCCGGGTCGATGGTCAGGCCGAACAGCTTGCTGTGATGCTTCTTCAGCACCGGCGGCAACTGCAGTCGCTCCATGTCATCTTCGGTGAATGGATAGTTGGCTGCGCGGATGCCGAATTGCATGGCCATATAAAGGCAGGTGGGTGTTTTTCCGCAGCGCGAGACGCCGACCAGGATCAGATCGGCTTTGTCGTAGTAGTGCGTGCGTGCGCCATCGTCGTTATCCAGGGCAAAGTTCACCGCCTCGATGCGCTCCATGTAATTGGAGTTGCCGCCGATCGAATGCGACTTGCCCACCGAATAGGACGAATGCGCGGTGAGCTCCTGCTCCAGCGGCGAGAGGAACGAGGAGAAGATGTCGATCATGAAGCCATTGGAGGTCGCGAGAATCTCGCGGATGTCCTGATTGACGATGGTGTCGAAGATGATCGGGCGCATGCCATCGCGTTCGGCGGCCATGTTTATTTGCTGGACCATGGCGCGGGCTTTGTCGGGCGTGTCGATATAAGGACGGGTAAATTTGTTGAAAGGGATAGTATCGAACTGGGCCAGCAGGCTTTGCCCCAGGGTTTCAGCCGTGATACCGGTACCGTCGGAGATGAAGAACGCGGTTCGTTTCATGTGCACCCGGGCCTTAAGCTGCTGAATGTTTCTGGATATGATAGGTTCGGTTTACCGAACACGATGTCCGGCATTCTTACTCATTTTGCAAGTCCAGGCCACAAGCGACCGGGCCAGTCCAGACCGACTGGCGGCGCCTCTTTGAGCTTTTCCCAACACAGTTAGTGGAGAGATCACCTTGGTAGAGTACGTAGTTTCCCTCGATAAGCTCGGCGTCCATGATGTGGAGCACGTAGGGGGCAAGAACGCATCCCTGGGCGAGATGATCAGCAATCTCGCAGGCGCCGGCGTTTCCGTGCCGGGCGGCTTTGCCACTACGGCTCAGGCGTATCGCGATTTTCTTGAGCAAAGTGGCCTGAACGAGAAAATTCACGCGGCCCTCGACACGCTGGATGTCGACGATATCCCGGCCCTCACCCAGACCGGCGCACAGATTCGCCAGTGGGTCATGGACGCGGAGTTCCCGGCGCGCCTGGACAGCGACATTCGTACCGCCTTCGCCGAAATGGCCAATGGCAACGAGCACATGGCCGTGGCCGTGCGTTCCTCGGCCACCGCCGAAGACCTGCCGGACGCCTCGTTCGCCGGTCAGCAGGAAACCTTCCTCAACATCCGTGGCGTCGACAACGTGATCCGCGCGGCCAAGGAAGTGTTCGCCTCCCTGTTCAACGACCGTGCCATCGCCTACCGGGTGCACCAGGGCTTCGATCACAAGCTGGTTGCCCTGTCAGCCGGTGTGCAGCGTATGGTGCGTTCGGAAACCGGCACCGCCGGCGTGATGTTCACCCTCGACACCGAATCAGGCTTTCGCGACGTGGTATTCATCACCGGTGCCTACGGCCTGGGCGAAACCGTGGTTCAGGGCGCGGTCAACCCCGACGAATTCTACGTGCACAAGAACACCTTGCAGGCGGGTCGCCCGGCGATTCTGCGCCGCAACCTGGGCAGCAAGGCGATCAAGATGATCTACGGCGACGAGGCCAAGGCCGGTCGCTCGGTGAAGACCGTCGACGTCGATCGGGCAGAGCGGGCGCGGTTCTGCCTGACCGATGCCGAGGTGTCGGAGCTGGCCAAGCAGGCCATGATCATCGAACAGCATTACCAGCGCCCGATGGACATCGAGTGGGCCAAAGACGGTGACGACGGCCAGCTGTACATCGTGCAGGCGCGCCCGGAAACCGTGAAAAGCCGCTCCAGCGCCAATGTCATGGAACGCTACCTGCTTAAAGAGAAGGGCACCGTACTGGTCGAAGGCCGCGCCATCGGTCAGCGCATCGGCGCCGGCAAGGTGCGGGTGATCAAGGACGTCTCGGAAATGGACAAGGTCCAGCCCGGCGACGTGCTGGTTTCGGACATGACCGACCCGGACTGGGAACCGGTCATGAAGCGCGCCAGCGCCATCGTCACCAACCGCGGCGGGCGCACCTGTCATGCGGCGATCATTGCCCGTGAGCTGGGCATCCCGGCGGTAGTGGGCTGCGGCAACGCCACCCAACTGCTCAAGGACGGCCAGGGCGTGACGGTGTCCTGCGCCGAAGGCGACACCGGCTTCATCTTCGAAGGTGAGCTGGGCTTCGATGTGCGGCAGAACTCGGTCGATGCCATGCCTGAGCTGCCGTTCAAGATCATGATGAACGTCGGCAACCCGGACCGCGCCTTCGATTTTGCCCAACTGCCCAACGAAGGGGTTGGCCTGGCGCGTCTGGAGTTCATCATCAACCGCATGATCGGCGTGCACCCCAAGGCGCTGCTCAACTATGACGGGTTGCCCACCGAGCTGAAAGCCAGCGTCGACAAGCGCATTGCCGGGTATGCCGATCCGGTCGGCTTCTACGTCGATAAGCTGGTCGAGGGCATCAGTACGCTGGCGGCGGCGTTCTACCCGAAAAAGGTCATCGTGCGCCTGTCGGACTTCAAGTCCAACGAATACGCCAACCTGATCGGCGGCAAGCTCTACGAGCCGGAAGAAGAGAACCCGATGCTGGGCTTCCGCGGCGCGTCGCGTTACATCAGTGAGTCGTTCCGCGACTGCTTCGAGCTGGAGTGTCGTGCGCTGAAACATGTGCGCGAAGTGATGGGGCTGACCAACGTCGAGATCATGGTGCCGTTCGTGCGTACCTTGGGCGAAGCCAGCCAGGTGGTCGAGCTGCTGGCCGAGAACGGCCTGGCCCGTGGCGACAACGGCCTGCGCGTGATCATGATGTGCGAGCTGCCGTCCAACGCCATTCTGGCCGAGGAATTCCTTGAGTATTTCGACGGCTTCTCCATCGGCTCCAACGACCTGACCCAGCTGACCTTGGGCCTGGACCGCGACTCCGGGATCATCGCCCACCTGTTCGATGAGCGTAACCCTGCGGTCAAGAAGCTGCTGGCCAACGCCATTGCCGCGTGCAACAAGGCCGGCAAGTACATCGGCATCTGCGGCCAGGGCCCGTCGGACCACCCGGACCTGGCCAAGTGGCTGATGGAACAGGGCATCGAGAGCGTATCGCTGAACCCGGATTCGGTGTTGGAGACCTGGTTCTTCCTGGCTGAAGAGCAAGTGGCTGGCTAAGGCGGCACGCGGGGCGGCGCAGGCCGCCCCTGGACCTGACCTTGCATGAACGGGCAAGGCCCACTGCCAATGCGGATTGGCAGTGGGCCTTGTCCGTTCATGCATTTATACTCGGCTTTTTTCGTGCGCCCGACCCCATGCATAGCAGCAGTGCTCTCTTTCCCGTCGCGTTGCTCAGTGCCGAACGACGCGGCGACCTCAGCGAAGACGTTTATCGTATCAAGGCTGGCAACGCGGCCGACCCCAGCGTCGAACTGGCCGTGACCCGACTGGGGCGTGCCGAGGATGCTGGCCCCGCAGGGGTGCCGGTGATTCTCTTGCACGGCAGCTTTTCCAATCGGCGGTTCTGGTTCTCCCCAAAGGGCATTGGTCTTGGGGCGTTTCTGGCGCGTGCGGGTTTCGATGTCTGGATTCCCGAGATGCGCGGGCACGGCCTGTCGCCACGTAACCGGCACTGGCGCGCCAACCGCGTGGCCGACTACGCCCGCGAAGACTTGCCGCTGATCGGCGCCTTCGTGGCCGAGCAGGCCGGCCGCGCGCCGCACTGGATCGGCCACTCGCTGGGCGGCATTACCTTGGCTGCGGCGCTGGGCGGCGGTTACCTGCCGGTTGCACAGGTGGCCAGCGCGGCGTTCTTTGGCACCCAAGTCAGCCGGCGTTACTGGCCGTTGAAAATCCCGCCCTTGGTCTGGGGTATTCGCCTGGCGCTGCGGCGTTTTGCGCACCTGTCGGGCTCGCGGCTCAAGCGCGGCCCCGAGGATGAGCCGATCGGCCTGGCGCTGGAGGCGTTGCGCTGGCATGGCGTGTTTGGGCGCTTTGGCGAAAAGGGCAATGACTGGTGGGCTGGGCTGGCGCAGGTCGAGGTGCCGGTGCTGGCAGTGGCCGGTGCTGCTGATGTTCAGGACCCGGCCTGGGGCTGCCGACGGCTGCTGGAACAACTTGGCGGTGGGCGTAGGCAGTTCCTCTGCCTGGGCAAAGCGCAAGGCTTCGACGCGTTCGGGCATGTCGACATGCTGGTGAGCAAGGCTGCGCAAACACAGGTCTGGCCGTTGGTCGAGGGCTGGTTGCACGACCCGTTGCAAGCGGTGCCCCAGGCCGAGATCGTTGCACCGCCACGGGTGACCGCACCGGCCTCGGCGGTGTAGCCTTGGCCGCGACCCTGCAAGACCCCACCTTTCGTTGCCGATGACAGGAGTTTGCCATGCAGCATTACCTTACCCCCGACCTGTGCGATGCCTATCCCGAGCTGGTGCGTGTGCTCGAGCCCATGTTCAGCAACTTCGGCGGTCGCGATTCGTTTGGTGGCCAGATCGTCACGCTCAAGTGCTTCGAGGACAACTCGCTGGTGCGTGAGCAGGTCGACCTCGACGGCACTGGCAAGGTCCTGGTGGTCGATGGCGGTGGCTCGCTGCGCCGGGCGCTGCTGGGCGACATGCTCGCCGACAAGGCGGCGAAGAACGGTTGGGAGGGCCTGGTGATCTACGGCTGCGTGCGCGACGTCGATGCGCTGGCGCAGACCGGCGTCGGTATCCAGGCCCTGGCCAGCCATCCGCTGAAAACCGACAAGCGCGGCGTGGGCGAGCTGAACGTGGTGGTGGCCTTCGCCGGCGTCACTTTCCACCCGGGTGAGTACCTGTACGCCGACAACAACGGCGTGATCGTGTCGGCGTCGCCGCTGACCCAGCCGGCCTGATGGAGCGTTGATGTTGGAGGAAGACAACGCGCAATGGGGGCTGGTGCATGCCCTGCTGCTGGATGGCAAGGGCGGTGCGCGGCCTGTGGCCCGCACCGAGCTCGACAGTCTGCAGCTGCAACCGGAGCAGAGTCTCTGGCTGCACTGGGACCGCAGCCATCCGCAGACCCGCAGCTGGTTGCTGCGTGACAGCGGTCTGAGCGAGTTCTCCTGCGAGCTGCTGCTCGAGGAGAACACCCGGCCGCGCCTGTTGCCACTGGCCGACGAACAGATGCTGCTGTTCTTGCGTGGGGTGAACCTCAATCCCGGAGCCGAGCCTGAAGACATGGTGTCGGTGCGCATCTTCGCCCAGGCCCAGCGAATCATCTCGCTGCGCCTGCGGCCGTTGCGCGCCAGTGACGAAATCCTTCAGCAACTGGCCGAAGGGCGCGGGCCGAAAACGGCCTCCGAGCTGCTGCTGGTCATGGGTGAGCTGCTGACGGAAAAGGTTCAGGCGCTGGTCAGTGATCTTGCCGAGGAGGTCGACCTCGAAGAGGAACAGGTCGAGGCCGACGAGCGTTATTCCCCGGCCCAGGGCAGCTTGCAGCAGATCCGCCGTCGCGCTGCGGCGCTGCGGCGCTTCCTGGCGCCACAAAGGGACATCTACGCCCAGCTGTCGCGGCACAAGTGGAGCTGGTTCAGCAACTCCGATGCCGACTACTGGAACGAGCTCAACAACAGCCTGATCCGCTACCTCGAAGAGCTGGAACTGGCCCGCGAACGCGCCGCGCTGGTGCTGGAAAGCGAAGACCGCAAGCGCGACGAGCGCATGAACCGCACCATGTACCGGCTGGGCATCATCACCTGCATCTTCCTGCCCATGAGCTTTGTCACCGGCTTGCTGGGTATCAACGTCGGGGGTATCCCGTGGTCCGAAAGCCCCAACGGTTTCATTTTCGCGAGCCTTGTGGTGTTGGGTCTGGCCGTGGGGCAGTGGTGGCTGTTCCGTCGTTTGCGCTGGGTATGACGGACCAATGGTCAAGTGTCATGTGACCCACTGCCAAGCGCTCTCGTCTTTGATTCACATCACGCGAGGTGCCCATGCACGATCCGTTTGAACAATCCCTGCGCGACCTGCTCAAGGCCTCGCCGTCCGGCCATGACCGTGACGACGCCGCTTGCCTGGGTCGCGTGCTGAAAACCGCCAACCGCCAGGTCGGAGCGGGCGACCTGTTCACCCTGCTGGGCCGTTGCGGCCAGGCAATGATGGTGGCCCTGAACAATGGCTCGGCGCATGTTGCGCCGGTACGTCGCACACCTGCCGCTGGCAGCAAAGCTGATAAGGCTGACTGATTATGGAACTCGATCTCTGGACCCAGAGCCTGGTCACCGCAATGACCGCCCTCTGGACTAAAGTGGCGAACTTCATCCCCAACCTGTTCGGCGCACTGGTCGTGGTGTTGCTGGGGTTCGTGGTCGCCAAGCTGCTCGACACGCTGCTGTCGAAGTTGCTGGCCAAATTCGGTCTCGACCGTTTGATGAGCGGCACCGGCCTGACCAAGCTGCTCAGCCGGGCCGGCATCCAGGTGCCGATCTCCACGCTGATCGGCAAGATCGTCTATTGGTTCGTGCTGCTGATTTTCCTCGTGTCCGCCGCAGAGTCGCTGGGGCTGGAGCGGGTGTCTGCCACCCTCGACATGCTCGCCCTGTACTTGCCCAAGGTGTTCGGTGCCGGCCTGGTGATGCTCGCCGGGGTGTTGCTGGCGCAACTGGCAAACGGTCTGGTGCGTGGCGCCGCCGAAGGTGTGGGGCTGGAATACGCGGCGGGCGTCGGGCGTATCGCCCAGGGGCTGGTGATCATCATCGCCATCTCGGTGGCCATCAGCCAGCTCGAGGTCAAGACCGACCTGCTCAACCATGTCATCGTCATTGGTTTGATTACCGTTGGTCTGGCCATTGCCTTGGCAATGGGCCTGGGCAGCCGGGATATTGCCAGTCAGATCCTCTCCGGCATCTATGTCCGCGAGCTGTTCCAGGTCGGCGAGCATGTGCAGATCGGCGAGCTAGAGGGGCATATCGAGGAGATCGGCACGGTCAAGACCACCGTGTTGACGGAGGAGGGCGAGCTGGTTTCGATCTCTAACCGGCAATTGCTCGAACAGCGCGTGACCCGCCGCTAAACGGGCAAAAAGCTGTTAATGTATGCCGCCGCTGAAATCGGGCCCTGACGGCCCCGCAGCGACATTGACCTGACTGTCGGCCAGACTCGTTTTGAATAAAGTCAACTCGCTGCCCATGCGTTACGACCCCCGCGAGCTCACGGACGAGGAGTTGGTGGCGCGCTCGCATGAGGAGCTTTTTCACGTTACCCGCGCCTATGAGGAACTCATGCGGCGCTATCAGCGGACCCTGTTCAACGTCTGTGCGCGTTATTTGGGGAACGACCGAGACGCGGACGATGTCTGTCAGGAAGTGATGCTGAAGGTGTTGTACGGGTTGAAGAATTTCGAGGGGAAATCGAAATTCAAGACCTGGCTCTATAGCATTACCTACAACGAGTGCATTACCCAGTATCGCAAGGAGCGACGCAAGCGACGGCTGATGGATGCCCTGAGTCTCGACCCTATTGAAGAGGCGTCCGAGGACAAGGCTCCCAAGCCCGAAGAAAAAGGCGGACTGGATATGTGGCTGGTGCATGTCAATCCGATCGACCGTGAAATCCTGGTGCTGCGATTTGTCGCAGAGCTGGAATTTCAGGAGATCGCGGACATCATGCACATGGGGCTGAGCGCTACCAAAATGCGATACAAGCGCGCACTCGATAAATTGAGGGAAAAATTCGCAGGTCTGACTGAAACTTAGTCGCCGGCAAATACCTCTAACCAGCTGGCGAGTTCTGCTAGACTTGCCGTCGAGTTGTGCCCCCACCCGGATGGTGGCGGGACTGCTTAACTACCATCAGATGGGGATTTAACGGATGAAACTGAAAAACACCTTGGGCTTGGCCATTGGCTCGCTCATCGCTGCTACCTCGATCGGCGCAATGGCTCAAGGCCAAGGCGCTGTTGAAACCGAAATCTTCTACAAGAAAGAATTTTTCGACAGCCAGCGCGACTTCAAAAACGACGGCAACCTGTTCGGTGGCTCGATCGGTTACTTCCTGACCGACGACGTTGAACTGCGTCTGGGCTACGACGAAGTCCACAACGCCCGTGGCGATGACGGCAAAAACATCAAGGGCTCGAACACTGCCCTGGACGCCGTTTACCACTTCAACAACCCGTACGACGCTATCCGTCCGTACGTGTCGGCTGGTTTCTCTCACCAGTCGCTGGGCCAGAGCTTCCGCGGCGGCCGTGACCACTCCACCTTCGCCAACCTGGGCGCTGGTGCCAAGTGGTACATCACTGACATGTTCTACGCCCGTGCCGGCGTTGAAGCTCAGTACAACATCGACCAAGGTGACACCGAGTGGGCACCAAGCGTTGGCGTTGGTCTGAACTTCGGTGGCAGCCCAAAAACCAAAGAAGCGCCAGTCACCCCGACTCCAGTTGCTGACGTCTGCACCGACAGCGACAACGACGGCGTATGCGACAACGTTGACAAGTGCCCAGACACCCCAGCCAACGTTACCGTTGACGCTGACGGCTGCCCGGCTGTTGCCGAAGTCGTTCGTGTTGAGCTGGACGTCAAGTTCGACTTCGACAAGTCGGTCGTCAAGCCTAACAGCTACGGCGACATCAAGAACCTGGCTGACTTCATGAAGCAGTACCCACAAACCTCCACCACCGTGGAAGGTCACACTGACTCCGTGGGTCCAGACGCTTACAACCAGAAGCTGTCCGAGCGTCGTGCCAACGCTGTTAAGCAAGTTCTGACCCAGCAGTACGGCGTAGAATCCAGCCGTGTTGATTCGGTTGGCTACGGTGAGTCCCGTCCGGTTGCTGACAACGCTACCGAAGAAGGTCGCGCTGTTAACCGTCGCGTAGAAGCACAAGTAGAAGCCCAAGCCAAGTAATTGGTCTGACGCTTCCTGAAAACCCGGCTTCGGCCGGGTTTTTCTATTTCAGAGACGCAGCGCTACCTGGGTTGTTCTGCAGCAAGACACCCTGCCGCAACTTTTTTTATTAGCGTTCAAGTGATTAATAGGCACTATTTTATGACTGCTTCTAGTGCTCGCCAGTGGTTGCCAGTTGCCGGCGGGAAGGTATTTTCCCTGCCAGGTTGTACGCTTGGCCCTGTCGCCCACGACCTGGGCTGGCTATAATCGCCACCCCCACGCATTTCGAGTCTTTCCCGCCCATGTATAACCTGGCCCGCCAGCTGCTGTTCAAGCTATCCCCGGAAACCTCTCACGACCTGTCCCTGGACCTGATTGGTGCCGGTGGTCGTCTTGGGCTCAATGGGCTGCTCTGCAAGCAGCCCGTGAGCGCGCCGGTCACCGTCATGGGCTTGAATTTCGCCAATCCGGTTGGCCTGGCAGCGGGTCTGGACAAGAACGGCACAGCGATCGACGGTTTTGCGCAGTTGGGCTTCGGCTTTGTCGAAGTCGGCACCGTGACGCCGCGCCCGCAGCCAGGTAACCCCAAGCCACGCCTGTTTCGGCTTCCCGAGGCCAACGCGATCATCAACCGCATGGGTTTCAATAACCTGGGCGTGGATCATCTGTTGGCGCGGGTGCGTGCAGCGAAGTACACCGGCGTGCTCGGGATCAACATCGGCAAGAACTTCGATACCGCTGTCGAGCGCGCCCAAGACGATTACCTGATCTGCCTGGAAAAGGTCTACGCCCACGCCAGCTACGTCACCGTCAACGTCAGCTCGCCCAACACGCCGGGGCTGCGCACGCTACAGTTCGGTGACTCGCTCAAGCAGTTGCTCGATGCGCTGGCAGTGCGCCGTGAGCAACTGGCCGCGACCCACGGCAAGCGCGTGCCGCTGGCCATCAAGATCGCCCCTGACATGAGCGACGAAGAGAGCGCACTGGTCGCCACCGCGTTGCTGGAATCGGGAATGGATGCGGTCATCGCTACCAACACCACGCTCAGCCGCGAAGGCGTCGAGGGCTTGCCCTACGCAGGTGAGGCGGGCGGATTGTCCGGGGCGCCGGTGCTGGACAAGAGCTCGCACACCGTCAAGGTGCTGGCGGGCGAACTGGGTGGCAAGCTGCCCATCATCGCGGCGGGTGGTATCACCGAGGGGCGCCATGCAGCGCAGAAAATCGAGGCGGGTGCCAGCCTTGTGCAGATCTACTCAGGCTTCATCTACAAAGGCCCTGGCCTGATCCGCGAAGCGGTCGATGCCATTGCTGCACTCAAGCGTACCTGAACGCCGGGCAGAAAAAAGGGCCCTGTCAAAGGGCCCTTGGGCGTTAACCCTACGCCCGGGTGGGGCGCTCAAGATGCTGCGAATTCAATGTCCTCGTTCAGCCAACGGCGTGAAGTTCGTTGAGCCTGTGGATACCCGCGGTACCGGTCATGCCATCCCAGTTGTCACCACGGCCCTCGCGCCAACCGTTGATCCATGCCTGGCGCACGGAGGGCAGCGTAAACGGGCAGAGTTCGCGGGATTTACCGGTTACTCCATATTGGTAGCCACGTGAAAATGCTCTTTCCAACGGATCACGCTTAAGTCTTCTCATCGGGTGTTGCCCTCACTTGTTGACTGTAATGTCCCGTCGACCTCGCGGAGGTCGGGCAGAATCGTTCTGCCGGTTTGCGCTCGCTGCCGGCGTGGCGAGCTGAAAGTGCCGCCCCGTTGCGGAGCGGCCTGAGGTCAGTTCTAACCAAACGACGTCAGGGTGTGAATGATCGTTTTGTCATAAGAAGGTAACGTTTCCTCATGTACGGGGATAAGTAAATAAATGCGACTCAAAATCATCTGTGGCAAACCCCGCTATGATCAGGTGCTTAGCGATGTTTGAGATCATTGGGCCAGCGCTGATTGGCCCATGATGGCCACGCGACGCAATGCGACGAAGGGTCACGGCCGCACAGTGGCTGCAAGAAATTTTCCATACTGCCTGACGATCAAACACGCCTAGTGCACGCACCAGGCGCTTGGATCAGGCGGCCCGGTCATTGCCTTGGTGGCAAGGCCAACCGCACGCTCACTGTAAAGCGCGTGGGGTAAAACCTCGGTGGGGACCTCCGGTCGACCTGCCGCTCATTTAGCCAAAAAGGCGCTGGAATACTCATGTCGGACCTCATCGAACTTTACCTCACCTGCCCCAAGGGCCTCGAAGGCTTGCTGGCCGAGGAGGCCCGTGAACTGGGCCTGACCGAGGTGCGCGAGCACACCTCGGCCATCCGCGGCTCGGCCGACATGGAAACCGCCTACCGTCTGTGCCTCTGGTCGCGCCTGGCCAACCGCGTGTTGCTGGTGCTCGCGCGCTTTTCGATGCGCGATGCTGAAGACCTGTATCACGGCGTGCACGATGTCGAATGGCACGATCACCTGGCCGCCGACGGTACCCTGGCCGTGGAGTTCAGCGGCCATGGCTCGGGCATCGACAACACCCACTTCGGCGCGCTGAAGGTCAAGGATGCGATCGTCGACAAGCTGCGTAACCGCGAAGGCCTGCGCCCCTCGATCGACAAGCTCAACCCTGACCTGCGCGTGCACCTGCGGCTGGACCGTGGCGAGGCGATTCTGTCGCTCGACCTCTCCGGCCACAGCCTGCACCAGCGCGGCTACCGCCTGCAGCAGGGCGCCGCGCCGCTGAAGGAAAACCTGGCCGCCGCCGTGTTGATCCGCTCCGGCTGGCCGCGCATTGCCGCTGAGGGCGGCGCGCTGGCCGACCCGATGTGCGGCGTCGGCACCTTCCTGGTCGAAGCCGCCATGATCGCCGCCGACATCGCGCCCAACCTCAAGCGTGAGCGCTGGGGTTTCAGCGCCTGGCTCGGCCACGTGCCGGCGCTGTGGCGCAAGTTGCATGACCAAGCCCTGGCCCGCGCCGAGGTCGGCCTGGCCAAGCCGCCGCTGTGGATTCGCGGCTATGAAGCCGATCCACGCTTGATCCAGCCCGGTCGCAATAACGTCGAGCGTGCCGGCCTGAGCGGCTGGGTGAAGATCTACCAGGGCGAGGTCGGCACCTTCGAGCCGCGCCCGGACCAGAACCAGAAAGGCCTGGTGATCAGCAACCCACCGTACGGCGAGCGTCTGGGCGACGAAGCGAGCTTGCTGTACCTCTACCAGAACCTGGGCGAACGCCTGCGCCAGGCCTGCCTGGGCTGGGATGCGGCGGTGTTTACCGGCGCGCCGCAGTTGGGCAAGCGCATGGGCCTGCGCAGCCACAAGCAGTACGCCTTCTGGAACGGCGCGCTGCCGTGCAAGCTGCTGCTGTTCAAGGTGGAACCTGATCAGTTCGTCACCGGTGAGCGTCGACAGCCCGAGCGCAGCCTGAGCGAACACGGCGCGGGCGTGAGCGACAGCGAGCAGGTCGACGCGCGTCAGCCGGCGGTCGTGGTGAACGAGCCGGCGCGTTTGTCCGAAGGCGCGCAGATGTTCGCCAACCGCTTGCTGAAAAACCTCAAGCAGCTCGGCAAGTGGGCCCGTCGCGAGAGCGTCAGCTGCTATCGCCTGTACGATGCCGACATGCCCGAGTACGCGCTGGCCGTCGATCTCTACGAAGATTGGGTGCATGTGCAGGAATACGCAGCACCGCGCTCGATCGACCCGGAAAAGGCCCAGGGCCGTCTGCTCGACGCCCTGGCCGCCATTCCCCAGGCGCTGGGCATCGATCCGCAACGCGTGGTGCTCAAGCGCCGTGAGCGCCAGAGCGGCACGCGCCAGTACGAGCGCCAGGCCACCGAAGGGCGCTTCCAGGAGGTGCACGAAGGCGGCGTCAAGCTGCTGGTCAATCTCACCGACTACCTCGACACCGGCCTGTTCCTCGACCACCGGCCGATGCGCCTGCGCATGCAGCGCGAGGCGGCCGGCAAGCGCTTCCTCAACCTGTTCTGCTACACCGCCACAGCCTCGGTACACGCAGCCAAGGGCGGCGCGCGCAGCACCACCAGCGTCGACCTGTCCAAGACCTATCTGGACTGGGCGCGGCGCAACCTGGCGCTCAATGGCTTCTCCGAGCGCAACCGCCTGGAGCAGGGCGACGTGATGGCCTGGCTGCAGGCCTGCACCGAGACCTACGACCTGATCTTCATCGATCCGCCGACCTTCTCCAATTCCAAGCGCATGGAAGGGGTGTTCGACGTGCAGCGTGACCACGTGGAATTGCTCGACCAGGCCATGGCCCGCCTGGCCCCGGGTGGCGTGCTGTATTTCTCCAACAACTTCCGCAAGTTCCAGCTCGATGAACACCTGGGCGAGCGCTACGCGGTCGAGGAAATCACCGCGCAGACCCTGGACCCGGACTTTGCGCGTAACACCCGCATCCACCGCGCCTGGCGCATCACCCTGCGTTGAGCGGATGGGCTGGCCGCTGCTCGCTGACACCGCGAGCAGCGGCCAATCTGTGTGCAACCGTGCGCAAGAGAACCTCTAATGAACGACACCGTACAGATCACCGATCTCATCGAAGGTCAGGGCAAGGCCGTGGTCAAAGGTGCGCTGATCACCACCCAATACACCGGTTGGCTGGCCGACGGCAGCGAGTTCGACTCGTCGTGGTCGCGCGGCAAGCCGTTCCAGTGCGTGATCGGCACAGGCCGCGTGATCAAGGGCTGGGATCAGGGCCTGATGGGCATGCGCGAAGGCGGCACGCGCCGGCTGGCAGTGCCGGCGACGTTGGCCTATGGCGAGCGCAGCGTTGGCAAGATCCCGCCGAACTCGGCGTTGACCTTCGAGATCGAGGTGCTGCAGGTGCTGACCCGCGACGAGTGAGCTGCCACACAGCGGTAACAGGAAGCCTCTATGCTGCGCCTGCGCGGTGAGCAGTCGGGAACAAAGTGCAGTATTTGCACTCAGACCTTCCACCCAAGGTTTGGCCGCCGCGCTGCCCGCTGCCCCTGCGACGCAGCAGGCTGCCAGCCCGCAGGGTTTCCCTATTGCCGCAAGAGCTCGATCTATGACGTTGCCCGCCTTTATCCGTCGTCGACGCCACCTCCTGCTGGGCCTGGCCCTGGTCGGTGCCAGTGTGCCCATTGCGCTGCAAGTGCTCGACAGCCGCGCCGATCCGGTCGACGGCACCCAGACGCTGGTGTTCCTGCGCCATGCCGAGAAGCCTGGAGAGGGTCTTGGCCAGCTCAATTGCCAGGGCCTGAACCGCGCCATCGATCTGGCCACCGTGCTTCCTGAGCGCTTTGGCAAGGCCGACTACGTGTTCGCGGCCAACCCCACCCGGCATGTCGAAGAAGGCAGCCAGGACCGCAGCTACAGCTACATCCGCCCCTTGATGACCATCAGCCCCAGCGCGATCAGCCAAGGGCTGCCGGTGAACATCGATTTCGACGCCAATGAGGTCGATGACCTGGCCAAGGAGCTGATGCGCGACAAGTACCGCAACGCCACGGTGTACACAGCGTGGTCGCACGGTTATTTGCCCGACTTGATCAACGCGGTGGCCGGCAGGGCGCTGGGCGAGAAGCGCGTCATCACCGATGACTGGAGCGGTGAGGATTTCGATTCGCTGTATGTGCTCACGCTGACCTGGCACGACGGCAAGGCGAGCTTGCTGAGCCGTAACGTGCGTCAGGGACTCGACGACGGCGAGCATGCCTGCCCGACCTGACGGAGGCGTTGTCGGCTGCGTCCGGATCAGCGCCATGCAGCCTGGGCGTTGTCCTACGCTTACGAAAAGAGCCGGCATGCCGGCTCTTTTTTATGGGTGTGTGCAACCGCTCGTTCAGCCCCCAAACGTCAGCGGCCAGCCAATCACCTTCTTCGCCCGCGGTGTTGCGTAGGTCCTGACCTTCGAGGTGCTCAAGCCCAATCGCACCAGCGACTCGGCAATGGTCACCGCTGCGCTCACGCCATCGACTACCGGCACGCCAGTGCGCTGGCGAATCTGCTCATCCAGCCCGGCCATGCCGCCGCAGCCCAGGCAGATCACCTCGGCCTTGTCGTCACGTACGGCGCGTTCGGCCTGCTCGACGATCGCCTGGACCGCCCGTTGCGGATCAGCCTCCAGTTCCAGCACCGCTAAGCCGCTGGCGCGCACCGAGGCGCAGCGATCGTACAGCCCGGACAATTTCAGGCGGTCTTCGATCAGCGGCACGGTACGGTCCAGCGAGGTCACCACCGAGTAGGCGTGGCCCAGGTACATGGCCGTGCTGGCCGCGGCATCGGTGATGTCCACCACTGGCACGTCGAGCAGCTCCTGCAAGCCCTCGCGGCCGTGCTCGCCGTAACCGGCCTGGATCACCGCGTCGTAGGGCTGGTCATAGGCCAGCACCCGGTCCATCACGGCGATGGCCGCCAGGTAGCTTTCAAAGTTGCCCTCCACCGATTCGGCGCCGAAGCGCGGCGTCAGGCCGACGATCTCGGTGCCGGGAGAGGCCACGCTGCGCGCCTGCTCGGCGATCGCTTCGGTGATGGCCTCGGTGGTGTTGACGTTGACGATGAGAATCCGCATCTGGAAATCCTTGCTCAGTGACTGCTGTGGTCGACGGCGATGCACTCACCGCTGACGTCTTGATAAAGGCAGCGGCGCGGTGCGATCAGCAGGTAGATCGCAGCGGCGATGCCCGCGCCGATCAGCCAGGAGAACGGCGCGACGCTGTGGAAGTGCGGGACCAGCGCAAGAATGATCGACAGCAAGGCCGCCGGGACGAACGCCGCCACCGCCCGCAGGTTGACCCCGCGGCTGTAGTGGTAGGCGCAGGCCGGGTTTTCGCTGTAGAGCTCCGGTACGTTGATGCAGCCTTTTCGCAGTAGCCAGTAGTCCGACATGATCACCCCGTACAGCGGGCCGAGCAGGGCGCCCAGGCCCGAGAGGAAGTACACGATCACTACCGGGCTGTTGTACAGGTTCCACGGCAGGATCAGCACCGCCAAGGTGGCGCTGATCAGGCCGGCGCGACGGAAGTTGAGGTGGCGCGGGGCGAGGTTGCTGAGCACGAAGGCCGGGGCGACGAAGTTGGCCATGATGTTGACGGCCACGGTGACGATCAGGAATGCCAGGCAGCCCAGGACCAGGAAGGCCGTTTCAGGGATGCTGGCGACGATTTGCGTGGGGCTGTCGATGATCTGGCCGTTGATCTTGAACTGTGCGCCGCAGAGCACCACGGTGATCACCGCGAACACCAGGATGTTCACGGGCAGGCCCCAGAAGTTGCCGACGCGGATGGTCTTGCGGCACGGCGAGGAGCGCGCGAAGTCGCAGAAGTTGAGCACCAATGTGCCGTAGATCGACAGCCACAGTGCGCCGCCGGCGAAAATGTTGCGCCACATCTCATAGCCGGTCAGCGGCTCGGCCACCGACCAGGCGATGCTGGCATCGGCCTTGAAGTACATGTAGCCGGCCAGGCTCGCCACGGTCAGCAGGATCACCGGGCCGGCGAAACCTTCGTAGCGGCGCACCATTTCCATGCCGTAGGCGAGGATCACCAACTGCACCAGCCAGATCGCCACGAAGCACATCCAGCCCAGGCTCGACAGGCCCAGCACGCTGTTGTGGTCGTAGGCCGCCACCTGCGGCCACACCGCCGTGAGCAGTACGCGCAGCACCACCGAGGCCAGGTAGGTCTGGATGCCGAACCAGGCAATCGCGATCACTGCCCGAATCAGCGCTGGAATCTGCGCGCCATGGATGCCGAAGGCAATGCGGCTGATCACCGGAAACGGCACCCCGGTTTTCTGCCCCATGTAGCCGGACAGATTCATGAAGAAGTACACCAGCGCTGCGCCGATGGCCAACGACATGAGGATTTGCCAACCGCCCAGGCCCAGGGCGAACAAGCCCATGGCGAAGGAGTAGTTGGCGATGTTGTGCACGTCGTTGGTCCACAGCGCAAAGATGCTGTAGCCGCCCCAACGGCGCCCGGCCAAGCGCGTGGGCGCCAGGTCGCGGTTGTGCAGGCGCGGGCTCAGTTCGAGGTCTGCCGGCAGCCCGGCGATGGGTGCACTGTGGGGGGTCGGGGAGGCGATGGGGTGTTCAGGGGCAAGGTTGAGGCTGGTGCTCATTCCGGCAGGCTCCTGATGCGCGTGGACTGCGATGAGTGGGCGGGCGCGTGGCCGGCCGTCTCGTCAGTGCAGCGTGTGCATCACTGGGTTCTGGGCGCAACGGCTGCTGCAAGGCAGCGTTGCGGATTCTTGTATTTATGTTCTGTAGAAGTTGTATACAAAACACGAGTGCAGGGAAGCGAGTTCCATGCCAGCCCGCCCGTTAGTGCCTCATTAAAAAACAGTTTCATCTCGATTATTTTGACTAAACTGCTGAAATTGCTGGATAAATACTTGACCTATCAAACAGGTTAATCATTTTTAAGGTCCTGTTAGTTGATTTTATGGTCAAGTTTTAAAGTGTCGAAAGTGTCACTGCCTGAGGTGTTACACCACAAAAGTGGACACAAGTTTGCCACTTAAGGTTACAGTTATGTGTACAAATTTAATGGCACACATTCACGTGTTGAATGGCTTGTGTACACAGGCTCACGCCATTGGCGGCAGTCGGCGCTTCACCGGGCTCTTCTTGATGATGGCGGTATTGCTTTCGGCAATCAGGCTGAGGCGATCAAGGAGGGTGTCGAGCTGCTCCATCGAGCGCACCTGCAGGCGGGCGATGAAGCAGTCTTCGCCGGTGACTTTGTCGCAGTCGGTGAATTGCGGGGTCGCGATGATGTGTCGCTCTACCTCCTGCAAGCGCCCCGGCAACGGACGGATGCGCACGATGGCCTGCAGTTGGTAACCGAAACTGCGCGGATCGATCTCGACGGTGAAGCCGCGCAGCACACCGCGTTCTTCCAGCCGGCGCAGCCGCTCGCTGACGCTGGGGGCCGAGAGGCCGGTGATCTGGGCCAGGGCCTTGAGGGAGCGGCGGCTGTCTTGCATCAGGGCGTTGATCAGCAACTGGTCGATGGCATCGGTCATGAACTGGCTCGCAAAGGTAAAAAATGAAAAACGCCTTGATAGTAAAGGCGTCTGCGTCTTTTTGCTTTGGTTGGCTTCTGGAGCCACTGCGTAGCGCTTGCCCATACTGGACCCCTCATTCAGGGAGGTACGCGATGGACAGGTCGGTGCGTCGAGGTTCGATGGAAATGGTGGCGGCGATGCTGATCTCTGGCACCATCGGTTGGTTCGTGTTGATCAGTGCGCAGCCGGTGCTCAGCGTGGTGTTCTGGCGCTGCGTGTTCGGCAGCCTGGCGCTGCTGGCGGTCTGCGCGAGCCTCGGCCAGCTGCGTGCGGGTGTGATGACCCGCGCAGTGCTGGGCTGGGCCGTGCTCAGCGGCGTGGCCATTGTCGGTAATTGGCTGCTGCTGTTTGCTGCCTATTCACGTGCGTCGATTGCCATTGCCACGGCGGTGTACAACCTGCAGCCGTTCCTATTGGTGGGGTTGGCGGGGGTGTTTCTCGGTGAACGGGTCACCCTCGCCAAGCTCACCTGGCTCGGCGTGGCGTTCCTTGGCATGCTCGCCATCGTCGCCGCGCACGGTGAAGGGCAGGGCAGCGACTACCTGCTGGGCATCAGCCTGGCCTTTGGCGCGGCGCTGTTGTATGCGGTGGCGGCGCTGATCATCAAGCGCCTGCGCAATACGCCAGCGCAGGTGATTGCGCTGGTGCAGGTGGTGACCGGCGTGCTGCTGCTGGCGCCGTGGGTCATGCCCATCGCGCTGCCGGCAGCCACACCCGCCATCGCCAGCTTGCTGACCCTGGGGCTGGTGCACACGGGCGTGATGTATGTGCTGCTCTACAGCGCCATCCAGCGTCTGCCCACGGCCCTGACCGGCGCGCTGTCGTTCATCTATCCGGTAGCGGCGATCCTGGTGGACTGGCTTGCCTTCGGCCATCGCCTGGGCGCCCTGCAGTGGCTGGGAGTCGGCCTGATCCTCTTGGCCGCCGCCGGCATGCAGCAAGGCGGGTGGTTCGCCCAGGCTGGCACCCGGGCTTCGACGCGATGAGTCACGAAGTGCGGCCACAAAATCGGTAGAATGCGCGGTTTTCCGCTTGTGGCCCTGTCATGACCTCGCCGATCCAGACCCTCGAACAGTACCTGCTCACCGCCCTTGACCCGGCGCCCCTCGAAACCCGTCGGCTGTTCCACGGCCGCGGGCGCTGCTGGCCGGGCCTGGAGCAGATCACCGTGGATTGGCTGCAGGGTGTGCTGTCGGTGGCGTTGTTCCGCGAGCTGCCGGCAGACGAGCTTGGCGCATTGCAAGCCATGCTCAGGCGCCTGGCCGAGCGCCCACAGTGGAGCGGCCAGGCCATTCTGCTGCAACACCGCTACCTGCCCGACAGCCCGGGCCAGTGACTGCTGGGCGAGCCCGGCGCGCAGCGCGAGGTGATCGAAGACGGCCTTACCTACCTGCTGGACCTGGGCGTGCGGCAGAACACCGGGCTGTTCCTCGACATGCGCCATGGCCGGCGCTGGGTCCGCGAACACGCGGCGGGCAAACGTGTGCTGAATCTGTTCGCCTACACCTGCGGCTTTTCCGTGGCAGCCATTGCCGGTGGGGCCGAGCAGGTGGTCAACCTCGACATGGCCAAGTCAGCGCTGTCGCGCGGGCGCGACAACCACCGCCTGAACGACCATGACCCATCCCGCGTCGCGTACCTGGGCCATGAGCTGTTCAAGTCGTGGGGCAAGGTGCGCAAGTATGGGCCCTATGACCTGATCATCATCGACCCGCCCACCTTCCAGCGCGGCAGCTTCGTGCTGACTCAGGATTACGCCAAGATCCTGCGTCGTCTGCCCGAGCTGCTGACGCCGGGCGGCACCGTGCTGGCTTGCGTCAATGATCCGGCCATCGGCCCGCAGTTCCTGCTTGATGGCATGGCCGAGCAGGCACCGACGCTGCAGTTCGTCGAGCGCCTGGACAACCCCCCGGAGTTTCCCGATATCGACCCCGAGGGCGGGCTCAAGGCGCTGGTGTTCGTGCAGCAGTAGGCCAGCCGACCTGCACCCGAGCCCTGCGCGCTGGAGGTTGCGCGCAACGCTGTGAAACGCGGGCCAAGGCGTCAGACCGGCGCCGGGTTATCCACCCCCGGCAGACGCAGCGGATACACCTGGGCAAAGTGGACGTTGTCGGTCTGATCGACCTTTTTCTTCAAGCGCTCGTTGAACGCGCGGCTCACCGCGTATTGCCCGCCGGAAATGGTGCGGAACTGCGCGGTCAGCACGAAGCCGTTCAGGTCCATGCGATCGACCCCGAACACCTGCAGCGGCCCTTGCAGATTGATACTCAACAACGGGTCGGCGGTGATCGACTGACCCACCTCATGGATCAACCCCAGCGAGGCATCCACGTCGCTGTCATAGGTGAACTGCACCGAGAAGAACGCGTAGGCGAACTGCCGCGATTGGTTGGTCACCGCCTTGATCTGGCCGAAGGGCACCGAGTGCACGAAGCCCTTGCCGTCACGCAGACGCAGGGTGCGGATGGTCAGGCTCTCCACCGTGCCGGCATGGCCGGAGTCGAGCACCACCCAGTCGCCGATGGAAATGGTGTCCTCGATGAGGATGAACAGCCCGGTGATCACGTCCTGCACCAGCTGCTGCGAGCCGAAGCCGATGGCCAGGCCGATCACTCCGGCGCCGGCCAGCAGGGGCGCGACGTTGATCCCGAGGTTGGCCATGGTGGTGATGGTGCAGATGACGATCAGGATCACCTTCACCGCGTTGCGCAGCATCGGCAGGATGGTCCGCACCCGCGTGCTCGGCTGGCGCGTTGCGCGGCGGCCTACTGGCGGCTTGAGCGCTTCCTGGATCGCGGTGTCGAGCACCACCCACAGCAGCCAGGTCACCAGCAGGATCAGGCCGATGGTCGACACCGAGTTGCTGATCGCCTTGCCCAGGCTGTTGCTCAAGGCGAAGTCGAGCACCGAGAAGCCCCAGATACGCCCGAGCAGTTCGATGAAGGTCACCGCCACGGCAATGCGCAACAAGGCGTGGGCCAGGCTGCGCAGCAGCTCTTTGTAAGGGCGCACACGCTGCTGGCCGTTATCGGCCTCGCGGGGAGCGAGCACATGCTGCAGCGTGGTACTGAGGAACACTGTCGCGACCAGCAGCACGGTGGTCAGCAGGGCGTTCTGCAAGGCCTTCTGGCTTTCTTCGCCCGCACCGATCAGGTGGATGGCCGAGACCATGATCATCAGCAGGATCGGCAGGTACCAGAGCTTGGAGAAGATGCGCAGGGTCTCCTGCACGGCGCGATGGCCCAGGCGGTCCTTGAGGTCGCGGTTGCGGATCAGGTGGGCCACCGGGCGGCGCAGGCGCAGCACCAGGCTGGCGAAGATGAAGGTGGCCGTCAGGCCCGTCAGTACGGCCACGCTGCTGGTGATGTTGCCGCCCAGTTGGCGGGCGATCTGCGGGCTGGTCAGGGCGTCGCTCCAGGCCGCGAGGAAGCCGATCAGGAACAGCGGGTGCGGCGCGATGCGGCGGATGGCGGCCACGGCACGGCGCTTGTGGCCCGCATCGAACAGGGTGATCAGGCAAAGGATGATCGAGGTGGAGAACAGGCCGCTGCTGGTGGCATAGGCCAGGCTCAGGCCCGTGGCGCGGGCGATCGATGGGTCGACGAAACGGCTGGCGTAGACCGTCGACGGCAGTGCGGCGAGGGCCGGCAGGGTGTAGGGCAGCAGGTAGCCAAACAACGCGCGCATACGCACCCGGGGGCGTAGCCAGGCTGTGGCGGCGATGCGTCTGGCCACCAGACGGCCCAGCAGATTGAGCACCACGAAGCTGCCGGCCCAGGTCAGGGTCAGCAGCATGAAGTCGACGAACATCTGCAAGGTGTCGCTGGTGGAGTGGCGATCAACCAGGCGCGCGACTTCCTTGCTGGCGCGGTCGGTGCGCAGACGCCAGGCGTCGACCAGGTGTTCGTCCAGGTCCAGCTCGCGGCCGGCACTGTCCAGCCCGTCGGCCAGGGCACCGAGCAGCCCGCCTTGCAGCACCGGCTCCGGCGCTGCGGGTTGCTCTTCAGCCGGCGCCGGGTCGGCGGCCAGCAAGTGGGTGCTCAGCAGACAGCCGAGTAACAGGGGAGTGAGAAAACGCAGCACTGAGTGATCCTCTGGCCGGGTGAGCGGGGCAGGGTTTACTCAGGGAACTGATTGGCAGACGGCCGGGAAGTTCGACCGGGTGCAGAGGATGTTGGGCGTGGGGCACGCTCTGGGGCGCCAAACGGGCGCGCCCCTGGCGTGCTCGACGGCTTACTGTCCGCTGTAGATCTGGTCGAACACGCCACCGTCATTGAAGTGGGTCTTCTGTACCGTTCTCCAGTCACCGAAGGTCTTCTCCACGGAGAGGAAATCGACCTTGGGGAAGCGGTCGGTGTACTTGGCCAGCACGGTCGCATCGCGTGGGCGCAGGTAGTTTTGCGCCGCGATTTCCTGTGCAGCCGGCGACCACAGGTACTGGAGGTACTCCTCGGCCAGCGCTCGGGTGCCTTTCTTGTCCACCACCTTGTCGACCACGCTCACCGGCGGCTCGGCTTCAGCCGACACGCTCGGATAGACCACCTCGAACTGATCGCGGCCGAACTCGCGGGCAATCATTTCCGCTTCATTCTCGAAGGTGACCAGCACGTCACCGATCTGGTTGGTCATGAAGGTCGTGGTCGCGGCGCGGCCACCGGTATCGAGCACCGGCGCCTGCTTGAACAGCTTGCCGACGAAGTCGCGGGCCTTGGCTTCATCGCCACCTTGCTTGAGCACATAGCCCCACGCCGACAGGTAGGTGTAGCGGCCGTTACCCGAAGTCTTGGGGTTGGGCACGATCACCTGTACGCCGTCCTTGAGCAGGTCTGGCCAGTCTTTCAGGGCCTTGGGGTTGCCCTTGCGCACGATGAACACGGTGGCCGAGGTGAACGGCGCGCTGTGGTTCGGCAGGCGCGAGACCCAGTTGTCCGGCACCCGTTTGCCGTGGTCGACCAAGGCATTGATGTCGGTGACCATGTTCATGGTGATGACGTCTGCGCGCAGGCCATCGATCACCGCACGCGCCTGCTTGCTCGATCCACCGAAGGACATCTGCACGTTGACCTTCTCATCGTGCTCGGCTTCCCAGTGCTTCTGGAACGCCGGGTTGTAGTCCTTGTAGAAATCGCGCATCACGTCGTACGACACGTTGAGCAGGGTCGGGGCGGCGTGGGCGAGGTTGCCGAGGGCGAGGCCGGCGGCCAGGAGCGAGGCGCTGAGGAGCTTTTTCACGGTGGGTCCTTGTGGGTGAAAACGAGATGGCAGAATGCCTGCGACTATAACGGGTAGGGGGGAGGCCAGCTAAAGAACAAAAGGTGCTTTGGTTATGCCTGGGCGCAGGCGACTAGAAAGTGGCTCGGTGCCGACAGGGAAGGCGATGAACGAGGCGCTCGATCTCGCCTCGCGCGGTGGCCAGGGATCTGGCGCTTCGAGATGCGCGCGGAAAAAGGGTGGGCGCGACAGCCTGACCAAGGGGCCGCTGGCGCACGCTATTGCCAGGCGTGTCGCTCACACCGTGCTCGCCCCTCGTCACGCAGCGGGCCCGCAGCCCTTGCGCACCCCGTCGGTCACGCCTTCTCGAACAACCCGCTGCCGCAGCGGGAGCAGAAGGCGGCGGCCGATTCATGCCGCGGCTTGGCGCAGCGCGGGCAGTCTTGCTGCAGCTGCTCGCCGCGCATGGCATTGGCCAGCTCGGCGGTGAAGATGCCGGTAGGCACGGCGATGATCGAATAACCGGTAATCATCACCAGCGACGACAGCACCTGCCCCAGCGGCGTCTGCGGCACGATATCGCCGAAGCCCACGGTGGTGAGCGTCACCACGGCCCAGTAGATGCCCTTGGGGATGCTGGTGAAGCCATGCTCAGGCCCTTCGATCACGTACATCAGGGTGCCGAACACGGTGACCAACGTGGACACGCTGAGCAGGAACACGATGATCTTCTGCTTGCTGCCGCGCAGGGCCTTGAGCAGGTAATCGGCCTGGCTGAGGTAGGGGCTGAGCTTGAGCACACGGAAGATCCGCAGCATGCGGATCACGCGGATGATCATCAGGTACTGCGCGTCGCTGTAGTACAGCGCGATGATGCCCGGCACGATGGCCAGCAGGTCGACCAGGCCGTAGAAGCTGAAGGCATAGCGCAGCGGCTTGGGCGAGCAGTACAGGCGGGTGAGGTATTCGAGCAGGAAGATGGCCGTGAAGCCCCACTCGATGCCTGCCAGCAGCCCTGAGTAATTGCGGTGCACTTCGCCGATGCTGTCGAGAATGACCGTGACCAGGCTGGCCAGGATGATCAGCAGCAGGAGCTTGTCGAAGCGCCGGCCGGCGGGGGTGTCGTTTTGGAAGACGATGGTGTATAGGCGTTGGCGGAGGGTGGGCGATTCACGCATGTGCTGAGGCTCAAGGTACAGAGACGCCAAGCCTAGAAGGGTTGGTGAGCCGTGCGCAATCGTCTAGCCACCCAATCGAGTCGCTGAGGTAAAAAATTGCCGGGCACACCCTTGCCGTACCAAGGACGCGTGCACGGCATGCTTGCATGGCCCCTTCGCGGTCGGGCAATGGTTTGCAGCTCATACCCTGGGGGGCGAGACACACGCCTGCAGGAAAAAATCGCTGTGTTCCGGCTCACAGAGAAGGCATGCGGCGTGCAGCCGTCCGGCCGACACGCGCGCCGAGGTGGATCACCCAGCACGCCACGACGAAGGGGGCGGTCAGGCCTGCAACGGGCAGCCACGCGATCAGCGGCTGTAGCAGCAGCGCCAAGGCAATGGCCAGCAGCGTTACCCAGGGCCGTTCGCCCTGGCGGCTGAAGGCCAACGCTGCCAGCGCCGCATTGAACCCATACAGGCCCAGATGCGCTGCCTGATCCTGTCCAGCCAGTAAGGCCACGCCTTCGCCGATTGCCGACCCGATCACCGCCCACATCGCCGCGTAAGGCTGGGCGATGAACAATCCGATGATGATCAGCAACCCCGCCAACGGGTGATCCAGCAGAAAGATCTGGCCTATCCCCCGCAGCAGCCCATACAGCGGGTTTGCTTCGACGGCTGGTGCTGCACCCGGCTCGGCCACCATCAGCACGCCCCAGCCGAGCAACACGAATGGCGCCGTATACGCCACTAGCAGCTTCCCCCCACGCTTGCGCCACTGGTGCGTGATGATGCTCGACAGCCCGCCCGCCGCGATAATCAGCGCCGGCAGGATGGCCGACCAGGGCAGCACCGCGCTGATCAGGATACCGATCAGCACGCCGTTGTAGCAGTACAGCCCCGCCTGTCGATCGGCGCGCTCATAGCCGCGGCGCTGGGCGGTGAGCAGGCCGGCCAGGGCGCCAAGCAGGGCACCGCCAACCAAGGTGGGCGCGGTGAACAGGATGGCCAACAGGCAGCACAGGCCGCACAGCGGGCTGCGCAGTAAGAGCACCTGGCTGAAACCGTTGAGCAGTGCGGTGGCCCAGTCGGGGCAGGGGTTGACGAAGTTCTTGGTGTACATGGCGCGTCGGCAAGGTGAGGGAAAGGGGTTGGGTCGGCAGGCGACCGTCGAGGCAGGGCAGCGTGTCGACGCGTGTCGCCTGAACGCGATCGCCCCGCGATGAACCTGGCTGTCCAGGCGTCATGGCGGGGCGGTCATTCGGGGCTGTCGGGTGAGCCAGCGCGCTACACCAGCACCTCGATCCGCAGCGTATTAGTCGTGCCCGGCTTGCCAAAAGGCACACCGGCCGTGATCAGCAACGTGTCGCCCAGGTCGGCCATGCCTTGGGCCTGAGCGATTTCCAGCGCGGTCGAGCAGATTTCATCGACTTGGCGCAGCCGGTCGTTGACCACCGAATGCACGCCCCAGGTCAGGCTCAGCCGGCGCGCCGTGCGCCGGTTGGGGGTGAGGTTGAGGATCGGCGCGCCGGGCCGTTCGCGTGCGGCGCGCAGGGTAGAGGCGCCCGATTCGCTGTAGTTGACCAGCACCGCCACCGGCAGAATCGCGCTGATGCGCCGGATCGCGCAGCTGATGGCATCCGACACCGTGGCCTCGGCCTTCGGCCGGCCCACGTCGAGCTGGGCCTGATAGTCAGGCCCCTTCTCCACCTGGCGAATGATCTTGCTCATCATCCGCACCGCTTCGAGCGGGTACTCGCCTGAGGCGGTTTCGGCCGAGAGCATCACCGCATCGGCGCCTTCGGCCACGGCGTTGGCCACATCGGTGACCTCGGCGCGCGTGGGGGCAGGGGAGAACCGCATGGATTCGAGCATCTGCGTGGCCACCACTACCGGTTTGCCCAGCTGGCGGCAGGTGCCGATGATGCGCTTCTGAATCTGCGGCACCTGCTCGGCGGGCACCTCCACACCCAGGTCACCCCGGGCCACCATGATCGCGTCGGCCAGCTCGGCGATCGCCGGCAACTGGGTCACGGCGGAGGGTTTTTCGATCTTGGCCATCAGGTAGGCGCGGTCGCCGATGATCTGGCGCGCCTCTGCAATGTCTTCGGGGCGTTGCACGAACGACAGCGCCACCCAGTCCACCCCCAGCTCCAGGCCAAAGGCCAGGTCACGGCGGTCCTTGTCCGTCAGCGGCGACAGATCCAGCATGGCTTGCGGCACGTTGACGCCCTTGCGGTCCGACAGCTCGCCGCCATCGATCACCTGCGTCTCGATGGCGTCAGTGTGCTTGGCCACCACGCGCAGGCGCAGCTTGCCGTCGTCCAGCAACAGGTCCATGCCCGGTTCCAGCGCGCTGATGATCTCCGGGTGAGGCAGGTTGACCCGCTGCTCATTGCCAGGGCTCGGGTCGAGGTCCAGGCGCAGCGTTTGCCCGCGCTGCAACTGCACCTTGCCCTCGGCAAAGCGACCCACACGCAACTTCGGCCCTTGCAGGTCCATGAGGATGCCCAGCGGGTAGTTGAGCTGTTGCTCCACCTCACGGATCCAGCCGTAGCGCTCGGCATGGTCGGCATGCTCGCCGTGGCTGAAATTCAGGCGGAAGAGGTTCACCCCGGCTTCGACCAACTGGCGTACGTCATCGACGTTGCGCGTAGCCGGGCCCAGGGTGGCGAGAATCTTGACCTTCTTGTCGGGCGTCATGGGTAGGGCGTCTCGAGGATGAGGATGGCGCGGAAGTCGTTGACGTTGGTACGCGTAGGCTCGGTGACGATCAGTGCGTCGAGGGCCTCGAAGTAGCCGTAGCCATTGTTGTTGTCCAGCTCGTCTGTGGCGGACAGCCCCAGTGCGGCGGCGCGGGCGTAGCTGTCGGGGGTCATCAGCGCGCCGGCGTTGTCTTCCGAGCCGTCGATGCCGTCGGTGTCGCCGGCCAGGGCGTAAATGCCCGGAAAGCCCTTGAGGTTTTCGGTGAGGCTCAGCAGGAACTCCGCGTTACGCCCGCCACGGCCGTTGCCACGCAAGGTCACCGTGGTTTCGCCGCCCGAGAGAATGATGCACGGCGGCTTGAGCGGCTGGCCATGCAGGACGATCTGCCGGGCGATGCCGGCGTGCACCTTGGCCACTTCCCGCGATTCGCCTTCCAGGTCACCGAGGATCAGTGGGCTGAAACCTGCCTGACGCGCTTTGACTGCTGCTGCCTCAAGCGACTGCTGCGGCTTGGCGACCAGCTGGAAATGGCTTCGCGACAGCACCGGGTCGCCCGCTTTGACGGTTTCCGAGGCGGGGTTGTTGAGCCAGTCGATCACTGCGGGTGGCGCTTCGATGGCGTAGCGTTTGAGCACGGCCAGGGCATCGGCCGAGGTGCTCGGGTCGGCCACGGTGGGGCCGGAGGCAATGACGGTGGCCAGATCGCCCGGCACGTCGGAAATGGCATAGGTGTAGACCGTGGCCGGCCAGCAGGCCTTGGCCAGGCGACCGCCCTTGATCGCCGAGAGGTGCTTGCGCACGCAGTTCATCTCGCCGATGGTGGCGCCGGATTTGAGCAGGGCCTTGTTCACCTGCTGCTTGTCGGCGAGGGTCAGGCCTTCGGCGGGCAATGCCAGCAGCGCCGAGCCGCCGCCGGAGAGCAGGAAGATCACCCGGTCGCTTTCGCCGAGGTTGCTGACCATCGCCAGCACCCGCTCGGCCACAGCCAGGCCGGCTGCGTCAGGCACGGGGTGAGCGGCTTCGACCACCTCGATCTTCTGGCAGCTGGCGCCGTGGCCGTAGCGCGTCACGACCAGACCGCTGACCTCGCCTTGCCAGCTCTTTTCCACCACTTCGGCCATGGCCGCTGCGGCCTTGCCGGCGCCAATGACGATCACTCGGCCAGTACGGTCGGCGGGCAGATGAGGCACGAGCACCTGGCGCGGATGGGCTGCGGCAATTGCGGCATCGAACAGCGTGCGGAGCAGGGTTTGTGGATCGACCGACATGGCAGGCTTCCTATCGTTGTTGTTGTGCTGAGTGCAGAAACCACCCCAGCGTCGGGCTCCGTGCAGCCCGAGGCTGGAATGGGTGTTGCGCGTGGCCAGGGTCGCAGCGCCGTGCTGCGTGACCCCGGCGAGCGACCGCTGCTGTTGAGCGGTGGTCAGGTCGTGTGGAGGGCCTGGCGCAGGCTCAGCCGGGCGACTATCGGTTTAGCGGGTGGATCGATGCATCGGGCCGCCGCGTGCACCGCGTCGAGCATGCAGGGCTGCGGCCTGGATGGCTGGGCCCTGTTGCACAAGGCCTTCACGCGTCCTCTTTGCCATCACGAATCGAGAAGTTGGCCATGTGTTCCAGGCCCTTGATCAGCGCCGAGTGGTCCCAGTTGCCGCCGCCCAGTGCCACGCAGGTGCTGAACACCTGTTGCGCGTTTGAGGTGTTGGGCAGGTTGATACCCAGTTCCTTGGCGCCTTGCAGGGCCAGGTTGAGGTCTTTCTGGTGCAGGTTGATCTTGAAGCCGGGGTCGAAGGTGCCTTTGATCATGCGTTCGGCATGCACTTCGAGGATCTTCGAAGAGGCGAAGCCGCCCATCAGTGCGGCACGCACCTTGGCCGGATCGGCGCCGTTCTTGGCGGCGAACAGCAGCGCTTCGCTGACGGCCTGGATATTCAGGGCGACGATGATCTGGTTGGCCACCTTGGCGGTCTGACCGTCGCCGCTGCCACCGACGTGGGTGATGTTCTTGCCCATGGCCTGGAACAGCGGCAAGGCACGCTCGAACGCCTCGGCGCTGCCGCCGATCATGATGCTCAGCGTGGCGGCCTTGGCGCCGACTTCACCGCCTGATACCGGGGCATCGAGGTAGCTGGCGCCGGTTTTGGCGATGCGCTCGGCGAAGGCCTTGGTGGCGGTGGGGGAGATCGAGCTCATGTCGATCACGACCTTGTTGGCGCTCAGGCCTTCGGCCACGCCGTCGGCCTCGAACAGCACGCTTTCGACCTGCGGGGTGTCGGGGACGATGACGATGATGAAGTCGGCTTCCTGGGCAACCTCCTTGGGCGTGGCCAGCGCGACGGCACCCGCCTCGATCAGGTCTGCGGGGGCTTTGCTGTGGTGCTCGGAAACGAACAGGTGGTGGCCTGCCTTGAGCAGGTTATGGGCCATGGGCTTGCCCATGATGCCGGTGCCGATGAATCCGATCTTGGCCATGTGGTGGTGCCTCTTGTTATCGAGTGGTCAGGGGCGGCGAAAAGGCCGCGTCCGGGAAAATCGTGGCGCCTGCGTGCCTTCTATAAAACAGCCGTATTTCCCTGGGATACCGCATTTCTCTGTGAGACCGCCTTTCTCTGTAGCAGCGTCTTGAGCCGCGAAGGGCCCTCCTGGCGAGCATCGTGGTGGCAGCGTTTGCCTCGCCCAGAGGCTTCTCCTCAGATCACGTTGTAGGTCTTCAACCAGCCCAGCCCTGCCTCAGTGGTGGTCAGCGGCTTGTACTCCGCGCCGATCCAACCCTGGTAGCCGATCCGGTCCAGGTGGGCGAACAGGAAGTGGTAGTTGATCTCGCCGGTGCCCGGCTCGTTACGCCCCGGGTTGTCAGCCAGTTGCACGTGGTTGATCAGCGCGAGGTTGGCCTGCAGCGTGCGGGCCAGGTCGCCTTCCATGATCTGCATGTGGTAGATGTCGTACTGCAGGAACAGGTTGTCACTGCCGACCTCGGCCTGAATCTCCAGCGCCTGGGCGGTGGTGTTGAGGTAGAAGCCGGGGATATCGCGGGTGTTGATCATCTCCATGACCAAGCGCAGGCCGGCGGCCTTGAGCCGCTCGGCGGCGTAGCGCAGGTTGTCGACGAAAGTGGCGCGCACCGTCTGCTCGTCCAGCCCCTGCGGGCGAATCCCGGCCAGGCAGTTGATCTGGGTATTGCCCAGCACCTGGGCGTACTCGATGGCCTGATCGACCCCGGCGCGCAATTGCGCGACGCGGTCCGGGTGGCAGGCGATACCACGCTCGCCCTGGCCCCAATCACCGGCCGGCAGGTTGAACAGCACCTGGGTCAAGCCATGGGCATCGAGCTGCTGGCGAATCTCGGTGGCGGGGTAGTCGTACGGAAACAGGTACTCGACCCCGGTGAAACCGGCGTCGGCGGCGGCCTTGAAGCGGGCCAGGAAATCCTGTTCGGTGAACAGCATCGACAGGTTGGCAGCGAAGCGAGGCATGGCTGAATCTCCTTGCAGTTAAGGCCCTCGCCGTTGACGAAACGAGGGCGGTCAGGCCGTTCAGTCGAGCAGCGAGATGGCGGTCGGTGCGTCGTCACCGACCAGTGCCAGGTCTTCGAATTCGTTGACCGCGTTGATCTCGGTGCCCATGGAAATGTTGGTCACACGCTCCAGTATCACCTCGACCACCACCGGCACGCGCCATTGCTCGGCCATGGCCTGGGCCTTGACCAACGCCGGGCCGATCTCGGCCGGGTCGAACACCCGCAGCGCCTTGCAGCCCAGCCCTTCGACCACCGCCACGTGGTCGACACCATAGCTGCTGGTATCGCTGGCGTTGATGTTCTCGAAGGCCAGTTGCACGCAGTAGTCCATGTCGAAGCCGCGTTGCGCCTGGCGGATCAGCCCGAGGTAGGCATTGTTCACCAGCACATGCACATACGGCAGGTTGAACTGCGCGCCCACGGCCAGTTCCTCGATCATGAACTGGAAGTCGTAGTCACCCGACAACGCCACCACCTTACGTGAAGGGTCGGCCTTGACCACGCCCAGCGCCGCCGGAATGGTCCATCCCAGCGGACCTGCCTGGCCACAGTTGATCCAGTGACGCGGCTTGTACACATGCAGGAACTGCGCGCCGGCGATCTGCGACAGGCCGATGGTGCTGACATAGCAGGTGTCCTTGCCGAACACCTTGTTCATCTCCTGGTACACGCGCTGCGGCTTGACCGGCACGTTGTCGAAATGCGTCTTGCGGTGCAGGGTGGCTTTACGCTGCTGGCACTCGGCAACCCAGGCGCTGCGGTCCTTGAGCTTGCCGGCCGCCTTCCACTCGCGGGCCACTTCGATGAAACGGTCCAGCGCGCTGCCGGCATCCGAGACGATCCCGAGGTCAGGCGTGAACACGCGGCCGATCTGGGTGGGTTCGATGTCCACATGAATGAAGCGTCGGCCTTCGGTGTACACGTCCACAGAGCCGGTGTGGCGGTTGGCCCAGCGGTTGCCGATGCCCAGCACCAGGTCGGAGGCGAGCAGGGTGGCGTTGCCATAGCGGTGCGAGGTCTGCAGGCCGACCATGCCGACCATCAGCGGGTGATCGTCGGGCAACGTGCCCCAGCCCATCAGGGTCGGGATCACCGGCACGCCGATCAGTTCGGCGAAGGTCACCAGTTGCTCACTGGCATCGGCGTTGATGATGCCGCCACCGGCGACCAGCAATGGGCGTTCGGCGTCATTGAGCATGGCCAGGGCTTTTTCCACCTGCACCCGCGTTGCCGCAGGCTTGTGCACCGGCAGCGGCTCATAGGCCTCGATGTCGAACTCGATTTCAGCCATCTGCACATCGAACGGCAGGTCGATCAGTACCGGGCCGGGGCGGCCGCTGCGCATTTCATGAAAGGCTTTCTGGAAGGCATACGGTACCTGGCCGGGCTCAAGCACCGTGGTTGCCCACTTGGTCACCGGTTTGACGATGCTGGTGATGTCGACGGCCTGGAAGTCTTCCTTGTGCATCCGCGCGCGGGGCGCCTGGCCGGTGATGCACAGAATCGGGATGGAGTCGGCTGAGGCGCTGTACAGGCCGGTGACCATGTCGGTACCGGCAGGCCCGGAGGTGCCGATGCACACGCCGATGTTGCCGGGGTGAGTACGGGTGTAGCCCTCGGCCATGTGCGAGGCACCTTCGACATGGCGGGCGAGGATGTGATCGATGCCACCGACTTTCTTCAACGCCGAATACAACGGGTTGATGGCAGCCCCTGGGATGCCAAATGCGGTCTCGACACCTTCACGGCGCATGACCAGGACGGCCGCATCGATTGCTCTCATTTTGCTCATGGGTTGTGCCTCATCGATTTTATAATTGTATACAACTTTCGTTGCGATGAAGTGTATTCACGCTTCCCGGTAAAGGTCAATGGCTTTTCGTCTAAGGAACGCTGGCAGGATTTTGGTCGCAGGTAGAGGTGGATTCGGGCGGTTTTAGACGTGCGTTTGAAAATATTGTATACAAATACTGAAGATGTTGTGTTCTATTGCTTGAACCGGTTTTCAAGCGCCCTCGGGCGTCCACAACAATAAGAGGACCTCGCCATGACCCCCTTGACCCTCAAATCCGCCGTCAGCCTGGTCACCGCCGCCCTGGCCGCAGGCCGCGCGATAGACGCCGCACCGCTGACCGTCGCGATCCTCGACGCTGGGGGGCATCTGCTTACGTTGCAGCGTGAAGATGGCGCCAGCCTGATCCGTCCCGAAATCGCCATCGGCAAAGCCTGGGGCGCCGTCGCCCTGGGCAAAGGCTCACGCCTGCTGGCCCTCGACGCGCAACAGCGGCCCACCTTCTTCGCCGCCCTCAATGGCCTGGGCGAACGCCCGGTCGTGCCGGTGCCCGGCGGGGTGCTGATCCGCGACGCCGACGGCAAGGTGCTCGGTGCGGTGGGCATCAGCGGCGACACCTCGGACATCGATGAACAGTGCGCGATCAGTGCGATAGAAGCGGTGGGGCTGAAGGCGGATGCGGGGGTGGTGGCTTGAAAAGAAAGAGGTGGGTGCGAGCGAGCGTATTCGCGCCGTTCATCGCGGCTGACCGGAGCGTCGGACTGGCAGCTCCCGCAGGGTTCTACAGGGGCTGATAACACAATCTGTTTACGAGCAATGCGGTCTGTGTAGGAGCGACTTCAGTCGCGACTGAAGTCGCTCCTACAGTTGACCGGCCCCTAGCGCTCCGTATAACTGCCGCCAATGCTAGGGATGCGTTGCCGTTGCCGTTGCCGTTGCCGTTGCCGTTGCCGTTGCCGTTGCCGTTGCCGTTGCCGTTGCTCTTGCCCTTCCTACCCGTCCAGCCCAGACAACCCAAATCGCGACTTCAGCCGGCCGAAGTGCAGGGGCTTGAAGGGGCCGGCGCGCAGCGCCGCTGAGGCGCAGCCGAAGTCGCGAAATGTAGGTTTGCGCAGCAAACCGTAGGGCGCGCAGCCCCGTAGAGCCGCGGAACGCAGGGCACCCGTAGCGCAGCGAAGGGCCGGCTGCGGGAGCCAGCGTTTTTGCGTCCTTTTGCCCCGGGCGGGCAGCCGCCGCAAAAGGACGTCGCCGTAAAGGCGAAAAGGTGACCATCAGCCCCCGCGAACCTGTCATGAAATCACTAAAACCAACGCCCACACCGCCCAAACCTAACCCCGCCCAAACCCCAAACCCCAAACCCCAAACCCCAAACCCCAAACCCCAAACCCCAAACCCCTAATCCGGCTCACACCCCTTCAACACCAACCGAATAATCGTAAGCGCCGCCGCCTCATAATCCTCATCCGCCAACGAATCCTTCCCCGTCACCGCCGAAATCTGCCAATCGAAATCAGCATACGTCTGCGTCGCCGCCCAGATACTGAACATCAGATGATGCGGGTCTACCGGCGCAATCTGCCCCCGCTCGATCCACTGCTGGATACACGCGATGTTGTGCCGCGCCTGTGCGTTCAACTGCTCCACCTGCGCCGCCGACAAATGCGGCGCACCGTGCATGATCTCGCTGGCAAACACCTTTGAGGCATGGGGCAAGTCCCGGGAAATACGGATCTTCGAGCGGATGTAGCCACTGAGCACCTCCCGCGGATCACCGTCTGCATTGAACGGCGTCGAGGCCTGCATGATCGGCGCGATGATGCTTTCCAGCACCTCGCGGTACAGGTTGTCCTTGGACTTGAAGTAGTAATAGACGTTGGGCTTGGGCAGCCCGGCCTTGGCGGCGATGTCGCGGGTTGTGGTGGCGGCGAAGCCCTTGTCGGCGAATTCCTCGCTGGCCGCGCGCAGGATCAGCGTCTTGTTGCGCTCACGAATGGTGCTCATGGTCCGGACACATCCTCTATCGGCCTGCCTCAGAAAGAGGGTCGGCATGGTAGCACCGTGCCTGAACGCCGCTCAAGGCAACGCCCGCTGCGCCGTGCTCGCGCTGCTCGGCGGTGCGCCACACGCCGGGCAGCGCGCCGGGTGCGCTGCAACGCCGTGAGCAGAACTCCTTGGGGCTGGTCCGGTCTCTATGCCATTCCCCTGCCGCCCGGCGCTCGACCTTCCGAGCAGGCGGGTCGGCCAAGGTGCTTCGCGCACCGAATCGCCTCAATTGACCCAGGATGACTCTAAATGGCTGGCAGCAGTTTCTTCGCACTGTTGGACGATATCGCGGCACTGCTCGATGACATTTCCCTGATGAGCAAGGTCGCGGCAAAAAAGACCGCCAGTGTGCTCAGCGACGACTTGGCGGTGAACGCTGAACAGGTCACTGGCATGCGCGCCGACCGTGAGCTGCCGGTGGTGTGGGCGGTGTTCAAGGGCTCGCTGCTGAACAAGGCGATCCTGGTACCCTGCGCGCTGTTGCTGAGCGCTTTTCTCCCGTGGGCGGTGAAGTGGTTGCTGATGGCAGGTGGTATCTACCTCTGCTATGAAGGCTACGAGGCCATCAAGGAAAAACTTCAGCGCGGCGGTGCTGAGGACGAGGCCGAGCAAGCCAACGCCATGCCCAAGAGCCAGGAAGCGCTGGCGGCTTACGAAAAGCGCAAGATCAAAGGCGCCATCCGCACCGACTTCATCCTCAGCGCCGAGATCACCGTCATCACCTTGAACGTCGTCTCGGCGGCGCCGCTGATGCAGCAGATCGTGACGCTGATCGTGATCTCCATCGCCATGACGGTGGGCGTGTATGGGGCGGTCGCGGGCATCGTCAGGATGGACGACGTCGGCTTTGCGCTGCTCAAGTCCAAGTCCAGCGGTGCGCTGGGCACGCTGTCGAAGAAGATCGGCGGCGCGCTGGTGGCTTCGGCCCCTGTGCTGATGAAGGCGCTGTCGTGGATCGGCACCGTGGCCATGTTCCTGGTCGGGGGCACGTTCGTGGCTGAAGGCATTCACCCGGTCGAACAGTTCCTCGAAACCCTGGTGAGCGACCTTGGGGGCTGGGGCGTGGTGGCCAAGATGGTCGCGTACGGTGTGGTCGGCGCGATCGCCGGCATGCTGGCGGCACTGGTGGTGGGCGGTGTCAGCAAAACCGTGGCGGCCACCCGCGCCTGATGAGCACAGGCGTGGGCCGGAACGCCTGTGCAACGGTAGCTGCTTGGCCCTGCGCCGCATGGCGCACCTGCCTGCCGAGCCAACGCCGGCAGGCGCGCAAGCGCGTCAGAAGTGCACTTTCACCAGCAGGCTCGCGGTGTTCTGATCGGTGGTGAACCCATCGGAATCCTTGATGCCGTATTTGTTCTTCCAGTAGTCGTACTCCACGCCCACGTACAGCTGCTTCTCGCCCCATTTCAACGCCTTGCCCAGGTCGTATTTGATCTGCGGGTTGAAGTGCAGGTTGGCATGGTAGGTGCCGCGGCGGTTCTCGTCGTTGTCCACGACCCAGTCCATGTAGCCGTCGAACAGCACGTTCGAGGCGCCGACCGGAATCGTGTACGCCCACACCGGCGTGATCTGCCAGACATCGTCACCGGGGCGGCTGCCATCGGTGGTGCGCTTGTAGACGTTGAGCTGGAAGTAGTCGAAGCCCGGTACCGCAAGGTCGAAGCCTGGGCCGATCAGGTACGACTCGTTGTCGCCCTCGCCGAACTCGTAGGTCATCGCCAGCAGCACGTCCTTGATCGGGCCGAACGACAGGTCCTGGTCGAAGATCTTGCCGAACGACAGGCGCGGGGTGAATTCGCCGTAGTAGGTGTTACGGCCGACGTTGCTGTCTTTCTTGCCTTGGTAGAGGATGCGGTCGACGAACAGGAAGTTGTCGCCGTACTTCCAGCCGTCGGCGTGCTCGAAGGTGAAGGTCTGCTGAATCTCCGGGTTGACCTTGAAGTTCTTGCCCCACAGGTAGGTGAGGCTGTTGCTCTGCCATTGCAGCAGGTCACCGGCAACGCTGGCGCCGCAGGTCAGCAGGCCGCCGGCAAGGATCAGGCTGTTGAGGGTACGCATGTGGATCTCGCTCCTTTGTGTCGGGTATCGAGGCTCGATGTGGCGCCGTTTTTTTGTCTTTCGAGTCAATTTCCGCTCCCTGCCCGCAGCTCATCGCCTGCGTGGGCTCACCGGGTCAGGGGGAGTCCTCGCGCGCTGCTCGATGCCATCTGGCACGGATGAAGGGGGGCGGGGCTGCAGCCGGTCCGCTCGCTCAGTGGCCTGCCCTACAGGCGAAACACGGCGGCAAACGCGGGCGACCTCCTTGCCGTCCTGTTCGAGGGGCGCGCAGATTACTGACTTGCGCGCAGGCCCTCAAGCGCTCTGTCCTGAGGCGCTGAGTCGCACGATTGATCATTCGGTCAGGTTGTTATCGCCACCGACCCGTCGAGCTGCCGTCAATGGCGTGGTTGGTGGCACCCCACGCGCCTGCCGGCAGGCGCCGGGTGTACGCCGCAGTCACGGTGCACACCGCGACGCTCTGGTTGACGGACGCCTCAGTTGACCGGCGCACCCTTGGCGATCCAGTCGCCGACCAGCTTGCGTTCCTCGGCGGTCATCTGGGTGATGTTGCCCAGCGGCATGATCTGGCTGGCCACGGCCTGGGCCTGGATGCGTGCCGCCTGGGCGTGCATCTGCTGCGGGGTGTCGAACAGCACACCACCCGGCGCCGTGCTGAACAGCGGGCTGGTAGGGGTGGAGGAATGGCACACCGTGCAGCGCTGCTGGATCACCTCATGCACCTGGGTAAAGGCCTCGGCGTTGGCCGGTGCCGAGGCTTGGGCCGGTGCTGCAGCGGCTTGCGCGGCCTGCGCCTGGCGACGTTCTGCAGCGGTCTTGCCGCCCACCGCTGTGGCGGGCAGCGGCTGGTACTGCGCTGCAGCCTGCTCAGGGCCGGACGGCGCCGGTTTCGGCGCGGTGACGTACGCCAGGCAGATCATCGCCAATGCACCGGCGGGGAGGGTCCAGGCGTATTTGTGGCTGTCGTGGCGGGTGTTGAAGTAGTGACGGATCAGCACCGCCGCCACCGCAATCCCGGCCAGGATCAGCCAGTTGTACTGGCTGCCGTAGGTGCTCGGGAAATGGTTGCTGATCATGATGAACAGCACCGGCAGGGTGAAGTAGTTGTTGTGCCGCGAGCGCAGCAGGCCTTTTGCCGGCAGCGACGGGTCGGGCGTGCGGTTCTGTTCGATGGCGGCGACCAGCTGGCGCTGCGCCGGCATGATGATGCGGAACACGTTGCCGACCATGATGGTGCCCATGATCGCGCCGGTGTGCAGGTACGCGCCGCGGCCGCTGAACACCAGGCTGAAGCCCCAGCAGGCGGCGATGATCAGCACGAACAGCACGCCACCGAGCAGCATCGGCCGTTTACCGAGCGGCGAATCGCACAGCAGGTCGTAGATGAACCAGCCGGCGACCAGCGAGCCGACGCCAATGGCCACGCCTTCACCGCCCGACAGCGTGCTGCCCGGGGCCAGCAGGTACAGGGTCGGGTTCCAGTAGAACACCACGCACAACAGCGCGATGCCCGACATCCAGGTGAAGTACGCCTCCCATTTGAACCAGTGCAAATTATCGGGCATTTTCGGTGGGGCGAGCTTGTATTTCTCCAGGTGGTAGATGCCACCCCCGTGAATCGCCCACAGATCACCCGACAGCCCCTCGCGGGGCGTGCGCCGATCCAGGTTGTTTTCCAGCCAGACGAAATAGAACGACGCGCCGATCCAGGCGACACCCGTGATCATGTGAACCCAGCGAACGCTCAGGTTCAGCCACTCGTGAAGGTGTGCTTCCACAGTTGGTACCTTTCGCCGGTCACCGCGCTGATGACCGACCCTTTCTTATTGGTGGGGACTGAGGACCATCAATTGCTCCTCGGTGAAGTAATGCTCATCGCAGTTGTTGCCTTCACCACTGCGATCAACCACCAGGAAGTCATCCCGCTTTTCGATCGTCAGCACCGGGTGGTGCCAGACGCCGCGATGGTAATTGATGCCCTGCCTGCCATTGGTAAGGAAGGCGCGGACCGAACCTGATACAGGCACATCGCCAGGTGGCGCGACCACGATCAGAAAAGGATTGCCGAGCAGCGGAATGAAAGCCTGGCTGCCCCGCGGATGGCGTTCGAGCATGCGAATCGTCAGCGGCATTTGCAGCGACTCGGCGCGAAAGATGCTGATGATCGCCTTGTCGCCCAGCTCGGCGGTATCGACCTCGGCGAGCTTGTGAAAGCGCATGGTCGAGCCGTTGTTGATCATGAAGTGGTCACGGCCATCGGTTTCGATCACGTCACCGAACGGGGCGAAGGCTTCTTGGGTCAGGGGCTCGATCATCAAGGTGCGCATGGTGGTGTTCTCTTTGTCTTGTGGTGTGCAGAAAGACTGCAGCATTGGCCTGCGGCGCGGCGGACGGTTCACGCGTCGGGCCACAGGGGTGTTTCACGGGTGGTGCCGGCAAGGTTCGCCCCTGCGCGTCTCACAGTTGCGACAGGCGCAGCAGGGCAATGCGGTTGATCTGCAGCAGCGCCTGCTTGAACTCGGTGGTGAGGTCGTTGTGCAGGCGCGCCTCGAAGGCGGCGAGGATCTGGTGCCGGTTGCTGCCCTTGACCGCCATGATGAACGGGAAGTGGAAACGCGCCTTGTAAGCGGCGTTCAGCGCGGTGAAACGGGCGAACTCCTCAGCGGTGCACTGGTTGATGCCGGCCCCGGCCTGCTCGGCGGTGCTCGAGGCGGTCAGTTCACCCTGTACGGCGGCCTTGCCGGCGAGATCCGGGTGCGCATTGATCAGCGCCAACTGCTCGGCGTGGCTGGCGCTGAGCAGGACCTCGCTCATGCGCTGGTGCAGGGTGTCGACGTCGTCGAGTTCGCTCACCCGGCCCTGATCGAAGGCGCGCTGGGCCACCCACGGAGAGTGTTCATAGATGTCGGCGAACGCGGCAATGAACGCTTCGCGGTTCAACGTGGACGGGGTCAGGGTCTGGAACGCGCTCATCGGACAGCCCCTTTGACATAGGGGTGAGTGGCGTGCCAGTGGCGGGCGATGTCTGCACGGCGGGCAAACCACACGTGCTCGTGGCGCTTGGCGTACTCGACGAAGCGCTTGAGTGCTGCCAGCCGTGCCGGACGGCCGACCAGGCGGCAGTGCAGGCCGATGGAGAGCATTTTCGGCGCCTCGCTGCCTTCTTCGTAGAGCACGTCGAAGGCGTCCTTGAGGTACTGGTAAAACTGTTCGCCGCAGTTGAACCCTTGCACTTGGGTGAAGCGCATGTCGTTGGTGTCCAGGGTGTAGGGGATCACCAGGTGCGGCTTGTCGGTGGGGTTGTTGCGTTCCCAGTAGGGCAGGTCGTCGTCGTAGGTGTCGCTGTCGTACAGAAAGCCGCCTTCTTCCATCACCAGGCGCCGGGTGTTCGGGCTGGTGCGGCCGGTGTACCAGCCGACGGGGCGCTCGCCGGTGAGTTCGGTGAGGATGCGGATGGCTTCGTGCATGTGCTCGCGTTCCTGCGCCTCGTCCATGTTCTGGTAGTCGATCCAGCGGTAGCCGTGGCTGCAGATTTCATGGCCGGCCTGGGCCATGGCGCGAATCACGTCAGGGTGGCGCTGGGCGGCCATGGCCACGGCGAAGACGGTCAGCGGCACGCCACTGTCCTTGAACAGCTTGAGCAGGCGCCATACCCCCGCGCGGCTGCCGTATTCGTACAGCGATTCCATGCTCTGGTTGCGTTGGCCTTGCAGCGGCTGCGCGGCGACCATTTCAGAGAGGAACGACTCCGATTCCTTGTCGCCGTGAAGGATGTTGCGCTCACCGCCTTCCTCGTAATTGAGCACGAAAGACAACGCGATGCGGGCATTGCCCGGCCAGTGCGGGTGTGGAGGGTTGTTGCCGTAGCCAATCAGGTCGCGAGGGTAGTCAGCGCTCACTGCAGTCTTCCTTCTTGTTCGTTGAGTGCAGGCGGTAGGGCGAGGCCGCGTCGGGATGTCGCACTACCGGATCAGCTGATTGTATACAAGATTTAAAATCCTTTGTAAGCCCGTTTTTTCCTCACATCCGCCTTTTGTCGGCGATCGGGCAGGCGCTATAAAACTGCCTGATTGGTCAGGTATTGTCTATAGGCAGTACGGGTGTATTGCGTTTGGCTGTTTTGGGGTGGGGTCATGAACTGGACCGGATCGACGCAAAAAATTGTGTACAATCTTTCGGTCTGCTGCCTTAATAAACGCCATTGTCCACCGCTACAGGGCTCAGCGCCTGGCAGTGGCTTCCCGTTTTTTTACTTGAACCGACAAGAGGCAACACGCCCATGGGCCGCTTGACCACACATGTACTGGACGCCGCACACGGCTGCCCCGGCAGCGCCATCACCGTCGAGCTGTACCGCGTCGACGGTCAGCGCCTGGAGCTGGTGCGCAGCGCCGTGACCAACAGCGACGGGCGCGTCGATGCGCCGCTGCTCGAGGGCGCGGCCTACCGCAGCGGCGTCTACCAACTGCAGTTCGCCGCCGGTGACTATTACCGGGCCCGTGGCACGCCACTGCCAGCGCAAGCGTTTCTCGATGTGGTGGTGCTGCGCTTCGGCATCGACGCTGCGCAGGACCACTACCATGTGCCGCTGCTGATTTCACCGTACAGCTATTCCACCTATCGCGGCAGTTGATCTTGTTGCGATACCGCGCTTCGTAGGTACTTGCCCGCGCACACGGCGGGCTTTTTTATGCCTGCTGCATGGGGAGGCGAAGGCATAGGTCAGAACACGCGCACCGCACCGGCCGTCGGGGGCATAATTCCCCCTTAATCCTGCTGCGGTGCACTGCCGCTCCCTTCCCTGGAAACCCCACCATGCACGTACTGCTCTGCGAGGACGACGACCTGATCGCCAGCGGCATCTGCGCCGGCCTGACCGCGCAGGGCCTGACCGTGGACCGGGTAGCCACCGCTGCCGCCGCGCGCCATGTGCTGCAAACGGCACGTTTCGATGTGATGGTGCTCGACCTCGGCCTACCCGACGAAGACGGCCTGGCGTTTCTGCGCCGCCTGCGTCAGAGCGGCGAAGCCTTGCCGGTGCTGGTGCTGACGGCTCGCGATGCGGTCACCGACCGGGTCGATGGCCTGCAAGCCGGCGCGGACGACTACCTGCTCAAACCCTTCGACCTGCGTGAACTGGCGGCGCGCCTGCATACCCTGTTGCGGCGCGTGGCCGGGCGGGCGGTGAATGCCATCGAGCACGGCCCGCTACGCTATGACCCGAGCACCTGCGAAGCTTTTCTGCATGATCAGCCCGTCGACCTGTCGCGCCGCGAGCAGGCCTTGCTCCAGGCGCTGTTACAGAACCCTGGGCGGGTGCTGTCGAGCGAGCAATTGAAAGACTGCGTCTACGGCTTCAACGATGAGGTCGAGAGCAACGCGCTGAACGTTCACATCCACCACCTGCGGCGCAAGCTCGGCAGCGGCATCGTCGAAACGGTGCGTGGTCTGGGCTACCGCCTGGGGCCAGCCTCATGAGCCTGCGCGTTCGCTTGTCGTTGATACTGGGCAGCGCCTTCGTGTTCATCTGGGCCTTGGCGGCAGCCTGGATGCTGTGTGACCTGCGCCAGCAAATGATGTTTTCCTTAGACCAGCGCCTGGTGGCCTCGGCGCGCATGGTGGCCGGGCTTATCGACCAGTTGCCGCAACCGCTCACTGCCAAGGGCCAGGACGCGCATTTTGCCGCCGACCAGCTCAGCGTGCCCGATGGCATGGCCTGCCAGGTCACCTCGCTGCGGGGCGAGATCCTGGCCAGCAATCACCAGCACGACACCACCCTGGACGAGCGCGGCAGTGGTTTCCACGACCCGGTCATCGACGGCGCCCAGTGGCGCAGCTTCACCTACAGCCATGGCGATGTGCGCATCACCACCGCCGACCGCAACCAGGAGCGCGAGGCGCTGAACCGCTCGATCCTGCTGGCCGCTTCGGCGCCTGTGCTGATGGCCTTGCTCGGCAGCCTTGGGTTGTTGTGGATCGGCCTGGGCAAGGGCCTGGCACCGCTCAACCGCATGCGCGATGCCCTGCGCCAGCGCCGCGCTGACAGCGTCGAGCCGTTGCAGGTGGCCGGCCTGCCCAGCGAGTTGCAGCCGCTGCTCGACACCCAGAACCAGCTGTTCAAGCGCATCGCCCAGACCATCGAGCGCGAACGCCGCCTGACCGACGATGCCGCCCATGAACTGCGCAGCCCCTTGACGGTGATCAAGACCCACCTGCAAGTGGCGCGCATGACTGACGGCGCGGTGCGCGAACACGCCCTCGAGCATGCCGAGCAAGGCGCCGACCGCCTGCACCGCACCCTGGAGCAACTGCTGATGCTGGCGCGCGTGGAAGGCAGCCTGTCGTTCGACGACGGCGTGCAGTGCAGCGCCGAGCAGGTGGCGCGCCAGGCCCTGCACGACGTGGGCATCGACAACGCCCGGCGGATCCGCCTGCATGTGCCCGACGAGGCTGCCCGTGTGTACCTCGGCATGCCGGCGCCCCTGGCGGTCACGGCCTTGCGTAACCTGCTCGACAACGCCCTGCGCCACGGCGGCGGCCAGACACCGGTCGAGCTGGACGTGCAGATGATCGACGGTGACGTCGGTTTCGTGGTCCGCGATCACGGCCCCGGCATCGCCGCCGATGACCTGCAACGGCTCACCGAGCGCTTCTGGCGCCACAGCCAGAGCGGCGGTTGCGGGCTGGGCCTGGCCATCGTCGAGGCGATTGCCCAGCGCTGCGCCGGGCGGCTGCGTTTCGACAATCTGGAAGATGGCCTGCAGGTGTGGTTGCAGTTGCCGGCGCGCAGTCTCTGACTGCCTGGCAGGCGTCTGTGCAATCCACGGTCCTGGCAGAATCGGTCCATGCTCGAGCCCAGTCCAGTGCTTCGCCGGGTGCCGGCGCCTCGACGACCTCGCAATGCCCCTCGGGTGTCGCAGTGGTCGCTGCTGTGCAGCCTCTGACCGTTCGCAAGGCGCCTGAAAAATCCCGCGGCCAGCGCTAAATCCGTTCTTCAGCCAAGCGTTCTCCAAGCATCGTCCCGCGCTTGGCCGAGTACTCGGCTGGGCCCGTACCACACGCCTGCTTGTGAGGTCTTGCCATGTCCAGTGCTTCCCGTCTTGCCCAGGTTCTGCCGGCCGCCGAGCCCCAGGCCCTTTACGAATTCACCGATTCGCCGCTGCTGCTGCGCCAACAGCAACAGGAATCCAATGCCCGCAGCTATCCACGGCGTATCCCGCTGGCGCTCAAGCGTGCGCGCGGCATTTACCTGGAAGATGTCGAAGGCCGTCAGTTCCTCGACTGCCTGGCCGGGGCAGGCACCTTGGCCCTGGGCCACAATCACCCGGTGGTGATCGAAGCGATCCAGCGGGTGTTGGCCGATGAACTGCCGCTGCACACCCTGGACCTGACCACGCCGGTCAAAGACCGCTTCGTGCAGGACCTGTTCGGCCTGCTGCCTGAAGGCTTGCGTCGCGAAGCCAAGATCCAGTTCTGTGGCCCCACCGGCACCGATGCGGTCGAAGCGGCGCTCAAGCTGGTGCGTATCGCCACCGGGCGTAGCACGGTGATGTCGTTCCAGGGTGCCTACCACGGCATGTCCCAAGGCGCACTGAGCTTGATGGGCAGCCTGGGCCCGAAACGAGCGCTGGGCGCGCTGCTCAACAACAACGTGCAGTTCTTGCCGTATCCCTACGACTACCGCTGCCCGTTCGGGCTCGGTGGCGAAGCCGGTGTGCGGGCCAACCTGCATTACCTGGAAACCCTGTTCAGCGACCCCGAAGCCGGCGTGCAACTGCCGGCAGCGGTGATCGTCGAAGCAGTGCAGGGCGAGGGCGGGATGATTCCGGCCGATGTGCAGTGGCTGCGCGGGTTGCGGCGGATCACCGAACAGCATGGGGTGGCGTTGATCGTCGACGAGATCCAGAGCGGCTTCGCCCGCACCGGCAAGATGTTCGCCTTCGAGCACGCCGGCATCGTGCCCGACGTGGTGACCTTGTCCAAAGCGATTGGCGGCAGCCTTCCGCTGGCCGTGGTGGTCTATCGCGACTGGCTCGATCAGTGGGGGCCAGGCGCCCATGCCGGTACCTTCCGTGGCAACCAGATGGCCATGGCGGCGGGCTCGGCGGTGATGAACTACCTGGTTGAGCACGATCTGGCCGCCCACGCCGAGTCCATGGGCCAACGCCTGTGCGCGCACTTGCGCCAGCTGCAGCGCGACTACCCGCAACTGGGCGACGTCCGCGGCCGCGGCCTGATGCTCGGGGTCGAACTGGTTGATCCGAATGGCGTACCTGATGCACTCGGCCATCCACCGATCTGCCCTCTGCTGGCGCCAAAAGTGCAGCGCGAATGCCTGCGCCGCGGCCTGATCATCGAGCTGGGCGGCCGCCATGGCGCGGTCGTGCGCTTCCTTCCGCCCTTGATCATCACCGCCGAGCAGGTCGATGAGGTGGCCGAACGCTTCGGTGATGCCCTGCGTGCAGCGTTAGTGGGGTGACTCAGTAGCGCTGACGCTTGCACGCCAGCAACTCACAGAAGAGGTGTAGGAGCGGCCGGTCCGGCGCTCGGATTGCCGCGATGGCCGGCAGAGCCGGCCTGGCCCTGGGCACCGAGCACCGCCGGTGACGGGGGCTACAGCATGGGGCCGGCTGCGCTGCCCATGGCGGCGTCGGTCGAGCCTGAAAATATCATTTAAATCAACATCTTATGATTATTTCTATACGGGTGAGGGGCGACAGCGCCGCCCCAGCGCCAATGACGGGTACCGCCCGATAAGCTCGATTGTCGCCATCGGGCTGACTCGCAGCCCTGGTGCAAGCGCATCGCTAAATCCATCTGCAGACCAAACGTCCTTCTACTACATGGCCGCCCGGCCACCCACCGCCCCTGGCGCCCCGCCAGCTTGCGACCGAGGTAGTTTCATGTCCGCACCACCGCGCAGCGCCTTCCACGAATTGATGACCTTGCTGCAGCCGTACCGCTGGATCGTGGTCGGGTCCATCGCGCTCGGCATCCTCGGGGGGCTGAGCATCACCGCCCTGCTGGCCACGGTGAACCAGGGTCTGCACAACGCTGACGGTCTGAGTCGCGGGGTGATCCTGGCCTTCGCCGGCCTGTGCCTGGTGGCCTTGCTCAGTGGCATCGCTGCCGATATCGGCACCAACCTGGTCGGGCAGAAAGTCATCGCTCGCCTGCGCAAGGAGCTGGGCGCCAAGGTGCTCGCCGCGCCGATCGAGCAGATCGAGCGCTACCGCAGTCATCGCCTGATCCCGGTGCTGACCCACGATGTGGACACCATCAGCGACTTCGCCTTTTCCTTCGCGCCGCTGGCGGTGTCGTGCACCGTGGTGCTGGGTTGCCTGGGCTACCTGGCCACGCTGTCACTGCCGATCTTCGCCATGACCGTGGTGGCCATCGGCATTGGCTCGGCGATCCAGTTCGTGGCCCGCAACAAAGGCGAGCGCGGCTTCAACCAGGCGCGCGACGCTGAAGACGACCTGCAGAAGCACTATTCGGCCATCGCCGAAGGCGCCAAGGAGCTGCGCATCCACCGGCCGCGTCGGCATGCCATGTTCACCCGCAACATCCAGGGCACCGCCGACCACATCTGCGACACGCACATCCGTTCGATCAACATTTTCGTGATCGCCAAGAGCCTGGGCTCGATGCTGTTCTTCGTGGTCATTGGCCTGGCCCTGGCCATGCAGTCACTGCTGCCGGACAACGACCCTGCAGTGATCAGCGGTTTCGTGCTGGTGCTGCTGTACATGAAGGGTCCGCTGGAAAACCTGATTGGCAACCTGCCTATCGTCAGCCGAGCGCAGATCGCCTTCCGCCGTATTGCCGACCTCTCGGAGCGTTTTTCGTCCCCCGAGCCGCACCTGCTGCTAGACGATGTGCGCACACCGCCAGTGGTGCTCGAGCGCTTGGAGCTGCGTGAGGTCGAGTACGCCTACCCGACGGTCGAGGGCAGCGCGCCGTTTCGCGTGGGGCCGGTCAACCTGAGCATCGCCCAGGGCGAGATCGTGTTCATCGTCGGTGATAACGGTTCGGGCAAAACGTCACTGATCAAGCTGCTGCTGGGGCTGTATGCGCCCAGCAAGGGTCAGGTGCGGGTCAACGGCACACCGGTGGACGCTGCCGGGCTGGATGACTACCGGCAGATGTTCACCACGATCTTTGCCGACTACTTCCTGTTCGATGACTTGATGCAGACCGACAAAACCGTGCCGCAAGAAGCCACCCGCTACCTGGAACGCCTGGAGATCGCGCACAAGGTCAGCGTGCGCGATGGCGCGTTCACCACCACTGACCTGTCCACCGGGCAACGCAAGCGCCTGGCCCTGGTCAACGCCTGGCTCGACGAACGCCCGGTGCTGGTGTTCGACGAGTGGGCCGCGGACCAGGACCCGGCGTTCCGGCGGATCTTCTACACCGAGCTACTGCCGGAACTCAAACGCCTGGGCAAGACCTTGATCGTGATTTCCCATGACGATCGTTATTTCGATGTCGCGGATCATCTGGTGCGCCTAGAGGCCGGGCGGGTGGTGTGTGAGCCGGCGCTGGCTTGAGCGGAGGTCGCTTTGACGGGGAGCCGTCGTTGACACGAACACGCGCTGGCTTGACCTGGCGCTGGCTGACCCCGCATCGACCGGAGCCAGGGACGGTTTGCACCGAGGCTGATCCGAAACGGGGCTGGCTTGACCTCGCGCTGGCTGAATCTGCATCGACCGGAACCAGGGGTGGTTTGCACCGAAGTCGATCCGAAACGGGGCTGGCTTGACCTCGCGCTGGCTGACCCCGCATCGACCGTAACCAGGGGCGGTTTCCACCGAGGTTGATCCGAACCGGCCCTGGCCGCAGCCGGCACCCGCAGCGACAGGGACCCCAGCAGGCGCACTTGAACTGAACGCGCCCACTTTCCACTGCACCTGATGCTTACCAAGAGGACACCGCAATGCCGCTGGACCCTGACCTGGAAGGTTTTCTCGAACTGGCCGAGCTGGGCCGCCTGAGTGGCAAACAGCAGCCCCTGCACGCGCTGAGCGTGGCACAAGCGCGGGCGACCTTCGCCTTCAGCTCGGAAGTGCTCGACCCCTCGCCGCCGGGGGCGGTGCAGGTCAGTACGCACGCGATCGAATGCCGCGATGGCGAGCAGCTGCACGCACGCCTCTACCGGCCTGCCGGCAGCGCCGAGCCGCTGCCCTGCCTGCTGTATTTCCATGGCGGCGGCTATGTGGTCGGCGGCCTCGACTCGCATGATTCGGTGTGCCGGCGCCTGGCAACGTGCAGCGCTCACGCCGTGCTGGCTCCGGCCTATCGCCTGGCGCCGGAGCAGGTGTTCCCCACTGCTGTGCATGACGCCGAAGACAGCGCCGCATGGCTGGTGCGACAAGCCGCAGGGCTGGGTGTGGATAGCGCTCGAATCAGTGTGGCCGGAGACAGCGCCGGCGCTACCCTGGCCACGGTCCTGGCCATCGCTGCGGCACGCGGCGAGCTGGCTGCCGGGTTCGCCCCGCGCGCGCAGCTGCTGTTCTACCCGGTCACCGACACCGCACAGCCCCGTCCTTCCCACGCGCGGTTCGCCGAAGGCTACCTGCTGGAAAGCGCTACGCTCGAGTGGTTCTACCAGCACTATCTGAGCGAGCCTGGGCAGCGTCGCGACTGGCGCGCATCGCCTTTGCGCGCACAGGGCCTGCCGGCACTTGCCCCCGCGTACCTGAGCCTGGCCGAATACGACCCGCTGTATGACGAAGGCTTGGCCTATGCCGCACACCTGCGCGCCAGCGGCACCTCGGTGACCCTGCTGACCCAGCACGGCCTGACCCATGATTTTCTGCGGATGTCGGGCATCACGGGGCAGATCGATGGTATCTACAGCGCCGTGGGCGATTGGCTACGCCATCTCTGAAGGCGGCTGCGTAACGCATCGATGGACGCTTCAACCGCGCTGGCTGGCGCAGCCGGCCCGCTGCAGGCGCCGCGCAACAGCCGGTGAATGGAGGTTGCAGCCTTGGGTCGGCTGCGCCGCCCATCGCGGCAATAGCCGCTCCCACAGAGAAATGATCTGCGCTCCAAACGTGGACGGGTGTCCAACATTTGGGGCGCCGCTCAAAACGAATGCTCTGCACCACGGCGGTGACTGGCGGCGGGCGGATTCCTGCACCTCCGCGCCTCAACGGATTCAAGCCAGGACGCGACCCAGACGGTCCATCAAGCGGTCGATCTGTTGTTCGTCGTTGAGCAGTCCCGGCGCGGTGCGAATGACCGGACCGACGTCACGGCTCACCGCATCGACCGTGACCTTGCGTGCGATCAGTGCGGCCGCCACCGCATCGCAGTCACGGCCCTTGACCGTGAAGAAGGTGAAGCCCGACGACAGCTCGGCGCTGCGCGGGGTGACCAGACGAATGCGCGGGTCGGCGGCGAGCTGGTCGCGCAGGTAGCCGTTGAGCTGATGGATGCGCGTCTGTACCTCGCCCTTGCCCAACTGCAGATGCAGCTTGAAGGCTTCATCCAGTGCCCAGCGGTGCTCGAATGCGTGGTAGCCACCCGGGGTCATGCGCGTGGCGAAGTTGGTGTCTTCGGAGAAGGTCGGCACCAGCGGGGTCACGTCTTCCAGGGTTTCGCTGCGGGCGCAGATGATGCCGGTGCCGCGCGGGCCGAACATCCACTTGTGCGTGCCGGCGATGAAAAAATCGCAGTTCATCTGGGCGAAGTCGAGGTTCTCGACACCGAGCCCGTGCACCCCGTCGATCACGTAGAGGATGCGCTGCGCCGCCGTGCGTCCGCGGTTGTGCCGCGCCACCAGCTCGCCGATCTGCGCCACCGGCAACTTCACGCCGCTGCTCGAATGCACCCAGGTCATGCCCAGCACCCGGGTTTCAGGGCGGATGGCGCGGTCGATGTTGCCGAGAATCTCTTGGTCGGTCACCTGCGCCGGGTCGTCGAACAGGCTGATCTTGCGCACGCGGGTGCCGTCGCGCTCGGTGCGGTAGGCCAGGGTGTAGTGGGTCGAATAGTGCTCGTGCCGGGTGGTGAGAATCTCTTGCTCGGGGCGCACATGGATGCCGCCATAGATCATCGACAGGCCCTCGGTGGTGCTGCCGGTCAGGGCGATCTGCGCAGGTTTGGCGCCGAGGTAGCGAGCGGCCCATTCACGCACCTGGCCTTCATGCTGCCAGGTTTCCTCACGGTCCCAGTCCATGGCCACGGCCGGGTTACGGTCGAGCCAGGCGCGGTGGCGCTCAATGGCCTCGCGCACCGGTGTGGGGTGGGCGGTCAGCAGGAAATTGGCGAAGTGCAGGTAGTCCGCATCGAGGCTGAACATCCCCTGCAACTGTTGCCATTTGTCCTTGCCCACAGGGCTGGGTGCGGGGGCCGGGGTCGAAGAATGCGCGCTGCACGCGGCGAGCCCGCCACTCAAAGGGACTGCCATGGCCAGCAGGCTGGCGTTTTTCAGAAAGGTACGGCGGTCGGTCATGGCAGGGTCACGGCGTCGGGGGCTGAGAGGGGGGTGCAGGTGTCGCAGCCTGTTGCACCTGCGCCCAGGTGCGCAGGAAGTTGCCGCCCCAGAGCTTGGCGATGTCGGCTTCGGAGTAACCGCGCTGGAGCAGCTCGGCGGTGACGTTGCGAGACTCGCTGACATCGTTCCAGCCCAGCACGCCGCCGCCCTCGTTGAAGTCCGAGGCAATGCCGACGTGGTCGATGCCGATCTTGCGCACGGTGTAGTCGATGGCGTCGCCAAACTCCTTGAGGCCGGCCTTGGGCTCTTCTTCGAGGATGGCGTACAGCTGGCTGGCGTAGCTGCCGAATTGCTGCTCGCTCCAGGCGGCGATCACCGGGTCGCCGGGCATCAGCGCCATGGCCTGATTGGGCAGGCTGGGCAAGCCGAACGTGCGGCGCAGCGCGTTGAGCTTGTCTTGGGTCTGTTGCGTCAGCGGCTTGAGGTATTGGGAAAACGCCACCACCTGCACCACGCCGCCGCTGTCGCGGATCAGGCGCATTTCCTTGTCGCTGAGGTTGCGCGGGATGTCGACGAACGCGCGCGGCACCGAATGCGAGGCAACGATCGGCGCACGGCTGAGCGCAGCCACCTGCTCCAGCGCGGGGGTCGACATGTGCGACACATCGATCATCACGCCCAGGTCGTTGAGCCGCTGCACCGCTTGCTTGCCCAGGTCCGAGAGGCCGCCCAGGGCATCGGGCGAGTCATTGAGAAACGGCAGTGGCCGTGACGAATCGGCCCAGTCGTTGTTGCCGATGTAGCTGAAACCGAACAGGCGCATGCCGCGCGCGGCCCAGACGTCCAGCAGGTCCAGGTCGTGGCCCAGCGGGTAGGCGTTGAGCATGCTGATGAAGATCGCGAATTTGCCTTCGCCATGCAGGCGCCGCAGGTCGTCGGGTGTATAGGCAATACCGACCTGGTTGGGAAAGTCGCGGGCCATGCCGGTAATGGCCTTGTAGCGCACTTCCTGCTGATTGCGCGCTTCTTCGATGAAGCCTGCGGTGGGGCGGTGCGGGGCGTTGGGGCCGTTCCAGATTTCCGGCCAGCCGAAAATCGTCAGCGCGGCGCCCGAGAGCCGCCCCTTGGCGGCTTTCACCAGGTCGAAGGCGCCGCCGGTGTCCTGGTCGGCCTCGCGGCCTTCGCTGCCAAAGCTCAGCGGCAGGGTGATGTGACTGTCGAACGAGATCAGCCGCTCCTGCAGCGCATCGGCCTGCTCGACCACCTTGCGCGGGTACGCCGGGGCAGGGTCGAGTGCGTGCCAGGCCAGGTAGCCGCCGACGCCGATCAGCACGGCCAGCGGCAGGCCAAGGTAGAGGGTCTTGTTCCAGCGAGGTGATTTCATTGCCGTCTCGATGCAGGTCACGGGCGGGGCTATCCGGGAAGAACGAGGCCTGAGTGGGAAAATTTAGTCCGGGCGGTAGCCTTAAATTTGCCCTGCCAGCAAACGTTCTTGCTGGGATAGCGCCTGCTTCAGGGCGGACTCAGGTGGGGTAATGACACTTTCTCGACGAGGCTTCATGGCCGTGGCGGCGCTGCTGGGTGCCGCCGTGCCTGCGGGCTATTACGGCCACCGCGAACTGACCCGACCCGAGGAGGCGCCCGAGACCCCGGGCGAGGCCACCGTCGACCTCACCGATGGGGCGGGTCAGCATCTGGCCAATCGCCTGCGCGGCATCTGGAGTGTGCGCATGCACGGCGCCGAGGCCGGCCTGCCAGGCCTGTCGGGCGATGACCTGGAGCTGTTCATCGACATCGCCGCGCGAGGGCGCGGGGTACGCGGTTGCCTGGATAGCGCCGCGCGCCTGCGCAGCGAGGCGCAGCCGGCGTACGGGTTGGTCGGCGACCTGCGCCAGGACAACGACGGCAGGCTGTACTGGCGCCTGGTAGCGGCGCACGCGACCGCCCCGCGCTATGAAATGAGCGTGCAGGTCGATGAGGTCTGGGACGCCTTCGGCAATGCCGGGCGTGACACGTTCACCGGACGGCTGATCGACCTCGAGCGGCCTCTGGCACTGCCGCAGCGGGACACGCTGTTCGTCGCCACCAAGCATGCCTTTCCCGAGGCGCGTCAGCGCATCACCCTGCAGCCGCCCTTGCTGGCCTGGCTGATCTCGGCCGAGCACCGCCTGTTTCATCAGCTGTGGCATGCCAGCCGTGATCGATGGCACACGTTGCCCGACGACAAGCGCAACGCCCTGCGTGGCCTGGGCTGGCAACCCGGCCCGCGAGACAGCGAGCGTGACGCCCGTGGCCGTCACAAGGACCGCAACGGCTCCGGGGTGGATTTCTTCTTCATGCACCGGCACATGCTGGCCAGTGCGCGTGCGTTGCAACCGCTGCCCTCGTGGCCCCATTTCCCGCTGCCGCAACCTGCATTGGAGCGCGATCGCCAAGGGTTTGCCGCGTATTTCGACAACCTCGATGGCTGCTCCATCCCGCCCACCTGGCTGGCGGACGACGACGAGGAATACACCGAGTGGGTCAGTGGCATCAAACGCGAAGAGACCTTCCAGGCCAACTTCGCGCTGTGGGAATCGCAGTACCGTGACCCGCGCTATCTCTCGCAGATGACCCTCGGGCAGTTGGGCTCGGAGATGGAACTGGGCCTGCACGATTGGCTGCACATGCGCTGGGCGGCCGTGCCGCGCGACCCGTCCAACGGCGCACCTGTGCCCTACGGCCGCACCCAGGATGACTTCGCGCCGCGCTGGTTCAGGGCCGAAAACGATTTTCTCGGGGACCCGTTTTCCTCCCATGTGCACCCGGTGTTCTGGCGCTTCCACGGCTGGATCGATGACCGCATCGAAGACTGGTTCGCCGCGCAGGAACGTTTCCATCCGGGCGAAGTGCGCAGGCTCGACGTCAACGGCGTACCCTGGTTCGCGCCAGGGCGCTGGGTCGAGGTGGACGACCCCTGGCTCGGCCCCGACACCCACGGCTGCAGCACCGTACCGGGCGTACGCCCTGGGCGCTCGGTGGAGATGGATGTGGAGACCATGAAGCTTGCGCTGCGGATCATCTGGGCCGGTGAAGACGACGGCATCAAGGGCTTGTTGAAGCGCGTGCCGAAACGGCCGTGGTATGCCCGACATCTGTCGGTGGCCGGAATGGATTTCTAGGCGCTGTCTGACAAGCGCCGGACAGGCCGCTCCGACAGGGGACCGGGTGGGGCGGGGCTGAAGTGATGCCTCAGGAAGGCGCGGTCGGTGTAAGTGGCCGGTCCGGCGCTGCCACGCCACCTTTGGCGACTGACGGGCGCAGCGGACGTCTCGCCCAGCATGCAACCTGATCTTCGCTCAATCCACGCCGCCACGCGCCGTCACCTGCCAGCCGCCGCCCAGCGCCTTGTACAACGCCACGCTGCCCTGCAACCGCTCCAAGCGCAGACGCACCTGTTGATCCTGGGCCAGGAACAGGGTGCGTTGGGTTTCCAGCACCACCAGCAGCGTTTCCGCGCCGGCGCCGTAGCGTTGCTGGGCGAGGTCGAAGGCCAATTGCGCCTGCTGGACTTCCTCGTCCTGCCACTGGCGCTGGCGCTCGACACCGGTCAGCGCGTTCAGCGCTTTCTCCACCTCGGCGAAGCCGCCGATGATCCGCGTGCGGTAATCCTCCAGCAGTTCGGCCTCGCGGGCGCTGGCCAGCTCACGGCCTGCACGCAGCCGGCCATGGTTGAAGATGGGCGCCGCCAGCCCGGCACTGAGGGTATAGAACGGACTGTTGAACACGTCTGCGGCGGTGCGTGCGCCGCTGCCGAGGTCCACCCCCAGTTGCAGGGCCGGCAGCATCGCGGCGCGGGCCACCTGCACGTCGGCACTGGCCGCCGCCAGTCGCGCTTCGGCGGCGGCGATGTCCGGGCGCCGGGTGAGCAGATCGCTCGGTGCGCCCCCAGCCAGGCTCGGCCAGCGTAGTGCGGTGAGCGTTTCAGCGCTGACCGGCAGGTGCTGCACCGGCTCGCCGAGCAAGGTGGCGAGGGTGACGCGGTTGTCCTGGCGCTGCTGTTCAAGCAGCTGCACCTGCCGCTGTTGCGCCGCCTGCAAGCCGCGCTGCTGGGCCAGCTCCAGACGGCTGGCCGCGCCCGCGTGCTGACGGTTTTGCACCAGGCGCAGCACGTCATCGGCGTTGCTCAGGTTGAGGCGGGCGATGCGCACTTGCTCGGCCAGCGTCAGGTCGCGCAGGTAGCTGTCGGCCACCGCGCTGAGCAGGGTCAGCTCGACGGTCTGCCGGTCGAAGCGGCTGGCCTCCAGGCTGCGCAGTGCGCTGTTGCGTTTGCCGCGCACGCCGCCCCAGAAATCCACCTCGTAGCGGGTGCTCAGCACCGCGTCGAAACGTGTGCTGGTGGTGTAGCTGCGGCTCACGTCCAGGCCGTCGTAGCCCGGGCCGCGCATCAGGTGCTGGCGGCCGGCATCGATCGCCAGCTGCACCTCCGGCAGCCGCCCTGCGCCCGCGATCGCCGCGTTGGCCTGGGCCTGGCGCACCCGCGCGGTGGCGGCGGCCAGGTCATGGCTGTTGGCGCGCGCGCGCTCGATCAAGCGGTCCAGGGTCGGGCTGGCGAAGGCATGCCACCACTGGCGGTCGGGCCAGGCGTGAGTAGCCTGTGCGGGGGCGCCTTGCCAGCGTGTCGGGGGGCGCACACCGGCTTCGGGGATGGGCGGCGTGCTGCACGCCGCCAGGGCCAGGCTCAGGGTCAACAGGCTTATGCGACGAGGCAAACCTGGGGTCAGCAGGCTGAGGCGAGGGGTCAGGTTCATGGGCTATTCGCTGGTCAAGGCTTTGACCGGGTCAAGGCGCGCAGCCTTGCGGGCCGGCATGAAGCCGAACACCACCCCGGTGATCACGGCGCAGGCAAAGGCGCCGAGGATGGCAGGCAAGGTAAAGGCGACGGCCACATTGGCCAACAGCAGGCTGGCGCCGAGGGTCAGGGCCAGGACGATGCCGGTCACGCCACCGACCATCGACAGCATCACTGCCTCGCTGAGGAACTGGCGCAGGATGTCGCGCTGGCGGGCGCCGGTGGCCATGCGGATGCCGATCTCGCGGGTGCGCTCGCGCACGGTCATCAACATGATGTTCATCACCCCGATACCGCCCACCAGCAGCGAGATCGCAGCGATGGCGCCGAGCATCAGCGACAGGCTGTTCTGCGTGCGCGCCTCGGCCTGGATCAGCGCGGCGTTGTTGGTCACCTGGTAGTCCTGCTGGCCGTGATGACGTTGGCGCAGCAGCCGGTCGATGGCCGCCTCGCTCTCGGTCACCCGCGCCGAATCGGCGGCGGCGATGATCACGTATTCGGGGTTGCGGGTGGCGAACAGGCGGATGGCTGCGGCGGAGTAGGGCACAACGATGCGCTCGTCGCTGTCCTGATCGCCCGAGCTCGCGCCCTTGCCGGCCAGCACGCCCACCACCTGGAACGGTACGTTGCCGATCAGCAGGTACTGGCCGATGGGGTCGCTGCCCGGTGCCAGCAGCGTCTCGCGCACCTTCTGCCCGATCACTGCGACGGCTGCGCCCACGCGCTCGTCCGCTTCGCTGAAGAAGCTGCCCTGGACCACCGGCCAGTTGAGGATGGCCGAGAACTGCGTGTTGTTGCCGCCCACATAGAAACGCTGGTTGTTGTTGCCGTGGCGCACGTCCAGTTCACCGCCAATCACCGGCATGATGCGCTGCACCTGCGGCAGTTGGCCGATGGCTTGGACATCATCGAGGGTGACGATGCCGGCCGCTTCGCGCAGGGTGGCGCGTTTGCCGTTGAGGTAGAGGATGTTCGAGCCGAACGCGGCCATTTGCGCCATGACCTGGCGCTTGCTGCCTTCGCCGATGGCCAGCATCACTACCACCGAGGCCACGCCGATGACGATGCCGAGCAGGGTCAGCGCGGTGCGAAAGCGGTTGATCCACATCACCCGCCAGGCCGCGCGCAGCGATTCCAGCAGCTCGCCTTTCCACGCCCCACGCAAGGTGGCGCCACGGTCCAGGCGCTGGCGCAGCGCGTCGGCTTGCAGGTGCTCGGTGGCGGCGTCGGCCGGTGCGCCTGCGCCCGAGTCGCTGACCACCTCGCCATCGCGCACCTCGATGATGCGCCGCGCGCGCGCGGCCACTTCGCGGTCATGGGTGATGAGAATGATCACGTGGCCTTGGCTCGCCAGCTCGTCCAACAAGGCCATGACCTCGGCGCCGCTGTGGCTGTCGAGCGCGCCGGTGGGTTCGTCGGCGAGAATGATGTGCCCGCCGTTCATCAGGGCACGGGCGATCGACACCCGTTGCTGCTGACCGCCCGAGAGTTGATGCGGGCGGTTGCCGGTGCGGCTGGCCAGGCCCAGGCGCTCGAGCAGGGCGGCGGCGCGGGCGTGGCGTTCGTCGGCGCCCAGGCCTGCGTAGATCGCCGGCATCTCGACGTTTTCCTGGGCCGACGCCGAGGGGATCAGGTGATAGCCCTGGAACACGAAACCAAAGGCTTCGCGGCGCAGCCAGGCCAGCGCATCGACGTCCAGTTCGGCAACGTCCTGGCCGGCAAAGTGGTAGCTGCCGGAGGTGGGCCGGTCGAGGCAACCGAGCACGTTCATCAGGGTCGACTTGCCCGAACCTGAGCTGCCGACAATGGCGACGAACTCACCCGGATGAATGCGCAGGCTGATGCCGCGCAGCACTTCCACAGCAGGGGAATCCACCCCGCCATAGACCTTGCGAATCTCGCGCAGCTCGATCAGGGGTTGGCGCATTCAGCCTCCGCTGGCGACAGGCGCGCCGATGACCAGGCGCTCGCCTTCGCGCAACCCGTCGAGCACCTGGGTGCGCAAACGGTCGCTGAGGCCGACGCGCACCTGGCGCTGCTCGACCTTGCCGTCGGCCTGCAGCACCTGAGCCAGGCGCAGGGTGTCGTCGTCGGTGCTGTCCAGTGCCGCAGACGGAGCAGTCAGCACCTGCTGGGCCTGGCCGGCGACGAAGAATACCTGCGTGGTCATTTCCGCCATGAGCGCACCGTCGGGGTTGTCGACGTCGAGCAGCACCGTGTACTGCACCACCTGGCTGCCGGTGGTGCCGGCGCTGACGCTGGCCGGGCTACCACCGCCCTGGCTGGTCTGGTCGAGCGGCCGGGGCGGGATGGGCAGGATCTGGCGCACCGTGCTGGTCCAGCGGCGCTTGCCGCCAGCCAGGGTGGTGAAATAGGCAGTCATGCCGGCCTTGACCAGGCCGATGTCCGCTTCGGACACCTGTGCCCAGACGGTCATCGGCGAGAGCTTGGCGATGCGCAGGATCAACGGTGTCTGTTGCTGGGCGTTGAGGGTCTGGCCCTGGCGCGCATCCAGCGCGACCACCGTACCGTCCATCGGCGCGTAGATGCGCGTGTAGCCGAGCTCGGCCTGATCACTGCGCAGGCTGGCCTCGGCCTGGCGGATCTGCGCCTGAAACTTGGCGATACGGGCCTCGGTGACTTTCACTTGCGCCTGTGCCGCTTGCACGTCTTCGGCGCGGGTGGCCCCGGTCTGGGCCAGGTCGCGCTGGCGCGTGGACTGTTGCTGGGCGAGCTGGAACTGGGCGCGCTGCTCGGCCAGCTCGGCCTTGAGGTTGTCGATGGAGAAGCGCCCGGCGTCGACGCGTGCCTGCTGCATGGACGGGTCGATCTCGACCAGCAACTGGCCCTTGTGCACCACCTCGCCCACTTCGACGGCCAGGTTGCGAATCTGCCCGGAGGCCTGGGCGCCGACGTCCACGTAGCGGCGCGGCTGCAAGGTGCCCAGCGCCGTGACGCTGCTTTCGATGTCGCTGCGGGTCACCGTGACGGTGCTCGGCGCAGGGCCGTTCAACGGCAGCGTGGCCCAGGCAGCCAGGCAGGCCAAGGCCAGCAGGCCGGTGGCGCTGAGCAATAGCGTACGGCGAGGGGTGGGGGCGCGTTTCATGCGGGCTTCCGGCCGAAGATCGTGGACGCGCGCCGGAACACGGCGTGCGCAAGTCCCCCATTGGACGAAGCGGCGTAACCGGGATTTAGCGTGGGGTGGATGCGTGCGGGTGGTCGCCGCTCTCAGGGCACCGTTGGCGGCACCCGCGGACATTCCCCGCGCCGCTTTTGGTATCCTGCTGCGCTTTGCCGAACCGCGGAACCTGCCCCATGCCTGCCACCGCTTCTGCCCGCGCGCCGCGTTTGAGCCGCCGCGATCACCGCACCCTGGCCCTCGCGGCACTGGGCGGCGCGCTGGAGATCTACGACTTCATCATTTTCGTGTTCTTCACGCTGACCCTCAGCGAACTGTTCTTCCCGCCCGAAATGCCCGAGTGGCTGCGCTTGTTGCAGAGTTTCGGCATCTTCGTGACCGGTTATCTGGCCCGGCCGCTGGGCGGCATTCTGATGGCGCATTTTGCCGACCACCTTGGGCGCAAGCGCATGTTCAACCTGAGCATCCTGCTGATGGCCTTGCCCTGCCTGTTGATCGGCGTGATGCCGACCTACGCCGACATCGGCTACGCGGCGCCATTGCTGCTGCTGGCCCTGCGCATCCTGCAAGGCGCGGCGGTGGGGGGCGAGGTGCCGAGTGCCTGGACGTTCGTTGCCGAGCACGCACCGGCAGGGCGTCGCGGTTATGCCCTGGGCTTTCTGCAGGCGGGGCTGACCTTCGGCTATTTGCTCGGGGCGCTGACCGCGAGCCTGTTGGCCGAGCTCTACAGCCCGCAAGACATCCTTGACTTCGCCTGGCGCTATCCGTTTCTGCTCGGCGGGCTGTTTGGCGTGATCGGCGTCTGGCTGCGCCGCTGGCTGAGCGAAACGCCGGTGTTTCTGGCCTTGCGCGCGCGTAACGCAGAGCCGGTGGCCTTTCCGCTGCGCCGGGTACTCAGCGAACATCGCCCGGCGCTGATCCCGGCAGCGCTGCTGACCTGTGTGCTGACGTCCGCCGTTGTGGTGCTGGTGGTGGTCACGCCCACGGTGATGCAGAAGAGCTTTGCCATGAGCGCTGGCCAGACGTTCGCCCTGAGCAGCGTGGGCATCGTCTTTCTCAACCTGGGCTGCGTGTTGGCCGGATTGCTGGTCGATCGGATCGGCGCCTGGCGCGCCTTGGCCATTTACAGTCTGCTGCTGCCGCTGGGCATCGGCGGGCTGTACGCCAGCCTGGTGGGGCAGTGGGGGCCGGTGTGGCTGGCCTATGCGCTGGCGGGGCTGTCGTGCGGGGTAGTGGGGGTGGTGCCCTCGGTGATGGTGGGGCTGTTCCCGGCATCGATCCGGGTATCGGGCATCTCCTTCACGTACAACGTGGCCTATGCGCTGTGGGCCAGTACCACACCGCTGGCGTTGATTGCCTTGATGCCGTGGAGCCCGTGGGTGTGCGTAGGGTTTTGCCTGATCATGGGGGTGGTGGGGGCCTTGACGGCGGCGTACTTCAGTGGCCGTGAGTCGCTGCAGATGGCGCCCGATGGCGCCTCGGCCTGAGGCCATGCGGCAAGCCCGTGCGTTTGCGGGCCAGGCTTTGTACGCGCCTGGAAGCACTGACGCTGTTCACACCTGAAAACGCCGCTTTTTCACTACGAAAAAGCGGCGTTTTTTTGGCTTTCACACGCGGTACGGGCGGTGCATCTGTTCACCCGTGCCTTGGTGAACAGCCTAATCGCTTGCAGGGCAGGCTTACATGTTGGGGTACGTCGGCCCGCCTGCGCCTTCGGGGGTGACCCAGGTGATGTTCTGCGCCGGGTCCTTGATGTCGCAGGTCTTGCAGTGCACGCAGTTTTGCGCGTTGATCTGGAAGCGCTTGCTGCCGTCTTCCTGCGCCACCACCTCGTACACACCGGCCGGACAGTAACGCTGCGCCGGTTCATCGTACAGCGGCAGGTTGCTGGCGATCGGGATGCTCGGGTCGGTCAGCTTCAAGTGGCAAGGCTGCTCTTCTTCGTGGTTGGTACCGGAGATGAACACCGAGCTCAGCTTGTCGAAACTGAGCTTGCCGTCGGGCTTGGGGTAGTCGATTTTCTTCGACTCGGCGGCCAGTTTCAGGCAGGCGTAGTCGGGCTTGGTGTCACGCAGCGTGAAGGGCAGTTTGCCGGCGAACCAGTTCTGCTCCACATAGTTGAACGCGGCGCCGAACAACGGGCCGAACTTGTGCATGGCTGGGCCGAAGTTGCGGCTGCTGTAAAGCTCTTCATGCAGCCAGCTGGCCTTGAACGCATCCACATAACCGGTCAGCGCGTCGCCACCCTCGCTACCGGCCAGCAGCGCGTCGGCCACGGCGTCGGCGGCGAGCATGCCGGACTTCATTGCGGTATGGCTGCCCTTGATCTTGGCCACGTTCATGGTGCCCAGGTCACAACCGATGAGGGCGCCGCCGGCGAAGACCATCTTGGGCAGCGAATTCAAGCCGCCCTTGGCCAGGGCGCGAGCGCCATAGCTGATGCGCTTGCCGCCTTCGAGGTACTGGCTGATCACCGGGTGGTGCTTGAGCCGCTGGAACTCGTCGAACGGCGACAGGTACGGGTTGGCATAGGACAGATCGACGATCAGGCCCACCACCACCTGATTGTTTTCCAGGTGGTAGAGGAACGAGCCGCCAGTGTTGTCCTTGGCCACCACGTCCAGCGGCCAGCCGGCGGTGTGTACCACCAGGCCCTGCTGGTGCTTGCTCGGGTCGATCTCCCAGATTTCCTTGAGGCCGATGCCGTAGTGCTGCACGTCGGACTCGTTGGCCAGATCAAAGCGCTTGATCAGTTGCTTGCCGATATGCCCGCGGCAGCCTTCGGCGAACAGCGTGTACTTGGCGCGCAGTTCCATGCCGGGGGTGTAGAGGCCCTCCTTGGGCTTGCCTTCGCGGTCGACACCCAGATCGCCGGTGACGATGCCGCGGACCACGCCCGTTTCGTCGATCAGTGCTTCCTGGGCGGCGAAACCTGGGTAGATCTCAACGCCCAGGTTCTCGGCCTGCTGCGCCAGCCAGCGGCACAGATTGCCCAGCGAAATGATGTAGTTGCCCTCGTTGTGCATGGTCTTGGGCACGAACAGGTCGGGCACCTTGATGGCGGTTTCGCCGTCTTTGAGCACGTAGATGTCATCGCGCTTGACCGCCGTGTTGAGCGGGGCGCCGAGGGCCTGCCAGTCAGGGAACAGTTCGTTGAGCGCACGGGGCTCGAACACGGCACCGGAGAGAATGTGAGCACCGACCTCGGAGCCTTTCTCGACCACGCAGACGCTGATCTCGTTACCGGCTTCGGCGGCCTTCTGCTTCAGGCGGCAGGCGGCGGACAGTCCCGCCGGGCCAGCGCCGACGATGACGACGTCGAATTCCATGTATTCGCGTTCCACTGGTTCTCTCCTACTCATCAAGGCTTTTTCGCGGTGCTTGTCTGGGATTCAGTGCAGTCGACCCGGGCTATCTTGGCTGTAGCTCGTGGAATGACTGACTACACCGTTTTAGGGTGCCGGCATTATATCTACACCACCTCGGCGGTCCAATACAAACGTTTGTTTGAATTTGCCGCAGCCCTGTAAATTCACAGGGGCGGGGCTGGAAACTGGCCGATTTGGCGTATTGACCGAAGGGGGTGTTGCAGTCAAGATACGAGCGCTTTTACGCTCGCCGCGGGCTGCCTGCAAGGCGCAGGAGCACCTCTAAAAACCCGGCGCCAGGCAGGGTTTTGCGGCCATTGCACGTGGTGTAGTGGAGTCTACACGCCACCACCTGGAATGACCCGCAGGTTTTGCCAGGCCGGTCCATCACCGGCCACTGGCGCGGCGCTAATTTTGCCAGCGTTGGAACGTTTTTCAGAGGTGCCCTTGTACCCACGCGCATTCGCCGGGCCAGGCCCGAGCGACATTCTTTTCACCGGAGAGTAACGAGGAATCCATGAAGGTTCTTGTAGCTGTCAAACGAGTGGTCGACTACAACGTCAAGGTTCGCGTCAAGGCGGACAACTCCGGCGTCGACCTTGCAAACGTCAAGATGTCCATGAACCCCTTCTGCGAAATCGCCGTGGAAGAGGCCGTGCGCCTGAAAGAGAAGGGCGTGGTCAGCGAAATCGTCGCCGTGGCCGTAGGCCCGACCGCTGCCCAGGAACAACTGCGCACCGCCCTGGCCCTGGGCGCTGACCGCGCCATTCTGGTTGAAGTGGCCGATGAGCTGAACTCGCTGGCCGTGGCCAAGGCGCTCAAGGCCGTCGTCGACAAGGAACAGCCTCAGCTGGTGATCCTCGGCAAGCAGGCCATCGACAGCGACAACAACCAGACCGGCCAGATGCTCGCTGCCCTCACTGGCTTCGCACAAGGCACCTTCGCCTCGAAAGTCGAAGTGGCTGGCGACACGCTCAACGTGACCCGTGAAATCGACGGCGGCCTGCAGACCGTTGCCCTCAGCCTGCCTGCCGTGGTCACCACCGACCTGCGCCTGAACGAGCCGCGCTACGCGTCGCTGCCCAACATCATGAAGGCCAAGAAAAAGCCGCTGGAAATCGTTACGCCCGATGCGCTGGGCGTCGCCATCACCTCCACCACCAAGACGCTCAAGGTCGAGGCTCCGGCAGCCCGTGGCGCTGGCATCATGGTCAAGTCGGTGGCTGAACTGGTCGACAAACTGAAGAACGAGGCGAAGGTAATCTAAATGACTATCCTGGTTATCGCTGAACATGAAGCCGGCGTCATCGCCCCGGCTACCCTCAACACCGTTGCCGCTGCCAGCAAGATTGGCGGTGACGTGCACCTGCTGGTTGCCGGTGCCAATGTCGGCACCCTCGCCGAAGCCGCCGCCAAGATCGCCGGCGTCAGCAAGGTGCTGGTTGCCGACAACGCGGCCTATGAACATGCCCTGCCAGAAAACGTCGCGCCGCTGATCGTCGAGCTGGCCGCCCAGTACAGCCACGTGCTGGCCCCGGCTTCCACCAACGGCAAGAATATTCTGCCGCGCGTGGCAGCGTTGCTGGATGTCGATCAGATTTCCGAGATCATCTCGGTGGAATCGGCCGATACCTTCAAGCGTCCGATCTACGCGGGCAACGCCATCGCCACCGTGCAATCCTCGGCGTCGGTCAAGGTCATCACCGTGCGTGGCACCGGTTTCGACCCGGTTGCCAGTGAAGGGGGTTCGGCTTCGGTCGAAGCCGTTTCGTCGGCACACGACGCCGGCAAATCGTCATTCGTCAGCGAAGAGCTGGCCAAATCCGATCGTCCTGAGCTGACCGCCGCCAAGATCGTCATTTCTGGCGGCCGTGGCCTGCAGAACGGTGACAACTTCAGCCACCTCTACAGCCTTGCAGACAAGCTCGGCGCCGCGGTAGGTGCTTCGCGTGCGGCGGTCGACGCCGGCTACGTGCCCAACGACATGCAGGTTGGCCAGACCGGCAAGATCGTCGCGCCGCAGCTGTACATCGCCGTGGGCATTTCCGGTGCCATCCAGCACCTGGCGGGCATGAAGGACTCCAAAGTGATCGTCGCGATCAACAAGGATGAAGAGGCACCGATCTTCCAGGTCGCCGACTATGGTCTGGTAGCCGACTTGTTCGAAGCCATTCCGGCGTTGGAAAAGCTGGTCTGATCCTGCGCCTTCCCTTATAAAGAAGCCCGGCCCTCACTTGGAGGGCCGGGTTTTTTTTGGCGGCTAGGAGCGCGGCATGGCGGTTCGGACATGGGCAACAGGTAGCATGCTGGCACTCGCGCTGGGCTCACCGCTGGCGTTGGCCGCGGGCAAGTGCGAGCGGCTTGTCGTGACTGGCAGCCCGGATGCGCCGCCTTATTCATGGCAAGACCCTGCAGACCCTCGGCACCTGATTGGCGCCAACGTCGACCTGCTGCGCCAGATCACCACAGCAATGGGTATCAGCGTCCAGGTACTGCAGGCCGGCCGTCGCGAACAGGCCCTTGAAGAGGTGCGCAGCGGGCGCATGGACCTGCTGCTCGACGCACCTCTGCACACCGATCAGCTCACAGCACTCGACTACATCCACCCTCCGCTGCAGCTCAACGAATACCTCATCTGGACGCGTGTTGATGCCGCGCTCGAGGTGGAGGGCGTCGCCGATCTGGCCCAGTACAAGGGCAGCGTGTCGGCCAAGGCGCGCCTGTCGCCTGCTTTTGAAACGTTTGCCAAGAACGGCTTGCAGCTGGAGCGGTCTCAGAACCTGACCCAGGCCTTCCAGAAGCTGGTGCTCGGCCAGGTCGACTACGTGCTGGCCGGGCGCTATGCCGGCATGGCGATGGCGCAGGGCCTGGGCGTCGCCAATGACGTCGAGCCTCGCGGGCTGCCGGTCGACCGGCCCGGGTTGTACCTGGCGGTCTCGCACAACTCGGCCTGCAACGATCCATGGCTGCGCGGACAATTGGCGAAAAAACTGACAGAATTATCGATTTCCGGCGCCTCTGAGGCCGTGCTGCAACGCAACGTCGAGCGCTGGAAGGCGCAGATGCAGCCTGTGCCGGAAGCCCCCATACAGTAGGAACAGTCGCTTGAGAATCCCGACCTTGACCCTCGCCCTGGCCCTGTGTGGCCTGGCAGGCTGCGCCAGCGATCCGGCGCCCACCGAACAGATGCGCCTGTCCGAGCAGGCGCTGGAGCAGGCCAAGGCCGTCGGTGCCACCGATGAAGTGCCTGAATTCAAACTGGCGCAAGACAAGCTCGACCGCGCCCGCAGCAACATGCTGTCAGCGCAGTACCGCGATGCTCGCCTGCGCGCCGAGCAGGCCGAGCTCGATGCCCGCTTGGCCGAGGCCCGGGTACTGACGCAAAAGAGCCAGGCTCAGTTGAGCGTGGTGCAGACCCGCGTTGACCGTCTGCGCAAGCAATTGGCGGTGCAACCATGAGCCGTATCAGCGCAGGCATGGTCGCCGTGCTGGCCGTTGCCGGCTTGCAAGGGTGCGCCAGTGAGCGCAGCGAGCAGACCCTGACCGACGCCTCCAGCGCGTTTCAAGCGGTCAAGGACGATGCCGATGTATTGCGCAGCGCACCGCGCGACGTGATCCGCGCCGGTGAGTCCCTGGGCCGCGCCGAACGCCTCTCGAGCTATATCGGCAGCGGTAGCGATGTGCGTCACTATGCCTACCTCAGCCAGCGCTACAGCCAGATCGCCCGCGAGCACAGCGAGCTGGCACTGAATCAAGAGCGCCTGGCCAAGCTCGACCTGGAGCGTCAGCGCCTGCAGTTGGCGCTGCGTGAAGCCAAGCTCGACAGCGTTCAGCAGCAGGGCAAATGGCTGGAAACGCAAATCGCGGCGCTGGCCTCGGAGCAAAGTGATCGCGGCCTGGTCATGACCTTGAGCGATGTGCTGTTCGACACCGGCCGCGCAGAGCTGAAGAACTCTGCCAGCCGCACCGTGCTCAAGCTGGTGCAGTTCCTGCAACTCAACCCGCGCCGCGTGGTACGTATCGAGGGCTACACCGACAGCACCGGGCCCAGCGATGAAAACCTTACGCTGTCGCGCGATCGCGCCCAGGCTGTGGCCGACATGCTGGTCGACCTGGGGGTCGATGAGCGGCGTATCGAGGTGCAAGGTTACGGCGATCAGTATCCGCTCGAAGCCAACGCCTCCGAGCGCGGTCGGGCGCAGAACCGCCGCGTGGAAATCGTCTTCTCCGATGCCAAGGGCATTCTGGCGCCGGCGCGCTGAGCACCCTGTGCGGTGTGAGCGGCGGGCGGGCCTGGCGGCGCGGCACCCACTCGGGTAACCGCGCCGGGTGTCAGTGGCGGGGCTCGAGCACGAGCTTGTCTTCTAGGCGGTCGAGGTGTTCGTGCATCAGCCTCAGCGCCGCACTGGCATCGCCTTGCTCGATTGCGTCGATGATCGCGGCATGCTCCTGCCAGGCGCAGTGCTCGCAACATGGCGACTCATAGCGCGCGATGATCAGCGACGTCATCGGCACCAGGCCATTGAGAAACCGCGCCAGCGGCGCGTTGTCGGCCATCTGCGCCAGCTTCAAGTGAAACTCCCCGCCCAGACGAATCGCCGTGCAGCGCTCCCCGCGCTCATGGTGCTGGCGTTCGCGCTCGACCAACTGGCGCAGTTGGCGAATCTGCGTGGGTCGCGCCCGCTGCGTGGCCAGCCCGATCAATGTGGTTTCCGCCAGGCGCCGCGCGCTGAGCACCTGCCTGGCCTGCTGCGGGTCCGGGGCGGCAAGGTGTGCGGTATGGCTTGGGCGCTGTACGATCACTTGCTGGTCCGACAGCCGCCCGAGCACGCGACGAATCACCGTGCGGCTGACGCCGAAGGCATTGCTCAGCGCCTGTTCAGGCAGCGGGCTGCCCGGCGGCAGGCGCTGTTCGAGGATGGCGTCGAACAGGCGTGGATAGATCTGCTCGGCAGACAGGCGGGTTTCACCACCGAGCAGCAGTTTGGGCAGGCGGGGGGCGGCGTGGGCGCAGGCGGACATGGTCGCTCTCCAGTGTCAGGGGGACGGGTTTTCGTCCGGTATGTTCAGCTCGATGCCCATGCGCAGACCTTCCTCAAGGATGTGTCGACGCATCTGGGCACTGGCCTTGGCGCTGTTCTTTTCGCGGATTGCGCGCACCACCGCTTCGTTTTCGGTCAGCCGCGCGGCCAGGTGCTCCGGCGATTTGCGCAGCATGTCGGCGCTCTGCTTGAGGGCAGTACCGGTCTGCTGCACCACGCTCTGGAAGATCGGGTTGGTGGTCAGTGCGAACAGCGCCTGGTGAAACGCGATGTACGCCGAGACGCCGGCTTCGCTGTCTTGCGCCTCCAGCGCTTCACGCATGTCCATCAGGGTCAGGCGCAGTTGGCCGATGTCCTGGCTGTTGGCTGACTGCGCCACGAGCCCGACGATGAACGGTTCGAGGGTATAGCGCAGCTGCAGTACGTCAGCCAGGCTGGCCCCAGCGACCTGTTCACCGGCGTTGCTCAGCACGCCGGCATCGACGTCCAGCACCAGTACGCCCTTGCCCGGCAGCGAGCGCAGCAGGCCCAGGGTTTCCAGTACGGTGACGGCTTCGCGCAGGCTGGGGCGGCTGATGCCCAGTTGTTCTGCCAGCTCGCGCTGGCCGGGCAGCATGTCACCGCTGCGCCATTGGCCGCGGGCCAAGGCCTGACGCAGCTTTTCCACTACAGCGTTGACCACGGTCGATGAGCTGATCACAGGTGGCTCTCCGGGTGTGGATGCATCGGGATTCCTCGCGCGCCGACGCGGTGCGCCGGCGGCTGTTTCAGTCTTGCTATTGATGGGCGGTGCCCGGTTTGCGGGCGGCGAGGGCAAAGCCTGGCTTGCCGGCGAGCACATTGTTGGCGCGTTCGAGATCGATGTCTTTTTCCCAGCGCGCGATGGCCACGGTGGCGACGCAGTTGCCGATCAGGTTGGTCAGCGCGCGGCCAATGCCCATGAACCAGTCCACTGCCAGCACCAGCACCAGGCCGACCACTGGAATCGCCGGCACTGCGGTCAGCGTTGCCGCGAGGATCACCAGCGCCGAACCTGGGATGCCGTGAGCCCCTTTGGAAGTCACCAGCGAGACCAGCAGGATGGTAAGCAGGTCAGTCATGGCCAGCGGTGTGCCGGTGGCGTTGGCGATGAACACGATGGCCAGGGTCAGGTAGATGGAGAAGCCGTCGAGGTTGAAAGAATAGCCTGTGGGGATCACCAGGCCCACGGTGGAGCTGCCGATGCCCAAGTGTTCGAGCTTGCGCATGATCTGCGGCAGCACGGCATCGGACGAGGCGGTGCCGAGCACGATGGTCAATTCTTCACGCAGGTACTTGATCAGCGGAATCAGCTTGAGCCCCGACACACGCATCACGGTGCCGAGGATGATCAGGACGAAGCCGGCGCAGGTCAGATAGAAAAGTGCCACCAGACCGCCCAGATGCTGCAGCGACTCCAGGCCATATTTGCTGGTGGTGAAGGCGATGGCGCCGAACACGCCGATCGGCGCCAGGCGCACGATCATGCCCATGATGCGGAACACCACGTGGCTGAGTTCGTTGATCAGGCGCGAGATGCCCGAAGCCGGCTCACCGACCAGGTTCAGGGCGCTGCCGAACAGCACCGAGAACAGCAGTACCTGCAGGATGTTGTTGTCTGCAAAGGCGCCTACCACCGAGGTGGGAATCAGGTCCATCAGGAAGGTAGCCGTGCCATGGATCTGGTGGCCGCGCTCGGCCAGGCCGCTGGCATCGGCGCTGGACAACTGGTCCAGATGGATATTGGCACCCGTGCCGATGCCGCTGGCGAAGGCGAACACCAGGCCGATCACCAGCGCAATGGTGGTCAGCACCTCGAAGTAGATGACCGACTTCAAGCCGATACGGCCGACCTTCTTCAGGTCGCCTGCGCCGGAGATGCCGCTGACCACCACGCAGAAGACGATAATGCCGATCAACATCTTGATCAGCTTGATGAAACCGTCGCCGAGGGGTTTGAGCTGCAGGGAAACTTCGGGGAAGCTGAGGCCGCAGATCACCCCGAGGGCGAGGCCTAGCACGACTTGCAGGAAGATCGAACGCGAGCACCATTTGAGCATGGGAGGAGTCTCTTGGTCGGTGTCCTTGCTCGACGGTGGTGAGGCGCCCGTGAGCGTGGACTTAATTATTGTGGTCTTACCGGTTTGTCCAGTGCGCGCTCACTCTACGCCCGCCTTTTTCTGCATTGCAAGGTGTTTCAGTCTTACCGGTCTGACCAGTTGCCGGCCCCTGTCTCTGTGAGGGCTCTAGGTTGATGGCTTAAGCGTTTCATCCAGGCGAAAAAAAACGGCATCTGCGCCGAGATGCCGTTTTTACTGGCTGAACAGGCCGCTGCGCGGCGCACGATTCCCTTAGGCGTGCAGCTCCTCGGCCGCGAACAGCGTGTTTTCCAGCAGGCAGGCGCGGGTCATCGGACCTACGCCGCCCGGCACCGGCGTGATCCAGCCGGCGCGGGGCAGGGCAGTTTCATACACCACGTCGCCGACCAGGCGGCCGTCTTCCTGGCGGTTGATGCCGACATCGATGACGATGGCGCCTGGCTTGATCCACTCGCCCTTGACCAGCCCGGCCTTGCCGGCAGCGACCACGACCAGGTCAGCGCGGCCAACATGGCCAGGCAGGTCCTTGGTGAAGCGGTGGCATACGGTCACGGTGCAGCCAGCGAGCAGCAGCTCCATCGCCATGGGGCGACCCACGATGTTCGACGCGCCGACGATCACCGCGTCCATGCCATACAGGTCCTGACCTGTGCTTTCGAGCAGGGTCATGATGCCTTTGGGCGTGCAGGGCCGCAGCAGCGGAATGCGTTGTGCCAGGCGGCCGACATTGTAGGGGTGGAAGCCGTCGACGTCTTTGTCCGGGCGGATACGTTCGAGCAGGCTCGAGGCGTCGAGGTGCGCGGGCAAGGGCAACTGCAGCAGGATGCCGTCGATGCTCGAATCGTCGTTGAGACGATCGATCAGCCCGGTCAGGTCGTCTTGGGCGGTGGAGGCAGGCAGGTCGAAAGCCTGCGAAATGAAGCCAACCTCTTCGCAGTCCTTGCGCTTGTGCGAGACATAGACTTGTGAGGCAGGGTCGGTGCCGACCAGGATCACCGCCAGGCCTGGTGTACGCAGGCCCTGCTGGCGGCGCTCAACGACACGTTGAGCGATCTGCTTGCGCAGGTTGGCGGCGATCGCCTTGCCATCGATAAGGTGTGCAGTCATAGACGCGTGTTTAACCATCAAGATGAGAACAGATAAGGGGCGGCATTCTCGCACGACACACCACAAGGGCAAAAGCCGCGTGGTCGGGCAAATCCTCTAACCCCTTCAATAGGCTAAATTTTTTTTAGAAAAGAGTTGACGACCTTGAGGCTCGTCTATAACATTCGTCGCACTTGTCGGGCAGAGCCTAGCACTGGTTAGCAAGGTCAGGCAGAATAAGCAGATTTGCTAGCTTGTTCGGTACGGCTGAAGTTGATTTGCAATCCTACCAGAAAGCAGATTGAATATGTGCCCGTAGCTCAGCTGGATAGAGCATCCGCCTTCTAAGCGGATGGTCGCAGGTTCGAGTCCTGCCGGGTGCGCCACTAAGGCAGCTTTGGCAAGCAAGTGAAGTTTGAACGTAGCACCGCAAAACGTAACACCGCAATATGGTGGGCGTAGCTCAGTTGGTAGAGCGCTGGATTGTGATTCCAGTTGTCGTGGGTTCGATTCCCATCGTCCACCCCATATTCTTCGAAGGCGCCTTGATTGAATAATCTGGCGCCTTTGTTTTAACTGTTGCATGGTTTTAACGGTTGCATGCGGACGTGGTGGAATTGGTAGACACACTGGATTTAGGTTCCAGCGGCGCAAGCTGTAAGAGTTCGAGTCTCTTCGTCCGCACCATATTGTAAATCAAGGGGTTACGAGCTTTAGCAGCGCTCCTCCTTGACTCGCTGGATTATCTCCGTGAACAGAACGTGAACTCTGACGTTCACGACCCTGATCCAGCACTCTCACTGCACTCCTTACTCTGGCCGGCGCCAAGTGCGCATATCGCTCCGTCATCATCACGGTCGAGTGGCCCAGCAGATCCCTGACTTCCGCCAGCGCAACGCCGGCACTGATCAAATGAGCAGCACAGGTGTGCCGCAGATCGTGAATCGTGAAGTCCTCAATCCCCGCTTTGTTGCATGCTTTGTTGAACCCCGTACGGATGCACAGCACACGCTCCCCGTTTCCCCTGGCAAATACCCAAGGTGTCGAGGGGCAATGTTCGGCCCGGTACGCCATCATCTGCTTCAGCGCATCGATCGCGCCATCGTTCAACGGAATGCTGCGGCGCTTGCCGGCCTTGGTGTGCACACCCTCCAAGTAGACGAGCTCGTTGGCGAAATCCACTCGCCTCCACTCCAGCCCCAGCATCTCCTCCTTTCGGCATCCAGTGTTCACCGCCAGGCGGATGAACGACTCAAGCAGCAGGCCAAATTTCTGTGCTCGAGCAGCGCGACAAAGGCTCTCGACCTCAGCGCGTGTCAGCCAGCGCACCCGGCCCTCCGGCTCTCTCATCTTGCGGCCTTTCACTGGGTTCGGCAGGCTCCACTCGTACTCGACGTTGCACCAGTTGATGGCCGCCGACAGCGCCGCCAGTTCCCGGTTGATCGTCGCCGCCGAAACGCCGTCGGCAGTCCGCCTGTCCATGTACGCACGGATGTCCTTTCCCGCTAGGTCATTCATCACCGCGCCTGTAAAATGGCCGCGCAGCGCCTTTACTCTATTGGTCGTTGTTTCGTAGCTGCGCTGGTGCTGGCTGGCGTTGCGCAGATACGGGAGCATCACTTCATTGAAGGATCGGGGCGGGTTCACGCCCCATTCCTTTTCTTTCCAGGCATCCGCCCGGGCCTGCTGCTCTAGTGCTTTTGCCGCCGCGTAATCGGCAGTGCCAGAAGAGCGTCTAACTCTTTTTCCATCTGATTGGGTGACAAAGATCCACCAATAAGGCGAATCGTCTCGTTTGTAGGGCATTCGGGTTCCTCCGACATGCCGCCCGCGGCGCGAATACTATCAGCGGCGGCATCGTCGATCATCTGTTGTAGTTTTTCGGCATGCACCCTGACCCCGCGCTTCATCCAGCGCACGGTCGGTATGCGGCCTTCGATGGCCATCCGGTAAGCGGTGGCCCGGCTGACACAGAGCAGGTCTGCAGCCTGCTCCACGGATATCAGGGACATGGTTGGTTCTCCGGGCCGCTGGCGGCGGCAGGTTGGTGGTCAGGCTGGCGTCTTTGCGAGTACCGCGTCGGCGACCTTGAGTGCCCCCTGGGCATCGTTCACGTAGGCCGGGTCGAAGCCGCCGGCGTAGTGGATGGCGCGCTGGCAGGCGTCGAGCTCTTTGCGTGCCAGGCGCAGTGCCTGCACCCGTTCCTCCTGTAGCTCGCCCTCAGCACGGCCAATGTCCCAGAAGCGCTGGCACCAGTGGCCTTCGGGCGGCGGGGTGCCGTTCTGCTTCCCGCTCACCAGCGCGCCGACAGCAGCATCGCAAATGCCGCGCTTGTAGCCGTTGTCGCCATCCAGACTCAGGCCGCCGCGCCGACGCAGAGTATTCAGCACCTCATCAGCTTCAATGCCTTGGCCTTTCAGCAGGATGTCCTGCTCTGGCTCGCCGGGCATGTAGATGATCAGCGACAGCTTTGCTTCGGGCGGGAGGTGGTCGCTGATCGCTACCAGTGCATCATTGGCAACTTCGTGAAATCGGTGAATTGCGGACATAGAGAATCCTCGCCCGCGCGTATCGGCGGGCTTGAGTAGTCTGGAAGTGGATCAGGGGTGCGGGTAGCCGCTGGAAATGCGGTCGGCGATGCTTTCGAGGCGCTCGGCCATGTACCACATGTCGTTGTTGTCGCGGCGCGATACGACTAGGGAGCGCTGGATGTTTCTGCCAATCAGGATGACAGCGGCCAGGCGAATCAGGCCCGCCTCGATCTTCCGCCGGAGAAATCCTTTGCGCGGGATCACAGCGATGAAGCGCCTCACGACTTACCGCCCGCAGCAAGTGCCTCAGCCTTCAGCGAAGAGTAGGCAACGCCGTCAAGCGCACTGTCCTCATGGAAACTTTCAGGGTTTTGCCACTGACGCACGTCTTTCAGCACTTGAAGCAGAAGCCAGCCTTCTGCCTCAGTGAGGTCGCGGCCGGTGATGGCATTGAACGCCTGGACAGTACGGCCCATGCTTCGCTCGCCGCCTGGTGCGTCGTATTGCTTCCCGCGCTCGGCCTGCACTTCGATAGCCGCCTGCAGGAAATCGATGGATTTCCTCACAGCTCATACCTCTCATCGATCCAGCGCCCAGGCGCCAGTGCGGGTGTAGGTTCGGGTTGTTGTTCGTGCGGGGAGAGCTTGCGGCCGGGTTCGGCGTGCGCCATATGAGCGCTGGCGCTGGTGGCCAGCAGCAGAAGGCAGAGGGCGAGGCGGGTCATGGCTCGATCCTCTTGAGCTCGACTACCCAGACCCAGGGATTGGTACCCCAGCTATCGGCGCCGTTTATCGATCGCCAGAGGCCTGCAAAAGCTTTCGCGGCGTGAGTCTCCAGCGGCGATTTGCCGTCGTCAGGGCCAACCATGTAGCCGCGGCACACTGGAAAGCCGTCATCAGGTCGGAAGTCGACGCCGACGACGCCCTCGGCTAGCGCCTGCTGCTCGTTGATATCCTGCAACCGCTCGACGCGCACGTCGGTGATCTCCAGCAGGATGCGACTGGCCCAGCGAGGCATGTGAATGCTCGGCCTGGTTCGGTCGAATGTGCGAGGGCCAGCCGTCTCAGGCTGCGGCATGACCTTGGCCTGGTAGTCTCCGTCGGCCTGGTAACGGACGCATGCCTGACTATCGCCAACCTTGCCGGTAGAGATTTTGTGTGTCTCCCTCACCCACAAGCGATCGCCAGGTCGGCCGTATGGGCATTCAGGGTTGCGCTTGGTCGGGTTGGGATGGCGAATGAATGGCTGGCCAAGGCCGTAGCTGCCGATATCGCCCTTCGTGCGGGGCTGCACCTTCACAGCTCGACGGGTGACCGTCTTCCGGCCGTCCAGAATCGCGCGCACCATCGGCGCGCTGAACAGGATCGGGCGTTCCTTGGGCTGACTCATGAAGTCACCTCGTGGCGAACCCACACGCAGATCGGGCCGTCCTCTGTGTCATGGATGGAGAAGATGAACCAGCCATTGCCTGCCGGCCGGCTCGGGTTCCAGGTGGTGCACTCTGCGGTACCGTCGTGGTACCAGGCCGCTTGCAGGGTCTCGGATGCGTCGTTCTCGAAATCAACCTGCTTGATGTCCAGCTCCCGGTCATAGAACCAGGAGTAGGGTATTAATTCATCGTCGGTGGAGGGCCAGGCTGGGTGGGTCCAAAAGCCGTTTTCATCGCGTACAACCGGCACCGGCTGGATCAGCTTCATTTCTTCAGGCACGGGGATTCCTTTGCCGCCATATCGCGGCAGTGAATAGAGGGGAGAGGGGTTACAGCAGATTCAGGGGTGAGCTACTGGACGACGACCGTCTAATCCAGTGCGCATTGCGTAATTAACCGCGTTACGGATGCCTTCGCCCAAATAGCGATCCAGCAGCTTCCACGATACCTTGCAGGTTCTGAGCTCCATGGCGAGCGCCAAGGTTTCGGGGTCGAAGGCCGGGATGCGTCCCGGGCGCTTCATGGCTTGCGCTCCAGGGCGGCGCGGGCCCTGGCATAATCCGGGTAGTCCGACAGCATTTTTTCAACGCTGTCACATTCACCGCCAAGTCCCGTTATCCGGTCGTAGCCAGCTTGCACCGCACTGCGATATGAGCACGTCATGGACTTCAGGAGGTCGCGCATCTCGTCGATCTCAACCGGGGCGCTCGGCTCTGCGCTGGCGGATAGATCGTTGAAGAGAGCAACTTGAGCTTCGCCCGGCTTGCCGGCCTTCAAGTGACCGAGCACCTTTTGCAGCAGCGCATCCCGCTCGGCCAGCCGGGCGCGCAGCCGCTCTACCTCGGCAGGGTCGGCCACCGTAGCACTCGGGTAGCGATCATCGCGGCTGTTTCGCGCCACCCTGACGAACAGGTGCGCATTCCACGACTGTGAAATCTGCTCGAAGCGGCGCAGCGCAGCCGGTCTGGCTCCGGCACCGGAGAAGTGCTCATCCGCCCGGTCGTGATCGTCGAACACGATGATGTGCGGGCACTCTTCGGGGACGGCCAGCGATGCAGGTCCGGCAGGGTCGGCGTGGGTGTAAAGCGGCCCTAGCTCGGCTATCTTGTCGAGACATGCGTTCCAGGCGCTAGCCTTCAAGTTGTCAGCTGTGTTTCCAAGGCCATTCCACTGGCGCCGCGCAGGCAACGCCACCGGCTCGCCCTGGTGCTGCTGGGATGGCTGGGCAAGCATCCCGCGAATAACGAACAGCGCTTCGTGACTGTGGATGCTGATTCGCTCTTTATCGATGTACTTGTTGTTGGTAGCGCGCTCCAGAAGATCGCGCGGAACGCTGACCATCCCTGTACTGCTGGATCGGTTTTCTGTGGGCATGGGATACCTCAAGCTGAGCGTTCGAGTTGTTGTAGGAGGCGTTGGCCGATCCACCGCACGACGGGGACGGCTTTGCTGTTGCCGATCGCCTTATAGCGCGGGCCGTCTGGGCACAGGCCGGTAACACGACCGCGATATGGGATCAGCGTGTAGTCATCAGGGAATCCCTGAAGCCGTTCGCACTCGCGGGGAGTGAGTCGGCGAACTTGGTTACCACCTACCAGCATCTCAGCCTCGGTGACGGGGTTGCTGTTGTTCCGCTGGTTGCCCGCTCTCAGAGTGGGGGAGAGCTCTGCAACAATCGGCTGCCCGCGCCCGGTACCGTCTTCGCTGGCGTCGAAACCTTCAGCCTTCAGGGTATGGGTGATGTCGCCGGTGATGCACACTGCCACCTGACCGCCAGCATTGGGGGAACTTGGAGCCGTGGTACCGGATCACCGGCGCTGAAAGGGTCATGGCTTGCTCCATGCATGCAGGCGCCGCCCTCGCCGGGCAGGCGTTATCTTTGAATACGGGAAGGCGCTGGAATTCTGATTCAGCTGAGATAACCTGTGATGGCCAATCAGCTGAAAAGGAATTTGCTCTATGTCGACCCAAAAGCAAGGTGACGAGCTTCACGCTATGAGGATCAGGAAGCTTGAGGCAGACATTGCTGATTCGCGTAGAGTCGGTATTGATGTGCGATTCATGCACCTGTCAGCGTTATCGCCGAACAGCCGGCCGGATCACGTTGCGCGGCACGGGGAACTGTTCACGGGTGAAGAAATGCTCCAGTGGTGGTCTGTCGACGGCAACAGCAGCGGCTGTCGCTGTTCGTGTACTCCCGTACTCGTAGACGAGCACGGTGAACCTCGGACGCCAGGTCTTATAAAGCGCGCTAAGTCAATGTTGAATGACTATAAGGCAAAGTACTGTGGCGGCATTTAGCGCCTCACTTTATAAACCAGAGGCGCTTGGACTGGTTTATGCAGCGCTGGCGCGCTTCAGCTGATCCATCAGTTGAGTTGGCAGGCCCTTGATCGTCAGGCATGCGTTCTCTTTGTCAAACTCGACGCGCTTGCCCAGCAGGTGGGCCTCGAAGCTGATCGACATACCTTCGGCGCGGCCGGTGTAGCGCCGAAATTGGTTGAGCGTGCGCTTGTCGGCGGGGATCTCGGCCGACAGTCCGTAATCCTTGTTGCGAATGTGCTCGAAGAATGCACGCGGGCGGTCTTCGTCGATCAGGCTGGAGAGCTCGTCGATAGTGATCGGTTCGCCAATCTTGATCTGGCTTGCGGCGTACTCGACCAGGGTGTGCGTCTTTTCCCGGGCGATGTCCTCGTGCATGTCCTCACTTTCAACGAAGTCGCTGAATGCCTTGAGCAGGGTCCGAGTTTCACTTGGGCCGTCGACACCCTCCTGACAGCCCAGGAAGTCGGCGAAGTAGGCGCTTGCCTTCCGTCCACCTTTTGACTTGATGAACGAAATGTATTGGCGCGAGGCAGGGTTGCTCTTCCACTCGCTGATGTTGATCCGGGCGGCGAGTTGCAGTGCGTTGGTGTCGAGGTGGCGGGAGACCGACACCGTCAGGTCTTCACCGATGGTCACTGTCTCGACCTGCTGCAGGATGGCGATCGTCAGGTACTCAGTCATGCCCTGCTGGTAGAACGCGAAAAGGACGTGCCCGCCGACCGTAAGATTCGATTCTTCCATCAAGCGAGTCAGGTGCTCGACGGCGATGCGCGTGAATTCGATGAACTCCATTTTGCCACTGACGAACTTGCTCAGCCAGCCGCTGAGGGGGTAGGCGCCAGACTCGCCGTGGAAGAAGCCCCAGGCCTTGCCGGTCTTGGCGTTGTAGGTGCCGTTCAAGTCGAAGAGCAGACCGTCGATGGCCTCGCTGGTAGGCAGACTGTGGTTGGCGAGGTGAAGCGCGGCAGGGCTACCGTCCGGCTTCTTGTCGATGAAGTGCATCACTGCGTGGCGAATGGGCATGGGTGTTCCTCCGGTGCCGGTTGGCGGCGTGGTGGCAGAGTGTTCTCGGATTGATCAGGCTGTCACAGCGGACTGTCACGCGAGGTGCGTGAGGTCTGCCAAGTGCTCGTCTGCGAGGCGGTCGGCGCCATGAATCAGGCGTGAAATCAGGTCTTGCTCTTCTTCAATTCCAGCTCGGGCCATTACGCGTTTCAGCGCCTTGTCCGTGCTGTGGTAGAGGTCCGTGACAATTCTGCGTGACAGCAAGCGTGCCTCCCGCTCTTCTGCGGTCAGCTTGTCGCGCTCCCGCTGTTCCTTCTTGCGCTGGGCCGGCGTCTTCGCCATTTTTGAGTGCTCCAATACCGCTGGGCGGCAGGTTGAGATGCTGCTGGCGCCGGCCGTGCCGCGCGCGGTTGGAAATTCGGTTCATGCGGACCTGCGCCACTTGGGGAAGTCGATGCCGTACTGGGTGATCAGCTTGCTCAGCTGCTGATTGCTGATGCCCAGCACCTTGGCCACTACGTCCCGGCTGAGCTTGGTTTGTGAGTAGATGCGAATTCGGTCGATCAGGGCCTCGCGTTCAGCGGCCTTGGCCTGTCGCTTCCAGAAGCGTTCAGCCTTCTGCGTGTTGGCTGCATGGGCGTGGCTCGTCGCAGATACTCGGGGCACTGGCGGGGGCGGCGTTACCAGTTGGCTGACTGGCTGCTCCGGTACCGGCGCCGGTTGAGGGTCTGGATAGTTGCGAAAGCTGGGCCGTCTCGGCGTCGACCCAACGCCGCTGCACTGCTGAATCTGCCCGCCTCGGGCCAAGAACTGGGCCACGCTGGCCGCCAGTTCAGCCCGCGCCTTTTCGTGCTGCTCGGGAACGTTTTCGCCGATCACTGCAGGCCTCGCTTGCTGGCCGCGCCAGCCTCCATCGCCGAGGCGAAGTGCAGCGCCGCGCGGTAAGTGAAGGCAAAGCCCTGCACGGCGCCGGTGGCCATGTCGATGACGTCCCAGGCCGGACCTTGGCTTGCCACTTGGTAACGTGGCGCACCGAGCTTTGCGCGGGTCTCTACCCGCAATGTCTGGCTGCGCTCGAGCAGAGCGGCGAGCACGGCCAGTTTTTCCTGAAAGGCAGGATGGATTGCTGTCTGCATGGGTGACCTCGAGCGTGTCAGGCGTGGTGATCGAAGGCGTAGGCCTTTCGAGCGATTCGGGTTTCGACGAAGCGGCGTTCCGGCGCGCGTCGGTCGCGGCGTATGGGGTCGGTGTCGCCCAATGCGGCGTGCATGGCCAGCAGGCCAGCCAGCACTAGGCACAATGGGCTGATGATCTGGCGGCTCATGGCCTTGGTGACCGCTTCGATGCGGCGCCCGACCTCGAGCTTGAACAGCACCGTTTCGATGCGGTTGGCGGCAGTGCCCGGGCTGATGCCCATGCGCCGCGCAATTTCCTTGGTAGTCAGGCCCTGGGCGACCCACAGCAGGGCCTCCAGTTCGCGAGGTGCCAGCGCTTGTCCGAGCTGGCCTGTCCATGTACCGCAGGTGATCTTTTCCATGATTGGTCTCGGGGACTGCATTGGTCAGGCGCCAGGCGAAGGTGACCAAACCCTGTGCCGCGGTTGAGGCACAGTCCTGGCGCCTGCCAATGCAGTCGAGGGTTAAAGGGGAGGGGTGATGCAGGGGGCCGCATTGCGCGGTGCAGAATCATCCGCATCGGGGTGTGATCTGTCGTCCGGGGTAGCCAGTCCGGATTTTTGGGCAGAGCCTGCTAGATCACCTGCCACTCCAAGGGCGGCATATGTTTTCAGGTGCAGACAGATCACACCCCGATGCGGCCTGCGATGGGTGAGCAGGGCATCGGGCAGTTAACGTCAGGCGGACGTGGCGCTGGTTGTTCAGTTGACGATCTTGATCGGGGTGAAGCGAGATGGGCTCCAGTCGCACGACTCGTCTTCTGGGATGTGCCCGAACATCATCGTGCAGCGGCGGCAATGGGCGCAGTCGCCGCAGGTTTTGCCTTCGGGCAAATTCATCTTGTCTTTGTTGTTAGCAGAGCGCGGGTATGGTGCCCGCTGTGCGGTGGCCGTCATGGTCATTTCTTCGATCTCCAGTGGATTCCCCCTGATGCGCCCCGCATGAGGCGCACCGGGCAATCGTCTAGCGGAAACGGGCCTCCAGCTCGGCCTGCACGGTCTGCAGGTCTTTGATCAGCTCCAGACGCTGCTCGCCGGACAGCAAATGGGCGGCATACAGCAGGCCTTCGTACAGCGGGCTATTCTCGAGCGACATGACGTGCTTGCCGTTCTCCCTCACCTTGATGTCCACGAGTTGGGCATCGGCCATTCACGCAACCGCCTGCGCCTTGATGCGCTCATGGATCTCTTCGCGGTGCACCGCCACCTCTGCCGGCGCTTCGATGCCGAGCTTCACTTGGCCGCCGTTCACCTGCAGCACGGTCACACGAACGTTGTCGTTGATCACAATGGTTTCGCCTGCCTTGCGAGTCAGTATCAGCATGGTCCTACTCCTTGGTTGGTTTCCCGTCTGGCCCGCGGCGGCAGGCCAGCCAGTGAAATCAATCGAAGCCGGGCTTCGCGCCCAAGCGCATATCGCGCTCACGCACCATCGCCTCGGCGTAGTCGAACGACTGCTTTGCGATTTCGGCCGGTGGGATGGGGCCGGTACCGGAAAGCAGGCCGATCATTGCAGCGATGGCGAGGCCCTCGAGGTCTTCGTGTTCAGTTCGGGTCATGGTGTTGCTCCGGTGGGTTGGTTTCCCGTCTGGCCCGCGGGAGCAGGCCAGCCAGTGAAATCAGGCCGCGCGCACTTTGCAGGCGCGGGCCATCAGGTGTTTGCCGTCTACGTCCACCACCAGGTAATCGCCACCACCGCGGCCGGTACCGCGATTTTCCGTTTTGACGTACTTCCCTTGACGGTCGGTGCCGCGAGGGTTGGTGAGGATGACGGCTTGGCCTTTCGTGAACTCGCTCATGAGAGCTCCTTTGCTGTTGGGGTGGTTTCCCATCTGGCCCTGCTGCCAGGGCCAACCGGTGAAACCTGTCCAAACCATGCCGTGCCGCGGCTATCCCCACCTGGCCAGGTCACACATTTCGTGAGCGGTGTTGTTCCTGGCTGGCTGCATGGTTTGGCGTCCTCCCAATGAGGGGAGGCCGGCAGCTGTCCAGAGGCTGCGTGGTCGACGACTTAGCTTGTCCCGACCCAGGTGATGGCCTGGGTGCGTCGAGGTGGTCACGTCGGGTTGTGTAAAGAGCTAGCGTCTTCAACGCCTCGGGAATGAAAGCATCGCGATGGATTAAACATTACGCTGCGTAATATTACAGGTCAATACCCTCCGTAATGTTTTTTCTGGATGGCGTAAAAAAGCCCGCTTCTTAGCGGGCTTTCACACTTGCTTGGCTGGGGCTTTGTGGTGCTACACGAACACCGCAGTGGGCATCTTTCCGTCTAGCACGGTGCCAACGATCTCCCAGGATTCATCCAGCAGCTTCGTGCTGTAAGCGGGATTGAGGGGGCGAAGGTACAGATCACCAGCATCGCGGGCCAGTTGCTTAAACGTGGCTTCATTTGTCGTAAGCATTCGCGCTACCACGAACTGTCCAGGCCGCGGTTCTATGTCAGGAGCAACCAAAACCAACGTACCCTCAGGGAAGGAGGGTCCAGACGTAGAAGTCATTGAGCTGCCTGTGACCCTGAGCCAGAAAGCATCATCCCCGGCCCATACGTCAGAGGAGTGATGAGGGCATAACGCAACGTTCAACACTTCAGTAGCTTCCCTGGCTATGCCTGCTTGGACCCAACTGATCTCCGGATAGCTGAACGACCGCGACGGCTGGGGCGCCATTCGGACATTTGAATCAGGATGAATATCCATTTCAATGCCCATTTGAGGGAGACCCAAATAGCTCAGGACCTGGCTGATAACCTCAAGGGAAGGCTCTCTCCTACCGCTCAGCCAATGGGCTACACCACCCTGGCTGACGCCCATGTGTTCGGCGAGCTTCTCCTGAGTGATCTCGCGTTCCTTCATCCTGGCTCTGGCCAGTTCGTACCATTTTTTCATGCGGTAATTATTACGGCCTGTGGGGTAGGCGCCCACTGACAGGGCGTAATGTCTCTTGCAGTGTCGCATTACCGAACGTAATATCGGCTGCACGCTACTGGAGATCCTCTATGTCGAACATCAAAAATATCCGCGAACGCTTGCGCATGACCCAGGCCGCGCTGGCCCTTGCGGTTGGTGTTACGCAGAGCGCAATCGCCCACTACGAAAACGAGCGGCGAAAGCCTGGCCTTGAAGAGTGCAGAAAAATCGTGGCCGCCTTCAATGGCCAGGGCGCCGGCGTGACCCTTGATGAGGTGTTCCCTCCTGGCAACGCTCTGTCAGCCGCATAAGTCACCGAGCTTGTTCCCATCGGTGCTGGATTGGATTTTGCGGCCAGCGGCCCTGCGCCGAAAGGTGCCCGACACGACTGGTTTTCCATCCAGTTGCCAAATCTCAGCCACAAAAAAACCGCCTGGCAGGGCGGCTTCTTCGACAGCAAATACGAGATGGATCATGACAAATATCACCCACATTGACAAGTCCAGGGGGTTCACCCGTATGGACAACCAGATGATGGATGGCCTGATGGCTATCGATCTGTCGGCGCGCGAGATGAAGATCGTTCTGTACGTGGCCAAGGTCACTTTGAACTTCTCGGCCGGCGCCCAGCGAATCCCGGCAACGGACATTGCCAAGGCGACCCACATCCATCCTGATACGGTGTCCAAGGCCGTCTCCAACCTGCTGCGCCGCCGGGTACTGTACCGGGAAGGTGGTGCGCGCGGCGACATCGGGGTTTGCGACCCAAAAGAGTGGGTCTATGTCGCAGAGCCGAAACAGACCAAATCGCCCGAGTCGGCTCAAGTCGTCCGAATCGGATGCGGTGCGAAACAGACCGAAATCGACGAGTCCCTTCTCTATTCCAAGAAACAAACCCCCTATGTAAATCTTCCTTCGGAAGATATTACATGCCCCCCCAAAGCTCCCCCGAAGCCTGTCAAGGCTGACCGAAAGAAAGTTTTCGGCATGGCCCAGTTGCTGGCTGATAACCCTCACGGCTTGGCCGAACCGCTGCTAGCCGACTGGCTAACTCTTCGCAAGGCGAAGAGCGCAGGCGTAACCCCAACGGTGTGGGAAGCCCTGAACGCTGAACTTTTGAAGTGCGCAGGCTTGGGTATCGCCGCTGACGTTGCTCTGACCGAGGCGCTCACGGCCGGATGGCAAGGATTCAAAGCCTCTTGGGTTGCAAAGCGTCTGGCTGAACAAGGGGCGCATGCATCGGCTCCTAGAGCCCCTAACCAGTCTCCTCACCACGGCTTCGACAATCGCGATTACACCGCCGGCCTGGTCCAGCGCGAGGACGGTACCTATGCGCCATGATTCGGTGATCACCATGTCCGAAGTGCGAAACGCTGCCGGCTTCCGTGTCCAACCCGCCACCTGTGATCATCATGGTGATTTCGAGCAGCGTGTGACACAACTGATGGGCCGCGAGATCGTTGGGCGCTGCCCGGAGTGCGAGAAGGCGGCAAATGCTGACCGCGAAGCCAAGCGGCTGGCCGAAGAGAGCCGGCAAAAGCGCGAGCAGATGGCCCGTAAGTTGGGATCGGCGCTGATCCCCAAACGCTTCATTGATCGAACCCTTCAAACCTACCGTGTCGAGAACGAAGGGCAACGCAGGGCGCTGGCCTATTGCACACGCTACGTGGCTGCGTTTGAAGAGATCGAGCGCACCGGTCGGTGCCTGATGCTGTTGGGCAAGGTCGGCACCGGGAAAACTCACCTGGGCGCGGGCATGGCCAACGAGCTGATGCGCACCACCTCAGCCACTGCCGTTTACAGAACCGTTGGCTCAATCCTGCAATCGATCCGCGCCACCTACGACCGCGACAACGAACAGTCCGAGGCAGACATCCTGTCGAGCCTGATCGAACCTTCGCTGCTGGTGCTGGACGAGGTGGGTGCCAGTAAAGAGCATCCAAGCGACTTCGAGCTGACCACGCTGTTTTCCATCATCAACGGCCGCTACGAGCAGATGCGCCCGACTGTGGTGATTTCCAATCTCGATACGCAACAGCTGCGTCACGCCATGGGTGAGCGAAGCTACGACCGCCTGCGCGAAGGCGGTGGTGTGGTAGTGCCATTCGGGTGGGAGTCACAGCGCGGCAAGGAGGATTTTTGAAGCCAGCTCCTTTCAAGCAACGGACCGCCCGCGCCAAGCCAGTCGACCGCGAGGGGCAGGAGCAGGCCGCGCTGATGACCGAAATTAAGCTTAGGTACCCAGAGGTGTTTGCTCACCTGCACCACACGCCGAACGGCGGGCACCGAGCGATAGCCGAGGCCAAGCGGCTGAAGGCCCAAGGCACAAAGGCTGGCATCCCTGACCTGCAGCTGACCATGGCGCGGGGCGGCTACTTCGGCCTGTTCATCGAGTTCAAAGCCACGATCCAGCCGGCTCCAGTTTCACCTGAGCAGCATGCCTGCATTGGGCGTCTGAACGGGGAAGGCTACCTGGCAGTTGTGTGTATCGGTCACTTCGATGCAATGGAGTGCCTGCGGGCCTACATGGCACTGCCTCCAACGGTGGCCGCATGACCGCCACCCGCGAAGTGAAGTTCACCGAGGCCGAGGTCCGCCGCCAGTCCGCCGACCGCTCCGTGCGTGATCTGCGCGACCCGCGCCACCCCGGCCTGTACCTGCGCTTCTGGACCGACCGCACCCGCGCCACGTGGCACCTGGTGCGCGGTAAGCGCTGGGTACCGGTCGCGCGCTGGCCCGAGCTGAGTGTCTCGGCGGTGCTGGCCGAACTGCCCGCCATCCGTCAGCGCCTGTTGCGTGACCCGGCCACGGCGCCGATCGCCGCCGGCATGGCGACCGTGGGCCAGATGCTGGAGTGGTACGGCGACCGTATGGTCCGCGACCGCTCGTTGTCGGCCAAGCGCAAGGCCGGTGCCCGTTCAGCTATCGCACAGCACCTCGTCCCGTGCCTGCGCGACCTGCTGCTGGCGGACGTCACCGCCGACACGCTGGATAAGCAACTGATGTGGCCGTGCCAGGCCAAGGTGTCTGTGTCCTACCTGCGGCAGATGTTCGCGCTGCTGCTGACGGCCATGCGCCAGGCCTTGAAGCTCGGACTGATTGACACAAACCCCATGGCCGGCATGCGCTTCAGCGACTTCACCAAGGCTCGCATCCTGCCCAAGGCGGCGCGCCTGCGGGGTGTGCAGCTGGCCGACCTGATGCAGCAGCTGGTCCAGGCCTTCGACAGTGACCCTGGTGACGCCATGCTGGCGCTGATGATGCTGGCCCACGGCACGCGCATCGGCGAGACCCGCATGGCGCGCTGGGACGATGTCTCCCTGGCTGCCGCTGAGTGGTTCATCCCCGCCGCCAACACCAAGACCCGCACTGAGCACCGCCTGCCACTGACCAAACAGATCCGCGCGCTGCTGATTCGGTACCGGGCCGGCCAGCAGGCCGAAAGCTACCAGGGTGTGTACCTGTTCCCGAACCGTCGAGGCCTGCACTTGAGCGAGAGCCAAGCCAGCATGGTGTTCACCCGGCTGGGGCAGGGCGCCTGGACCAGCCATGACCTGCGCAAGGTGTCGCGCACCACCTGGACCGACCTGGGCATCGACGGGCACATCGGCGAGATGCTGCTGAACCACACACTCGGGAAGATCGCCAGCACCTACATCCACACCCAGGCCATGGAGCAGCGGCGTGCGGCGCTGGAGAAGTGGCACGGCTGGTTAGACGGTATTGGGTTTTCGGCGGCCCACGGCCTTACAGAGACCTTATCCGAGATTTCGCAGAATCCTGCGCAGCTAGCGGAACACATGGCCTGCAACGGCCTTACCGAATTTGTAATTAGCGAGGATTCAAAACGATGAAAAGGAGCCACGGGCCCGCCTTGCGGCGTGAGCTCAAGTTCATAGTCGAGTGCAACTGCTGTGGGGGCAAAGGCACCTACAGCGGCGTATTCCACCAGATGGAGTGTCCGCGTTGCCTGGGGTTAGGGTGGATTTGCGGGCACACGCTGAATCAGCTTTCGGCGAGCGACATCGTCCCGGTGCTCAATCACTGGTTGAAGGATGCGCTGAGCGAGGTCGCAAAAGCACGGCAGCTGCTTGGCACTGACAAGCCAGCACTAGGTCCCGAGCAACAGTACCGAGAGAACAACCGCCGCGGCGCCGGCGGAACGAACTACACCGGGGATTGAGAACGAATGAAGAAGCGAACCTACACCGACAAGGCGATGGGCGACACCGCGTACATGCTCGAGCAGTGGGGCTGGTGGCGCATGGATGGAATGGGGATACCTCAGTACGTCTGCCCGCTCTACGCGCTGATGCGCGACAACATCCCCTCTGTCGGTGGCGCCAAGCAATACGTCATCACTGATGACCTGGCCCTGGCCGTTGACGGTGCCGTGGGTCGCCTGACCCGACGCAACGCACAGATGGGCGGTTTCATCTGGCTGTACTACGGTGCCAAGTGGCCTGCGCTTCGGATAGCCAGGGAGCATGGGATCGGGGAGGCGAAGGCGCGAGAGCTGATCAACACCGGCGTGGCATGGATCGACTGCGCGCTGGAGCAGCTGCGCGAGGCTGCATAAAAAGCTTTCCGCGCGGATAAACCCCTGTTTTCATAGCAGCGTGTCCAGCTTGAAACAGCGCGACACAGTGAAGCCCTGGCCCCGAAAGCCGGGGCTTTTTCGTTCATGCACAGCAAGAGGTCGAGCATGGATTTCTTTCACCGCTGGCTCGATAAGCTCGACTGGGCCATCGCGGGCTTGCTCGGCGCCCTGGTCGCCACCCGTTGGCACAAGGACGATCTGCTGGACCGCAAGGCCTGGTTGCTGTTCCTGCTCACCGGCATGGCCTGCGCCCACTACCTGACTGGCATGGTCAGCGCCTATTTCGGCATCACTGAGCCGCGCAGCGTTGCAGGCGTGGGCTTCCTGCTCGGCACGTTCGGTGGCTCGCTGATCGCAGCCGTGACCCGTGCCATCAAGGCCGCCGATCTCTGGTCTGTCATCAGGTCCAAGTTCGGAGGGCCGACACCATGATCATCGAGTATGTCAACGCAGCCGCCGCCGGCGTCATCGCGCTGTGGGCATCCTGGGCAGTTTTGAGTGGCCGAGTACGTGACGGTGTAATCGGCAAGATTCTTTACGCAGTCATCGCACTGAGTGGCTACGCCATCCTGGCCCGGTCGGACCGCATGTTCTTCACCCCAAACACGGCCGGCGTGACGATGCACGTCGCCCTGGCTCTGGCCGGTATCCGCCACATGTTCGTTATAACCTACTGGCCGCGAGTCAAACGCTGGATCTGCCGGCGTCTGGACTGCGACCTGTGCAAACGGTCGAACTGATCCGCGCCACAAAATCGACATGCGCCCTTTCGTGGCGCGGAGGCACAGATGAACCGACAGCAGATCGCGACCGCGTACAGCCTTTTCCATGAGCGCGACCGAGTGCAGCGCCGACTTGACACGGTGCTGAGCGGCAAGGGCGTGGCACTGGCCATCACCGGAGACTACCAAGACGAGGGTGTGCTGCATTCGGTTACTGAGCCACTGGCGGATCACTTCAGAGCTGAGCTGGCGGCGATCGATGAACGGCTGATTCTGATGGGCTGGAACGGCGAGTAGCGCAGGGAGCAGACGATGGCCAGAACACGAGCGCCTTACACACCCTGCAAGCTCTACGTGGACGGCGCCGATGGCATCGCGGTCGGTGACTACATCACCACTGCTGCCGGTTCGGCATACCTGGTGCAGACGCTAAGGGTTAGCCGCACCCGGCCAGAGCGCAAGCATATGGACTGCCTGCGCTGGCCAATCGCCGAGGTGCCTGCAGATGCCCGGCGCTACCGGATGACCTGGTACAAACGATGAGGGGTAGGCCATGGCCTGTAACGGATGCGCCGCCCGGCGCGAGTGGTTGAAGAAGTGGACGAAGGTGGCCCATGAACGAGCAAGCAGTCTCTTTGCTGCAGCAGATCCTGCACCAGCAACAGGAGCAGACGAAACTGATGCGGACGCAGAACAACCTGCTTCAAGCGATCTCCGACCAGAACCTGACCCTGATTGACGCCCTTGCCGATGAGGCCGACGACGATCCGGACAGCCCTCCAGCGCACTACTTGGACGGCACGCCAGTGCAAGGAGGTCTGTGATGGGCCGACTCCCTACTTTGAAGCCGCGGCTCCAGCCAGTTGAAGGCCGCAAGTTGTCCACCACCAATACCTCTGAGCGCCGGATGACAGGCAGCAGGTTGCAGGCCCGGCGCTTGCGGCTCTGGCAGGCCTCGCCGCAGTGCGCTGAATGCGGCCGAGTTGTCGACTACCCGAGTGGATTTGAGCTTGATCACCGCGTCCCGCTCCACCAGGGCGGAGCAGACACGGACAACAACTGCCAGATTCTCTGCTGCGGACCTGGGGGCTGTCATCTGCGCAAGACGGTGGCCGAAGGTGGCGAGGTGGGAGTGCACCGATCCAACCCGAGGGCAAATTTGGGGAGTTGACGTGCTACATGTCGGGGGTTTGGCGTGCTACATCAGGGGAGTTGACGTGCCACATCGGGCCATTGACGTGCCACAAACCGGGGTTCTGACGTGCTACAAATTCGGGGCACTCGCGTGCTACATCGGGCCACTGGCGTGCTACAAAGGGCCACTGACGTGCTACACAGGGCCACTGACGTGCCACACGGGGCAGTGACGTGCCACAACCCGGGGGGGTGGCTAAAAAGTTCAGGGCTTCCAAACTTGGAAACCGCGCCCCCTCCCATTCGTAGATTATTTCCCGTTTTACGGAAAAGTTAACCATGGCTTTAACCGACAAAAAGCGCCGGTTTGCTGACGCTTTGCTGTCGGGGGCTTCAAACCGGGACGCAGCTATCGCTGCCGGATATTCCGAAAAAACCGCGTCGCAAGCGGGCTCCAAGCTCGCAAAGGATGCGGACGTCATCGCTGCAATCGGTCGTCATCTGCGCGACCGACAGGCCAAGGCCCAAGAAGTTAAGCCAGGTCGAAAAGTTAAATCTCCTCCGCCAGACGAAGCTGTGGTTGGCGACCTGGACCTGGGTGACTTTGATGACCCAATGGACTTCCTCAAGGCCGTCATGAACGAGCAGACGGTCGAGCCGAAGCTGCGCGTCGATGCTGCCAAGGCATTGCTGCCGTACAAGCACGGCAAGGTTGCTGACCAGGGCAAGAAAGAACAGAAGGCCGCTGCGGCCGATGAGGTGAGCAAGGGCCGCTTTGGCTCCCGTCCGCCGCCGAAATTGGTGGTCAACAACAAGGGGTGACACATGGAGTGGACGACCGCCTGCCTAGACTGGCAGACCCGGATCGTCGCCGGCCAATCGCTGATTCCCTTCGATCCGCTTTATCCCGATGAGGCCGAAGCCGCGCTTTCGGTATTCAAGGCGCTGAAGGTCGTGGACCTGCCAGGGCAGCCTACGTTTGGCGAGTGCTGCGACAATTGGGTCTTCGACTTCGTCGCCGCCATTTTCGGCGCCTATGACGCTGAGCGTGGCAAGCAGCTGATCCGCGAGTTCTTCCTGCTGATCAGCAAGAAGAACACCAAGTCGACGATTGCCGCCGGCATCATGCTGACGGCACTGATCCTGAACTGGCGGCATGACGAGGAGCTGTTGATTATCGCGCCGACCATCGAGGTTGCGGCGAACAGTTTCAAGCCGGCCGCCGGCATGGTGCGAGCCGATACAGAGTTGAGCGAGCTGCTGCATGTCCAAGATCACATCCGGACGATTACCCATCGCGTGAACAATGCGGCGTTGAAGGTAGTGGCGGCTGACAGCGACACCGTATCCGGCAAGAAGTCGGGCAAAATCTTGATCGACGAGTTGTGGGTGTTCGGCAAGCGACCGAACGCAGACGCCATGTTGATGGAAGCGACCGGTGGCCAGATTTCCCGCGATGAAGGGTTCGTCATCTTGCTCTCGACGCAGAGCGACGAACCGCCAGCCGGTGTTTTTGAGGAGAAGCTGAGCTACTACCGGGATGTGCGCGACGGGGTGGTCGATGATCGCAAGTCGCTGGGCGTCCTGTACGAGTTTCCCGAGGCTATGGTGAAGGCGAAAACCTATCTCAAGCCTGACAACTTCTACATCACCAATCCCAACATGGGGCGCTCGGTCAGCCGGGAATGGCTGGAGGACGAGCTGGCAAAAAACCTGCGCAAGGACGAAGGCAGTCAGCGCAAGTTCTTCGCCAAGCACTTGAACATCCAGATCGGCATGAACCTTCGGGCGAACCGCTGGGCCGGCGCCGATCACTGGGAGAAACGTGGTGATACAAGCCTGACGCTCGACGAACTGCTGCTCCGAAGCGAGGTGGTGGTTGCTGGGATCGATGGCGGCGGGCTGGATGACCTGCTGGGCCTGAGCCTGATCGGCCGTGAGCGCGAGAGCCGAAGGTGGCTGCACTGGGCTCACGCATGGGCGCACAAGATCGCACTGGAGCGGCGCAAGGACATTGTCAGCGTTCTGCACGACTTCGCTGCAGATGGTGACCTGACCATCGTCGATCTACCGGGAGACGACGTGCGAGACGTTGCCGACATCATCTGCCAGGTGCGCGATGCAGGCCTACTGCCTGAAAAGCAGGCTATCGGCGTGGATGCTGCTGGTATTGGCGACATCATCGACGAGCTCACCACCGAGGAACGCGGGATAACCATGGAGCAAATCGCTTCGGTATCCCAAGGTTGGCGACTCAATGGCGCGATCAAGACCACCGAGCGCAAGGTTGCCGGTGGCGAATTCATTCATGGCGGCACCCGGCTCATGGCCTGGTGTGTGGGCAACGCAAAGACCGTTCAGGTCGGCAACGCCCTTGCAATCAACAAGCAAATCAGCGGTACCGCGAAGATCGACCCATTGATGGCGACTTTCGACGCGGCCACCCTGATGGCACTGAACCCCGAAGGCTCTGGCGATCTGCAGGGCTTCTTCGACAACCCGATCATGGTAGGAATCTGATGGCCGACAAGAAACCGGGCCGGGTGAAGGCTGCGCTGCAGAACTGGCTTGGCGTGCCCATCGGCCTGAAAGACGGTGCGTTCTGGCAGGAGTGGTTTGGTAGTTCTGCTGCTGGAAAACACGTCTCGGTCGACAAGGCCATGCAGCTTTCGACCGTGTGGGCCTGCGTGAGGCTCCTTTCCGAGTCAGTGTCTACGCTCCCACTCAAGTTGTACAAGCGCTTGCCGGACGGATCGCGCGAGGTCGCCAAGGATCACCCGTTGTTCCGTGTACTGTGCCGGGTGCCGAATGCCGAGATGACGCCACAACGGTTCATGCTGCTGGTGGTGGCCAGCATCTGCCTACGAGGCAATGCGTTCGTCGAAAAGAAGATGATCGGAAGCCGGATCGTCGCCCTGGTGCCGCTGTTGCCCCAAGGCATGAAGGTAAAGCGCCAGGACAATGGCCGCCTCAAGTACACGTACAACGAAAACGGCATCGACCGGGACATTCCCGAGAAGAGCTTGATGCATATTCGCGGGTTCGGCCTTGATGGGGTCTGCGGCATGCTGCCGGTCACCACCGGACGCGAGATTTTCGGGTCGGCCATGGCGATCGAAGAGGCTGCCGCGAAGGTGTTTGCCCAAGGCATGCAGGCCTCGGGCATCTTGAGCAGTGACTCCAAGATCACGCCTCAGCAGCGCGAGCAACTCCGGGCCAGCATGAAGGCGTTCATGGGTTCCAAAAACGCCGGCAAAATCATGGTAGCGGAGGCGGGCTTCAAGTATCAGGGCATCACGATGAACCCTGAAGCCGCGCAGATGCTGGAATCCAGATCGTTCGGTATCGAGGAAATGTGCCGCTGGTTCCGCGTCCCGCCCTTCATGGTCGGTCACATGGACAAGCAGTCCAGCTGGGCGGCTTCGGTCGAGGCGCAAAACCTGCACTTCCTGACCAATAGCCTGCGACCTCTGCTGGTCAACATCGAGCAGGAGATCTCGCGGTGCCTGATTAGCGAGGCAGATGCTGACGACTACTTTGCCGAGTTTGCGGTAGAGGGGCTGCTTCGAGCGGACAGCGCCGGCCGTGGCGCCTGGTACAACACGGCATTGCAGAATGGCTGGATGTCCCGTAACGAAGTGCGCCGGCTGGAAAACCTGCCACCCATCCCTGGTGGCGACACCTACACGGTTCAGTCGGCCTTGGTGCCCCTCGATCAGCTCGGGAAAGCGTCACCTGGCGTTTCGCCGGCGGCTTCAGCTTTCATGCTACGGCTGGTATCGGCGCGCAACAACGACGACCGAGCCGCCATCAATAAAGCGGTCGAGTTGGCCACCCAGGCGCTGGAAGCAGGAAACCCAGACGGCCCAATGATGGCCCATGCGCTGATTTCGATGCCGCTGCTCAAAGCAGCCTGACCTGGAGTAACCCCATGACTCTCAAGACACTACCGGCGGCGCCGGCGGTGCGGCCGCACGCGCGCGTCGAATCGGACCTGCTGCCCAAGGCCATGGAGCGCTGGAACCCATCGATCAAGGCAGCAGCCGGTGACGCCGCCGCCACGATCACTATGTACGACCCCATCGGAATGGACTGGTGGACTGGCGAAGGCGTCACGGCCAAGCGCGTCAGCGCTGCGCTGCGCAGCATTGGTGAGAAGGACATCACCGTGAAGATCAACAGTCCAGGCGGCGACGTCTTCGAGGGGCTGGCGATCTACAACCTGCTGCGTGAGCACAAGGGCAAGGTGACCGTCCAGGTGCTGGGTCTAGCCGCCTCCGCTGCATCGTTCATCGCGATGGCGGGGGACGAGATCCAGATCGCCCGCGCCGGCTTCATGATGATCCATAACGCTTGGACGGTGGCCGCCGGCGACCGTAACGACTTCACCGAAGTGGCTGAATTCCTCGACCAAATCGACGGCACGCTGGCGGATATCTACTCCGTCCGGACAGGTGACGACGTGGCCGCAATGCGTGCGCTGATGGATGTCGAGACTTGGATGGGTGGCACTTCCGCGGTCGGCGCGGGCTTCGCTGATGGCTTGCTCCCCTCCGATGCCGCCCAAGAAGATCCACAGGCTGCCGCGCCGCATCAGGTAGCGGCCAGGCGGTTGGACACAATTCTGGCCAAGCAGGGCATGCCGCGCTCCGAGCGCCGGGCTCTGATTCAAGAACTCAAAGGGGGTACGCCTGGCGCTGCCCCTTCCGGTACGCACACCGCTGCCGAAACCCCGGCCGATCTGGCCAACCACCTCGCCGAACTACAGGCCGCCATGTCGCGGTTCTCGGCAGCAGCTATCAATTAACCGGAGACGATTCCATGGCTGACAACACCAGCGACCTGCTGAAGCAGGTCTCCAACGAACTCAAGCAGGCGACCAGCGATTTCAGCAAGCAAGCTGAGAACGCCCTGGCCGAAGCCAAGAAGGCCGGCAGCCTGTCCGAAGAAACGAAGAACGCTGTCGATGAACTGGCGACCAAATTCAACAGCCTCACCGAAGCCGAAAAGCAACTCAAGGCCCAATTGGGCGAGTTGGAGCAAGAGTTTGCCCGCATGCCGGCACCCGGTGGCCTGCAGGCTCAAGACAGCCTCGGTGGCGTGGTGATCAAGAGCGAGGCGCTGAAGCAATTCGCTGCCAGCATCGAGGGCGGCAAGCGCGTCAACGTCCCGGTCAGCGCCGCATTGCTGTCCACTGACATCCCCGCCGGGATCGTGGAGCCTCAGCGTCTGCCCGGTATCGACACCGCACCAAAACAGCGCCTGTTCATCCGCGACCTGATCGCGCCGGGCCGCACTACCGCACCGGCAATCTTCTGGGTGCAACAGACCGGCTTCACCAATGCCGCCAAGGTGGTGGCCGAGGGTACGGCCAAGCCTTACTCGAACATCGAATTCGCATCGAAGCTGACGGCGGTGTCGACCATCGCCCACATGTTCAAGGCCTCCAAGCAGATCCTCGACGACTTTGCGCAGCTCGGTTCGACCATCGACGTCGAAATGCGCTACGGCCTGAAGTACGTCGAGGAGCAGGAGATTCTGTTCGGCGACGGCACTGGCGTGCACCTGCATGGCATCGTGCCGCAGGCCTCGAAGTACGTGCCGGCATTTGAAGTCGAAAAGCGTTCGGGCATTGATGATCTGCGCCTGGCAATGTTGCAGGCCCAGTTGGCGCGCTTGCCGGCCTCCGGCCATGTCCTGCACTTCATGGACTGGGCGAAAATCGAGCTGACCAAGGATTCGCTGGGCCGCTACATCCTCGCCAATCCGCTGGGCCTGGCTGGCCCTGTGCTGTGGGGGCTGCCAGTAGTGGCCACCGAAGTCGCCGCGTTCATGGGCAAGTTCCTGACCGGCGCCTTCCAGACCGGTGCGCAGCTGTTCGACCGTGAAGACGCCAACGTGGTCATCTCGACCGAGAACGCCGACGACTTCGAGAGGAACTTGATCTCGATCCGTTGTGAGGAGCGCGCGGCCCTGGCAGTGAAGCGCCCGGAGGCTTTCATCTTCGGTGAGTTCGCAGCCCCGGTCACCCCGTAATCATGTCGACAGGCCGTCCTAGCGACGGCTTTGGAGATTCCCATGAAGCTGAAGACACTCAAACCCCTGTACCTGGGCGGTCAGACCCTCACCGCGGGCACGTCCTTCGAGACCATCGAACAGCATGGTCGTGAGCTGCTCCAAAAGGGCTATGCCGAGCCGGACGAATCCGAAGCCGAGGCGGTGGTGACCATCACCGAGGACGATGCGGCTGGCGCTGGAATGCTCACCAGTGGCTCTCTCGGCGGCGCTACGCTTCCGATTGCCCCACCTTCGCCGCTGTTCAAGGCAAAGCACAAAGGTGGTGGCAAGTGGATCGTAGTCGACGTTGAGGGCAGCCAGGTTGGCGAGTTCGCTGGCAATCAGGAAGAAGCCAGCGCGGAAGCCGAGCGTCTGACTGTAGGCGAGGAGTGATCCATGTCTGTGATCGCCATCGACATTGCCATGCACCATCTGCTGGCCGAGCCCGACGACCAGGTGCTGGTGCAGTCGCAGCTAGACGCGGCGGAGGAGGCGGCAATGCAGTTCCTCAATCGCCGTTTTTACTTGGATCAGGTGGAGCTCGACAGCACGCGTGCCGGTGTGGCGCAGCTGCTGCGTCAGGCTAAGGCCGCCAATATCGATGCGGTCGCTGCGGCGGATCTAGAGCAGGATCACGGTTTGCGCTGCCGCCTGCGTGAGCACGCGCGCAGTGCGCTGGCTGAGGCCTACGACAGCGCCGACGCCATTGCCTACGGCATGGTGATCAACCCGGCCATTCAGGCTGCATGCCTGCTCAAGCTGGGCCATCTGTTCGGCAACCGCGAAGAGGTGGTAACAGGCACCACGGTGGCCGAGCTGCCGTTGTCCTCTCAGCACCTGTTGATGCCCTACCGCATGCGGGTAGGCGTGTAATGCAGGCCGGCAAGCTCCGACACCGCATCGATATCCAAGAGTTCAAGACTGCCCGCGATCCGGTTTCTGGTGAGTTCGGCGAAGCACAGTGGGTCACCCGGTGGGCGCGGTGCCCGGCGCGGGTGGTACCACTGTCGACCCGCGACCTGGTCGCCGCCCAGGCCAGCCAGTCCCAGGCCACGGGCCGGATGATCATCCGGTACCGGCCCGGCGTAGTGTCGGCAATGCGCATCCTCTATAGGGACGAGGTGTACAGCATCGAAGGGCCGCCGCTGGAGGATCCTGAGTCGGGCAGGGAGTACCTGACGCTGCTGGTGTCGAAGGGAGTGAAGGATGGCTGACCAAGTCACGGCACGCCTGCAGGGTGCCAAGGCTGTTATCGACAAGATGCTAGGGCTTGCGCCCAAGCTCAAACGTAGCGCCTTGCGCAAGGCCGCTCGGCAAGCCATGAACATCGTACGCGACGACGCGCGCGCTCGAGCACGGGCACTAGACGACCCAATCACTGCTGAGCGGATCTTCCGCAACATCGTCACCCAGGAGTCCGGGCGGCAGAGCCGGCGTGAGGGTGGGGTGGTGATGAAGGTGGGCGTCCGTGGCGGTGCCAGTTCCAACCAGCACAGCAAGGATGCCAGCAGCAACCCAGGCGGCGACACGCGGCACTGGCGCTATCTGGAGTTCGGCACGCAGCACACGCCACCTGCGCCCTTCATGCGGCCGGCGCTGTCGTCAAACCTCACCGCCGTTACGGATCGATTCATTCAGGTGCTGAGCCAAGAGATCGACGCAGCACTGTGAGGCTCTATGGAACCCCCTATTTTCTCCATTTGCTCCGGCCACCCGGCCGTGACCGCGCTGCTTGGCGCGGGTGTGGATTGCCGGCTGTATTCGTTCGGTCAAGCGCCGGACGAGCCCACCAAGCCCTATGTGGTTTGGCACCTGATCTCGGGCAGCCCAGAAAACTACCTGGCCGGACGGCCCGACATCGATGGTTTCACCCTGCAGGTCGACGTGTACGCGGCCACGGGTGGCCCAGTTTCGGCGGTGACGAAGGCTCTGTGCGAGGCCATTGAAACGAAAGCCTATGTCGTGCGCTGGGGCGCGACTGATCGTGACCCTACGACCAGGGACTACCACCGCAGCTTCGACGTGGACTGGCTTGTCCCGCGATGAATCAACCTGGCCCGCCGCGTGCGGGCTTTTCTTTGCTTGAAAGGAGACAACCATGTCTGTTTTGACCCAAGGCACCCAGATCTACGCGCTGGTCCCGCCGCTCACGGGCACGGGCCCGTTGACTGTGCTGGAAATTGAAAGCGCTACTGCGTTCAACCCGGGCGGCGCACCCGCCGAACAGATTGAAGACACCGATCTGAGCGCTCAGGAACGCAGCTACAAGAAGGGGCTTCGGACACCCGGCCAGGCTTCACTCGGCGTCAATGCCGACCCTAGCAAAGCGAGCCATATCCGCCTGCACCAGCTGTCCGAGGCCAGCGGTGACACCACCATCAAGTGGGCCATTGGTTGGTCAGACGGTACCGCAGCACCGGCCGTAGCGACTGGCGGCACCGATTTTGAACTGCCCAAGACGCGTACATGGTTCACGTTCAAAGGCTACGTATCGGATTTTCCGTTCGATTTCGCGGCCAACACGATCGTAAGCACTGCGGCAACTATCCAGCGCACTGGCGGTTCTGCCTGGATCAAGAAATCTGCTTAAGGAGCTCGCATGAACCTCGCTGAATTGAAGAAAAAAGGCGGCGTCATCGCCGATGCGCTGGTGGCAAAGAAAGTGGAATGGACCCACGTTGACGAGAAGGGCAAAGAATTCACGGATAAATTCACTGTTCACGTGCGCCGCCACGCCTTTGGCGTGATGGAAACCATGTTTGCCAGCGGCGATACCGAGCACTACAAGAATGCACGCTACGTCTCGGCCAGCGTGATGCTCGGCGAGGATGGCACTGAAGAGCTGCCGTTTGAAGACGCGGTGAACCTGCATCCGGGCCTGGGCATGGAACTGCTGAAGGCTGTAAACGAGGTGAACAGCCCGAAGGGAAAGAAATCACCCCCGCGGAAGAAATCTGGCACGAGCTCGTCCTCAACGGCGTAGGAGGCACCACGATTGCCGAGGCCAAGGCCACGCTTTCCTACGCAGAAGTGTTGGCCTGGGTCGCATACCGAGACAAGCATGGGTCTCTGGACCGGGGCCGCAGACTTGAGCTGAGCACGGCTTTGATCGCGGTCCAGGTGAACCGCAGTGGCGGTGGCAAGGCAGAGCTTTACGACTTCATGCCTCATCACGTCAGACCAAGCGCTGACTTGGAGCAGGCCATGAAGGAGTGGTCGTGACATGGTAAATTCCCGACGTCCAATCAGGAGGGAACCATGAAAAAAATTACGATGCTCATTGCTGCCTGCCTACTAGCCGCGTGCTCTACTCAGTACGGCAAGCCGGTTACAGAGGCGCAACTCGACGCAATCAAACAGGGCGTGACAACCAAGGAAGAGCTGCTGGCCAGTTTCGGTCCACCTCTGGCCACGGCCAGGAACTCAGATGGCACTCAGGTCATGTCCTGGGGGCATGCCAAGGTCGGCTTCGCCGGTAGCAGTTACACCAACCAGGCGTTGAGCGTCATTCTCGACTCGTCAGGCAAGGTCGTCAGTTTCACCACGACCGATATGGCCAATCCGTACCGGTAGTCAGTTCAATCCATCAAGCCCACTCCGGTGGGTTTTTTTACGCCTGGAGGAAAGCATGGCGAGTCGCTCCCTGGGCACTCTAACCTTGGACCTGATCGCCAGAATTGGCGGGTTTCAGCAGGGGATGGACCAAGCCTCACGGTCCATTACCCGCACTGGCAGCTCCGCCGACGCCGCATCGTCGCGTATTTCCGCGTTGCAGGGCAGTTTTCTGTCGTTGTCCGGCGTTGCAGCAAAACTCTCAGCCTCTCTGGCCTCAGCCTTCAGCCTGCATGCGCTTTACACCGCTTCGGAGGCCTATACCACGCTGACCAGTCGCATGTTGCTGGTAACCGAGGGTTCGGCACAGCTGGCCGCAGCGCAAAAGGCAGTTTTCTCGATCGCGCAGAGTTCGTACCAGCCGCTGACGGCCACGGCCGAACTTTATCAACGCATTGCGACCAACCAGAAGGAGCTGAAGCTCTCCGGCGAGGGTGTAGCGGGCATCGTTGGCACGATCAGCAAAACGATGGCTATTTCAGGTGCCAACGCGGCGTCAGCCAATGCCGCCTTGATCCAGTTGGGCCAGGCATTTGCTTCCGGCACCCTGCGTGGCGAAGAGCTGAACTCGGTCATGGAGCAGGCGCCGGCGCTCGCACAGGCCATTGCTGCGGGTATGGGCAAAACCGTTGGCGAATTGCGCACCCTCGGCGCTGCGGGCAAGCTCACGGCTGATGCAGTAGTGAAAGCCCTTCAAGCCCAGGAAAAAGCGGTCAACGACCTGTTCGCTAAGACCGCCGTAACGATCGGCAACTCGCTCACTGCCGTGGAGAACTCGTTCACCCAGTTCATCGGTCGACTGGATCAAGCTTCCGGTGTCAGCGCGAGCATTTCCTCGAACATCGTGGAGTTTTCCAAACACCTCGATGTGCTCACATCCGACTCCGCCTCTGCGGCCGAGACCATCGAGCGCTTTACTAGCGCAGCTGAAACATTGGCCTACGTTTTCGGCACTCGGCTGGCGCTTTCCGCTGGCCAAGCAGCGATGGGGTTCGTAGCTGCGACCGCCGCGTCCATCAAACAGACCGCGGCGCTGATCGCCGGTACCGCTGCCCAGTGGAACGCGCTGAATGCAGACGCGGCGAGCGCCAAACAGGCTCTGGCGACCGCTCAATCCCGCCAGGCAGACGCCTTGGCCCTCATGGAAAGGGCCAGGATTGAGGTTCTCAGCGCTGAACAGAAGGTTGCTGCCGACCGGATGCGTCAGCAGTCGGAAATCAATAACTTGAAAGCCGTCCAGCTGACGCTGGCCGCGGAGGTCACGCTCGAGCAACAGCGGCTGAGGGCCCAGTTCACCGACAAAGGTCGTCAGCTGGCCATCCAGCGAATGGCTGCGGCCCGCCTTGATGAAGTTGCCATCATCAAGCAGATCCAGGCTGCTGAGGTGCAACTTGCAGCCATCACGGTGGCTACCTCGGCCGAGATGCAAGCTGCCTACGGAGTGCGCACCGCTGCGGTTGCCGCCTATGGGGAAACTACCCTGGCGGTGAATGCGGCGGTGCGCACGTCCGAGCTTGCGACAGCAGCTGCGTCGAGTGCCAGCAAAGCCGCGCTTCTGACGGCAACTGCAGGCAGAGGCCTGCTGGCGCTGCTCACCGGTCCAGTCGGCCTGATTGCAACGGCAGGCCTTGTCGCCGCCAGCTTCTTCTCAATGCGCAGCTCCGCTGATGATGCAACTCAGGCACTGAGCGCCCATGGCGCCACGGTAAACGAGGTCGCCGAGAAGTACGAGAAACTCAGCGGCGCGCAGCAGCGAGTCAAGCGACTGGACTGGGCCGAAGAGCAGCAGGAGGCCTTGAAATCTGCTGCGTCGGCGCTGGACGACTACACCTACAAGATTGAGCGAGGGATCGACCTCGGCGCTGCGGGCAAACAGTTCCGCACGATGATCGACGAAGTGGAGCGCGGTCAGCGAACGCTCGACAGTGTCACCACCTGGGTGGAGTCGCAAACCAACCTCTATCCCGAGTTCCGCAAGGAGCTCGCACAGCTGACTCAGGACTACGACGGTAACGTCCAAAAGGCCGATCAACTGAAGGCAGTGCTTGGCGGGCTTGATGGCGAGACCCGGAAAGCAGCCCAAAGCGCCGATCAGATGAGCACCGCGCTGGCCGCCAACCAGGAGCAATCCAAGGCGCAAATTGCTAAGTGGGATGAGTACATCACCAAGCTGCGTGAAACCCGTGACCTGTTCGGCGCCAACAAGAAGGCCCAGGCTGAGTTTGAGGCCAGCAAGATGGGGCTCAACGACAAACAGCGTGAAGAGGCCAGGCTTGTCGCATCGCAGATCGATGTGATGGACAAGTACAAGGATGCAGTCAAGGAGGGCGACAAGGCCAAGCAGCAGTCACTGCGCAAGGAGCTTGAGGCCATTTACGCACGGCAGCAGGCGCTTGAAGATGCAGCAGCGGCTGAAAAGAAGCTGCAGGATGCGGCCAACAAAGCAGCAGAGGAATCGGCCAACAAGAAAATCACTGAAATGCGTCGTGTACTTGAAGCAGCGCACAAGGTTTTCAACGCGGCAGCCGGCTTCTCCAGCAGCTCCAGCTTTTTGACGGGCAAAAATCCACTGCTGGTGCCCCCTCAGCAGCAGGACGTCACGGGCCGGAGTATGGTCCTGCCCGGCGCTCCGACCCCTTTGAACGGGGTGGTGCCGAGCAAAACACCTCAGCAACTGGCGGCCGAGCGGCTTGCGCAGATCACCGATAGCACCGACGTTAACAAAGGTGCCGGCAAAACAAAGCCTTATCACGAGGAAGCGGCGCTAAAAGCGCTCGACACGGCCAAGCAGCAGTACGCGGTGCTCAAAGAGCAAAGCACGCTAATCGGCTTGCAAAAAGGTGAGGTGGATAAGCTGGGCGAGGCGGGCAAGGCTCTCATTAAATGGGAGCAGGAACTGGCCGACATCAAAAGCAAAAAGACACTGACCACCGAGCAAAAATCGCTTTTAGCAAGCGGTGAGAAGATTACAGCCGCCTTGAAAGTCAATGCCGCGCTGGAGAGAGAAAACCAGCTCCGGAAGCTTGCGACCGAAGAGCAGAAGAAGCTCGCGTCGTTCAGTTCGGGGTTGGCCGAAAGTTACCTTACAGCCAAAAACGGATTTGATCAGGAACTCACGGGTGCCGGTCAAGGCGATAAGTACCGCGAGCAATTGAGGGGCCTTTTCTCCATTGAAGAGGAATTCAACCGACAGAAGCGTGACATTTTCCAGCAGTACAACACCGGCGACATCACCGAAGACCTCTACAAGAAGGAAACTGCGCTGCTGGACGAGGAGCTCGCCAAGCGTCTTGTGCTTCAGCAGGATCACTACAACCAGGTAGACGAGGCGCGAGCCAACTGGATGGATGGAGTGAGCGATGCCTGGAAAAACTTCGCTGACGCAGCGACGGATTATTCTGCTATTGCCGCAGACGCCACGACCTCCGCACTTTCGAGCGCGCGCAGCGAATTGAGCACCTTCCTATCCGATGTAGCAACCGGTTCCAAAGATGCTGGTGATGCGCTGATCGACATGGTTGCCGGTTTCGGCAATACGTTGATCAGCACGTTAAGTGACATGGCTGCGCAGTGGCTGATTTATCAGGCAGTACAGCTTGTGGTCGGTAAAACAACGCAGGCCTCTGCAGGTATAGCACTGGTCGCTAATGCCCAGGCTACTGCATTCCAGGCCAGTCTGGCCGCGTTTGCATCGACTGCTGCAATTCCAATCGTGGGACCAGCCCTCGCCCCTGGGGCGGCGTTGGCCGCAGCTGCTGCAACCGCGCCGATGGTGGCCGGCGTAGCCTCCAGTGCTCTTGCCGGCATGGCCCACAACGGCCTCGACAACATCCCGCGTGAGGGCACCTGGCTGCTCGATGGCGGCGAGCGGGTGCTGAACCCCAACCAGAACCGCGACCTCACCCAATACCTGCGCAACGCGAACAACGTCGGCGCCGGCGGCGGGGGTGGCGGCATCACTATCAATGCCCCCGTGAACGTGCAGGCCCAGCAGGGCATGAGCGAGGACGACGCGCGGCGACAGGGCGACATGATGGGTCAAGCGCTTGCGGAGCAGGTCCGCCAAGTATTGCAGCAGGAAACCCAGCAGGGCGGACTGCTTTGGAGGCGGTAATGGCTGAGACATACACTTTCGCTACACGACTGGGTGCCTCAGGCGAAGTCAAGCAGCGGGTTTGGGAGAACGAATTCGGCGACGGTTACGCCCAATCGGGCGGTACCGGCATCAACACGAAGTCCGAAGAATGGTCGCACCAAGCGTCTGGCCGACTGGAGGCCGGCCAAGAGCTACGGCTGATCAGGGATTTCCTAGACCGGCACCAAGGATTCAAGTCATTCAACTGGACGCCGCCTGGCGGCGTTCCGGGCCGCTACAAGGCCAACGGCTACAAGCTCGACCCTCTGGGCGCCGGCCTCTACCGGCTGAGCTTCACGATGAAGCAAACCTTCACCCCCTACTGACCCCGCCTCTGCGGGGTTTTTGCTTTCTGAGGCCCCATGACTTTTGAAACCGACATCCAGAAGCTGGAGCCTGGCAACCAGATCCGGCTATACGAAGTGGACGCCACGCGCCTGGGCGGCAACGTCATGCGCTTCCATGGCCACGCGCAGGAGGGAGACATCATCTGGCAGGGCAAGGCTTATTCGCCGCTGCAGCTCGAAGCGAAGGGCTTCGACATTCGCGGTGATGGCCGGCCGGCCACCCCCACCTTGCAGATGGCCAACGAGATCGCCGGCGTGCGCGGCGCGATCACGGCGCTGTGCCTGGCGCTCAAAGACTTGGTCGGCTCGCGCGTCACCGTCATCGAGACGTTCCGGCACTTCCTCGATGCCGCCAACTTCCCCGAGGGCAACCCCTCGGCATCGAATCAGGCGCGCATCAATCTGTGGTTCATCGAGCAGAAGACCGAGGAAGACCCTGCCCAGGTGACCTTCGCCCTGTCGAGCCCGCTCGACTTCGGCGGCCAGCAACTGCCCAGCCAGCAGATCACCAAGCTGTGCCGCTGGGCTTGCCGTGGCGGGTACCGGGGCGAGGCCTGCGCCTACACGGGCGCCGCGATGTTCACCAAGCAGGACGAGCCCACCGACAACCCGGCGCTCGACCGCTGCTCAGGCCGCTGGCGCAGCTGCAAGCTGCGAAGCAACACCCGCCGCTTCGGCGGCTCCATGGGCGCAAGCCTGATCGCCAGTTCGAGGTAACCCATGCGCATCAACCAACAGCTGCAGGCCGCGATCCGCGCGCATGCCGAACGCGAGTACCCGGCCGAGGCCTGTGGGGTGCTGATCAAGACCGAGCAGGGCCGCGAATACGTGCCCTGCCGCAACCTGGCGCACACCAAGCGCGACCAGTTCACCCTCGATCACCAAGACCTGGCCGACGCCGAGGACCGCGGCGAGCTGCTGGCCATCATCCATAGCCACCCGGACGCTGCCCCGCGCCCGAGTATGGCCGACCGGGTCAGCTGCGAGCTGCACGAAGTGCCTTGGGGCATCGTTGGCTGGCCGGGGGGCGACATCGAGTGGTTCGGTCCGACCGGCTACCAGGCGCCACTGCTGGGCCGCGAGTTCTCCCACGGTTTGCTCGACTGCTGGGGCGCCTGCCGCGACTGGTACGCGCGCGAGGCCGGGCTGGTGCTGCCCAACTTCGAGCGCCGCGACCTGTGGTGGGAAGTGGCCGATGGCCCCAGCCATTACGAAGACAACTTCGCCGAGGTCGGCTTTACCCAGGTGCAGGTGCCGCAGCGGGGCGACCTGCTGATCTTCCTTGTGCCATCGCCCGGCCGGCCGTGCTTCCACCCGAACCACGCTGCGATCTACCTAGGCGATGAGCCGGCGCTGGTGAGCGAAGACGCTCCGGCACTTGGTGGCGCCGGGCCGTTCATCTTCCACCACATGGCAGGCCGAGCCTCGGCGCGCGAGGTATACGGCTGGTCCATGGCCAACCGTTGCCGGCTGATCCTGCGGCACAAGGACTACCGGAAATGAAACGCACGATCAAACTTTACGGGGTGCTGCGCAAGCACTTCGGGCGCGAGTACCAGCTGGAGGTCAACAGCGCGCAGGACGCCATCCACGCCCTCTGCGCAATGGTGCCGGGGTTCGAGAACTTCCTGGCCACCGGTGAAGAGCGGGGGCTGGTATTCACCGTGTTTTCCGGCTCGCGCAACCTGGCGGCTGAAGAGCTGGAAATGTGCGGCGCTGATGCCGGCGATATCCGTATTGCCCCGATCATCCAGGGCAGCAAGCAGGCGGGGCTGTTTCAAGTGGTGCTAGGCGTTGTGCTGATTGTGGCCGGCCTCCTCACCGGCGGCACAACTTCAGCTCTAGGCGTAGGGCTGCTCGCTGGCGGCGCCGGCATGGCAGTCGCCGGTGCCGTGCAGATGCTTTCGCCCACGCCGAAGACCGGCGGTCTTGATCGCAACGACGACGGCAACAACCCGTCCTACGGTTTCGGCGGCGCTGTCACCACCATCGCCCAGGGCAACCCCTACCCACTGCTGTACGGCGAGCGCGAGATCGGCGGCGCCGTCGAGTCCGGCGGCATTCGCACCGCCGATCAGCTGTAGCCCCACCCGGCCTCAACCCAATTCGGAGCAATCATGACCGCAGCCAAGAAGCCGCGCGGCCTCCGTGCGCCTGCACGCCGCCAAGTGGTGGGCCACAAAGGTGGCGAGAAGCAACAGAAAAAGCCCGTGGTGGCGTCCAACGATACCGGCTCTATCGCAACCGCCCAGCTGCTGTATATCTGGAGCTGGGGCCCCATCGTCGGCCCGGTGAATGGCCTGAAATCGATCAAGCTGGCCGGCACGCCGCTGGTGGCCGAGGACGGCACTGTCAACTACCCGGGCGTGAAGTGGCAGTTCCGCTCTGGCGAGCTGAACCAGGAGCGGCTGACGGGCATCACAGAGGCCAGCAATGAAATTCAGGTCGGCCAGGAGCTGCGCACCAAGGCCCCGTACCTGCGCAGCATCAACAACGCCATGCTCGACGCCGTGCGCGTGCGCCTCAGCTGGCCGCAGCTCACCCACCAGGACAGCACCGGCAATATCAGCGGCGTGCGCATCGAATACGCCATCGATGTGGCTACCGATGGCGGCCCGTACCAGACGCTGGTTGCCAGCGAGGTCAACCGCAAGAACATCACCAAGTACGAGCGCGACCACCGTATCGAGCTGCCGGCCGGCAGCCGGTGGACAGTGCGCGTGCGCCGGATCACGCCCGAGGCGGGTTCTGAGTTCATTCAGGATGGTATGTACGTCGAGGCCATCGCCGAGCTCGTCGACAGCGATCAGGAATACCCGCTGACGGCGGTCGGCAGTATTGAGTACGACGCCCAGCAGTTCGGCGGTGATATCGCCAAGATCGCGGTGCTGATGCGCGGCCGGATCGTCAAGGTGCCTGCGAACTACAACGCCGTCACTCGCACCTACGCGACATCCGGTCCCGGCACCAGCGGCGGCATCTGGGACGGCACCTTCAAGGAGGCGTACACCAACAACCCGGCCTGGGTGCTGTACGACCTGGTGCTGCACCCGTATTACGGCCTGGGCGAGCGTATCAACGCCTCGATGGTCAATCGCTGGTCCCTGTACCGCATCGGGCAGTTCTGCGACCAGTTGGTGCCGGACGGGATGGGCGGCCAAGAGCCGCGCTTCACCTGCAACCTGTACCTGCAGAAGCAGGCCGACGCCTGGGCGGTGATTCAGGACCTGGCCTCGATCTTCCATGGCTTGGCGTTCTGGGACGGCAGCCAGATCATCGTCAACGCCGACATGCCTCAGGATTCGGCCTACACCTACACGATGGCGCAGATCATCGGCGGCAATGCGGTGAGCTACCAAGGCTCAAAATGGCGCGACCGCCACAGCCAGGCCATCGTGTCGTTCGACGACCCGGCGCAGGGCTTCGATACCGACAAAGAACCGGTGTTCGATGAAGACGCCATTGCCGAGTTCGGCGTGCGCGAGCTGTCGGTCGAAGCACCCGGGTGCACCTCCCGTGGCCAGGCCCAGCGCGCCGGTCACTGGGCGTTGATGACCGAGCAGCTGCAAACCCGGGGCACCACGATCCGCGTGGGCCTGGACGGCTACATTCCCAAACCGGGCAAGGTCATCTCGCTGGCCGATCCCATGTTGGCTGGCCGGGCCAACGGCGGGCGCATCTCGGCAGTCGCCGGGCGCGTCGTGACGCTGGACCGTGACATCGTGGTACCAACCGGCGCGCGCCTGCTGGTCAACCTGCCCAGCGGCAAGTCCGAGGCGCGGCAGGTGCGCTCGGTGGCTGGTCGCAAGGTCACCGTCATGGCCGATTACAGCGAAGTGCCCCATGCCGAGTGCGGCTGGGCGCTGGATTACGACGACCTGAAGCTGATGCAGTTCTACGTGCGCAACGTCACGCGCCCGGAGTGGCACCAGTTCCAGCTCGAGCTGATCCAGCACGAGCCGAGCAAATTCTCGGCCATCGACTACGGCACCATGATCGACGACCGCCCGATCAGCGTGCTGCCACCTGGTGTGCAAGCCGCGCCGGCGCGTGTGCTCATCACCAGCCACTCGGCCATTGACCAGGGCATTGCCGTCACCACGATGACGATCGGCTGGGACGCTGCGCCAGGCGCGGTCGCCTATGAGGTGGAATGGCGCTGGGGTTCACGGGAATGGGTGCGCATGCCGGCCACGGGCGAGCTGGCCACCGACGTGCGCGGCGTCTACGCCGGCCAGTACCTGGCGCGGGTGCGGGCGATCAGCGCGATGGATGTGGCGTCGATCCCGACCACGTCGATGCTGACTCAGATTGCAGGCAAGACCACGCCGCCGCCGGCTGTCACGCATCTCACTACCGAAAGCCTGATCTTCGGCATCGGTTTGAAGTGGGGCTTTCCCGCTGGCGCCCAGGACACCCAGCGTACCGAGCTGTGGTACAGCGCCGGCAGCGTGCTGGCCGATGCCACCAAGCTGGCGGATCTGGCGTACCCGCAGGACAAACACACCCTGCAGGGCCTGCGCGCCGGGCAGCGCTTCTTCTTCTGGGCGCGCCTGGTGGACCGCTCCGGCAACGTGGGTCCGTGGTTCCCGAGCGGCACTACGCTCGTCACCGGCCAGGCCAGTGCCGATGCCGGCCCGATCCTCGAGCAGATCGCCAAGCAGATCGGCGAGAGCGAACTGGGCAAGGAGCTCACCAGCAAAATCGAGAAGATCGCGCTCATCGATGGCAACGGCCCGGGCTCGGTCAACGAGCGGGTCGGTACCGCCAAGACAGAGCTGGCCAAGCAGATCAGCGACGTCAACAACGCCCTCAACACCACCAAGGGCAATTTGCAGCAGCAGATCAATGCGGTGAGTGCTGACGTCACGGCTGCGAAGACCGACCTGCAGCAGCAGATTGCCAATGTTTCGGCGCTGGCCGGCTCGCTGCCGTACCGCAAGGACAAAGCCTACAGCGTCAACCAGAGCGCCCTTGGCAGCGACGGCAAGCTGTACCAGGCCATCAAGGCGGTACCGCTGAACACGCCGCCGCCGAACGCGACGTACTGGACGGATGTTGGCCAGGCCGTTGTTACGGCCAATGGCGTGGCCGCGAGGGTGTCGAAGGTCGAGACCGACGTCTCAACGCTCGACGGCAAGGTGACCGCGCAGGCCTCGCAGATCAGCGGGCTGCAAGCGGGTCTTTCCACGACCAACGACAATGTGACCAAGAAGGCCGATGCTTCAGCTGTGAACAGCCTGGGGCTGCGCGTGTCCGACGCCGAGGGCAAGCTGACGTCCCAGGCCACGCGCCTGGACGGCATGCAGACCAGCATCGACGGCAAGGCGAGCTCGCAGGCCCTGCAGCAGGTTACCAGCCGGGTGACGGCCACCGAAGATAAGGACAAGACCCAGGACCAGCAGTTGACCTCGCAGAGCCAGGCCCTGACCTCGCTCAAGGACAGTGTGGACAAGAAGGCCGATTCGTCGGCTGTTCAGTCACTGAGCAACGAGGTGAAACAGCAGGGGCAGACGCTCACGTCGCAGGGGCAGTCGCTGGTCGCTATCAACTCGACCATCGGCCAGCTGGGCGGGGAGAACTGGATTTACAACCCGTCTTTTGAAAAGACCGGTTCCGGCGGCCTGGCCGATGGCTGGGCGCGGGGAGGCGCCAGCGGCGTCACCGCCAATCCAAGCATCGTCCCTTCGGCGCTAGCCTCCGGAGAGTTTGCCCAGCGCATTGATGTGACTGGGGTATCGGCCTCGGCATGGAGCCGGATCGGGAACGTGGCCAATCGCCGGGTCAAAGTCAGCCCCGGCGCTGCTGTCACCCTGTCGGCCTATGTTCGCGGCACGGCTGGCTTGAACGTGCGTTGCGAGATCCAGTTCCTCAACGCCGCCGGCAGTGGTATCAGCGGCGTGCCCGTGGCCGCCAACACCTTGGCGACTTCGGACTATGCCCGCCTGTCGCACAGCGCAGTGGCGCCGCAGGGGACAGTCGAGTGCAACTTCTTCGTCACCTGCTACGGCACCGCGGCGATCAGCTCAGCGTTCCTTGAAGTCGACCGGTGCCAGCTGGAGTTCAGCCCCTCTGTGGGTGGCTGGCGAGATAATGGCGCGGTCAATGCCGATGCAGCCACTGCCGCTGCCTCTGCGGTGCAGAACCTCTCTGGGCGGGTGGATCAGACCGAATCGTCACTGACCTCCCAGTCGGGCGCGATCACCCAGCTGTCCAACTCGCTGAACACCACCAGCCAAGAGGTGAGCAAGAAGGCCGATGCCTCTACGGTCCAGTCGCTGGGCAATACCGTGTCGCAGCAGGGCACGGCTATCAGCGCCAACGGACGCGCCCTGACGGGGATCAGCGCGAGCCTGAGCAACCTCGGCGCAAGCGGCGTCAACCTAATCCCGGCAGAATACTGCGCGTTTGCAAAGGATCTGCCCGCGAACATGTATTCGAACGGTGGGGTGGCGATGAACACCGTGGCCGACGCTGCTGCCTTCAAGGGCTATGCGCTGAAGGCTGCCAACAGCAATGTCGATTCGCACACCTTTGGCTTGAACAGCGGGTTCACCGCGGCCGGCTGCAACATAGGCTTCAAGCCGGGCAAGTATCTGGTGTCGTTCTATGCCAGGGCAGAGGTGGCAGGTCACGTCGTCGGGGTGTACGCGCGCGTGCTCCTCGCTGATGGTTCGTCGTTCAAGACCTCGAACGCCCCGACCTTCACGTTGACCTCCGCGTGGGCCAGGTATGTAGGCGTCATCGACCTGACCGACCCGGCGTACACCGGTACGCAGATGCAGCTCGCGATCCAGAGCAACCGCTCCGGCGTCGCCAACCGGGTCACCTACTACGACCGCTTTATGTTCGAAGCTGCCGTCAACGACCAGGTAGAGCCGTCCACCTTCAGCATGGGCAACAGCTTCGACCAGTCGGCGGTGCTTGCCGAGGCGACCACGGCGCTGTCTGGCCGAGTCGGTAAAAACGAGGAAGGCCTGACCTCGACCAGTTCGCAGCTGACGCAGTTGAAGAACTCGATTGGCGGCAGCGGCGTGAACCTCTTGCCGGCCGAGTATTCGACGTTCCAGAAAACGCTGCCTGCCATTGACGGCAGCAGCTACGTGGCGAGCCTGGACAGCGATGCGGCGACCTTCAGCGGCGCCGCCTTGAAGTTCACTTGGTCGAGCGACTCGGTGGCGCTGGCCGCGTTCCTTGCGGCAAGCCGAAACGTTGGCAACATGGGCATGAAGCCGCAGAAGTTCATCATCTCGTATCGCGCGCGGGCGAGTGTCGCCGGGCACGTGGTGGCGCTATACCTGCGAAGCATCAACGCAGACGGCAGCGCCTCGAACAGCCCAGCGGCTACGCAACAGGCGCTGACCACGGCATGGGCTCGCTACTCTTATATCGCCGACCTGTCAGGAGGGGGATTCACCGGCGACAAGATGCTGCTGGCGCTGCAAATGAACCGGTCTGGGGTGTCGGGCCGATCGGTGTGGTTTGACCAGATCATGGTCGAGCAGGTGGTGGGCGATGGGACGGTGCCCAGCACGTTCGTGCCAGGCAACACCGCCGATCAAACCAGCGCTGCTGCCTCGGCAGTCGAATCGCTGAACTCGGCGGTGACTCAACAGGGCAAAGACCTCACCTCAGTTACTGGCCGCACGACCTTACTGGAAAACTCGGTCAACAGCACCAGCAGCGGCCTGGCCACGAAGGCCAGCACCAGCGCGCTACAGACCCTCACGGGTCGCGTGACGGCGACGGAAAGCGGCTTGACCGCCGCCAACTCGAGCATCACCCGCATCGGCAGCCAGGTCGGCGCCATCGGCGGTACCGGGTCCAACCTGATCCCGGCTGAGTATTCGACGTTTACCGACACGCTACCGGCATTCCGTGCCCAAGGCGGCCTCGGTATCACTGCCCAGGCGGACAGCACGGCTTATTCCGGTAGCTTGCTGAAAGTCGATTCCAGCTCAGGGTCCGGCTGGATGTGGCTGGCGGCCAGCCCCTCGGACTACAACCTTCGGCTGGTGGCCGGGCGGCAGTACATCGTCTCCTTCTGGGCCAAAGGCAGCACTGCGCACATCGTGGCGGTACGCCTGCGGTACCAGAACACCGCAGGGGGCGAGACGGAGATTGCGGCAGCGAACGTCAACGTGGCCACTGATATGGCGCGACTGAGCCTGACGTTCACGGCACCCGCGGCGCTGGTAGGACCTGCGTGCATCGTGCTGTTCACGCAGTCCGCGGCAAATGCGGGCATCACCTGGTTCGATGGCTTCATGGTCGAGGAGAAGATCGGCGAGGCTACGGCGCCGTCGGCCTTCACGCCAGGCACTTCGACGCGGCAGGCCGCTGGCCAGGCGCTCGCAGTGGCGGCGCTGGACACGAAGGTCACGCAGCAAGGGGCCAAGATCGAGTCGGAGGCCAAACGCACGGACGGGCTGTATACGTCGGTTGGGAATGCCAACGCTGCCATTCAAAGTGAAGCCTCCGCTCGCTCGGATGGCGACACAGCACTGGGTCGACGGATCGATACGGTGCAAAGCAGCGTAGGCAGCGCCAACGCCTCAATCCAGAGCGAAGCGCAAACGCGGGCCAGCGCTGACACGGCCCTGGGCCGGCGCGTTGATACGGTCCAGAGCAACCTGGGCAACACCAACGCGTCAGTGCAACAGGTCGCGACAGCTCAGGCGAATCTCAAAGGAGAGCTCAACGCCCAGTACTCAGTTCGGGTCCAGGTCAACCATCAGGGAGGGTATTACCACTTCGGCGGCTTCGGGATCGGCGTTACGGAACAGGGTGGAGTCGTCCAGTCTGCGTTCGTGGTGTATGCCGACCAGTTCATATTGATCAATGGCAATAGCGGCGGGTTGTCTTCGCCATGGTCAGTGGTGGGCGGACAGACGTTTATCGCCGATGCCTACATCCGTGACGCGAGTATCGGCACCGCCAAGATTGCCGATGCTGCTATTACCGCTGCCAAGATTGGTGTGGCAGAGGTTGATACGCTACGGATCAGGGGCAATGCGGTGACCGTCCCGACAACTTACACAGTACCCGACAGTAGCGCAGGCGCCGGCACTGGGGCATGGATGGACCTCGTTGCAATCCAAGTAACAATGGACCAGCCAGGCATGATCCAGGTCCAGTTTTCCTGTGCCCAGGACTACACCAACGCGCAGTATTTCTTCCGATCACTGTTTGAGGTGTACATCAATGGGACCAGGATCGCGACTGCAGGTGGGTCTGCGGTGTCCACATCCCCGGTATTGGTGGGCGCGATTGGCGTCGGTGCCGGGACATTCATTATCAAGGCACGCTGGTGGGCGGAGAACTCAACCATCGTCGTGCGAGACAAGGTGCTCTTTGCAATGGGGTGTAAACGATGAGCGAAATGGAGCGCTACGCGACCTACGACAGCACCGGACGGATTGTCGGGGTGCTCAGCTGTCCTGCCGGGATGGGGGCGGCGAATATTCGCCTGAACACAAGCTTGCCGGCGATCAAGGTGCCTTGCATGGTAAGCCCGGAAGAGCATTTCGTGAGTGACGGCACTGTGCGGGACCGACCCCAAGGCCTTGCCAGGCTCAAAGGCCGCACGCTTTTGGGCGTGCCGGCTGGTGCAGCGGTGACCATCGAAGGGAGTAAGTACCTGGCGGATGGAACTGACATCGAACTGCACTTTTCGGCACCGGGATGCTACCGCGTCTTGGTCAGTCTATGGCCATACCTCGAGCAGGAGTTCATCGTTGAAAATCCAGCATAAGTGCAACCATGAGGAGCGGCGCGCCGCTGATTACCCGCCGCTCGAAGAGCAGATGGATATGCTCTGGCATGCGATGGATCAAGGAACGATGCCCAAGGCCGAACCGTTTTACTCCACTCTTCAAAGAGTGAAGCAGCAGTACCCCAAGACCTGACGGTCAAACACACCGAAGCCCGCCTCTTGCGGGTATTTTTTTGCCTGGAGAAAACCCATGCCCTATGTAGCGATCAACCTCACCAACGACTACGACGCAGCCAACAAAACCCGCTATGCCACCCAGGAAGAAGCCGATGCCCGCGCTCGCGAGATCCTGAATCAGTTCCCGACTGCCCAGGTCTGCGTGGCCCAGGTGCTCAAGGACTACAGCGCCAAGGTCTCAATCACCGCCAAGGAGCCTGCCGCCGCTGTGCCGGAACATGAAGCGCCGGCCGCCTGACCTCTCGCATCCAATCCAAGCCCGCCCCGTGCGGGCTTTTTCATTTTTGGAGAACACATATGGCTCGAATCTCCGCCGCCGACGCTGGCGGCATCAATGTGCTCGCTTTCCTGGACATGCTGGCCTGGTCCGAAGGCACCTCAACCATCAAGGCCAGCGACGACGGCTACAACGTGCAGGTGGGCGGGGCGCTGTTCACTGACTACAGCCGGCACCCCGGTGTGAAGGTCTGGCTGCCGCGGTACCGCATCCACAGCAGCGCCGCCGGCCGGTACCAGTTCCTCGCCGGGACCTGGGCCGCCATCGTCAAGAACTACGGTTTCAAGGGGCGCTTCATCCCGGAAGCCCAGGACCTGGCCGCGATCAAGCTGCTGACGGAGTGCGGCGCGCTGCCGCTGATCAAAGCCGGTCGCATCGCCGACGCGATCGCCAAGGCTGCGCCGATCTGGGCCAGCCTGCCCGGTGCCGGCTACGGCCAGCGCGAGCACAAGCTGGCGGCGCTGCTCGGCATTTTTGAAGCGGAGCGGGCGGTCGAGGCCAAGCCGCAGGACCAGCTGCTGGCGATGTTTGCGGCCTGCGGCGGGGAGATGGCGGCGTGACCTGGCCGATTCGGCTTGGCCTGATCGCGCTGGTGTTGGCGTCCTACTGGGGCGCCTACCAACATGGCCGGTCGGTAGAGCGCAGCCGGGCCCTGACCGCCTCGGCGCAGCGCGACAGCGGCCACCGGCTGGCCGAGGCTGTGGGCGAGCGTAACGCCCGCGAGGAAGAACAACGAGGCGCCCAGGCGCAGGAGGAGGCGAGAGCCCATGCACACGAAAAACACCAGGTGGCTGACGCTGGCGCTGCTGGCGCCGATGCTGCTGGCCAGCGGTTGCAGCGCGACGCCGCCCAGTTCGCCACCGCCGTCAGTTGCCCCGGCCCGGATACCGCCGCTGTCTCCCGAGGCCAGGCAGCCACCCGCGCCGCCATGGTGCTCTCCGACCTGCTCGCACGGGCTGATGCTCGAGCGGGAGAGCTGGCGAAAGCGTATGACCGTGCCCGAGTAGCGGGAGAGCAGTGCGCGGCAGAGTACGACGCGCTGCTCAACAGACGGGCAAAGGGAGATGCCCACCAGTAATTCGAGGCTTCATGCAAAGAGAGCGGCCACCGGGGATGCGTCAACATCCCTGCTGACCGCCAGACCCGCAGACTAACCCTGCAAGCCCAGCCGAGGCTCCCGCTCTGTGCACAAAGCACGGCGAGCCTAGCACCTGTTTATCCATACAGTAAAGGTTTGCAAATTGACCAATCCAATTATTCCCTGGATGGGCGGCAAGCGTCGCCTGGCCGACCGCCTCATTCCTCTCTTCCCTGCTCACGAGTGCTACGTCGAGGTGTTCGCCGGCGGCGCTGCACTCTATTTCATGCGGCCCCAGCCCGCCCCCGTGGAGGTACTGAACGACCTCAACGGGGACCTCATTAACCTCTACCGCGTGGTGCAGAACCACCTCGAAGAGTTCGTCCGCCAGTTCAAGTGGGCGCTGTCATCACGGCAGATCTTCGAGTGGCAGAAGATGACCCGCCCGGAGACGCTGACCGATATCCAGCGCGCGGCGCGGTTCTTCTACCTGCAGCAGCATGCTTTCGGCGGCAAGGTCTCGGGCCAGACATTCGGTACCGCCACAACCGGCCCGGCTATCAACCTGATGCGCATTGAGGAAAATCTGTCAGCAGCCTGGCAACGGCTGGCTGGCACCTACGTCGAGAATCTCTCATGGCTGGACTGCGCGCAGCGCTACGACCGGGCGCACACGTTCTTCTACATGGACCCGCCGTATTGGCAGACGGCCGGTTACGGGGTCGGATTTGCTTTTGAGGAGTACGAGCGCATGGCTGCGTTCATGCGGGCCTGTAAAGGCAAGGTGATGGTGAGCATCAACGACCACCCGGATATCCGCCAAGCCTTCGATGGCTTCCACTTTGAGCAACTGGACATCAGGTACACCACGACTAACCAGAGGCATGGACAAGCCGAGGTCACTGGCGAGCTGATCATCATGAACTGGGAACCAGAGGCCTTGGGGCAGTTGTTCTGAGCCTCAGCTCCCGTGCCTCTATACTGCGTAGAAAGATCACCCAGGCCGTTATCGATGAATCGCACCATCCAAGGAATGAGCAAAGCGTGCGGGCCGCTGCTGAACGAGGCGATGGCCGCACTGCGCAGGTATCACGAGGCCCAGGCGGCAGCTGATTCACCTGAGCAGATCGAGCGGCTTCGCTTGGCGGCTGAGTCGGCTTTCCAAGCCGTTACCGACTATCACCTCCATGAGACCGGTCAGCTCAGTATCATCAAGCACTGACCGCTCGGCAGCCTGCCGTTTCCAAGCGCGCTAATATCTGGCTAGGATACTGTTTTTATATACAGTGTCGGTGTCCCATGCACTTCCTGCTTATCCGTCGACTTGAGCGAGGTATTGCCATCCCGGCAGGCCAGCTCCAAAAACTCCAGCCCATGCGGGCAGACGTTCACATCGTGGATTGCCACAGTACAGCGCTGAATCGCGTGTCGACTCAGGCTTGGCTGTTCAACCCCACGCCTGGCCCCGACCTAATCCCGCGCCTGCATGACGCGCGGATCAGAAATATGGCGCAACTGGGCCTGAGCATCTCAGGGGTGGAAGAGGTTGACGGCGCGCTGTATGCGCAGTCCTGGTGGTGCAGGGTGTGCTCATGAGGGGAATTCCGAAGGCGTGGAAGGATGAACTGGACGATCGCTATGAGCTGCTGATGGACCCAGACGGCCGGGAAGTTGTGCTGAGCGCGATGGCGTATGCAGCTTGGAGGCGCGAGGATGTGGGAGACGCGGAGCTATCCGACATGCTCGAGATGGCTGAGGCAGCTCGGCTGTGGGCTCTGCAGGAGTTGGAGTTTCTGTCCGGGCTGGATGAGGTGTTTCCGATGCCGGTGTCGATTGCTGGGGAGAGGGTGATTGAGGGACTCAGCACCAGGACGGTACTGGGGAGGCCAGAACGGCAGGGAGGATGGGAGCACTTGGATATTCCAGTCGTGCACGTCGACGGAGGGGCGGCAAGCTGGCTGGAGTTTGACCAGTCACAGGACGCTGACATGAAGGACGGGGCGTGAAGTCGAGCGTGAACAGATCGTGAATCACACGGTTTGCCAGCGTGTACTTCCAGTTGTTTCCTGAGACAAAATGAACAGCTGCGGGCGGCTCAAGTCGTTGATTTCAAAGGGCTGGCTGTTGCCAACTATGATTTAGGTTCCAGCGGCGCAAGCTGTAAGAGTTCGAGTCTCTTCGTCCGCACCATCTAGCGCCCGGTTGGGCACACGAATAAAGGCAGCCCTCGGGCTGCCTTTATTCGTTTCAGGTCGGTTGATGTGCCTTGCGTCCGCGTGTTTTTAGCCAATGCTCAGTTAAAGCGGGGGTGAGGGCAGGGGCGGTTTGACCCGTTCGCGTTGCCGTCCTGCGCGCAGAGGCGCAGTTTTCTGCGCACACCCTTGAATTTTCCGCACAGCCCCCCATTTCTGATCGCCACTGACACGCGTTTAGCCCTCGAGCGTCGAGTTCGAGGCAAGCGCCGTTCGCCGTGCTGGCAGAAGGAAGCCCCATGATTGCAAAAGAACACCGCCAGACCGTTGCGCTGCAGCGCTTTGCCGAGGCCAATGCGCAATTGCTCGAGGAGATAAAAAGCCTTGATGCGCGCGAGCAGGCCCAGCAGATCCAGTGGGCGTTCGAGGATCAGGCGCAGGCGCAGGGCCTGCAGGCCTGGGAGCTTGCGCTGGAGTTGATCGCCGAGTCGCCCGAGGCACTGGCCAGCATGCGCCTTGAAACCCACCAGGAGGTGGCCGAAGCGCTGGGGCTGGGCTGGGAGGAATACTGTCATTTCAATGAGCTCGACCCCGCTGCGCCTTGAGTGTCGCCGGCTGAGGTCCAGTCCATGGTTCGCAGAAGCGCGCACAGGTTTTGGTGTGTTCGCGCCCTGGTTTTGCCGGGTCTGGCGCAATGTCGCGAGGCCTTTATCACAAAAACGTCCGGCGCAGGTTTACGTCGTCTGGAGTGGGGTGACTTCTGGTGCATGAGTCACTAGAATGTTTGCCCTTGATTTCTGGAGTCGGGCTATCGCCGGCTAACGTCTGTGCAACGAGGAATATCCATGCAAGTTTCTGTTGAAAACACTTCTGCTCTCGAGCGTCGCATGACCATCGCCGTTCCGGCTGAGCGCGTCGAGAACGAAGTCAACAAGCGTCTGCAACAGACTGCCCGTCGTGCCAAGGTCCCAGGTTTCCGTCCTGGCAAAGTGCCTATGAGCGTCATCCGTCAGCGCTACGAAGCCGCTGCCCGTGAAGAAGCCTTCGGCGACCTGGTCCAGGCGTCCTTCTATGAAGCGATCGTCGAGCAGAAGCTGAACCCGGCCGGCGCGCCAGCGGTAGAGCCAAAATCGTTCGAAAAAGGCGGCGACCTCGAGTTCGTTGCGATCTTCGAAGTCTTCCCCGAGTTCACCGTTGCCGGCCTCGAGTCGATCAGCGTCGAGCGCCTGAGCGCCGAAGTGGCCGATGCCGACCTGGACAAGATGCTGGATGTGCTGCGCAAGCAGAACGTGCGCTTTGAAGCGGTTGAGCGCGAAGCGCAGACCGATGACCAGGTCACCATCGACTTCGTCGGCAAGGTAGACGGTGAAGTGTTCCAGGGCGGTTCGGCCAAGGGCACTCAGCTGGTGCTGGGCTCGGGCCGCATGATCCCAGGCTTTGAAGACGGTCTGGTCGGCGCCAAAGCTGGCGAAGAGCGTGTCGTCAACGTCACCTTCCCCGAGGACTACCAGAACCTGGAGTTGGCCAACAAGGCTGCCGAGTTCACCATCACCGTCAATGCCGTGGCTGCTCCTCAGCTGCCAGAGCTGAACGAAGAATTCTTCGCCCAGTTCGGCATCAAGGAATCGTCGCTCGAAGGCTTCCGCACCGAAGTTCGCAAGAACATGGAGCGCGAACTGCGTCAGGCAATCAAGGCCAAGGTCAAGAACCAGGTCATGGATGGTCTGCTGGAGGCTAACCCGATCGAGGTGCCAAAAGCGCTGCTGGAGAACGAAGTCAACCGTCTGCGCGTTCAGGCTGTTCAGCAGTTCGGCGGCAACATCAAGCCCGATCAGCTGCCTGCCGAGCTGTTCGAAGAGCAGGCCAAGCGCCGCGTCGTACTGGGTCTGGTCGTGGCTGAAGTGGTCAAGCAGTTCGAGCTCAAGCCTGAAGATGCCAAGGTCCGCGAGATGATCGAAGAAATGGCCTCGGCATACCAAGAGCCTGAGCAGGTCATCGCCTGGTACTACAAAAACGACGAGCAGATGAACGAAGTGCGCTCGGTTGTGCTCGAAGAGCAAGTTGTAGATACTGTTTTGCAGAAAGCGACTGTGACCGACAAATCGGTCTCTTATGAAGAAGCGGTAAAACCAGCACAGGCTCCGGCCGCTGAGTAACACGCGCCTCTCGTAGGAAGCCCTCACAAGCCAGCCTTCGCGCTGGCTTGTGCGTATTCAAGCCATGACTATTTCGGAGTGAGTGCAGGACATGTCCCGCAATTCTTATATTCAGCAGAGCTCTGACATTCAGGCCGCCGGTGGCCTGGTCCCAATGGTTGTCGAACAGTCCGCCCGCGGCGAACGTTCTTATGACATCTACTCGCGTCTCTTGAAGGAACGCGTGATCTTCCTGGTAGGGCCGGTCGAAGACTACATGGCCAACCTGGTCGTGGCGCAGCTGTTGTTCCTCGAAGCGGAAAATCCAGACAAAGATATCCACCTGTACATCAATTCCCCAGGTGGTTCGGTGACTGCCGGGATGTCGATCTACGACACCATGCAGTTCGTCAAGCCTGACGTTTCCACCATCTGCATGGGTCAAGCCTGCAGCATGGGTGCATTCCTGCTGGCTGCCGGTGCCAAGGGCAAGCGTCACTGCCTGCCTAACTCGCGGGTGATGATTCACCAGCCACTGGGCGGTTTCCAGGGTCAGGCAACCGACATCGAAATCCACGCCCAGGAAATCCTCAGCATCAAGGCGCGCCTGAACGAGTTGCTGGCCTACCACACCGGCCAGGACATCGACACCATCAAGCGCGACACCGAGCGTGACAACTTCATGAGCGCTACCCGCGCTGCCGAGTACGGTCTGGTTGACTCGGTGTACGACAAGCGGCAACTGGTTTCCTGATCACGGCGCCAGAGCAGGCGGGCGCTGTGCGCGCCTGCCTGTGGACTTGAAAAAGACCGCAGTTGCCTTCATCTTGTGTTGCAAGCCTACCCGGATTGGATCGATCGAATGACTGACACCCGTAACGGCGAGGACAGCGGCAAATTGCTCTATTGCTCCTTCTGCGGCAAAAGCCAGCACGAAGTGCGCAAATTGATTGCCGGGCCCTCGGTATTTATCTGCGACGAGTGCGTCGACCTGTGCAATGACATCATCCGTGAGGAGGTGCAGGAAGCCCAGGCCGAGAGCAGCGCGCATAAACTGCCTTCGCCGAAAGAAATCAGCGGTATCCTGGATCAGTACGTGATTGGTCAGGAGCGCGCGAAAAAGGTGCTTGCCGTAGCGGTCTACAACCACTACAAGCGCCTCAATCAGCGTGACAAGAAGGGCGACGAAGTCGAGCTTGGCAAAAGCAACATCCTGCTGATCGGACCTACCGGTTCGGGCAAGACCCTGCTTGCCGAGACGCTTGCGCGCCTGTTGAACGTTCCGTTCACCATCGCCGACGCCACCACCCTGACCGAAGCCGGTTATGTGGGTGAAGACGTCGAGAACATCATTCAGAAGCTGCTGCAGAAGTGCGATTACGATGTCGAAAAGGCCCAGATGGGCATCGTCTACATCGATGAAATCGACAAGATCTCGCGCAAGTCCGACAACCCGTCCATCACCCGCGATGTATCTGGTGAAGGCGTGCAGCAGGCCTTGCTCAAGCTGATCGAGGGCACCGTGGCCTCGGTGCCGCCTCAAGGTGGGCGCAAGCATCCGCAGCAGGAGTTCCTGCAGGTCGATACGCGCAACATCCTGTTCATCTGCGGCGGTGCGTTCTCGGGTCTGGAAAAAGTCATCCAGAACCGTTCCGCCAAGGGTGGCATCGGTTTCGGTGCCCAGGTGCGCAGCAAGGAAGAGGGCAAGAAGGTCGGTGAATCCCTGCGTGAAGTCGAACCGGACGATCTCGTCAAGTTCGGTCTGATCCCGGAGTTCGTGGGTCGTCTGCCTGTGCTCGCAACGCTCGACGAGCTCGACGAGGCTGCCCTGGTGCAGATCCTGACCGAGCCGAAGAACGCACTGACCAAGCAATACGCCAAGCTCTTTGAAATGGAGAGCGTTGACCTCGAGTTCCGCAGCGATGCACTCAAGGCTGTGGCGCACAAGGCGCTGGAGCGCAAAACCGGCGCTCGTGGTCTGCGTTCGATCCTTGAAGGCGTGTTGCTCGATACCATGTACGACATTCCTTCGGCGAAGGATGTCAGCAAGGTCGTGATCGACGAAAGCGTCATCGAGGGTACGTCCAAGCCGCTGTTGATCTACGAGAACAGCGAGCCGCAAGCCAAGGTTGCGCCCGACGCTTGAGTCGCTAGCGCACCCTCTGCAACACCCAAAGGGGCCCTCGGGCCCCTTTCTGCATTTACTGGCCGAAGCGCTTGTAATTTTGCGGACCTGCCCCCACATTAACCCCAAGCACTATTTCCACCGGTTTCCGGCCACAGGGCCGCTGTAGAGGCGAAATCATGAAGACCACCCTCGACTTGCCTCTTTTGCCATTGCGCGATGTCGTCGTATACCCGCACATGGTCATCCCGCTGTTTGTGGGGCGCGATAAATCCATTGAAGCCCTAGAGGCGGCGATGACGGGCGACAAGCAGATCCTCCTGCTGGCCCAGAAAAACCCAGCTGACGATGATCCAGGTGAAGACGCGTTGTACCGGGTCGGCACCGTTGCCACCGTTCTGCAACTGCTCAAGCTGCCCGATGGCACGGTCAAGGTCCTGGTCGAAGGCGAACAGCGCGGTGCGGTCGAGCGCTTCAGCGAACAGGAAGGGCACATCCGTGCCGAAGTCGCCCTGATTGACGAAGTCGAGGCTGCCGAACGTGAGTCCGAAGTGTTCGTGCGTACGCTGCTGTCGCAGTTCGAGCAGTATGTTCAGCTGGGCAAGAAAGTGCCTGCCGAGGTGTTGTCGTCGCTCAACAGCATCGATGAGCCGGGTCGCCTGGTCGATACCATGGCTGCCCACATGGCGCTGAAGATCGAGCAGAAGCAGGAAATTCTTGAAATCCTCGATCTGTCTGAACGTGTCGAGCACGTGCTGGCCCTGCTCGATGGCGAGATCGACCTGCTGCAAGTCGAAAAGCGCATTCGCGGTCGCGTCAAGAAACAGATGGAGCGCAGCCAGCGCGAGTACTACCTGAACGAGCAGATGAAGGCGATTCAGAAAGAGCTCGGCGATGGCGACGAAGGCCACAACGAAATCGAAGAGCTGAAAAAGCGCATCGATGCCGCCGGCCTGCCCAAAGATGCGTTGACCAAGGCCCAGGCCGAGCTCAACAAGCTCAAGCAGATGTCGCCGATGTCAGCGGAAGCCACCGTGGTGCGCTCCTACCTCGATTGGCTGGTGCAGGTGCCGTGGAAGGCGCAGAGCAAAGTGCGTCTTGACCTGGCCAAGGCCGAGGAGATCCTCGACGCCGATCATTACGGTCTGGAAGAAGTCAAAGATCGCATCCTCGAATACCTTGCCGTGCAAAAGCGCGTCAAGAAGATTCGCGGGCCCGTGCTGTGCCTGGTAGGGCCGCCCGGGGTGGGCAAGACCTCCCTGGCTGAATCCATCGCCACCGCGACCAATCGCAAGTTTGTCCGCATGGCGCTCGGTGGTGTTCGTGATGAGGCTGAAATCCGTGGTCACCGCCGCACCTACATCGGTTCGATGCCAGGCCGTCTGATTCAGAAGATGACCAAAGTCGGTGTGCGCAACCCCCTGTTCCTGCTCGATGAAATCGACAAGATGGGCAGCGACATGCGCGGCGATCCCGCCTCGGCATTGCTGGAGGTGCTTGATCCTGAGCAGAACCACAACTTCAACGATCACTACCTGGAGGTCGATTACGACCTGTCGGATGTGATGTTCCTCTGCACCTCGAACTCGATGAACATCCCGCCAGCGTTGCTGGACCGGATGGAGATCATTCGTCTGCCCGGTTACACCGAAGACGAAAAGATCAATATCGCAGTCAAATACCTGGCCAGCAAACAGATCAAGGCCAACGGCCTGAAGAAGGACGAGCTGGAGATCGATGTCAGCGCCATCCGTGACATCATCCGCTACTACACCCGTGAAGCGGGCGTGCGTGGGCTGGAGCGCCAGATCGCCAAGATCTGCCGCAAGGTGGTGAAAGAGCATGCAGGCGAGAAACAGTTCAAGGTCAAGGTCACTGGCGAGCAGCTCGAACACCTGTTGGGCGTTCGCAAGTTCCGTTACGGCCTGGCAGAGCAGCAGGATCAGATCGGGCAAGTCACCGGGCTGGCCTGGACCCAGGTCGGCGGCGAGTTGCTGACGATTGAATCGGTCGTGATTCCTGGCAAAGGCCAGCTGATCAAGACCGGCTCGCTGGGCGATGTCATGGTCGAATCGATCACCGCCGCGCAAACCGTCGTTCGCAGCCGGGCCCGCAGCCTGGGTATTCCTGCCGACTTCCACGAGAAGCATGACGTGCATATCCACATGCCTGAGGGTGCCACGCCCAAAGACGGCCCTAGCGCCGGGATTGGCATGTGCACCGCACTGGTGTCGGCCTTGACGCAGATTCCGGTACGTGCGGATGTAGCCATGACGGGTGAGATCACGTTGCGCGGCCAGGTGCTGGCCATCGGTGGCTTGAAGGAGAAACTCCTGGCAGCTCACCGCGGCGGCATCAAGACGGTGATCATTCCGGAGGAGAACGTACGCGACTTGAAGGAGATTCCTGAAAATATCAAACAGGATCTGCACATCAAACCGGTCAAATGGATTGACGAAGTCCTCCAAATTGCGCTGCAATACGCCCCCGAGCCCTTGCCGGACGTGGCTCCGGAGATTGTCGCCAAAGATGAAAAGCGCGACAGCGATGCGAAGGAAAGAATCAGCACGCACTAGGACGTATTTCCCTGGGTGGCCTTCCTTGACAATTTTTTCGAGGCCTTGCTATAAAGCGCCTCGCAACGTCACCGGGCCACCTAGTCAGCGTTATTTGTAAGCTTTATTACATACTTAGAAACAAACTCAATTTAGAGAAATTAAGGGGACTTAGAGTGAACAAGTCGGAACTGATTGACGCTATCGCCGCTTCTGCTGACATCCCGAAAAACACCGCCGGTAAGGCGCTGGACGCTGTCCTCGAATCGGTGACCGGTGCCCTGAAGCAAGGTGACGATGTGGTACTGGTTGGTTTCGGTACTTTCACTGTCAAGGAGCGCGCTGAGCGCACGGGCCGTAACCCGCAAACGGGTAACCCGATCAAGATCAGCGCTGCCAAGGTGCCAAACTTCAAGGCCGGTAAAGGCCTGAAAGACGCCGTCAACTAAGTCGTCTTTTTCAGCCGGCCCCGACCCTGTCCGGGCCGACCGCGTGACGGCGGGAATCCAGTTTTTCCCACCGGGCACGCCCGCTTTGAGAAGGCGCATCCACAGGATGCGCCTTTCTTTATATATGGACTCTACCCACGCTCCGCGGTTGTTTACGCAGTGGTACAACCGTTTCTGGGGGACGCATGCTGCAAAATATCAGGGACAATTCACAGGGTTGGATTGCCAAGACCATCATCGGCCTCATCGTGGTGCTGATGGCATTGACCGGCTTTGAAGCTATCTTCCAAGCCGCCAGCCACAGCCAGGATGCCGCCAAGGTGAACGGTGAGACCATCAGCCAGAACGAGCTGAGTCAAGCCGTGGACATGCAGCGCCGCCAGCTGATGCAACAGCTGGGCAAGGATTTCGATCCTGCACGTCTTGATGAAAAAATGCTCCGCGAAGAAGCGTTGAAGGGACTGATCGAGCGCAAGTTGCTGCTCGATGGTGCCAAGGATGCGAAGTTCGCCTTCTCCGAAGCCGCACTGGACCAGGTCATTCTGCAAACGCCCGAATTTCAGGTCGATGGCAAGTTCAGCGCAGAGCGCTTCGATCAGGTGATCCGTCAGTTGGGTTATGGCCGCATGCAGTTCCGCGACATGCTCGGCCAGGAGATGCTCATCGGCCAGTTGCGTACCGGCCTGGCAGGCAGCAGCTTCGTGACTGACAAACAGGTGGAAGCTTTTGCTCGTCTTGAAAAGCAGACCCGTGACTTTGCCTCGCTGACCTTCAAGGCGAACCCCGCCTCGGTCAAAGTCAGCGATGAAGCGGTCAAGGCCCACTACGACCAACACGCAAAGGAGTTCATGACTCCTGATCAGGTGGTGGTGAATTACATCGAGCTGAACAAGTCCGATTTCTTCGCCCAGGTCGAGGTCAGCGACGACGCATTGCAAGCGCAGTATGAGAAGGAAACGGCCAATCTGGCCGAGCAGCGTCAAGCCGCGCACATTCTCATCGAAGTCAATGACAAGACCGACGATGCACAGGCCAAAGCCCGTATCGACGAGATTCAGCAGCGTCTGGCCAAGGGCGAAGATTTCGCCACGCTGGCCAAGGAGTTCTCGCAAGACCCGGGTTCGGCCAGCTCTGGCGGTGATCTTGGTTTTGCAGGCCCCGGCGTCTATGACCCAAGCTTTGAAGATGCGCTGTACAAGCTGAACGAAGGTCAGGTCTCGGCGCCGGTGCGTACCGAGTTTGGCTATCACCTGATCAAGCTGCTGGGCGTCGAGGCGCCTGAAGTGCCGAGTTTCGCCAGCCTCAAGCCCAAGCTGACCCGCGAACTCAAGACCCAGCAGGTCGAGCAGCGCTTCGTGGAAGTGACCAAGCAGCTTGAAGATGCGGCGTTCGAGTCCTCCGACCTGGCGCAGCCTGCCCAGGACCTGGGTTTGAAGGTACAGACCTCCAAGCCGTTTGGCCGTGAGGGTGGCGAAGGCATCACCGCCAACAGTGCGGTGGTGCAAGCCGCCTTCAGTGAGGAAGTGCTCGACGAAGGCGCCAACAGCAACGCGTTGGAGCTGGACCCGGAAACCATCGTCGTGCTGCGCGTCAAAGAGCACCGCAAGCCTGAGCAACTGCCGCTTGAAACCGTGGCCCAGAGCATTCGCCAGCAGTTGGCCAAGGACCAGGCAACCGCTGAACTCAAAGCCAAGGCCGACACGTTGGTTGCAGGCCTTGAAGCGGGTTCGGTGGCGCCCGATGCCGCCCACGAGGGCCAGAACTGGAAGGTGCAGGAAGCGGTCAGCCGCAGCCAGGAAGGCATCGATCCTGTCGAGTTGCAGGCAGTGTTCCGCATGGCCAAGCCTCAAGCCAAGGACAAGCCGGCTTACAGCAGCGTGGTACTCAAAGATGGCAGCCTGGTGGTACTGAAACTCAAGGGTGTCAATGAAGGGGCCCCGGCCACCGAGCAGGAAAAGCAGCAGATTGCCCGCTACCTGGCCTCGCGCGTGGGTCAGCAGGACTTCGCCGCCTACCGCAAACAGTTGGAAATAAACGCCGACATCACCCGTTATTGAGTGAGTCGTGTGAACTGAAACGGGCCGCAGATGCGGCCCGTTTCAGTTTCTGCGGCTTTTGGTTTGTACGGCTTTGAGTTCAAAGGTCCGCGGCCTCAGCGCTGCTGGTTTTCGTAGTTGTCGAGCGTGTCGCGGGCGATTTCTCGACCCAGGGCGATCAGCTCTGGCGCTTTGTAAAACTCGAAGAAACGGCAAACCCGCTTGGGCACGTTGATCAGCACGTCCGGCGGGTAGCCGGCAATCTTGTACTGCGCCAGCGACGTTTGCATGACCTCGAAGCTCTGGTTGATCAGGTCCAGCAGTGAGGCAGGCCCGACGTTGTCGATGATGAACGAACCCGCAGCGGATTTCGGCGCACCTTCGGTTTGCGGCGCGGCGGCAGGTTGCTGCGCTTCGGGGTCGGCCGGCTCGGTCAGCCATGGGTTGGACTTGGCGGATTGCTCGGCCGCCATTTTCTGATCGATGCGCATGAGCTTTTCGGCGGGTGTGCGGCGGAACGGCAAGTGCGCGCCCAGCGAGTTGATCAGCGCATCGAAGCGCATCTTGAACGCCGGGGGGCGTTCGATGACCGGCAGTTGATAGTGGTTCTGGTTGGTGGCGTTGAGGTTGACCGCAATGATCAGGTCACAATGGCTCGACACCACCGGCACGATCGGCAGGGGATTGAGGATGCCGCCGTCTACCAACATGCGGTTACCCTGCTGCACCGGTGTGAACAGGCTGGGGATCGCTGCCGAAGCGCGCATGGCCTGGTGCAGGCAGCCTTCCTGGAACCAGATTTCCTGTTGGTGGGTGAGGTCGGCGGCAACGGCGGTGTAGGGAATGCGCAACTGCTCGATGTTGATCTCGCCGACGATCTTGCGGATCTGTCCAAAGACCTTGTCGCCGCGAATCGCGCCCAGACGGAAACTGACATCGACCAGGCGCAGTACATCGAGGTAGTCGAGGCTTTCGATCCAGCGCCGGTATTCGTCGAGCTTGCCAGCGGCGTAGACGCCGCCAATCACTGCCCCCATCGAACACCCCGCGATACAGGCGATGTCATAGCCGCGGCGCTCGATTTCCTCGATCACGCCAATGTGTGCATAGCCGCGCGCGCCGCCCGAACCCAGCACCAGTGCTACCCGTTTGCTCATGAAGTCTCCCCGCCTTGTGTGCGTGCGAGCCACAATGACCCACTGTGGGCGGGTATTCAATCGTGGCCGTCGCAGGTTGCCGCCGACACGGCACTTTCGCTGAGCTTTGCCGTCGAACAGGCACTGCGTCTCAACCTGTGAGGTCCCCTGATGAAAGCCTGGATTTGTCTTCCCCTGATCGTTCTGGCGCTGGCTGGTTGTGCAGGCAAGACGGCGTACCGAGAAAGCTGCGGGACGCAGCTCAATGCCGCCTGGAAAGAGCTGGACCTGGCCAAGGCCGAAGGCTTCGCCGGCACGGTCAGTTACTCCAAGGCGCTGTCGCTGCTGACCGGCGCCAAAACTCAGCAGCAATTCGAAGGTTTCGAGGGCTGCACGCGCAAAGCCGAGAAGGCACGCTTCTATATCCGTGAGTCCCGCGCCGGGCGTTGACCGAGGAGTCTGACCATGTCTGCCATGCTTGATCACGTCGTGGGTGAGTTGTTGTCGTTGCAGGTGCGCCTGCTTTCATGTCGCGAGCGGTTGGCGGCCAATACCGACAGTGAGGCGTTGCATGACCTGCGCACCACCACTCGGCGCTTGCGCAGCCTGGTTCGCCCATTGCGCGGTTTACCGGGCATCGAGCAGCTCGAAGACGCGGCGCGGGCCATGGGCCGCCTGACCACACCGATGCGTGATCGAGAGGTGCTCGATGCGCATCTGCTTGAACGAGGCCATGCCATGGCCGTGCACCCACTCGGGCAGCAGGCCCGGGCCTTTGCCGGCGTTGCCAGAAGCGCCGAGCTGACCCGGCTATTGGCCATCCTCGACGCATCGCCGTCGTTCCTGCGTTCGGCGCAGCGTGAAGGGCTGCTGCCCAAGCCAGGCGCGCATGTCGAAAAACGCCTACGCAAACAATGGCGCAAGCTGCGCGAAGGGTTGAAAGATCCGGCGCACGATCGGCATCGCCTGCGCTTGTTGATCAAGCGCGTACGGTATGGCGATGAGGCCTTCGCGCAGCTCGATCACGCCGGCAAAACACTGCGCACGGCGCTCAAGCGCGCGCAGGGCGATCTGGGCGACTGGCATGATCGGTTGCAGTGGCTGTTGCAGGCCGAGCAGCAACCGCAGCTGGCTGCGTATGCACCGCGTTGGCAGCAAGAGCTGCAGGCGCTGGAAGCCAAGGCGGATAAAACCCTGCAGCGGCTCGGCGCGGCACTGGCCAAGCGCCGGCACTGAAGGTCACGGCTGGAGAGGGCGGCTGCGGCGCAGCAGGCGGCCGCCGGCAATGCCCACAAGGACACCGATGGCCAGTTGGCTGACGTCTGTCGCAAACGCCCCAGACAGTACAAGCAGTGCTCCAGGCACCAGTAACAGGACCCCCAACAGCTGGCGCATCTGTTGCGCGGTGGGCTGGGCAGCCTCAGGCGAGGCGCGCCAGGTGTGGTTGAGCAGGTGGGACAGGCGTTTGTTCATGGGGCGATTCCTCTCGGCGACCCCATGAGCGTAGTGCTCTGTTGCACAGGCGGCCAATCGAGGCTGGCTATAGTGCTTATAGCGCCAGCTGGCCGATCGCCTTGTTCAACTCCCCAGCCAGGGTCGCCAGCTCGCGGCTGGTGCTGGCCGAGCCGACCGTCTGCTGCACGGTCTCTTCGGTGACGTCGCGGATGCTGACGATCGCTCGATTCATTTCTTCTGCCACTTGGCTCTGCTGCTCGGCCGCCACGGCAATCTGGGTATTGCTCTCGCGCATCTGCGCCACCGCCTGGGTAATTTCCGCCAAGGCCTCGCCCGCCTCCTTGGCCTGGCGAACACAGTCATCGGCCTTGAGTGAGCTTTCGTGCATGTAATCGACCGCATCGCGAGTGCCGCTGTGCAGGGTCGAGATCATGCCGGTGATTTCATCGGTCGAGCTCTGCACGCGTTTGGCCAGGTTGCGCACCTCATCGGCGACCACCGCAAAACCGCGACCCAGATCGCCTGCGCGGGCAGCTTCGATGGCGGCGTTGAGGGCCAGCAGGTTGGTCTGCTCGGCGATGCTGTGGATCACGCCCACCACACCGGTGATCTTCTGCGTGTCATCGGCCAGTTGCTGGATCATTTCTGCGGTCTGCTGGACGCCGCTGGACAGCCCGGCGATCGACACCTGCACGCGGCTGACCACCTGCTGGCCGCTGCCGGCCAGGGCGTTGGCGGTCTGCGACAGATCGCGGGTGGCACCGGCGTGCTGGGCGATGTGATGCACGGTGGCGGTCATTTCATTGATGGCGGTGGCTGCCTGATCGGTCTCGCTCTGCTGGCCAAGCATGCCGTGGCGCACATCACTCATGCTCGCCGCCAACTGCGCGGCGCCGGCATCCAGCTGCGCAGCCGATTGGGCCACGGTGCCGACGACGCGATGATAGGTCGACTGCATGGCGTTGAACGCAGCAGCCATCTGGCCCACTTCATCGCCGCAGGCCAGCGGTACGCGGGCAGACAGATCACCGGTTTTTTCCACATGCAGCATGACGTTTTTCAGCGTGTTGAGCTGACGCAGCAGGAAGCGAATGAGCAGCTGCGAGGCGCCAAGCATCAGCAGCATCAACCCCATCACGCACAGGGCGTAATGGCCGAAGCGGTCTAGAAAGACCTCGGTGAAGCCGGGGGCCATCGCGAGCACCGCCACACGGTTATCGCCAAGGCGCACGACCTGTGCGCCGTTGACGCCGGTGGCGTCGAGGCGGGTGCTGTCTGGCAGGGCAACCCAACCTTCGGCGTCGCGCAAGGCGACAAGCTCGGCACCGTTCAGGCTGGGCGTCTGGCCGCCGGACCACTGCAGCCGATGCGCAGCTGCCGGTAGCGGCTGCCCGGCAGGCCAGCGGGCCAGCAGCTGGGCCTCGCGCTGGGCTGCCGAACGAGCTGTGTCGGCTCGAGCCTGTTGCTCCAGGCTCACCGCGTAAAGGACCAGCAGCAGGGTGGTGAAGAAGGCCACGGCGTTGACGGCCCAGAATTTGTACTTGAGTGAAACGTTGCTAAGCCAGGCACCCATGGAAGGTCTTCTCTGAATTGAGCGGAAACGATATTGGCAAGGTGCCATCATTGTGCCCGCGCGCGTCAGTGAAGTCGTTGATGCCCGTCAAGGAATCTCGGGTAAAGCGAAAAACCGGCGTGCGCAGGCCGTGGTATGGGCTGCGGTGTGCTCGGGGGTTTCGCCACGGTGGCGAGCCACCTCGTGCAGCACGGCCGGCAAGTGGGCCGGTTCGTTGCGACCGCTCTTGGGCTTGGGCCGGAGCGTGCGCGGCAGCAGGTAGGGCGCGTCACTTTCGAGCATCAGGCGCCCTGGCGCAATGTTGCCCACCAGCGCGTGCAAGTGCGTACCGCGGCGCTCGTCACAGATCCAGCCGGTGATGCCGATGTGCAGGTCCAGGTCGAGGTAGGCGAACAACGCCTCGCGTTCACCGGTGAAGCAGTGCACCACGGCAGCGCTCAGCTGGTCGCGAAAGCCCTTGAGTATCGCCAGCAGGCGCTGGCTGGCATCGCGCTCATGCAGAAACACCGGCAGGCCGCTCTCCACCGCCAGCGCCAGTTGCGCCTCCAGGGCCTTTTCCTGTTGCGGGCGAGGGCAGAAGTCGCGGTTGAAGTCCAGTCCGCATTCGCCTACCGCCCTGACCCGAGGGTGCCTCAGCAACTGGCGCAGGTGCGCCTCGCTGCCGGCTTGCCAGTGGCTGGCATCGTGCGGGTGCACACCGGCGGTGGCGAACAGGCTTTGCGCCTGTTCATCGAAACGCTCGCACAGCGTCAGGGCTTGCTCGCTGCCAGGCAGGCTGGTGCCGGTCAGCACCATTTGCACCACGCCGGCCTGCTGCGCACGCTCGATCACGGCGGCGTGCTGCTCGTCGAAGCTGCTGTTGGTCAGGTTGACGCCAATATCGATCAGTTGCATGGTGCTACCTCGTGCCACGGGCCGGCCAGCATAGCAAACCCCCATCAGAGGAACTATTTCTTAGAACCTCAAGGGGTTGCGACGGTCTGTTGATGTCAGTTGTCATCCATGCGCCTCCTTGGGAAGCGCAGCTCAAACGGATACGCATGTGACAGTACGCTCCTTGTTCACGGCTTTACTGCTGATCGGGCTCCTGGGCGCGGGCCCGGCCAATGCGCGCTTGACGGGTCCGCAGCAGGCGGCCAGCCCAACGCACAGCCGAGACCTGGCGCAGATCCGCCAGAGCAAGGTGCTGCGGGTGCTGGTCAATCAGAGCCGCAACAGCTCCGGTGAGGTCAAGGGTGAGCCGGTCGGTGTCGAATACCATCGCCTGCGTGCACTCGAACACTTTCTCAATTCCCGCCAGGGCGGTAGTCAGGGTGTGCAGGTCAAGTTGATCCCCAAGGCCAAGGGCCAGCTTCCTGGTGCGTTGCTGCGCGGGGAGGGCGACATTGCCGCGCCAGGCGAACGCTTCGATGCGGCTGCCGTGCAGCAGCTGGCCTTCAGCGCACCGGTCGTGGACCGGGTCGCGCTGGTCGTGGTAGGGCGCAAGGGCGGGCGCAGCCTCGCTCGCGCCGAGCAGTTGTCGGGGCGCACCGTGGCATTGGTCAATGCCAGTGCTGCAGGCGTCGCCATCGAGGCCATCAACCGTCAGCTGGCGCTGCGCAAGCGGGCACCGATACGCGTCGAATGGGTCGACCCGACGCTGGCCATCGAGGATGTGCTGGAAATGGTTCAAGCAGGAATCTACCCCTTGACCGTGGTCGAACGGCCGATTGCCGAGCGCTGGCTGCGCGTGATGCCCAAGCTGCGCCTGGACACCCGCGTGCAACTCGGCCAGCCCGAGGCCGTGCGCTGGTACCTGCGGCCGGATGCGCCGGTGCTGCAAGACACCCTCAATCGCTTTCTCGCCACCTACCGCGCGCCGGAAAACCAGAATGCCGCATTCGAGCGCATCTACCGCCGCCAGTACCGCGTGCATAACCCGTTGGCCACGCAACAGCGCCGGCGTCTGGAGGCTGTGCGCACGGTGTTGCAGCGCCATGCTGCCACGCAGCAGATCGACTGGCTGAACCTGGCCGCGCTGGCCTATAAAGAGTCGACCCTCAACCCCAAGGCGCGCGGCGGCGGCGGGGCGCATGGCCTGATGCAGATCACCCCCTCGGCGGCCCAGCGGGTGGGGGTCAGTGATATCGCGACCGTTGATGGCAATGTGCAAGCTGGGGCCCGTTACCTGGCGATGATCCGGCGCAAGTTCTTCTCCAGCCCCGCGCTCAACGACCGCGAACGCATGGCCTTCACCTTGGCTGCCTACAACCTGGGTCCGGAGCGGGTGCAGGCCATGCGCGTCGAAGCGCGCCGGCGTGGGCTCAATGCCAATCAATGGTTCTTCCAGACTGAGCGGGTGGCCATGGAGCAGGTGGGCATGGGGCCGGTGAACTTCGTCAACAGCGTCAACAAATACTTCCTGGCGTACAACCGTGAGCGGGTGGCGCTGGAGCGCCCGCGCCCGCGCTGAGGGCTTGCCACGCTGCAATGCGCTGCCGCTGGACGGTAACGCGCCGCTTGTATCTTGCTCGGCAAGCCCCTAGCATGGTCCCTGCGCCGATTTAAACAGCTACTTGCGGGGCGCCAGGCAGGGCTCTCTCCGAGCTCGCCGAAATACCGCTAAAGCGCTGGTTCGGTGACGCCTCCCACCGCTGCCCAGCGGGATTCGCGAGGCAGAGATCAAACCCATGAGTTGTCCACGTACCAGCGTCTGCCTGAGCCCCCTGGCCGTTCAGCCGTCCGCCCGCACCCCCCGCATCCTGCTCGGCGGTGCCCATCAGCCCACGTTGTTGCGTCACCTTGAAGGCCTGTCACGGCGCAAGGGGCATGCCCGGGCCTTTCTCATCCAGTTCGTCGACGTTTCACTGCAGGTGGACCTTGCCCGGTACGCCAACGATCGCTTCGACCTGGCCGTGATCCAGGCACCGGCCGCAGACGTCGCCGATCAGGTGATCGCCCAGCTCACGCGCATTGCGCGACAAGGCTTGATCACGCGGCGCTGAGTGTCATCCTGATACCCTGCCGGCCGCCAGCACTGGCCGGCATGGCGCGAGGAGAGAGTTGTTGAGCACCAATATCATCACGACCGAAGGGCACCAGGCGCTCAAGCAAGAGCTCGACCATCTGTGGCGCGTATACCGCCCGGAGATCACCCAGAAGGTGGCCTGGGCGGCGTCGCTGGGCGATCGCAGCGAGAATGCCGATTACCAGTACAACAAGAAGCTGCTGCGCGAGATCGATCGACGCGTGCGCTACCTGCGCAAGCGGCTCGAAGATGTGCGGGTAGTGGCCTATGCGGCTGAACAGGAGGGCAAGGTGTTCTTCGGTGCCTGGGTCGAGATCGAGAACGACGAGGGTGAGGTCAAAACCTTTCGTGTCGTCGGCTATGACGAAATTTACGGGCGCAACGATTACATCTCCATCGACTCGCCCATGGCCCGCGCCCTGCTGAAGAAGCAGCAGGGCGACGAGATCGTGGTGCAGACCCCGACCGGCGAGGCCGCCTGGTACGTCAACCGTATCTGGTACCCCGCCAGCCCCGCCTGATCTTCACCCCGCGCGCAGTACCGCCAGCGGGCTGGCGTTCAACGCGCGGCGCGTGCCCAGCGTGCCGGCGCCGCCCACCAGCACGGCGCCGGCCAGCGGTAGCAGCAGCAACGAGGGATGTGGGCTCCAGTCCAGGGCAAAGGCATAGCGGTACAGCACCCAGGTGATCACTTCGCAGCCCAGCGCCGCGAGCACCCCACTGGCGGCCCCCAGCAGGCCGAATTCAATGCGTCGGGTACGTACCAGCAGGCTTCTCGAAGCGCCGAGGGCGCGCAGCAGTGCGCCTTGGCGAATGCGCTCGTCCAAGGTCGCTTGCAGGCCTGCGAACAGCACCGCCATTCCCGCCGCCAGCACGAACAACAGCACGTATTCCACCGCCAGGGTGACCTGGGCCAGGATGCTGCGCAGCTGGCTGAGCAGCGCATCGACCTGCAGGATGGTCACTGCCGGGAACGCCCGCGACAACGCGACCACTTCCTGGTCATGCCCGGGGGCCAGGTAGAAGCTGGTCAGGTAGGTGATCGGCAGACCTTGCAGGGTGCCGGGCTGGAAGATCATGTAGAAGTTCGGCTGGAAGCTGTCCCAATGCACGGTGCGCAGGCTGGTGACCTTGGCCTTGTGCTGCTGGTCGGCGATGTCGAAGGTCAATTCATCGCCCAGTTCCAGGCCCAGGCTGGTGGCCAGTTCCGCTTCCACCGACACCCCCGGCATGTCGTCGCGAGGGGGCGCCGCCGCCCACCAGTTGCCTTGGCTGAGGGCATTGCCCGAGGGCAGCTCGGCTGCCCAGGTCAGGCTCAGGTCGCGCTGTACCGCGCGCTCGCCGGTGGAGTCCTTGCTCACCACCTGGTTGACCGGCTCATTGTTGATGGCGATCAGGCGCCCGGGCGTCACGGGGTACAGCGGCGCCGAGCGGGCATTGACCGCCTGGAGTTGCTCGGCGAACGGCTGGCGCTGGTCGGGAAGGATGTTCAGCGCAAAGTGATTGGGGGCGTCGGCCGGCAACTGTGCCTGCCAGGTGTCGAGCAGTTCCCCACGCAACAAGGCGACCAGGCCCATGGCCAGCAGGATCAGCCCGAAGGCCAGTGCCTGGCCGGCGGCAGCCAAGGGGTGGCGCAGCAACTGGCCCAGGCCCAGGCGCCAGGTCAGTGGCGCACCGGCCAGTAGTGTACGCAGGCTGCGCAGGCCGACCAGCAGCAGCCCGCCGAGCACCACCGCGGCCACCAGCCCACCGCCGAGCAGGGCAAAGGTGAGCAGCAGGTCAAGGCTCAATCGCCACATGATCAAGCCGAGCGCCAGCAGCGCGGCGCCGTACACCAGCCAACTGCTCGGCGGTACCGGCAGCAGGTCGCGGCGCAGTACCCGCAGCGGCGGCACGCGCCCGAGCGCGGCCAGCGGCGGCAGAGCAAAACCGGCCAGCGCGACCAGACCGGTGCCGATCCCCGCCAGCGCCGGGGCGATGCCGCCCGGCGGTACGGTGCTGGGCAGCAGGCCATGCAGCACGCGGAACAGCCCCAGTTGCGCCAGCCAGCCCAACAGCGCGCCGACCAGCGCGGCCGCCATGCCGAGCATCGCCAGTTGCAGGCAGTACAAGCCCAGCGCCTGGCGCCGGGACAAGCCCAGGCAACGCAACAGCGCGCTGGCATCCAGACGCCGTGCGGCGTAGCGACTGGCCGACAGCGCCACGGCAACGCCTGCCAGCAGCACGGCCACCAGGCTCGCCATGTTCAGGTAGCGCTCGGCCTTGCCCAGCGCGCCGCCGATCTGCCGGTTGCCATCGCGGGTATCGAGCAGGCGCTGGTTGGCCGACAGGTCCTTGTTCGCTGCCTCGCGGTAGCCGGTGAGGGCCTGAGGTTCGCCGCGCCAGAGGTCGCGGTAGCTGACCCGGCTGCCGGGCTGGATCACGCCGGTGGCGCCGAGGTCGGCGATGTTCATCAGCACGCGCGGTGTGAGGCTGTAGAAGTTGTTGGCGCGGTCTGGCTCGTAGGTCAGTACGCGGGCAAGCCGCAGGGTTTTCTGGCCGACATCGACGCTGTCGCCCACGGCCAGGCCCAATGCGACGAGCAGGCGCGGTTCGACCCAGACCTCGCCGGGGGCGGGGCCGCCGCCAGGTGTCTCGGCGCCATAGGGGGCCGGAGCGCTGCGCAGCTCGCCGCGCAGCGGATAGCGCTCGTCGGCGGCCTTCACGCTCGACAGCTGAATGCCGTTGTCGCCACCGACCATGCTGGTGAACTCCACCACGCGCGCATGCGCCAGCCCAGCGGCGATGCCGCGGTCGAGCTGTTCGGCGCGTGGCGGCGAGGTGCCTTGCAGCACCAGGTCGGCACCCAGGAACTCCGTGGCGCGCAGTTGCATGGCGCCGTTCAGGCGGGCGCCGAAATAGCCAATGGCGGTGCTGGCCGCGACCGCCACCAGCACTGAAAAGAACAGCACGCGCACTTCGCTGGCGCGAGTGTCGCGGCGCAGCTGGCGGGCGGCGAGGGCGATCAGGGCAGAGACAGTCAGACGGCTCATCAAGGCTCCAGGGGCGCGACCAGGCGGCCCGCATCCAGGCGAATCGAGCGGCGGCAGCGTTTGGCCAGTCGCTCATCGTGGGTGACCAGTACCAGGGTGGTGCCGCGTTCCTGGTTGAGCTCGAACAGCAGATCGCTGATCCGCTCGCCGGTCAGGCTGTCGAGGTTGCCCGTCGGCTCATCGGCAAACAGCACCGAGGGCTGTGCGGCGAAGGCGCGGGCGATCGCCACCCGTTGCTGCTCGCCACCTGACAACTGGCGTGGCGTGTGGCTCAGGCGCTGGCCCAGGCCGACGCGCTCGAGCAGCTCGCTGGCGTGCTCACGGGCATCGCGCCGGCCTTCGAGCTCCAGCGGCAGCATGACGTTCTCCAGCGCGTTGAGGCTGTCGAGCAGCTGGAATGACTGAAAGACGAAACCCACGTGCTCTGCGCGCACCTGGGCGCGCTGGTCCTCGTCGAGCGGGGCGAGGTCTTTGCCGGCCAGGATGACCGTGCCGGCGCTGGGCTGGTCAAGGCCGGCGAGCAGGCCGAGCAGGGTCGATTTGCCCGAGCCCGAGGCGCCGACGATGGCCAGGCTGTCGCCTTCGGCCAGGGTCAGCGACAGTTCGTGGAGAATGGTCAGCTCGCCTTCCGCGCTGGTGACCACTTTGCTAAGGTTCTGCGCAACGAGAATGCTGGGGCCCATGGAGAATCCAATGCGAAGAGGGTGGTTGAGTGTCGGTCTGGTCCTGTGTTGTCTGGCGCAGACTGCGGTGGCGGGAACGTTGCTGGTGGTCGGCGATAGTATCAGCGCCGGTTTTGGCCTGGATACCGGCAAGGGTTGGGTAACCCTGCTGCAGAAACGCCTCAAGCAAGAGGGTTTCGATACGCAGGTGGTCAATGCCTCCATCAGTGGCGACACCAGCGCAGGCGGTCAGGCCCGCTTGCCAGCGCTGTTGCAGGCACACAAGCCAGCGTTGGTGGTGGTGGAACTGGGGGGCAACGATGGCCTGCGTGGGCAGCGCCCTGATCAATTGCAACAAAATCTTGCCTCGATGATCGACAAGGCCCGCGACAGTGGCGCCAAGGTAGCCCTGCTGGGCATGCGCCTGCCGCCCAACTACGGCGTTCGCTACACCACGGCGTTCGCCAATGTGTATTCGGACCTGGCCAAGGCCAAGGACGTTCCGCTGGTGCCGTTTTTCCTGGAGGGGGTCGGTGGTGTGCCTGAGTTGATGCAGGCCGACGGCGTGCACCCGGCGCTGGGTGCGCAACAGCGCTTGCTGGACAACGCCTGGCCAATCATTAAACCGCTGCTTTGACGCTTTAATCGGGGGTGGCTTTGGGCTAAAGTTGCGCCCCCGTTTCGAGTGCCCCCGATGCCGCGCCCCGCCTGGTCCCTGTTCGCTTACCAATTGATCGAGCCTGATGAGCAACTCGATCTGTTCGCCTGCCAGGAAGTTCGTGTCCACCTTGTCACCCGCCAGCTCGAACTCGGCGCGCCTGCCGACCGTACCCTGTGCGGCGGCCTGCTGCCGGCGCAGCCGCGGTGGTCGGTGGCAACCCGCAGCCTCTACCGTGATCAGCGCCTGTGCCAGCTGTGCAAGGCCATTCTGCTGGCCCAGCGGGGCGGTACTCGGCCGGTCTGGCCACTGCTCTGAGCGCCTTTCATCATCTGCCCTCGGCTGCACGAGCCCGCGCCTCCCGCTTCCCCTGGCGCGCGTGTACACTTGAATGTCTTGAACCCGATTGCCAAGGATCCACTGGATGTCGCCGCGCTTTCCTGTCGTTGCCCGTTGCCTGACTCTGGCCGCCCTGCTGGTTGCAGGCCCCGCTGTCGCGCTGGAACTGCCATTGCCACCGCCCGGTGAAGATGTGGTGGGCCAAGTGCGCACGGTCACCGCCAAGTACGAAGACACCTTCGCCGATATCGCCACGGCCAATGACCTGGGCTACCTGGAAATGATCGCGGCCAACCCGGGGGTCGATCCATGGTTGCCGGGCGCCGGCACCGAAATCATTCTGCCCACGCGCTACGTGCTGCCGCCCGGGCCGCGCGAAGGCGTGGTGATCAACCTGGCCGAGTACCGCCTGTACTACTACCCCAAGGGCGAAAGCGTGGTGTACACCTTCCCGCTGGGGATCGGGCGTGAGGGCTGGGGCTCGCCGATTGCCAACACCAAGATCATTGCCAAGACGCCCAACCCGACCTGGACCCCGCCTGCCTCCATCCGCGCCGAGCACGCCGCCGATGGCGATATTCTCCCGGCCGTGGTTCCGGCAGGCCCTGACAACCCGCTCGGGCCGTTCAAGTTCACCCTCGGTGTTCCGGGCTACCTCATTCATGGCTCGAACAAGAAGTTCGGTATTGGCATGCGTACCAGCCACGGCTGCTTCCGTATGTTGAACAACAACGTGCTGCAACTCTCGGGGCTGGTCCCGGTCGGCACCTCGGTGCGCATCATCAACGAGCCTTACAAGTTCGGCCTCAGTGCCGGCAAGGTCTATCTCGAGGCGCACACGCCGCTGGACGAGAGTGGCAATCCGTCGGTGGTCGACAAACACACGGCAGTGATCAATGCCTTGCTCAAGCGTGAAGACTTGGCCAACAGCCTGCAGATGAACTGGGACATGGTGCGTGATGTGGTGGCGGCCGAAGATGGCATGCCGGTGGAAATTGCGGTGCCGTCGACCAATGGGGGTGTTGCAGCAGGGGACGGCGGTCTTCCGCCCGAACTGCAATAAGCGCTGGTGCGCTTGATCAGCCCGCCCTGTGCGGGCTTTTTTGTGTTCGTGGCTTTTCGACGGGCAATAAAAAGCCGATCCGGCAAGGGATCGGCTTAACAATAATCCGTGAGGATTATTACTTGCGGCTGGCTTTGTCCAGCATACGCAGAGCGCGCTCATTGGCTTCGTCAGCAGTTTGCTGAGCCTTCTGAGCAGCGGCCATAGCGTCGTCAGCTTTGCGGTAAGCTTCGTCTGCACGGGCTTGGGCGCGAGCTGCTGCGTCTTCGGTAGCGGTCAGGCGAGCTTCGGTTTCTTTGGTGACGCTGCTGCAACCGGTAGCCAGAACTGCGGCCAGAGCCAGAGCAGAGAATTTCAGAACGTTGTTCATCGTGTTCCCCTTCAAGGACTTTATATCTATTAAAGAGCCATCTCTCGAAAATGAGAAACTGGCCGGCGTACATAGTACCCATTACTTGTAGTAAGTAAACTGACTGAACGCAAGAAGCTTGAAAAAATCTGGCGGCCTTGGCGGCGTGTAAGGTAACTGTCATGGCCGCTTGAGCCCGTCTGGCCTGCAGGCACTTGCAGAGTAACTTTTTCGTTGAACTAAGGGTGACTTTTCCTGTCGCTCAACGTCTATGCTTTTTGAATATCTGGCTGATCTTTGCATCATTCAACGCAGGCGTGGTCGCTGTATTATTTGCCGGCCTCGGCTTGAGTAAGCTGTTGCACAACGCCTACTATTCAAGCGTCCCGCGCAGCAGAACGATTGTGCAAGTTGTGCTGTCGAACGCGCAACGGGGGCGCAGAGGCGGTTCAGCCGTAACCACCCTATCGATAAGGCGAAGGTCTGCCAGAAGACCTGCAAGGAGCTGTGATGAGTGAAGCGTTGACCATCCACCATGACCAGGCCGGTCATCAGTTCGAGACCAATGTGGACGGTCACCGGGCCTACCTGACGTACATGGACCTGGGCAAGCAGACGCTGGACATCTACCGCACCTTCGTACCCAACGCCCTGCGCGGTCGTGGAATTGCGGCCGCCTTGACCGAACAGGCGCTGGCCTACGCCGAGCAGATGGGTTACACGGTAATTCCGTCCTGTTCTTATGTAGAACGCTACATGGAGCGCCAGCAGCGCCACTCCAGCAAAGCGTGAATCGACTACGTGAAAACGCCGGGCATTGCCCGGCGTTTTTGTACCTGCGCCAATGATCAGCCGCGCTGGCGCTTGGGCAGTACCTCCTTGAGCTTGGCGTGCATGCTGCGCAAGGCGGTCTCGGTGGCCGCCCAGTCGATGCAGGCGTCGGTCACCGACACACCGTATTGCAGGTCTTCGAGGTTTTTCGGAATGGACTGGGCGCCCCAGTTCAGGTGGCTCTCTACCATCAGGCCGATGATCGACTGGTTGCCTTCCAGAATCTGGTTGGCCACGTTGTCCATCACCAGCGGCTGCAGGGCCGGGTCCTTGTTGGAGTTGGCGTGGCTGCAGTCGACCATGATGTTCGGCTTGATCTTGGCCTTGGCCAGGTCCTGTTCGCACAGGGCAACGCTGACCGAATCATAGTTGGGCTTGCCATTGCCGCCGCGCAGTACCACATGGCCGTAGGCGTTGCCCTTGGTGGTGACGATCGACACGCCGCCCTGCTGATTGATGCCCAGGAAGCGGTGCGGCTTGGACACCGACTGCAAGGCATTGATGGCCACGGTCAGGCCGCCATCGGTACCGTTCTTGAAGCCCACGGCCGAAGACAGGCCAGAAGCCATTTCCCGGTGGGTCTGCGATTCGGTGGTGCGTGCGCCGATGGCCGACCAGCTGATCAGGTCTTGCAGGTACTGGGGCGAGATCGGATCAAGCGCTTCGGTGGCGGTGGGCAGGCCTTGCTCGGCGAGGTCGAGCAACAGTTGCCGACCGATGTGCAGGCCATCCTGGATCTTGAACGAGTCGTCCAGGTACGGATCGTTGATCAGGCCCTTCCAGCCGACGGTGGTGCGCGGTTTCTCGAAATACACCCGCATGACCAGATACAGCGTGTCCGAGACCTCTTCAGCCAGCACCTTCAGGCGCTCGGCATAGGCATGGGCGGCTTTGAGGTCGTGGATCGAGCAGGGGCCCACCACCACGAACAGGCGATGGTCCTTGCCGTCGAGAATGTTGCGCACCACTTCACGGCCCTTGGTCACGGTGTCCAAGGCCTTGCGGCTGAGGGGGATTTCTTTCTTGAGCTGATCGGGGGTGATCAGGGTGTCGTTGGAGGCGACGTTGAGGTCATCGATCGGTAAATCAGCCATCGTGTTACTCGTCAGGTCACGGGTGCCGGCCGCCAGCAACCCCGTGCGGCCCAGCAGCAGATTGTTCGCAGCGGGGAGGGCCGAACCTTAGCGCGTTAACGGGGCCTGCGACAATGGGCAAACCCCGACCGCTGTGGGGTTTTTGCAGGCCGGGGCGTTGAGTTGTCGCCCTTGGGGCGATGCCAGGCTCGAAATCGGCCTGGCTGGCGTGCCAAGATCGTCTGCTGTCAAAGCCCCCTGGAGAACTGGATGACTTCTACCCCTGTACGTATCGGCATCATTGGCAGCGGCGCCGTTGGCGGCTTCTATGGCCTGATGCTGGCCCGCGCCGGCTTCGATGTGCATTTTCTCTTGCGCAGTGACTACGCCCGCGTGCGCGACCAGGGCCTGACGCTGGACAGCGCCCGACACGGCGCGGTGTCGATGAAGGTGCAGGTCTATAACGATGCTGCCGATCTGCCGCCATGCGACTGGTTGCTGGTCGGTGCCAAGGCCACCAGCAATGCCGAGTTGGCCCCGCTGATCGTGCAGGCCGCCGCCCCTGGCGCCAAGGTGCTGTTGCTGCAGAACGGCCTGGGCGTGGAAGAGCAACTGCGCCCGGCGCTGCGCGAGGACATGCACCTGCTCGGTGGGTTGTGTTTCATCTGCGTGAGCCGCCAGGCACCTGGCGTCATCCGCCACCAGGCGTTGGGCGCGGTGAATGTGGGCTACCACAGTGGCCCGGCCGCGCACGATGACCGCCGCGGCATCGTCGATGCCGCGGCGCAGCTGTTCCACGCCGCGGGCCTCGACTCCCAGGCGATGGACGACCTGGGCCTGGCGCGCTGGCAGAAGCTGGTCTGGAACGTGCCTTACAACGGCCTGTCGGTGCTGCTGCGCGCCAGCACCACCCCATTGATGGGCGATGCCGACAGCCGCGCGCTGATCCAGGCGCTGATGGGCGAGGTGGTGCAGGGCGCACAGGCCTGTGGCTATGCAGTGGACGACGACTACGCCGCGCACCTGCTGCGCGTTACCCAGCAGATGCCCGACTACTGGCCCAGCATGTACCACGACCATGTGCAGCAACGGCCGCTCGAGCTGCAGGCGATCTACGCCGAGCCGCTGGCGCGTGCCCGCGCGGCCGGCTGCCATTTGCCGCGCATCGAGGCCCTGTACCAGGCGCTGTCATTCATCGACCGGGCCAACCGGCAAGGTTGAATCGCGTTCTGCCTGGGCCGGCTGAGCGACGCCCCACGCGGCCCTGCGGCCGGCCAAGGCGCTGCTAAGCTCAACCGTGCCCTGCCGCTGTGGCAGTCGAGGAGGCCGAATGATCCGTTCCCTGCTGTACGCCAGCGACCTGGGCGTTTATGCCCCTTTCGTGATGCAGCACGCGCTGGCCCTGGCGCGTACCTTCGATGCCAGCCTCTATGTCGTTCATGCAGTAGAGCCCATGGGCCAGTTCGCCGAGTCGTTGCTGCAGAGCTATCTGGATGAGCGCACGTTGGACCAGTTGCACAATCAGGGCGTCAACACCGTGCTGGCCAATATCGAGCAACGGGTGCTCGAGAACTTTCGCGAAGAACTGGGCGAGCCGGCCGATCTGGCGCTGATCAAGGCGGTGCGTGTGCGCCAGGGCGATCCGGCGCAGGTGATTCTCGACCAGGTGGAGCGGGTGCAGGCCGACCTGCTGATATTCGGCAGCCATAGTCAGGGTGCGGGGGTGGATGTGCCGATTGGCCGTACCGCCGTGCGGCTTTTGCAGCTGTCTACGGTGCCGGTCTACATGGTCCCGCTCTCGCAACACCTTGGGCGTAGGAAAGTATGAACCTAGCCGTCAGTTATTTCCCTGTCAGGCCGACGAAAAAGTTCTAGATTTATTTGTTTATCCACTAATATAGTTATAACCCGTCACCACCCGCTGCTGACCCAACGCTGATCCGAGGGACACCTATGAAGCTTCAACAATTGCGCTACATCTGGGAGGTGGCGCACCACGATCTCAATGTGTCTGCCACCGCGCAGAGCCTGTACACCTCTCAGCCCGGGATCAGCAAACAGATTCGCCTGCTCGAAGATGAACTGGGTGTCGAGGTGTTCGCCCGCAGCGGCAAGCACCTGACCCGTGTCACGCCCGCCGGCGAACGCATCATCACCACGGCGGGTGAAATTCTGCGCAAGGTCGAAAGCATCAAGCAGATCGCCCAGGAATTCTCCAACGAGAAGAAAGGCACGCTGTCCATCGCCACCACCCACACCCAGGCGCGTTACGCCTTGCCACCGGTGATCAGTGGGTTCATCAAGCAGTACCCGGATGTGGCCCTGCACATGCACCAGGGTTCGCCCATGCAGATCGCCGAGATGGCTGCCGACGGCACCGTCGACTTCGCCATCGCCACCGAGGCGCTGGAGCTGTTCAACGACCTGATCATGATGCCGTGCTACAAATGGAACCGCTGTGTGGTGGTGCCCCAGGGCCATCCGCTGAGCAAGCTGCCCAAGCTCACCCTGGAAGCCTTGGCCGAATACCCGATCGTGACCTACGTGTTCGGCTTCACCGGCCGCTCCAAGCTCGACGAAGCCTTCAGCCACCGTGGCCTGACGCCGAAAGTGGTGTTCACCGCGGCCGACGCCGACGTGATCAAGACCTATGTGCGTCTGGGCCTGGGCGTGGGCATCGTGGCGGGCATGGCGGTCGACGCCAAGCTCGACAATGACCTGGTGGCCCTGGACGCCAGCGAGCTGTTCGAGCCGAGCATCACCAAGATTGGCTTTCGCCGTGGCACCTTCCTGCGCGGCTTCATGTGCGACTTCATCGAGAAGTTCGCCCCGCACCTGACCCGCGAAGTGATGGCCAAGGCGATCCAGTGCCACAACAAGCAAGAGCTTGAAGCGCTGTTCGAAGGCGTCGAACTGCCTGTGCACTGAGTGCTACAGGTCTGAAAAACCGGCCTGCGAGCCTGATATCGGTCAGTTCGTAGTCCGGGGGGCCGCTTAGCGGCCCATCGCGGCAGTAGCCGCTCCGACCCTGACCGCGCGCTCCTGAGGCATCAGGTCGGCAACCGACCCGATTCAGGCGCCGCGACGCAGCAGAGCAAGCGAGGTGGCAGCTTCAGGCCGGCTGCGCCGCCCACCACAGCAATGCCGGAGCGCCGGACCGTCCGCTCCTACCCCCCGACCATGCTCGCCCGAACGCTTGCTCTCAGCCCTTGCTGATCAGGTTGCCGGCATGCAGCCCGCATTCCTTCTGCGTTGACTCCTCCCACCACCAGCGCCCCTCGCGCTCGTGCTGGCGCGGCAGCACCGGGCGAGTGCAGGGTTCACAGCCGATGCTGATGAAGCCGCGCTCATGCAGGCTGTTGTAGGGCAGTTCGAGCATGCGGATATAACCCCACACTTCTTCGCTGGTCATCTGCGCCAAGGGGTTGAACTTGTACAGCGGGCGCTCGGGTGTGGAGAACGCGCCGTCCACTTCGATGGCCGGTACATGGCTACGCGTGCCGGGGCTCTGGTCGCGGCGCTGGCCGGTGGCCCAGGCGCTGACGGTGGCCAGCTTGCGCCGCAGCGGTTCGATCTTGCGCACGCCGCAGCATTCGCCGTGGCCATCGCGGTAGAAGCTGAACAGGCCCTTTTCCTTGACGAAGGCGTCGAGCTTGTCGCGGTCGGGGCTGAGCAGTTCGATCGGCAGGTTGTACTGCTCGCGCACCTGCTCGATGAAGCGGTAGGTCTCGGGATGCAGGCGGCCGGTGTCGAGGCTGAACACCTTGACCTGTTTGTTGAGTTTCCAGGCCATGTCCACCAGCACCACATCTTCGGCGCCGCTGAAGGAAATCCACAGATCATCACCGAAGTGCTCGAAGGCGAGCTTGAGGATGTCCTGGGGGGACTTGCTGGCGTAGGTCGCGGCCAGGGCGGCGACGTCGAAAGGTTGGCTCATCAGGCGGTTTCCATCGTGATAGTGGCGCTGGGCGCTCGTAGTGGCTCGATGGTAACAAAAAATGGCAGATCAGCGACGGGGCAGGGCGTGTCGACGGTCGCTGTGCGCAAGGCCATCAGGCCTGGTTCAGGACGCGCGGGCAGTGGCAGGCGCGGGCACCTGGTGTGCACCGGCCTGACCGGTGATCAAGGTTGTTCAGGTCGCGTGCCCAGCCCTTGCAGGGTTTCCATCAATACCCTGACCTTGGCGATCGACTCCTCGTACTCAGCCTGCCAGTGCGAATCGGCCACCACCGCGCCACCGCCCCAGCAACTGACCTGACCGTCCTTGATCAGCAGGCTGCGAATGGCGATGGAGCTGTCCATTTCGCCGCGCACATCCAAGTACAGCAAGGAGCCGCAGTACAGCGCCCGGCGAGTCGGCTCCAGCTCGTCGATGATCTGCATGGCGCGGATCTTCGGCGCGCCGGTGATCGACCCGCCGGGGAAGCTGCCGGCGATCAGGTCCAGCGCATCGTTGCCCGCCGCCAGGCGCCCGGTGACGCTGCTGACCAAATGATGCACGTTGGGGTAGCTTTCCAGGCTGAACAGCTCGGGCACCTGCACCGAACCGATCTCGCAGGTGCGGCCCAGGTCGTTGCGCAGCAGGTCGACGATCATCAGGTTTTCCGAGCGGTCCTTGGCGCTGCCGAGCAGCTCGCGGGCGTTGGCGGCGTCTTGGTCGGGCGCGCTGGCACGGGGGCGGGTGCCCTTGATCGGACGGGTTTCCACCTGGCGGCCGCGCACCTGAATGAAGCGCTCGGGGGAGAAGCTCAGCAGCGTCGTGCCGTCGGCCAGTTGCAGGAAGCCCGAAAACGGTGTCGGGCAGGCGCTGCGCACGGCTTGATAGGCGTGCCAGGGGTCGCCTTCGCACCGCGCACGAAAGCGCTGGGTGAGGTTGATCTGGTAGCAGTCACCGGCCTGAATGTAGGCCTGAACACGGTCGAAGGCGGCTCGATACTGCGCAGCGTGCAGGTCCCCTTGCATGGGTGCGAGCAGGCGAAAGGGGCCAGCCTGCGCAGCGCAGCAAGAGGCGAACAGGTGCAGCAACCGATGGCGCTCGCCGGCGTCCAGCTGCGGGTGAAACACCAACTGGCTGGTGCGCAGGTGGTGGTCGGTGACCAGCGCCCAGGCGTACAGCCCCAACTGCGCGTCTGGCAGCCCCAGGTCATCCAGCGCGTGCGCCGGCAAGGGCTCCAGGCGCCGACCGAAGTCATAGCTCAGGTAACCGATCAGGCCGCCGGCGAAGGGCAGCTCGCAGTCGTCTGGCAACTGCGCCGTGCCCAGCCTGCGCAAGGCCTGGCGCAAGCGCGCAAGGTAGTCGTCGCCGCGTTCACCCGCCTGCACCTGAAACTGCTCCAGCGGCCAGGCACTGAGCAGGTCGAAGCGCCCGCGTTGAGCGTCAGGGCGGGCGCTGTCGAGCAGCACCGCACCCGGCGCAGCACGCAGGTGAGCGAAGTAGACGGCGGGGTCAGGCTGATAGGGCAGCGGGTGAAGCGTACAGGTCGGCATGGGTCGGGACAGGGCTGGCAAAGCGAGGAGGGCGATTGTAGTCCGCTGCAGGAAAGCCGCCTAGCGTCGGAGCGACATTCTCGCGCTGTTCAGCGCTGGGCTGACTTCGCGATGGCCAGCGCCGGCTGATCGTGTGAGGCGATAGCCTGATCAGCCCCAGCGCCCTCAAGGCGGACATCACCGTCCTGATGAGCCCCCAGCGCCCTCCAGGCGGGCATCACCTCCCTTGATCAGCCCCAGCGCCCTCAAGGCGGACATCACCGCCCTGATCGGCCCCCAGCGCCCTCATGGCAAACATCACCACCCTTGATCAGTCTCAGCGCCCGCACGGCAGGCGTCGCCGGCTGGGATCGGCGGGCGGTCGTCACGCGGGCAAACGCCTGTACGGCGGCTCGGCGCCACCGCCACGCGCAGCCCCCTGAACGACAGCGCCGGTGCAGCACAGGCCCCGTATCAACACCTCGATACGGGGCCTGTGCTGCACCGGCGCGGTAACAGCCTGTAAAACGCTTGGCTCAGTGCTGCGGCACGTGCCCGAACAGGTTCTGCGCCACCCGCACGCGCTCTTCAGGCGTTTCGGTCTTGCCTTCCTTGGCCAGCGCCTCGATATGCGCCTCGATGGCGTGGGTGCGCTGGGTCAGGCCGCAGTCGTTGGCGATCTGGATGTTCAGGCCGGGGCGGGCGTTGAGTTCGAGAATCAACGGGCCCTTGTCCTGATCCAGCACCATGTCCACGCCGATGTAGCCAAGACCGCACAGCTCATAGCAATTGGCGGCCAGCTTCATGAAACCGTCCCAGTTCGGCAACTGCACACCGTCTACCGAGTTGGTGGTATCGGGGTGCTTGCTGATGATGCGGTTCAGCCAGGTGCCGCGCAGGGTCACGCCGGTGGCCAGGTCCACACCGACGCCGATGGCGCCCTGGTGCAGGTTGGCCTTGCCGCCGGACTGGCGGGTCGGCAGGCGCAGCATGGCCATCACCGGGTAGCCCATCAGCACGATGATGCGGATGTCCGGCACGCCTTCGTAGCTGATGCTCTTGAAGATCTGGTCGGGGGTGACGCGGTACTCGATCAGTGCGCGGTCGCGGTGCCCGCCGAGCGAATACAGACCGGTGAGGATGCTCGAGACCTGATGCTCGATTTCCTCATGGCTGATGATCTTGCCCGACACGGTGCGGTAACGGTCCTCGAAGCGGTCGGCCACCACCAGAATGCCGTCGCCACCGGCGCCTTGCGCCGGCTTGATGACGAAGTCGCTGCGCTTGCCGAGAATCTCGTGCAGCGTATCGATCTGCTTCTCGGTCTCGATGATGCCGTACATTTCCGGCACATGAATGCCGGCCGCCAGTGCCCGCTCCTTGGTGATGATCTTGTCGTCCACCACCGGGTACAGGCTGCGCTTGTTGTACTTGAGCACGTAGTCGGCGTTACGCCGGTTGATGCCCATGATGCCCCGCGCCTCCAGGGCCTTCCAGGTCTTGATCAGTCCGAACATCAGGCATCAGCCTTCTTCAGGAACGCCTTGAAGCGTACGAGCTCGGTCAGGCGGTAGCCGCGGTAGCGACCCATCGCCAGCATGAAGCCCACCAGGATCAGCAACACGGCCGGGAAGGTGAAGACGAAGTACACCAGCTCCGGCACCATCATCAGCAGGTGCGCGAGCGATGCAGCGAACAGCGTGCCGATGGCCACTTTCATGGCATGGCCACCGCCACGCTCTTCCCAGGTGATCGACAGACGCTCGATGGTCATGGTCAGAATCACCATCGGGAACAACGCCACCGACAAGCCGCGCTCCAGGCCCAGCTTGTGGCTGAACAGGCTGATGGCGGCGATGAGCACCACCACGAAGGTGAGCACCACCGACAGGCGCGGCAGCATCTGCAGCTTCAAGTGTTCGAGGTAGGAGCGCAGCGACAGCCCCAGCGCCGTGATCACCGTGAACAAGACGATGCCGAAGCCCAGTTGCGTTTCGCGGAAGGCCAGGGCGATCAGTACCGGGGTGAAGGTACCCAGCGTCTGCAGGCCGATCAGGTTGCGCAGCACCAGGATCACCAGCACACCAATCGGGATCATCACCATGATCATGAAGGTCTGCTGGGTTTGCAGCGGCAGGCTGTAGAGCGAGTACTCGAGGAAGTCGGCGTCGGTGTTCTCGTCGGTGAGCTTGGCCAGGCGGATGGCATTCATCTCGCTGTTGTTCAGGCTGAAGGTGACATTGGCGCGTTTGCCGCCATCGACCGTGATCAGGTTTTCGTCGCCGCTCCACCACATCAGGCGGTCGTTGGGCAGGCCTTGTTCACCGGTGTCGGGGTTGAAGTACAGCCAGTCATTGCCGTTGAAGCTGCGCAGCCAGAGTTCAGGGCTCTGCGGGGTGTCTGCAACCAGGCGGATGGTGTGGACCTTCTCGACCGGTACGTGGGCGATGGACAGCAGCAGATTGACGACTTTGGCCTTGTTCAGCGACGAGGTATCGCCCGCGAGCAGCAGCTTGACGTTGTCGTCGTTGGGGTTGTTGACCCGCTTGATGGTTTCGCTGACGAAGGTTTCGACGTCAGCAGAATGCTGGCGAATCGGTGCGATCAGCGCTTCGGCGGCGATCTTCTCCGGGCCTTCGACGGCCAGGCTGTCGCGGAAGGTCGGGCCTTTGATCTTGGCTTTTTCGGTGCTGAAGCGCTTGGTCAGGACCAGGCGGTAGTACAGCGTCTGGTTGCCATTGGCGCGACGCGCCGACCAGGTCACCTTGCGGTTGCCATCGGTGCGATTGACGCTCACGCCGTAGTTGTTGGAGATGAAGCTCTCGTTGAGGCTGACGTAATCGCGATTGAGCGGCGGCACGAACATCTGCACCTTGACCGGATCCTTGGAACTGGCCACGAACTCGACCTTGGCATCGATGTTCCACAAGTCGTCGGTTTCGTCTTCGGTCACCGGAATGCCGAGGAAGAAAATCTGATAGGCCGTGACCATTACGCCCAGGAGCACCAGAACGGTGATCAGGACTTTCAGGTGAAGGGTAAGAGAACGCATCGGAATTACTCTGCGGTAGGAGCTTCGGGGGCACAGGCAGGTTTGCCGGCCGCGTATTTAAGGCTTGGATCGACGACTGCGGAAAAGTGCTTGAGCGCCTCCGAGCCGATCAGCAACGGGAATTGGAAGGCACTTCGGTCGGTGAGGTTGACCTCGATGGTGCGTTGGGTCTGGCCCATGCAGATGGCCAGTTCGATGACCGGGCGAGCGGTGTAGGCCTTGCCCGATTCACCATCGTAGTCACTGGCCCGGCGCTTGATCTTGCTGACGCGGGCCAGCGGGCGTTCGATCGGGTGTTTGTGAGCGGTGTCGATGCCCAGGTAGAAGCGCACCCAGCTTTCCCCGTCGCGCTTGAAGCGCTTGATGTCACGGGCGCTCAGCGACGCGGTCTTGGCGCCGGTGTCGAGCTTGGCTGCCACTTCAAGGTCCAGGTCGCCCAGGCGGGCGTACTCGTTCAGACCATAGACGGTCTTTTCCGCCGCCTGGCCCAGGGCTGGCAGCAATAGAAGGCAGAGCAACGATAGGGCGGGTGTGAGTTTCATAATCCTGGCGCAATACGGTGCAAAGTCGAGGCAGGATGCAAGGCGCAGCGCCTTGCCATCCTCATTCAGCTGCCATCGCGCTTGTAGCGCGGCCAGCAAGGAATCCTGCACCGGCAAACGGCGCGGCAGTCTATCACGCCGAGGCCGTCACGCCAGCGCGCGGCGTTCAGACAGCGAAGCGGGAGTGGAGTTTCTTGAGGGATCGATTGTCGACAATCTTCATTTTCTAGATTGACCTCAACCTGTTTATTGGCTACTTTTCAGGCAATACGAGAAAAGGTGTCGACAATAATGCAGGATATTGCCACGGCCCCCGCAGCCCAGACCGAAGACGGCGAAACGCTCTCCGAACATGTCTTTCGGCGCATCCAGGCTGCCATCATCAGCGGCGAAATCGCGCCCGGCAGCAAGATTTCCGAGCCAGAGCTGGCCCGTACCTACGGTATCAGCCGCGGGCCACTGCGCGAGGCCATCCATCGCCTGGAGGGCCAGCGCCTGGTGGTGCGGGTGCCGCACGTCGGGGCGCGGGTGGTGTCGCTGAGCACCCACGAACTGATCGAGCTGTACCAGATTCGCGAGTCGCTCGAAGGCATGGCCTGTCGGCTGGCCGCCGAGCGCATGAGCGCCGAGCAGATCCGCGCGCTGCGCCAGGTGCTCGACACCCACGAGCAAGACGCCGCCTTCCAGGCAGGCCTGGGCTACTACCAGCAGGAAGGCGACTATGACTTCCACTACCGGATCATTCACGGCAGCGGCAACCAGACCCTGGTGCAGATGCTCTGCGGCGAGCTGTACCAGCTGGTGCGCATGTACCGCATCCAGTTCTCCAGCACGCCCAATCGCCCGCACCAGGCCTTCGCCGAACACCACCGTATTCTCGACGCCATCGAGGCCGGCGACGGCGAGCTGGCCGAACTGCTGATGCGCCGCCACATCGGCGCGTCGCGACGCACCATCGAGCGCCACGCACTGGGCGCCGACTCCCCTGACCTTCGAGGTGATGCATGACAAGGATGAGTACCCCTGGCCAACGGTTTCGCGAAGCGGTCGCCGCCGAGCACCCATTGCAAGTGGTCGGCACGATCAACGCCAACCATGCGCTGCTGGCCAAGCGCGCCGGCTTCAAGGCCATTTATCTGTCCGGTGGCGGCGTTGCGGCGGGCTCGCTGGGTGTGCCGGACCTGGGCATCAGCGGCCTGGACGACGTGCTGACAGACGTGCGACGCATCACCGATGTATGCGACCTGCCATTGTTGGTAGACGTCGACACCGGCTTTGGTGCCTCGGCCTTGAACGTGGCGCGCACCGTGCGCGCGATGAGCAAGTTCGGCGCGGCGGCCATCCACATCGAAGACCAGGTCGGTGCCAAGCGCTGTGGTCACCGCCCCAATAAAGAGATCGTGACCCAGCAGGAGATGGTCGACCGCATCAAGGCTGCCGTGGATGCGCGCCTGGACGACAGCTTCGTGATCATGGCGCGCACCGACGCCCTGGCCGTGGAAGGCTTGAACGCCGCCCTCGACCGCGCCGCCGCCTGCGTCGAGGCCGGCGCCGACATGATCTTCCCCGAGGCCATCACCGAATTGGCCATGTACCAGCACTTCGTCGACCGCGTGAAGGTGCCGGTGCTGGCCAACATCACCGAATTTGGCGCCACGCCGCTGTTCACCACCGAGCAACTGGCGTCGGTGGACGTGTCGCTGGTGCTCTACCCGCTGTCGGCCTTCCGCGCCATGAACAAGGCCGCCGAGAACGTCTTCGCCGCCCTGCGCCGCGACGGCACCCAGCAGCAGGTGGTCGACACCATGCAGACGCGCATGGAGCTGTACGACTGCATCGGTTACCACGCCTTCGAGCAGCACCTCGACGCCCTGTTTGCGCAGGAGAAACGCTGAGGCGCGCGACACACCCCCGATGAGCCCATGACTCCCCCGACAATTTCAATAAAGGAGCAACACCATGGCCGAAGCAAAAGTACTCAGTGGCGCCGGCCTGCGTGGCCAGGTTGCCGGGCAGACCGCCCTCTCTACCGTGGGCCAGGCCGGCGCCGGGCTGACCTACCGCGGCTATGACGTGCGCGACCTCGCCGCCCATGCCCAATTCGAGGAAGTGGCGTACCTGCTGCTCTACGGCGAGCTGCCCAGCGCCGCCGAGCTGACCGACTACAAGCACAGCCTCAAGGGCCTGCGCAGCCTGCCCCAGGCGCTCAAGGAGGTGCTCGAGCGCATCCCTCGCGACACCCACCCGATGGACGTGATGCGCACCGGCTGCTCGATGCTCGGCACCCTGGAGCCGGAGCTGACCTTCGGCGCCCAGCGCGAGCGCACCGACCGTTTGCTGGCGCTGTTCCCGGCCATCGTCTGCTACTGGTACCGCTTCAGCCATCATGGTGTGCGCATCGAGTGCGAAAGCGACCAGGACACCCTGGGCGGCCACTTCCTCCAGCTGTTGCTGGGCAAGGCGCCGAGCGAGTTGCATGTGAAGGTGATGAACGTTTCGCTGATTCTCTACGCCGAGCATGAATTCAACGCCTCGACCTTCACCGCGCGGGTCTGCGCCTCGACCTTGTCCGACCTGTATTCCTGCATCACGGCCGCCATCGGCTCGCTGCGCGGCCCGCTGCACGGCGGCGCCAATGAAGCGGCCATGGAGCTGATCGAACGTTTCGGCAGCCCGCAGGAAGCCACCCGCGAACTGCTCGCCATGCTGGAGCGCAAGGACAAGATCATGGGCTTCGGCCATGCCATCTACAAAGAGTCCGATCCGCGCAACGAGGTGATCAAGGGCTGGGCGGCCAAGCTGGCCGACGAGGCGGGCGATCGTGTGCTGTACCCGGTGTCCGAGGCCATCGACAAGACCATGTGGGAGCAGAAACGGCTGTTCCCCAACGCCGATTTCTATCACGCCTCGGCGTACCACTTCATGGGCATTCCGACCAAGCTGTTCACGCCCATCTTCGTCTGTTCGCGCCTCACCGGCTGGGCCGCGCATGTGTTCGAGCAGCGCGAGAACAACCGCATCATCCGCCCCAGCGCAGAGTACACCGGGGTGGCGCAGCGCCCGTTCGTGCCGCTTGAGCAGCGCTGACCGTTGAGCAGTGGGCCGCAGCCTTGAATGCTGCACCGGGGGCGTTCGCCCGTCCTCGGCGACCCGTGGCAACACTCGATTACCGTGATAGAGCCTGATAACGATATGAACACTGCCTACCGAACCGCTTTGCCTGGCACCGACCTGGACTACTTCGACGCCCGCGCGGCAGTCGAAGCGCTGCAGCCCGGCGCCTATGACGGCTTGCCCTACACCTCGCGCGTGCTGGCGGAAAACCTCGTGCGCCGCTGCGATCCGGCCACGCTCGACGCATGCCTCGGCCAGTTGATCGAGCGCAGGCGCGACCTCGACTTTCCCTGGTACCCAGCCCGTGTGGTGTGCCACGACATCCTCGGCCAGACCGCGTTGGTGGATCTGGCCGGCCTGCGCGATGCCATCGCCGACAAAGGCGGCGACCCGGCGCAGGTCAACCCGGTGGTGCCGGTGCAGCTGATCGTCGACCATTCCCTGGCGGTGGAGTGCGGCGGCTACGACCCGCAGGCCTTCGAGAAGAACCGCGCCATCGAGGACCGCCGCAACGAGGACCGTTTCCACTTCATCGACTGGACCAAGCGCGCGTTCAAGAACGTCGAAGTGATCCCGCCGGGCAATGGCATCATGCACCAGATCAACCTGGAGAAAATGTCCCCGGTGATCCACGCCGAGCACGGCGTGGCCTACCCCGACACCTGCGTCGGCACCGACAGCCACACGCCGCATGTCGATGCGCTGGGCGTGATCGCCGTGGGCGTCGGCGGGCTGGAGGCCGAGAACGTCATGCTCGGCCGCGCCTCGTGGATGCGCCTGCCAGAAATCATCGGGGTGGAGCTGCGCAACCGGCTGGCGCCGAACATCACCGCCACCGACCTGGTGCTGGCGCTGACCGAATTTCTGCGTCAACAGAAAGTGGTCGGTGCCTACCTCGAGTTCTACGGCGAGGGCGCCCGTGCGCTGACCCTGGGCGACCGCGCGACCATCTCCAACATGGCGCCCGAGTACGGCGCCACCGCGGCCATGTTCGCCATCGACGAACAGACCCTTGATTACCTGCGCCTGACCGGGCGCGAAGCGCAGCAGGTGCAGTTGGTGGAAACCTACGCCAAGGCCGCCGGGTTGTGGGCCGACAGCCTGGCCGGCGCCGCTTACGAGCGGGTGCTGAGCTTCGATCTTGCCAGCGTGGTGCGCAACCTCGCCGGGCCGTCCAACCCGCACGCCCGCGTCGCCACCGGCGACCTGGCGGCGCGCGGCATTGCCGGGGCCTGGGACGATGTGCCGGGGCAGATGCCTGACGGCGCGGTGATCATCGCCGCCATCACCAGTTGCACCAACACCAGCAACCCGCGCAACGTGATTGCCGCAGGCCTCTTGGCGCGCAACGCCAACCGTCTGGGGCTGACCCGCAAGCCGTGGGTCAAGTCGTCCTTGGCGCCCGGCTCGCGCACGGTGGAACTGTATCTGCAGGAAGCGGGGCTTGAAACGGAGCTCGAGCAGCTCGGTTTTGGCATCGTCGCCTTCGCCTGCACCACCTGTAACGGCATGTCCGGCGCGCTCGACCCGCAGATCCAGCAGGAAATCATCGACCGCGACCTGTACGCCACGGCCGTGCTGTCGGGCAACCGCAATTTCGATGGGCGCATCCATCCGTATGCCAAGCAGGCGTTCCTGGCCTCGCCGCCGCTGGTGGTGGCCTACGCCATCGCCGGCACCATCCGCTTCGACATCGAGAAAGACGTGCTGGGCGTGGTCGAGGGCCGCGAGATTCGCCTGAAGGATATCTGGCCGAGCGATGCCGAGGTCGATGCCATGGTCAAGGCGGCGGTCAAGCCCGAGCAGTTCCGCCAGGTCTACATCCCCATGTTCGCCATCGAGCAAGACACCGGGCCCAAGGTGGCGCCGCTGTATGACTGGCGCCCCATGAGCACCTACATCCGCCGCCCGCCGTACTGGGAAGGCGCGCTGGCCGGCGAGCGCAGCCTGACCGGCATGCGCCCGCTGGCGGTGCTGCCCGACAACATCACCACGGATCATCTGTCGCCGTCCAACGCGATCATGCTCGACAGCGCGGCGGGCGAGTACCTGGCGTCGATGGGCGTGCCGGAGGAAGACTTCAACTCCTACGCCACCCACCGCGGCGACCACCTGACCGCGCAGCGCGCCACCTTCGCCAACCCCAAGCTGTTCAACGAAATGGTTCGCGGCGCCGACGGCAAGGTGCGCCAGGGTTCGCTGGCGCGCCTGGAGCCGGAAGGGCAGGTGGTGCGCATGTGGGAGGCCATCGAAACCTACATGGCGCGCAAGCAACCGCTGATCATCGTGGCCGGCGGCGACTACGGCCAGGGCTCGTCGCGCGACTGGGCGGCCAAGGGCGTGCGCCTGGCCGGGGTCGAGGCCATCGTCGCCGAGGGGTTTGAGCGCATTCACCGCACTAACCTGGTGGGCATGGGCGTACTGCCGCTGGAATTCCACCCGGGCACCGACCGCCACACCCTGGCCCTGGACGGCAGTGAAACCTATGACGTGGTCGGCCAGCGCACCCCGCGTGCGACCCTGACCCTGGTCATCACCCGGCGCGACGGCGAGCGCTTGGAGGTGCCGGTGACGTGCCGCCTCGACACCGGTGAAGAAGTGTCGATCTATGAAGCCGGTGGCGTGCTGCAACGCTTCGCCCAGGACTTCCTCGAAGCCTCCGTCTGACTCAACCCGCCAGCTCCGTCGCGGTGCGGCGGGCCTGGCCGACAGGAATTCACCATGGCCCATCCCGCACAACTGAAGATTCCTGCCACCTACATGCGTGGTGGCACCAGCAAGGGCGTGTTCTTTCGCCTGGCCGACCTGCCCGAGCCTGCCCAGCGTCCAGGCCCGGCACGCGATGCGTTACTGCTGCGGGTGATCGGCAGCCCCGATCCCTACGGCAAGCAGATCGACGGCATGGGCGGGGCCACGTCGAGCACCAGCAAGGCGGTGATTCTCGCACCCAGCCTGCGCCCCGAGCATGACGTCGACTACCTGTTCGGACAGATCGCCATCGACCGCGCTTTTGTCGACTGGAGCGGCAACTGCGGCAACCTGTCCGCAGCCGTCGGTGCCTTCGCCATCGCCAGCGGGTTAGTGGACGCGGCGCGCATTCCTCACAACGGCATCGCCACCGTGCGCATCTGGCAGGCCAACATCGGCAAGAGCATCATCGCCCACGTGCCGATCACGGCCGGTGAGGTGCAGGAGACCGGCGACTTCGAGCTCGACGGTGTGACGTTCCCAGCCGCCGAAGTGCAACTGGAGTTCCTCGATCCGGCCGCCGATGAAGGCGACGGCGGCGGCGCCATGTTCCCCACCGGCAACCTGGTCGACACGCTGGAGGTGCCGGGCTTGGGCAGGCTACAAGCGACGTTGATCAACGCTGGCATTGCGACCATCTTCGTCAACGCGGCGGACATCGGTTACACCGGCAGCGAGTTGCAAGAGGCCATCAACGGTGACCCGGCCGCGCTGGCACGTTTTGAAACCCTGCGCGCCCATGGCGCCTTGCGCATGGGCCTGATCAGCACGCTTGAGCAGGCTGCCGATCGCCAGCACACACCGAAGGTCGCGTTCGTTGCAGCGCCTGCCGATTACATCGCTTCCAACGGCAAGCCGGTACCGGCAACGGATATCGACCTGCTGGTGCGGGCGCTGTCGATGGGCAAGCTGCATCACGCCATGATGGGCACGGCGGCGGTGGCCATCGGCACAGCTGCGGCGATTCCAGGGACATTGGTCAACCTGGCGGCCGGGGGCGGCACCCGCACTGCGGTGCGCTTCGGGCACCCGTCCGGCAGCTTGCGCGTGGGCGCCCAAGCGCAACAGGTGAACGGCCAGTGGACGGTGACCAAGGCTCTGATGAGCCGTAGTGCGCGGGTGTTGATGGAGGGGTGGGTGAGGGTGCCGGGGGTGTAGCAGTATGGAGTGCGGTATGACATGGAGCCGGCACTCCAAGGTAAGGCCTGCGGCGAGACGGGCAGGGCATGAGGCTGCAGAATTCGGGTTGGGCGCGTGCGCTGGGATGCCCGTTCTTCCGGCCTGGCGTGCTGGCTGAATCAGGCCGGCTTTGCCGGCCATCGCGGCTGAAGCCGCTCCCACAAGCGGGATAGCCATCGCGACTGAAGCCGCTCAAGGGGATGACCATCGCGACTCAAGTCGCTCCGGAACCGCGTGGTGCGTGGGAATCTCGCGGTCGTGTAGAAGCGGCCGGTCCAGCGCTCCGGTTAGTCGCGATGCCCGGCGCAGCCGGGCCAATGCCACACCCTCCATTTGACTGTTTCTTACGCGATCCCTGACTCCCCCCTCCGATACCCAACCGGCCGCTCACACGGCCTCAACGGGCAACTCAATCCTCACCCGTGTCCACCCACCCTCACTCTCGACCTGAATCTCCCCGCCATGCGCCTGGATGATCGAGCGAGTAATGGCCAGCCCCAACCCGGCATGCTCACGCCCGCTGTCGCTGCGCGCGGGGTCTGCGCGGTAGAAGCGGTTGAACAGTCGCGGCAGCACCTCCGGGTCGATGGCCGGGCCGGTATTGGCTACGCACAATTGCACGCCAGGGGTCAGGCTGACGCGGATCTCCCCGCCTGCCGGGGTAAAGCGCAGGGCATTATCGATCAGGTTGGACAGGGCGCGGCGCAGCATGTGGCGATCCCCTCTCAACGCGGCGTGGCCCTCTCGGCTCAAGCGCACCTCGGCGTCTTCGGCCAGCACCGCGTAATACTCCAGCAACGCATCCACTTCGTCTTCGAGCTGCAACGGCTGCTGCCCTGGCACTAGCAGGCCATGGTCAGCCTTGGCCAGAAACAGCATGTCATTGACCATCTGCGCCATGCGCTGCAGCTCTTCCAGGTTGCCATGCAGCGCCTCGCGGTACTGCTCCAGGCTGCGCGGGTGGGTGAGGGTGACCTGGGTCTGGGTCAGCAGGTTGGACAGCGGCGTGCGCAGCTCATGGGCGATGTCGGCCGAGAACGCGGACAGGCGCTGAAAGGCATCGTCCAGGCGGTGCAGCATCGCGTTCACCGCAGTGGCCAGTTCGGCCAGCTCTTCGGGCAGCTGCGCGGCGGGCAGGCGCGTGGTCAGCGAGCGCGCCGAGACACTGGCGGCCACCTTGCCCATCTGCCGCAGCGGGCGCAGGCCGCGGCGCACCGCCCAGGCGCCGAGCAGCGCCGTGGCCAGCGCAGATAGCCCGACAGTGAGCCAGATCAGCTGCTGCATGCGCTGCAGGAAATGCTGGTGGTGGGTGATGTCGAGGTAAAGCGTCAGGCGTGGCGACTGCGGTTGCTGGGCGTACAGCGGAGCGTCCAGGCTGCGGTAGTCAATGCCGTTGGCATGCTGGGTGGTCAACCCTGGCTGGGTCGGCGCGGGTGGCAGCTCACTGCGACTGGTGAACCAGGTATCGCCCTGCGCGCTTTGAATGCGCAGGGCCAGGTCGGCCTGATGGCCGAGTTGAGCGCGCAGCTCGGCCAGGCGCGGCGCCAGGTCCGGCTTCTCGTGCAGACGATTCAATTGGGTGCGCCACTGCGACAGTCGCGCATCAAGCAACTGTTGGTCGAGCTCGATGAAATGCCGGGCACTGGCCTGGCTGAACAGCAGCCCGGCGGTCAACGACACCGCTGCGGTGCAGGCGGCGAACAACAGGCCCAACCGCATACCCAGAGACAGACGCGACATCATCCGGCGCTCGCTTGGAGCACGTAAAGCATGCCTTTCACCGGGTGGATCAGTCTCGCGGTATGCGCATCCTCGCCGTCGAGCAGCAGGCGGCGGATCGCCCCTTCAATCACGTTGGCACCACTGTCGAGCTTCATTCGGCGCGCTCTTCGAGCACGTAACCCATGCCGCGTACGGTGTGGATCAATTTGGCGGAATGCGCGTCATCGATTTTCAGCCGCAGGCGGCGAATCGCGACTTCGATGACATTGGTGTCGCTGTCGAAATTCATGTCCCAGACCTGCGAGGCGATCAACGATTTGGGTAGCACCTCGCCCTGGCGGCGCAGCAGCAGTTCCAGCAACGCGAACTCCTTGGCGGTGAGGTCCAGGCGCCGCCCGGCACGCTCGACGCGGCGGCGGATCAGGTCAAGGCGCAGGTCGGCAAGGCTCAGGCAGGTGTCGTGCGCGGTGCTGGCGCCGCGGCGCAGCAGGCTGCGTACCCGCGCCAACAGCTCGGCAAAGGCGAACGGCTTGACCAGGTAGTCGTCGGCGCCCAGTTCCAGGCCGCGCACGCGGTCTTCGATGGTGTCGCGGGCGGTGAGAAACAGCACGGGCGTTTCCAGCCCGGCCTGGCGCACGCTTTGCACGATCTGCCAGCCATCGCGACCGGGCAGCATCACGTCAAGCAGCAGCAGGTCGTAATCACCGGTCAAGGCCAAGTGCTGACCGCTATCGCCGTCACTGGCCAACTCCGTGCTGAAGCCCGCCTCGCGCAGGCCTTGGCAGAGGTACTGGCCAGTCTTGGCCTGGTCTTCGACGATCAGCAGTTTCATGGGCTGGCTTTTTCCAGAGGCGGGGAGGGCAAGGATACGACAGGCGCGCCGATGCGGGCCAAGCTGACAGCTTTGTAATCTGCGTGTCAGGTCAGTGCCAGCGCTGGCTGGGTAAGGTTGCGGTCACTGTTCGATGGGTTCTGGAGTTCCTATGAAACCGCTGTTGCTTACCGCCGCCTTGTCGCTGCTCAGCCTGCCGGCGCTTGCCGAGACCTTTGCCTTCGGCGAGCCCGCCTCGGCCGAGAAGGCCACCCGGAGCGTCGAAGTGTTGATGAAGGACATCGCCTTCGAGCCCACCACGTTGCAGGTCAAGGCCGGCGAAACGGTGCGCTTCGTGCTGATCAATGAAGGTCAGTTGCCGCATGAGTTCAACCTTGGCGACAAGGCCATGCATGTCGAGCACCAGAAAGAGATGCTCGCCCTGCAGGGCAAGACGTTCGCTGCGGCTGGGCAGGGGGGGATGGCGCACGGTGGGGCTGCGGGTGAGCCGGCGGGGAAGGCCAATGGTGAAGCTGCGGGTGGGCCGGCGGCGAAGGGCCATGGCGAGGCTGCGACTGACCAGGCCGGGATGGCGCATGGCGGGGCTGCTGGCGGACACGCGGGGATGGACCACGGTCAGACGCCCGGCGCCCATGCCGGCATGGCCCACGGCGATGCCGGCCACGGCCACGGCGGCGGCAACACCGTGCTGGTGCAGCCAGGCCAGCGCGCCGAACTGACCTGGACCTTCACGTCGTCGGCGCCGATCGAGTTCGCCTGCAACGTGCCGGGGCACTATCAGGCAGGGATGGTCGGGCCGCTGACCATCGAGTGAGCCACAGGCGCTAGGAAAAATCGGTAAACTGGTCGGCATTTGACTCTGCAGGGCCGATCTCATGCATCCTTCCGCCGAAACCTCGCCGCTGGGCAAATCCAGCGAATACGTCGCCACCTACACGCCATCGCTGCTGTTCCCGATCCCACGCCAGGCCAAATGGACCGAGCTGGGCGTGACCGCGCAGACCCTGCCCTGGCAGGGCGTGGACTACTGGAACTGCTTCGAGTTGTCGTGGCTGCTGCCCTCGGGCAAGCCGGTGGTGGCTATCGGCGAGTTCGCCATCCCAGCCGATTCGCCGAACATCATCGAGTCCAAGTCGTTCAAGCTCTACCTCAACTCGCTGAACCAGACCGTGTTCGCCACGCCAGGCGAGTTGCGCGTGTGCCTGGAAAAAGACTTGTCGGCCGCTGCCGGCAAACCGGTGGCCGTGCGCGTGCGCACCTTGGGCGAAGTGGAGGAGGAAGGCACCACGGCGCTGCCTGGGCTGTGCATCGATGCGCTGGATATCACCGTCAGCAGCTATGACCACCCACAACCCGAGCTGCTGGCCTGCAACCCCGAGCGCATGGTCGAAGAAACCCTGCACAGCCACTTGCTCAAGTCCAACTGCCCGGTGACCAGCCAGCCCGACTGGGGCAGCGTGGTGGTCGACTACCAAGGCCCGGCGCTGGACCACGCAAGCCTGCTGGCCTACCTGGTGAGCTTCCGCCAGCACGCCGACTTCCACGAGCAGTGCGTCGAGCGCATCTACCTTGACCTCAAGCAATTGCTCGACCCGCAGCACCTGACCGTGTACGCCCGCTACGTGCGCCGCGGCGGCCTGGACATCAACCCGTACCGCAGCAGCGCGGCGATCACCCCGCGCAACCTGCGCCTGGTGCGCCAGTAAGCGAGCACTAAAAAAGGCCGCGCAAGGTGGCCCTGGAGGAAGCGCCGGCCCAGCGCGCCGAATTGCCGTGATGGGCCGCGCAGCGGCCCGGTCGCACGAGTGAACACCCTTCGGGCAAGACGCCCTCCGGCAGTTGCCTGGCCTGGACGCCTCAGATGCCCATGCTGTGCAGCGAATTGGCGATGCTGCGCAGGGTGGCGGTGAGGTCAGGGTGTTCGACCTCGAAGCGTTCGATGGCCAGATTCACGCCGTCGACCACGTTGTTGTCAGCCGTGGCTTCTTCGAGTTTCAGTTGCGCTTCGATCTCGCGCGCCTCTTCATGCAGGCTGGCCACTTCCTCATCGGAAAGCGGCACGTTGCGATCGAGTTGGTCGCGCAGGCTGTTGAGGCGCTCTTGCAGTTCGGGGGCGGACATGGGGCGTACTCCATCAATGACTTAAGGCATGGACCTTGAGAGTCAGGTAAAGGTTTCTGACGTGCCTGCAAGCGTCATCCACTGCCTGTGACTTTGCATGATGGGCGTCAAGCGCAGGGCTTGGGCAGGTTGGGCGAGGGTGAGGTGAAAGGCATGCCCGACCGCTGGCTGTGTTCCGTGCGGCCTGGCCGAGGGTGAAGGCTTTTCACGCAGGCGCTAAGGCTTCTCACCCTTGGCCAGCCGCTGGGCGATATCGGTCAGGCACAAGGGCAGGGCCTCGAGGTGGTCGATCACCGAATGCACGCCCAGGGCGTACAGCGCCAGCGTAGCCTCACCCCGCGCCTTGACCTGCGCGCTTTCGCTCAAACCCTGCCATTGGCGGGCACTGTGCGCACACGGTGGAGTGCAGGCAGCCAGGCCCACGGTCCAGAGCCCGGCATTGAGCGCCGATTGCAGCAGCGTGGGTTCAGCGCTGACCACCACCCCCCCGTGCAAGTGCTCGCAGCCCAAAGCCATCAAGGCTTGCCAGCAGGCATCCGGGGCTGGCCAGGGCCGTGACGCGCCGACCTGTCGGGGCAGGCCTTGCGGCAGGACGGCGGCCAGTCGACTGTGCTCGGCACTGGCGCCTGCGTCCAGCCACAGGCAGGGCAGCGACCGTTCGGCCAGATGGGCCAGGCACGCCAACGCCCCCGGTGTGGGATGGGCGCCGTCATCGTCAACGTGCACCAGGCAACCGCGCAGGCTGAACAGCACGGCAGTGAGGCGGGCGGGTGAGGGGGAGGAGGCGTGTGGCATGGCAACGTCCATGAAAGAACCTCCACCCTAGAACGACGGCGTGACCGTTACATGACAGAGGGCAATCTTTCCCAGTGTGAAGGCAAGACTGTTCATCGGCAGCGGACCCCTTATACTGGCGCTTTGTCAGGCAGCCGCCCCTTGCGATGCCGTCATGGACCCTCGATGGAGAAGCATTTATGCGTAGGACCGGCGTGATTGATCGCGTCACCCAGGCCTGTATCTGTGCCAGCTTGCTGCTGGCACCGATCACGGCAACCCAGGCCGCCACCGAGGAAGACCCCTGGGAAGCCGTCAACCGGCCGATCTTCCGGTTCAACGACGTGCTCGATACCTATGCGCTGAAGCCTCTGGCCAAGGGCTATCAGGCCGTCACGCCACAGTTCGTCGAAGACGGCATCCACAACGTGTTCAGCAACGTTGGCGACGTCACCAACCTGGCCAACAACGTGTTGCAGTTGAAGTACCGCGAAGCGGGCATCGACACCGCGCGGATCATCTTCAACACCACCTTCGGCATCGGTGGCCTGTTCGATGTCGGCACCCGCATGGGGCTGCAGCGCAGCGATGAAGACTTCGGCCAGACCCTGGGCTACTGGGGCGTACCGAGCGGGCCGTACGTGGTCATCCCGCTGCTGGGCCCAAGCACTGTGCGTGACGGGTTGGCGCGTTACCCGGACACCTACACCAGGCCGTACCGCTACATCGACCACGTACCGACCCGCAACTCGATCCTGGCGATGGACATTGTCGACACCCGCGCGCAACTGCTCTCGGCCGAGAAGCTGATCAGCGGCGACAAGTACATCTTCATTCGCAACGCCTACCTGCAGAACCGCGAGTTCCGCGTCAAGGACGGCGAAGTCGAAGACGACTTCTGATCGATCCGCTGTCCCTGAGCCGCGCGGCAGACGCGCGGCTCAGCGCATGTTGAGGATGCGCAGCCCCAGTTTCTGTTCCCCGTCGGGCTGATCGGCGATCCACACCACTTCGGTGCTGGCCTGCAACCCGGTGAGCGCGGCATGTTCCGACTCGATACGCACCTGCAGGCGATCACCCACCTGAAACTGCTGCGGCGCCTGCACCTGCATGCCGCTGCTGGACAGGTCCAGGCACACGGCGGCAATCACTTCACCTTCGTGCAGCAGACTGGCGGCCGCATCGACGCGCATCCGGATGAAATCGCGCTTCTCGCTGTAGTTCTGGGGCGTCTGTGACATAGGGACAACCTTCCATCTGGTAGGGCTTGAGAACTTTCTTATAACTCCCGGCGATTTCGCCTGTAAAGTGCAGGATCGTCGCCCCCTTCGCGCTTGAAACGCCTGGCGGATGGGAGTACCGTCTGCGCCTTACAGGGCATTTCTACCCTGGGTTGATGGCCAACTTCCCGGTCCATTGCCCAGCGAAGAGTGGCCAGAGAGAATCCAGTAGTGCCTGCCAGCCACCTTGCAGGGCTACGCCAACCTATTTCTGGCGCCGTTCGCCCACATGCAGAAAACCAGTGCAACGCTGCTGATCATCGACGACGACGACGTAGTACGGGCGAGCCTCGCCGCCTATCTCGAAGACAGCGGTTTTCGCGTGCTTCAGGCCAGCAACGGCCAAGCGGGTCTCCAGACCTTCGCACAGCAGCCCCCCGACCTCGTCATCTGCGACCTGCGCATGCCGAACATGGGCGGGCTCGAGCTGATCCGCACCCTCAACGAGCAAGCACCGCAGTTGCCGGTGATCGTCGTCTCGGGTGCCGGGGTGATGACCGATGCTGTCGAGGCGTTGCGCCTGGGCGCTGCCGACTACCTGATCAAGCCGCTCGAAGACCTCGCCGTACTCGAACTGTCGGTGCACCGCGCCCTGGAGCGCGCGCACCTGCAGCAGGAAAACCTGCGCTACCGCGAAAAGCTGGAAACCGCCAACCGCGAACTCGAAGCCAGCCTGCACCTGCTTCAGGAAGACCAGACCGCCGGGCGCCAGGTGCAGATGAACATGCTGCCGCAGAGCCCGTGGAGCGCTTCGGGCATCGCCTTCGAGCACCAGATCATTCCCTCGTTGTACCTGTCGGGGGATTTCGTCGATTACTTCCGCATCGATGAAACGCGTATCGCCTTTTATCTGGCCGATGTCTCCGGGCACGGCGCATCGTCAGCCTTCGTGACCGTCCTGCTGAAGTTCATGACCACTCGCCTGATGTTCGAATTCAAGCGCAACAGCAGCCTGCGTGATTTCAAACCGTCCGATGTGCTCGGCCACATCAACCGCGGCCTGATCAACTGCAAGCTCGGCAAGCACGTGACCATGGTCGGCGGCATCATCGACGAAGACACCGGCCTGCTGACCTACGCGGTTGGCGGCCACCTGCCGCTGCCGGTGCTGTACAGCCCCGGCCAGGCCCGTTACCTGGAAGGGCGCGGGCTACCGGTGGGGTTGTTCGAAGAGGCGACCTATCAGGACCATGTGCTGGAGCTGCCACCGCAGTTCAGCCTGACCCTGTTGTCGGACGGCATCCTGGACCTTTTGCCCGGGAGCACCCTCAAAGAGAAAGAAGCTGGCTTGCCCGAGGTGGTCAAGGCAGGCGGGGGCAGCCTGGATGGCCTGCGCCAACGATTCGGATTGGCTACGCTTGGGGAGATGCCGGATGATATCGCCCTATTGGTGTTGAGCAGGAACCTGCAATGAGTACTGGAAGAATCCAGTTTGCCGAAGAAGCCGGCACGTTTGTGCTGAAGTTCGTCGGTGAAGTGCGTCTGACCTTGTGCACCGCTTTGGATGCCACGATCGAGAAGATCTTCAGCTCGCGAAGCTTCTCCAACATCGTCATTGACCTCACCGAAACCGAGAGCATGGACAGCACCACGCTGGGCCTGCTGGCCAAGCTGTCGATCCTTTCGCGCCAACAGGTCGGCCTGCTGCCGACCGTGGTCACCACCCACCCCGACATCTCGCGCCTGCTGCAGTCGATGGGCTTCGAGCAGGTGTTCAACATCGTCGATCACCCGCTGCCGTGCCCGGAGTGCCTCGATGACCTGCCGCCGCAGGATCAGAGCGAAGATGTGGTGCGCGCCAAGGTGCTCGAAGCGCACCGTATTCTGATGGGCTTGAACGAGTCGAACCGCGAAGCGTTCCGCGATCTGGTGAATGCGCTGGAACGCACCTGAAACCAATGATCAGCGCCTGAAAAGCGGCTCGATGTGGTTGCTTCGGCACGCGCTCACGATCCGTCTAAATTCAGCCCGCTTCCGGCCTGTACGCGCTCAGTGTAGGAGTGGCCGGTCCGGCGCCCCGGTCAGCCGCCCTAACGCATGCAACCCATAACGCCAGACAACAACGCGACTGTAGCCATTAGGCCTGCTGCGCAGCCCATCGCGACTGAAGTCGCTCCTACATGTGCGCGTGGGCCGGGAGAAATCGTTCGTGCCAGCACGCCATCAAAATGGCAACTTCAGCTGCAAAGCGCGGCAGACCCTGCCTTCATGCCTTACCCACGAACTCCGTCTTCTCCCTCCCGTCCGAATTCAACTGATACACCCGCGCCGGCCGCCCATCCTCATCGAAAAACACCTGCCCCAGCCCCGCGCTGTTCCACAGCCGTTCCCCCGCCTGCCGGCTACTCGGCGTGCGCGGCTCCACCTGCATCTCACGGCGCTTGGTAAAGCCATTGAGCGGCGAGTGCGGCGAATACAGCCAGCGATTGAGCCGGTCCAGCACATCGAGCAAGCGCTTGGGGAACTGGTTCTTGATGCCGCTGCTGGTCACCTGCCACAGGTGCGGGCTGTGCTGGCGCTGGCGGATCAGCACTTCATAGACGAACGAGTAATGCACATCCCCCGAGAGAATCACGTAATGCCCCGGCGTGCGTGAGTGGCGGAAGATATTCAGTATGGTCTGCGCGCCCTCGCGATGGGCCATCCAGTTCTCCGCATCGACCAGCAGCGGATACCCCAGCCAGCTGAACACCCGCTGTACCGTTTCGATCAACTTCACCCCGAAGATCGGCGCGGGAGACACGATGACCGCCGAAGGATGATCCAGCAGCGCCTGCTGCAACTCGCACAAGCCCTCCCAATCCAGCAGCCCAGAGGGTTTGTGCGGTCGATCCTCGTTACGCCAGCGCCGGGTGCGCGTGTCGAGCACCAGCAAAGGCGGATCGCTGGCCAGCGCGTAGTGCCAGCCCTGAAAGCCCAGCAGCCGTTCGATCAGCGCATCGTGACGCTCGGCATTCAGCGTCTGCTTGGCGTCCAGTAGCTCGATGGCCGCCTCGACAAGCCCGCCACAGCGATCCGGATCGTTGCCCCAGCCCTGACACAACAGATACCCGAACAGCGCATTGCCAAGAATCTGCCGCGAGAACGGATGGCCATAGGCGGTCTGTTCCCACAGCAGCGACAGGTTCCAGTCATCGGTCACATCGTGGTCATCGAAGATCATCAGGCAGCTCAGGTGCGCCATCACCCGCGCCACCCGATCCAGCCCACGGGCAAAGCCCTCGATGTGCGGCAGCTCCTCGCCATAGCGCTGCTGATGCTGCGGCGCTAGCCCTGCGGGCATCTGCAGATCGACCAGCGTCCACGGCACCGGCGACCACACCAGCAGGTACATCGCCATCACCTCGGCAAAGCTCACCAGGTGGTTGTCCGCATTGGCCGAGGAAAAGATCGGCTTGCGCTTGCCGCCGAAGAACCGCCGCTTCAGCCCCTCGGTCCCCGCATGGCTGGGCAGCAGCTCCGCACGGCGGTAGTAGTAGGCAAGGTCGCCATGCAGCGCCTGAGTGTGGTCGATGCAGGCGTCCTCCAGCGTCTCATCGAACAGCCCGAGCCGCTCGATGAGCTGGTGGATTGCCCGCAGCATGGGCCCGGCCACATCGTCGGCATACACTTGATCGCCCGTCATCAACAGCGCAGCCGGTCGATCCTGCGGCGCCTCGCAGCCCAGCAGCAGCTCATCCGCGCACAGCAGGCCATCACGCGCCGGGTGGTGCGGCTTGCGGCAGGACCCATGCAGCAACTGATCGAAGCGCCCGCGCAACACCAGGTTCGGCTGCGACTCACCCGGGTAGAGCAGGTGCGCCGCCCAGTCCCGCACGCCGCCCAGACCAGGCATCTGCACGTCGTAGGGCAGCATAGTATCGACCGGCAGGGGCGCCGCGAAATGCACGTCCAGCAAGTGCACGAACGCCTCGCGCCCGACCGGCACCACGGTGCAGGTGGTCTCACAGGCTTGGCCCGGCATGCTGAACACCGGCGCAAGCGGCCGCGTGGCCACCAGCCAGATCGCCAGCCGAGAAGGTTCGAGACGCCGCAGCACAGGGCCGGCGAGGATACAGGGGAGGGGAGAGGTCATTGGGATTCAGAGGTTGAAAGAGGAAGAGGACAGTAGAGTCGAAGACAGTTTACAAAGCCGTGATACCCGATCGTGATCAGGGCCGCTTCGCGACCCACCACGCCTGACCAGGGCGCCTAACGAACCGCTGCAACAGATCGGCGCTGTTTTATAAGGCATCGACGCCGTTTTGTTGGAGCACCCGACCGGCTGCTCCAACAAGATCGGGATGGCTGTCCATGGTCACCCCAGCAGGAAAAACAGCCCCCTGCAGGTGCGGCTATTGCCGCGATGGGCTGCAAAGCAGCCCTGACCGATCCCAACCCCACATAACGGATCAGCACCACCGCATACACCCGTCGCTTATTTCTTCGCCATCACCGCTTCGAGTTTTTCCTGGTCACGGGCGAACTGACGAATGCCCTCGGCCAGCTTCTCGGTGGCCATGGCATCTTCATTGTGCGCCCAGCGGAACTGGCTTTCGTTCAATTGCTGCTTGGCCTCACCGGCATTGCCCGGCTGGAGGCGGCGCGGCAATTCGCCTTCGTCCTGGCCCAGCTTCTCCAGCAGTTCCGGGCTGATGGTCAGGCGATCACACCCTGCCAGTTGCTCGATCTGATTGAGGTTGCGGAAGCTCGCACCCATCACCACGGTCTTGTAACCGTTGGTCTTGTAGTAGTTGTAGATCTTCGTGACCGACTCGACACCCGGGTCGGCAGCGCCGGTGTATTCCTGGCCGGTACTCTTCTTGTACCAGTCGTAGATACGGCCCACGAACGGCGAAATCAGGAACACCCCCGCATCGGCACACGCCTGCGCCTGGGCGAAGGAGAACAGCAGCGTCAGGTTGGTCTGAATGCCTTCCTTCTCCAGCTTCTCGGCCGCGCGGATGCCTTCCCAGGTCGAGGCCAGCTTGATCAGCACGCGGTCACGGCCCACACCGGCTTTGTCATACAGCTCGATCAGGTGCCGCGCCTTGTTCAGCAGCGCCGCCTCGTCGAACGACAGCCGCGCATCGACCTCAGTGGAAATACGCCCCGGAATCGCCTTCAGAATCCCACTGCCCATCGTCACCGCGAACTGATCGCAGGCCAGATCGACGTTGCCCTTGGCATCCGCCTTGACCTTGCCCAGCAAGTCGGCGTAACCCGCGATGTCGGCCGCTTTGAGCAGCAGCGACGGGTTGGTGGTGGCATCGACCGGCTTCAGCCGAGTGATTGCATCCAGGTCACCGGTGTCGGCGACCACGGTGGTGAACTGCTTGAGTTGTTCCAGCTTGGAGGTCATGGCGTGCTCTTTCCTTTGCGAGTGCTCGACAGTACCCGACGCCCGTACTTCGCTCAAGGCGGTAGGGCAAGTCGGATCGGACTGTAGGCTTCGAGTCAGAGCGGCCCGGTCAGGTTCAGTTCACCGGCCTGCCAACAGCTCAGCGGCCTGATCCAGCACCACCAACGGCTGCGGATGCTTGTGAATGTCCGACGACAACAACTGCCGAAACCGCCGCGCCCCCGCAAAGCCCTGACCCAGCCCCAAAATGTGCCGCGTCACATGGTGCATCGCACCACCGCTTTCGATGTGCGCCACGATGTACGGCCGCAACTGCGCCAACGCCTCGGCCCGCGTGATCACCGGCGCCGCGCTGCCGAACAGCCGCTGATCCACCTCGGCCAGCAGGTACGGATTGTGATACGCCTCACGCCCCAGCATCACCCCATCGAAGGTCTGCAAGTGCGCCTCGCACGCGTCCAGCGTCTTGATCCCGCCGTTCAGCACGATCTCCAGGTCCGGGAAGTCAGCCTTCAGTTGCGCCGCCACGTCATAGCGCAGCGGCGGCACTTCACGGTTCTCCTTCGGCGACAGGCCCTCGAGGATGGCGATACGCGCATGCACGGTGAAGCTGCGGCAACCGGCATCGCGCACCTGACCGACGAAGTCGCACAGCTCGGCATAGCCGTCACGACCGTTGATGCCGATGCGGTGCTTGACCGTGACCGGCGTAGCGACCGCATCGCGCATGGCCTTCACGCAGTCAGCGACCAGCGCGGGGTGGGCCATGAGGCAGGCGCCGATCATGTTGTTCTGCACCCGGTCGCTCGGGCAGCCGACATTGAGGTTTACCTCATCGTAGCCGGCCGCTTCGGCGAGCTTGGCGCAGGCGGCGAGGTCCGCCGGGGTGCTGCCGCCGAGTTGCAGGGCCAGGGGGTGTTCGGTTTCGTGGTGCTGGAGGAAACGGTGGGCGTCGTTGTGGAGCAGGGCGCCGGTGGTGACCATTTCGGTGTAGAGGAGGGTTTGTTTGGAGAGGAGGCGCAGGAAGAAGCGGCAGTGGCGGTCGGTCCAGTCCATCATGGGGGCGACGCTGAAGCGGCGGCAGGGCTCAGGGTGCGTGGTTGCTGGCTTTGATTCGGTATTTAAGGGCATTGTGGCTTACGCGTTTATGTACCAATTTCCAGATTCGTTGAGCGGTTGAGGTGTGACATTGGTGAGCTGCACTACCTCAAACTGCGCTTGTATCACTGGAAGTCCTGGCAACGATCAGAGCAGGGGAAAGACTGACGATACGGTTAGCTGCACCGTCCAGATCAGTCTCAAGAAAAAATGGTGTTGTAGTCTATCAAGAAGCCCAGATCTTCGCCCGAAGCAGACTGTCCAGGCGTGGGCCAAGCGTAGTAAAACGGCGCTATCCGAGCCTGGCGCCGTTGATCGGGCCATAGGTCAGAGGCTAGCGGTCTGGCACATGATCGAGTGCTATCTGTTGCAGGCTTAGAAGTCGCGGCCCCTTGGGGAGAGTAAGCGGCGCACGCTTGGAGCCATCCAGTGCAGCCCCCTGGCCGGCGTAATCGACTCAGACGTTTCGCAGAAGGCGCTAGTCGACTACGCATTGTGAGGCATGAGCCGAGGGGATGATGCAGCGAAGCCGCAAACTGCTGGCAATGACCTGGCTCACTTTGGTTCGGTACTGTCGCTGGCTCGCGCTACCTGGGAATATGAGGCGAACCAAATGATAGCAGCTTGCAACCCATTCCAGCTTTTGTATAGGGCAGCAATCAGCCAAGAGTCGACCCGTGCAGCTTTGCACCTACAGTACGTATAAGCCTTTCTATATCTGCAGTAAATCAGGAGCTTGTCAGCGGCGTTGGTATAAATAAAAAGCGGCTACCAGACCTGCTAAGAGTGACTCGTTATCCTCGCCCAACTGTTTGAATGTTTTCAGCGATTTTCTAAGTATTTCAGATGCAACGATGAAAGTTCTCTTTCATCAAAGCGAAAACTGTCGGCCTGCTGTTCGATATGTAGGGCCGCGTGTTCAATGAACCGTTGGACGCGCCGAGGCATGTCAGGCTGATGAGCATGATAAAGAAAGATCGCGTAGCGCTGGCTAATGCTGTTGCAGAATAGAGGAACCAGTTCGCCGTTCCGTAGGTGAGGGGCGGCGATTATACCATCGATCATCCCTATACCCATGCCCGCCAAAGCCGCCTGCAGTTCTGTACCAACATCATTGGTACAGAATGAGACATGAACAGGCTCATACTCGGCGATGCCATCGACATTGAATTCCCAAGGAATGACCCGGCCGGTGTTTGGCCGCCGGCTGCCGATGCACGAATGATTGACTAGATCCATGCGGGTAACAGGAGCGCCGTGTTGATCCAGATATTTTGGAGAGGCGCACGCGATCAGTTGGAGTCGCAACAGCTCCCTCACCACGAGCTGACCTTCGGGGGAGAAACCTGATCGGAAGCCAACATCAATGCCGGCGCTCACGATATCTGTGTATCGATCCTCCGCAACCAGATCGAATTCAACAGCTGGATGAGCCTGCTGAAAGCTCTTGATCAGTGGCAGTATGAGGTTTTTGCATAAGCTCAATGGTGCTGTCAGACGGATGAGTCCTTGGTCAGAAGCAGTGGCCTGTCGAGTCTGTTCCCATGCCGATGCCAGGGCCGCAACCCCGCCTCTGGTTCGTTCGAGGAAGGTGCGCCCCTCTTCGGTTAGGCTGGAGTTCCTCCGCGAGCGCCTGAACAGCTGCAATCCCAGCTCAGTCTCCAACTGACGAACAGCTTTGCTAACCGCTTGAGGGGTTACACCTAGGACTGCGGCAGCCTTATAGAAGCTGCCCAGATCGGCGGATTTGATGAAGATTTCGATAGCTCGAAGACGGTCCATGGGCAACTCGTGGTTGTTTGTAAATAAGCATTTTACCTATTATTTGGTTGGCCATTGAAGGATAGGGTGTCACGCACCTCTCCAACAGTGAAGAGTCTTGGCATGAGCCGATCAAACATTGCAGGCAAAGTTGTCATCATTACGGGTGCCAGCAGCGGCTTGGGCGAGGCTACAGCGCGCCTCCTGGCTCGTGGAGGTGCACGGGTTGTTCTGGGTGCCCGGCGGCTAGCACGGCTTGATCAAATAGTCGCGGAGATTGCAGCTGAAGGCGGCCAAGCCATCGCAGTGCAAACCGACGTGACGCGTCAAGAGGATCTAAAAGCGTTGGCAGCCGCCGGCGTCGAGAGGTTTGGCCGAATCGACGTGCTGGTCAATAACGCAGGCATCATGCCGTTGGCGCCTATCAGTAAGCTCAGGGTTGATGAATGGGATCGCATGATCGACATCAACATAAAAGGCGTGCTTTACGGTATCGCGGCCGTATTGCCAGCCTTCGAGGCTCAGAGCAGCGGGCATATCATCAACATCTCATCAGTAGCCGGTATCAAAGTCTTCGCACCTATCGGCAGTGTCTACAGCGCTACCAAGTTCGCTGTACGGGCGATTGCCGAGGGGTTGCGTAGTGAGCTTGGCCATAACATCCGCTCAACAATCATCTCTCCCGGCGCGGTTGAGTCAGAGCTTAAACAGCACACCGGCGATAGCGCTACTGCGGAGCTGGTAGAAGGCTACTACCAAGCCAACCAGATTTCTTCCGCTGCAGTCGCTCGTGCTATCGCCTATGCCATCGAACAACCTCAGGACGTAGATATCAATGAAATTGTGATTCGTCCAACAGTCCAAGAGTTCTAAAGAGGAATAGACCATGACTAAACAAGTAATATCTCGGGTTTTGGCAACTGCTCAACTAGGTAGTTTGGAGCTAAAAAACCGTCTTGCTGTTGCTCCCATGACCCGCGTCACTGCCACTGAGCATGGAAGAATCACTGCAGTGATGCATGATTACTACTTGCGCTTCGCATTGGGTGGTTTCGGCCTGGTGACTACCGAAGGGCTTTATACCGACAAGAATTACTCTCAGGGATACGCATTCCAACCTGGCTTGGCTGACGACGACCAGGCGCAAGCATGGATCGCTACTGTGCAAGCGATTCAGGCCCAGGGCAGCAGATTCTTCGCTCAGATAATGCACTCGGGCGCGCTCAGTCAAAGTAACAGTTTCTGCACAGAAACCGTTGCGCCTTCGGCGATCAAGCCAAAGGGCCAGCAACTGAGTTTCTACTACGGGGCAGGCGATTACGCCGAACCGCAAGAATTGAGCAATCAGCAAATCACTGAAATCGTCGAGGGCTTCGTCAGCTCAGCGGCTCGCGCAGTACGTATATCGGGGTTCGACGGCGTCGAGATCCACGGTGCCAACGGCTATCTGCTTGATCAGTTTCTAAGCGCCGAGACAAACGAACGCACTGATCGGTGGGGTGGAACCACCCGTGGACGCGTCTCGCTGCTCACGGAAATCGTGCACAAGGTCAAACAGGAAATCGGTCAGTCAGCTCAGGTCGGGATCCGCATTTCTCAAGCAAAAGTGAACGATTTCACCAGTAAATGGGCGGGCGGTGAAGCTGACGCGCAGATCATCTTCAGTGCCCTTGCGCAAGCTGGGGCAGACTTTATCCATGTCACTGAGTATGACGCTTCAAAGCCAGCCTTTCCCGGCGGCCAGGACACCCTGGTGTCTCTCGCACATCGATACGCCCCTGGCGTTTCGATCATTGCCAATGGCGGTTTGGAAGATATCGAGAGTGCTGGCAAGGTGCTGGATGCAGGCGCGAGCGTACTGGCCATTGGCAAAGCGGCACTGGCTAATCCAGACCTACCAAACCGATTGGAAGCGCAGCTTGACCTACGTCCGTTCAGCGGTGATGTGCTACAGCCAATTGCTAACATCAAGGAAACCGAGCTCACGATCAAGCTGACGCGCTCACGTAAAACACTTCGCCTGAAGATTCCACAGTGGCAAGGTGGTGACAACCCGCCTACTGGATTCGGCGCAGAGCTACTCGCTTTCCTGGCACCAGCCAGTGCTAGCCCTCTGATCGAGATTCCGGTAAGACCCTATAAGGGGCAGGAGACGGTAGTTGATGATGGCGTAGCCCATCGTGAAGCGATCATGGAGCAGCTCCAGGCAACATCTGAAGTTCTTAATCACTATCGGCCAGATCGTGTTGTGGTCTTTGGAGGCGACTGTCTGGTCGACCAGGCCCCATTCGCTTACCTCAACGAAAGGTATAACGGACAGCTTGCTATCCTTTGGATAGATGCGCACCCGGATATCAAAAATCCGAAAGAGTATTGCAACGCCCACACGATGGTACTTGCCAACCTGCTGGGTGAAGGAGACGCAATGCTAGCTGCCGAAGTAAAGGTACACATTGATCCGAAGAAAGTGATGTTTGCTGGGCTGCGGGGGGATGGTCTGACGCCCCAGGAAGCTGACTTCATTGAGCGCCATAGCCTAGAAATTGCCACACCGCAAGCGCTTAGCTTGTCCAGTGAAAGCGTGCTGGAGTGGATCCGTCTCAACGAAGTCGAGCATCTAGCTATCCATTTCGACTTGGATGTTCTGGACCCAACTGAGTTTCGGTCGGTGTTTTTCGGTGAGCCTAATCCGGCGAGCGATCCTTATGAGGCATTCCCAGCGGGAAAAATGAGCGTGGCCCAGGTGGTGCGATTGATCCAGGATGTGTCTAGGGCGACTGATGTAGTAGGTCTAGGTATTACCGAACATCTGCCATGGGATGCCATCACGCTCAAGGAGATGCTTTCTGACATCCCGATTCTCTCGGGTAATGAAACGGAATCGCTCCCTGGTGATCAGAATCCCTCATAAACGAAAGGAGATGCGACAGCAGATGGGTGGGTGAACGTCGCCTGCTTCAATATCAGCTCAAGGCCGATTGCTACACTTCACGACGGCAGCAATCAGTCCGTCAGCCGCGCGCCCTTGTAGTGGTCTACTAACCCCGGACACCCATTTAGGCGAGAATGCTCGCCACAGAGAGGTGTCTGATGACCAAGCAACGCCGTACCTTTACCCCTGAATTCAAGCGCGAAGCTGCCTGTCTGGTGCTCGACCAAGGCTATAGCCATGCCGAAGCTGCACGCTCGCTCGGCTTGGTGGAGTCGGCCCTGCGCCGGTGGGTTAATCAGCTTCAGCAAGAGCGCGGCGGCATCACGCCGGCCAGCAAAGCGTTGACGCCAGAGCAGCAAAAAATCCAAGAACTGGGAGCTCGGATCACGCGCCTTGAACGCGAGAAGTCGATACTAAAAAAGGCTACCGCGCTCTTGATGTCGGAAGATCTCGAGCGTACGCGTTGATCCGTCAGCTCAGCGCCCATGAGCCCGTTGATTGGTTGTGCGAGGTGTTTGAAGTCACTCGCTCAAGTTACTACGCACATCGTCATAAAAGACGAACTCCGGACGTTGAGCGACTACGATTGCGCAGTCGAGTGAATGAGTTGTTCACGCAGGGGCGAAGTGCGCCCGGCAGCCGTAGCATCAAGACAATGATGCAAGAAGAAGGTGAGCAAATCGGGCGATTCATGGTGCGCAGCCTGATACGTGAACTGGCGCTGATCAGCAAGCATCCGGGATCACACGCCTACAAAAAGCGACGGTAGAGCGACCAGATATTCCGAATATTTTGAACCGGGCATTTGATGTCGAAGCGCCGAATCAGGTCTGGTGTAGCGACATCACTTACGTTTGGGCGCAGGACAAATGGCACTATCTGGCAGTTGTGCTGGATCTCTATGCACGCAGAGTAGTGGGCTGGGCCTTATCGGAAAAGCCGGACGCAGACCTCGTGGTCAAAGCGCTGGATGTGGCTTACGAACAACGTGGAAGACCTCAGGGCTGCTGTTTCACTCCGATCAGGGATCCCAATATGGCAGCCGTCAGTTTCGCCCAAGGCTATGGCGCTACCATGCGCCAAAGCATGAGTCGCCGAGGCAACTGCTGGGACAATGCACCGATGGAGCGAGTATTTCGCAGCTTGAAATCAGAGTGGATACCGACCACGGGCTACATGACCGGCCTGCAAGCTCAGCGAGACATTAGCCAGTACCTGATGAATCACCACAACTGGATCCGACCTCATCAATTCAACGATGGACTGGCTCCGGCGAAAGCTGAAGAAAAACTCAAAACCGTGTCCGGGATGAGTTGACCACTACATGCTGAAGATTGTCCCCGACCCGCCGCCTACCGCTTCATTGCTTTCCCAGCGCACTGTCCTGCTGCGCCACCCTCATAAGCCTGCCCTTCGCTGTCGCTATCCACGCTCTGGAACGGTCCTCAAGACTCATCGCCATTTGCAACGTAAGGGACGGCAGGCGCCGGCTTTCGGTTAGGCAAATAGCAGCCAATCTTCCAAGAACGGTCTAAGCCAGGGTGCGCTGCATTCGTCGGGCCATCCTGGCATTGAGCAGGTACGTCACGTATGAATACCCCTTCCTCCAGATCTTCAAGCCCAACAACCCAGTCCATCGGCTCAGCCACCTTCGGCGAGGGTGCCAAAGGCCTCAGCACACATCGCCTTTTCAAAGTCCAACCCGGCCACGACCACCAGTACTTACTGGAACAAACCAGCATCCTAATGAACTGCGTTTACCGCCTGACCCTCGAAGCAAGCCTTGAGCGCAACGATGCTTTGATCGTCGCGGCCCATCACTTGAGTGGCATGGCAAAAGCGTTGATCGAAGATATCGCCATGGCACAAATGCTCGCTCCCACTGCAAGCCAATGACGCATGCAGCGTCGCAGAGGCTTGAAATCACGCATTCGGATTCAGCATCAGCCCCCAGCATGCTCCATGTCGTTGCGAGGGCGTCTTGGCTTGAGGTTGCCCGGCATGGAGCTGCTTTTTAGCCTCCTCACAGGTCAATCCGTTTCGACCGGTACGCGTGCTCTGTCGGTGAGCGGGGCGGGCGCAGGTAGGGGTATCCGCCTGAACTTCGCACGTCCTGCGCAAATCTCACGTTATAGCTTGCGAACTCCGGCACACCCAGGCACTAGCGGGTGTGCACTACGCGCGCCTGCAAGGGAATGAACCGGCAAAGCAGGCCCGTCACTCAGTCCCCCGCACAGGCTGCTCCGGTCTGGGCACTGGTCTAGCCACCACGACCAGCCGTAACCACCCGTCCAACCACCCGCCAACGCCCCACCCAAGGACACCCGCATGCCCCGCACCCGCGCCGACAGCAACACCCAACTCGCGGCCATCTTCGATCAACTCCTGGCCCTACGCGAAAGCGTGCACGCCCTGCACACCACCGAACAGGACCGCGCCATTTCCCTACGCGGCCACCAGACGGTGGACGACGACGAAGCCCTGGACCTGGCCTTCGCCAAGCTCCAGGACGACATCGCCGGTATCGAAGAAGGCCTGGCGACCATCGCAGAGGCCATGGGCGATATTCCGAAGCTCTGAACCCCAACGCACACCCTGCGCACCCGTCCGTCTACCGAGCGCCCATCGGCTTGGCGCTAACCAGGCCTTGTGCGGTCTGAACTACCGCCATCGAGGTTCGAGCAGCAAGCGTCAATCTCCAAGCCCACCCTTTATTACTCACGACAGGAGTCGATCGTGACCGCAACCGCCGACAAACCCTCCCTGCGCCGCGCCATCACCGGCTCCATGCTGTTTCTCTTCATCCTTGGCGATGTGCTCGGCGCCGGTGTGTACGCGCTCGCCGGCACCATTGCGGGGGAGGTGGGTGGCGCGATCTGGGTGCCGCTGTTGATTGCGCTGTTCTTCGCGATGCTCACGGCGGGGTCTTATGCGGAACTGGTGACCAAGTATCCGCACGCGGGGGCGGCGTCGGTGTTTGCGGAGAAGGCCTTCAAGTCACCGCTGCTGTCGTTTCTGGTGGGCTTTTGCATGCTGGCGGCGGCCGTTACCAGCGCGGCGGGGTTGTCGCTGGCGTTTGCCGGGGATTACCTGAGCGCGTTCATCGATGTTTCGCCTTACCTGGCCGCGACCGTCTTCCTTGTGGTGATCGCCGCGCTTAATGCGCGGGGCATCAAGGAGTCCTTGGGGGCGAACCTGGTGATGACGCTCATCGAGCTGTCGGGCCTGATTTTGGTGGTGGTTGCCGCTGCCTGGTATTTCCGCACCGGCGACGCCGACCTGGGGCGCACACTGACGTTCAAGCCGGGCGTCAACCCGATGCTGGCCGTGCTCGGTGCGGCGTTGCTGGCGTTCTATTCCTTCGTTGGTTTCGAGACCTCCGCCAACCTGGCCGAGGAAATCAAGGATGTGCGCAAGGTCTACCCGCGCGCCTTGTTCGCCGCGTTGCTCACGGCGGGGGTGGTGTACATGGCGGTGGGGGTGGCGGCCTCGAGCGTGTTGCCGACCGACAAACTCGTGGCCACTTCGGCGCCGCTGCTGGAAGTGGTGCGCGCCTCGGGGCTGAACATTCCGCCCATGCTGTTTGCCTTCATCGCCTTGGTGGCGGTGGCCAACGGCGCGCTGCTGACCATGATCATGGCCAGCCGGCTCACCTATGGCATGGCCAACCTGCGCCTGCTGCCGGGCGTGCTGGGCGCGGTGCTGCCGGCGCGGCGCACGCCGTGGGTGGCGATCGTGGCCACCACGCTGGTGGCGATTGCCCTGACGCTCACCGGCACCTTGGCCACCTTGGCGCAGACGGTGGTCTTGCTGTTGCTGTTCGTGTTCCTCAGCACCAACATCGCGGTGCTGGTGTTGCGCCGTGATGCCGTGGCCGAGGCTCACTTTCGCGTGCCGACGTGGGTGCCGGTGCTGGCGATCGTGTCGTGTCTGTTGCTGCTCAGTCAGCAGGGCTGGGACACCTGGCTGCGGGCGGGCGGTCTGATGCTGGTGGGGGGGCTGCTGTACCTGTGCACGCGTGGCCAGCGGCTGGCAACCGGCAAGCCTGATTGAGGGGCTGACACAGGGCGAGTCAGGCGCGGAGTGCACGCTGGTACCTTGCAATCGGCCAGCCGGCCAACGCGCTCGCTGGGCCTGCTAACGACCGGCAAGCCCGACTCACGGGCTGACACACCGGCAAGCCTTCAGGCAAGAATGGCATGCGGGTAGTTTGCTAATCCGCCATCCGGCCACGCGCTCGCTGGGCTGTGCCCCCTCACTGGTGAAACCGCCGCCCCAACGCATCCAACCGCACCGCAATCGGCGGCAACCGCTCACTGCTCCTGCCCAGCGTCTCCACATCCTGCGCCGTGTTCTGCGCAATGCTCTGCACCGATTGCAGGCGCCCGACGATGTCCACATTCGCCGTGGACTGCTCACGGGTGGTCGACACGATCCGGCCATTGAGCTGGTCGATCTGCGAAATGTCATTGCCCACCGCCTGCAGCATCGCTACCGCCAGCTGGCTGTCCTCCACGCACCTGGCCACGCCCTCACGGCTCTCGTGCATGGCCTCGACCGCTTGCCGGCTGCCGTGTTGCAAGCCTTCGATGATCGTCTTGATCTCCTGGGTCGACACCGCCGTGCGCTGCGCCAGGCTGCGCACCTCATCGGCGACCACGGCGAAGCCGCGGCCTTGCTCGCCGGCGCGGGCGGCTTCGATGGCGGCGTTGAGGGCCAGCAGGTTGGTCTGGTTGGCGATGCTGCTGATCACTTCCAGCACCGAGCCGATGTGTTCGGCGTGCACGGCCAGGCCCTGGACCGTCTCGTGGGTGTCGTGCAGGCGGGTGGCGAGCTGGGTGATTTCCTGTTGGGCGCGGCCGACGCTTTCCTGGCCACGGATCACTTGCTGGCTGGCCTGCCCGGCGTGTTCGACGGCGTGCTCGACGTGCACGGTGATATGGCCCATGGCGTCTTCCATGCGTTGCATGGCGTCAGTCATCTGGGCGATTTCCGCCAGTTGGTGGCGCGCGCCTTGTTCCAATGTGCCGCTGGCGTGGGCCAGTTCCTGGCCGAGCTGGCCGAGGCCGTGTGAGTCGTGGGCGACGCCGTCGACCAGGTCGGTGAGCTGGGTCAAGAAGTGGTCGAAACGCGTTGCCAGCGAGACATGAACATTAGCCGGGCTGCCCTTGGCCGCCTCACCGCTGAACTGGGTGGTGACGGCGAGCATCTTTTCCAGCATCTCCTGGCTGTCCACCGCTTCTTTATGGCTGTGTACCGCGAGGTAGAGCAGGGCGATGGTTTCCATCACCACGTAGAACGCGTGCACGAAAATCATGCTCCAGCCGCCGTGATGGTCCATCACGAACACCGGGAAACCCTGGTGCTGCAAGGCATGAAACACCACGTGATGCAACGCGATGGTGACGGCGGCCACCAGAATCGGCAGCCAGTCGCGGTAGAACGTCAGCACCGCCAGCAGCGCGAAAATACCGAAGTGCGATTCGATGGCGCCCTGGGCCTGGTTGATGTGCAACGCCGCCATCACCATCAGCCCAACCCCCAGCGCACAGCGCATCAGGCGCGTGCCGCCGATGACGCGATAGGCCAGGGTCAGCACCCCACTGGTGCCGCCGCCGATGAAGAGCGCTTGCAGCAGCGTGTCGTGCCAGAACGCCAGGCCCACGGAGAACAGCGTCATCAGCCAGATGAGGGCGAGCATGATGCGGTCGGCTTTGCGGTAGTGCTCGATGAAAGGGGCGTGCGCAGGCATTCACTCGTACTCCATGTGGGCTGGGCAGGGTCAGGCAAGCATGCGACGTGCCAGACGGGCATGCGGGCGGTGGATCGGGTGCAGGGGATGGTAGGAGGCTATCGGCGTTTTTGGATGGGGCTTTAGGCTCGAAACGGCTGTGGCGATCGTCGGCTGATGGGGGACTTTGTGGCGGTTCAGCAGTCAAGCAGGTCATCGGCAAAAAAGAGTGGGCGTGTGGTTAATGCCAGTCAGTTGAGCGATTGGGGCCGCTTTGCGGCCCATCGCGGCTGACCGGAGCGCCGGACCGGCCGCTTCCACAGGAGGTGCGGCGCTCATGTTAGGCGCGATTGGCTGCAAAGCAGGGTAACCGGCTGGTTTCACCTGCCAGTGGCATCATCCCCATCCACCCGAGCAGAAGTGGATCGGGGCAACGCCAGCCGCACTTGGATCAGCCCTGCATACGTGCACGTTCAAGGGCCAACGCCATGGCCCGTTGATCCTGGCTGAAAACCTCTTGACTCGCACCCCGCGCCGCCACGTCCCCAATCACCAGCACCGCCGGTGCCTTCAGCGCAAATCCCACCGCCGCGTCATACATCCCCGTCAAGTCGCTGTAGCACGCCCGCTGCTGCGGCAACGAGGCGTTTTCGATCATCGCTACGGGCGTAGACGCCGCCATGCCGCCGGCCAGCAACGCCCGCCGCACGTCCTCCAGCTTCGCCACGCCCATGTACACCACCAGCGTGGTGCCGCTCTGCGCCAGCGCCTGCCAGTTCAATGCGCTGTCGTCTTCGGTGTGCGCCGTCACCAGGGTCACGCCGCGGGCCACGCCGCGCAGGGTCAGGGGGATGTCGCAGTGCGTGGCGCCGGCCAGGCCTGCGGTGATGCCGTTGACCAGCTCGACCTCGATGCTGCGCTCGCGCAGCCAGTCGGCCTCTTCGCTGCCGCGGCCAAAGATGCACGGGTCACCGCCCTTGAGGCGTACCACGCACTTGCCCTGGCGGGCGTAGCGCAGCATCAGGCGCTGGATGAAGGCCTGGGGCGTGGAGCGGCAGCCGCCGCGTTTGCCAACGCCGATGACGTTGGCGGTGGGGCAGTGCTCGAGCACGGCGGGGTTGACCAGGCTGTCGATCATCACCACGTCGGCGCTGCGCAGAGCGCGCACGGCCTTGAGGGTGAGCAGTTCCGGATCACCGGGGCCGGCGCCTACCAGCCAGACTTTTGCGTTCATGGGCGTTTCCTCATCAGGGCGGTGGAGACCATTGGGCGCGGTCCTTCACCAGGGTTGTTATCCGTGCAGCAGCCGGATTAGCGGCGGCGCATCAACAGCAGATAGAGCGTGCGCAACCTCTTCACGGGGGCGTCGCCCCTGCAGCAGCCAGATCAGCGGCAGCGCACGCAGCAGCAAATAATCCAGTGCGGCAGTGCGCGAGGCCTGTCGTGGAGTCCCTGTCCATGCAGCAGCCAGATCAGCAGCAGCCCATTCATCAACAGCGAAAGCAGCGCAACCGTGCGCCAGACCTTCACCGGTTCACGTTCCAGCAGCGGACGAAACCGCGTACTGGGATATTGCTCGCCATGCTCCAACGCCAGCCGCCATTCTTCGGCCGTTTCAAAACGTTCGGCCGGATCGGTGGCCAAGGCTTTGCCGAGGTTGTACACCAACCATTCCGGCAGGTCGGGGCGGTAGCGGCTGGCGGGCACGGGGGTGCCGAAGCGGGGGCGTTGAAAGGCTTCGATCTCGCCGTGGGGGTAGTGGCCGGTGAGCAGGAAATACAGGGTCACGCCCGCGCTGTAGAGGTCCTGGGCCGTGCTGGGCAGGGCGCCGGCGTAGGCTTCCGGGGCGATGTAGTTGGGTGTGCCGGGCAGTTCGCCGGGAACCTGCGCGGACAGCCCCGGGCAATAGGCCAGGCCGAAATCCAGCAGGCGCAGTTCGCCGTTGTCGCCCAGCAGCAGATTGGCCGGATTGACGTCGCGGTGCACGATGTTGCGCCGGTGCAGCATCCCCAGCGCCCGCAACAGCGACGTGGCGATGTCGAGCGCCTGGGTCAGGCTCAGCAGGCCGTGCTGACGGTGCTGTTCGGCCAAGGTGATGCCGGGGTGCTCGCGCATCAGGTAGTACAGATGCTGCCGCTCGCTGGCGGGGTGCACGTCGGGGAAGAAACGCCCGGCCACGCGGCGCAGGAACCATTCTTCCTGAAGCAGGCGCTGGCCGGCTTGGTTATCGCCTTCGCACCGCGCCGGCAAGGTTTTCAGCAACCAGCTGTGTTGCTGCGCATCGCGCACGCGGTAGAGCACCGATTGCCGGGTCTGGCCGAGCAGCGTCTCGACCTGCCAGCCTTCGAAGTGTTGGCCTGGTTTCAAGGCCGGGGGCACAGGCCATTGCTGCGCCTGGTCGAGTGCGTCGGTCAGGCTGGTGTCGCCCAGTTCATCGACCCGCACCAGCACGGCGCTGGCGTTGTCCTGGCTGCCGGCCAGGTGCGCGGCGCACACCAGCGCATCGGCGGCCTTCTGCAGGTCGGGTTCGTCGCGCAGCACGCCCGCGATGGCAGCATCGCCCAAGGTTGCCCAGACGCCATCGCTGACCAGCAGGAAGCACTCGCCCAGGCGCAGTTCGCCGTCTCGATAGTCCACCACCAGATGCTGCTCCAGGCCCATCGCGCGCTTGAGCACGTGCTGCAGGCCAGGTTGGGACCAGACGTGGTCTTCGCTGAGGCGTTGCAACTGCCCGTCGTACCAGCCATAGGCCCGACAGTCGCCGATGTGCGCCAGGGTGAAGCGCTGGCCGCGCAGCACCAGCGCACTGAGGGTGGTCAGCAGGGGCTGGCCGCCGCCGTTGGCGTGCAGCCAGCGGTTCTGCGCCAGCAGCAGGCGGTCCAGCGCCTGGGCCACGCCCCAGGTCTGCGGGGTGGCGTAGTAGTCGTGGGCCAAGGCCTGCACCGTGGAGCGCGCCGCCAGGCCGCCATCGGCGCACTGGCTGACGCCGTCGGCCAGCGCGAACAGGTAGCCCTTGCTGGCGGCCAGCGATGAGGCTGGGCTGACCATCCGCGTGGCGTCCTGGTTCTCGGCGCGGGGGCCGCTGGCGCTGCGTTGGGCGTAGCTCAGGCGCAAGGGCATGGCAGGGCCTCAGATCCGCGCGGCGGTGAAGGCCGCCGAACCCCAGGTGGTTCTCCAGCGGCGCTTGACGCTGTGCAGGCCGAACCACGCCACCACACCGAGGCTGGCGAACAGCCACAGGCCGAGCTGATAGTCGCCGGTCTGCTGCTTGATCGCGCCAAGGCCTGCGGCCAGAAGAAAGCCGCCGATGCCGCCGGCCATGCCGATCAGGCCGGTCATTACGCCGATTGCCTGGTTGAAGCGCTGCGGCACCAGTTGGAACACCGCGCCGTTGCCTGCACCCAGGCCGAGCATCGCGCTGACGAACAGCGCCAGTGCAGCCACCGAGCTGGTCAGGTTCATGCCCACCGCCGCGATGCACAGGGCGGCTATGGCGTACATGCCGAGCAGGGTGCGAATGCCGCCGAAGCGGTCGGCCAGGGCGCCGCCCAGGGGCCGCATCAGGCTGCCGCCGAACACGCAGGCGGCGGTGTAGTAACCGGCGGTGACCGGGCTCAGGCCGTACTGGTCGTGGAAGTAGCCGGGCAAGGCGCTGGCCAGGCCGATGAAACCGCCAAAGGTGACGCTGTAGAACAGCATGAACCACCAGCTGTCGCGGTCGGTCAGGGCCTTGAGGTAGTCGGCGGTGGATTTCGGCTTGCTGCGGTTGGGGGCGTTTTTCGCCATCAGGCTGAAGGCGATCAGGGTCAGGATCAGCGGGATCAGCGCCAGGCCGAACACGTTGGTCCAGCCGAAGGCCGCGGCCAGCACGGGGGCGGCAAGGGCGGCGAGTACCGTGCCGGAGTTGCCGGCACCGGCGATGCCCATGGCCTTGCCCTGGTGCTCGGCGGGGTACCACTGCGAGGCCAGCGGCAAGGCCACGGCGAACGAGGCGCCGGCCATGCCCAGGCAGACGCCGAGCAGCAGCGCCTGTTCGTAGCTGTGGATGCCCAGTTGCCAGGCGGCCAGCAGCGAGACGATGACGATCACCTGGCCGATGATGCCGGCGGTTTTCGGCGAGCGCTGGTCAGCCAGCATGCCCATGATGAAGCGCAGCAGCGCCCCAGCCAGGATCGGCGTGGCGACCATGAAGCCGCGCTGCTGGGTGGTCAGCTCCAGGTCGGTGGCGATCTGCACGGCCATCGGGCCGAGCAGGTACCAGACCATGAAGCTCAGGTCGAAATACAGGAACGCGGCAAACAATGTCGGGGTGTGCCCGGCTTTCCAGAAACTGTCGTTCATTCCAGCACCTCATCTGCAAAAGGAGTCAACCAAGGTCATGTGCTTGCAGGTGGGCGAGCCCTCACGGCTGCTCCACCGCCTCGTTTCGCGAGGCCAGAAACGCAAAAGACGTCGCAATCCCTCATCCGCTTGCGCGAAGGGAGGTGCGACGTCTTTGTCGGGGTGGGCAGCCGCCGTTGGCTACCTGGGCTTAGGTGAAAGCAGGTTGTGTGCCAACGGTTGTCGTGGGCTGTGGTACGCAGGTTCGCTGGGGTGGGGCAGGGTGCGCGAGGGGGTGCAGGTGGGCGGATGTGCCCTGATTTGAGCAGCCGCTGCTGCATTGCGGTGCACAGCCGCTGTGATGACAAGGGCCAGATTCGGTTTGGCTGGTCGCGGCGCCTGAGCTGACCGCGGCGCTCCGGTTGGGCCGAGCCCTATTGGCCATCGCGACTGAAGTTCTACCTGACCGTACAGAGTTCCGATACCGCACGTTCAGGGCGTTGGGCGGCATCAGCCCAACAGCTCGTTCATGGCGATGATCTGTTCGGCCACCTGGATCAGCTTCTGCTGGCGGCTCATGGCCTGGCGGCGCATCAGGGTGTAGGCCTCTTCTTCGCTGCAGGCCTTCATCTTCATCAGCATGCCCTTGGCCAGCTCCACCCGCTTGCGCTCGGCCAGCTGCTGGTCGCGGGCCTGCAATTGCGAGCGCAGCACCTGATCGCTTTCGAAGCGCGCCATGGCCACGTCCATGATCGGCTGCAGGCGCTGGGCGTGGATGCCTTCGACGATATAGGCGCTGACGCCTGACTGGATCGCCTGGCGCATCACGCTCGGGTCGTGCTCGTCGGTGAACATGACGATGGGCCGCGGCTGGTCGCGGGTCATCATCACCACCTGTTCCATCACGTCGCGGCTCGGCGATTCGGTGTCGATCAGCACCACATCCGGGCGCACGGCCTCGACCCGCGCCGGCAGGTCGATGGTCAGGCCCGATTCGTCGATCACCTCGAAGCCGGCCTCGCTCAGCGCAGTGCGTAGGCGGCCGACCTTTCGCGAGGTGTCGTTGATCAGCAGGATGCGCAGCATGTGAGCCTCCGCTTACTGGTCATGGCGGGCGTGCAGGGCAAAGCTGCGCGCGTACCCAGCCGGGTCGGTGCCGTCCCAGACGCTGCCGTCGAGCAATTGCGAGCGACGCATCGGGCTGGTGGGGACGGCAATTTCCAGGCTGCCTGCGGCTCGGCGATACAGCGCCCATTGCTGCACCCGCTGGGCCACCGCGAGGTAATCCGGGTCGTCGCGCAGCAGGCCCCAGCGGCGAAACTGGGTCATGAACCACAGGCCATCGGACAAGTAAGGGGCATTGGCAGCGCCGTGGTTGTGAAAGCTCAGCGGGTGAGCGTCTTGCCACGGCGTGCCGAGGCCGTCGTCGTAGTGGCCCAGAAAGCGCGGCTCGATGCTGGCCAGCGGCACGTCGAGGTAGTCGCGGCTACTCATCAGCTGCGCGGTGCTGCGCCGATTCTCGACATTGGCTTCGATGAAGCGGCTCGCTTCCAGCACCGCCATCACCAGCGCACGGGCGGCGTTGGGGTACTGCTCGACGAAGGCCCGCGTGCAGGCCAGGACCTTCTCCGGATGGTCGGGCCAGATCGACTGGCTGGTGGCGACCGTGAAGCCTTGGCCGAGGTCGACGGCCTGGGCCGACCACGGCTCGCCCACGCAGAAGCCGTCGATGCGCTCGGCCTGTAGGTGCGCGAGCATTTGCGGCGGCGGCACCACCACGCTGTTGACGTCGTGCAACGGGTGAATGCCTTGGCTGGCGAGCCAGTAGTACAGCCACATCGCGTGGCTGCCGGTGGGGAAGGTGTGGGCGAAGGTGAGCGATGCACCTGGCTGAGCGGCGCGCTGCTTGAGGGCGGCGGCGCAGGTGACACCGGCACTTTTGAGCGCTTGCGAGAGGTTGATGCTCTGGCCGTTCTGGTTCAGCCCCATCAGCACCGCCATGTCGCTGGCCGGTGCGCCGCTGATGCCCAGCTCGATGGCATAGATCATGCCGTAAAGGGCATGCGCCGCATCCAGCTCACCGCTCTGCAGCTTGTCGTTGAGGCCGGCCCAGGACGTTTGCCGGTGCAGGTTGAGGGTCAGCCCGTAGGGTTGGGCAAAGCCCTGGGTGGCGGCGACCACCACCGAGGCGGCATCGCTCAGCGGCATGAAGCCGATGTTCAGCGCGTTCTTTTCCGGGGCGTCGCTGCCGGCCGCCCAGGCCAGTGCATGCAGTGCGGTGAAATCGGTGCTGTTATCGCTCACGCGGTGATTCCTGAATCGTGGTGCATGGAAGCGCGCGCGGGGCGCGTGCTTGTGTTCAATGGGCGTCCCGCAGGTCGCTGCCTGTCACCCCGGCTCCGGCGTGCGGTGCTGCAGGTTGTTTGCGGTCATCGCTCACGCTGTGATTCCTGAATCGTGGTGCATGGAGGCGCGCCCTTGTGGTCAGTAGACGTCCCGCAAATAGCGCCGCGCCTTGCTCAACTCGCTCACGTACAACGTCGCCGCCGCGCTGCTCATCTTGCCGTGCCGCTGCACGATGGCTTTGAGCGCGGCATCGACGTCCTTGGCCATGCGGGCGGCATCGCCGCACACGCAGACATGCGCGCCCTGTTCCAGCCACGCCCATATCTCGGCGCCCGCTTCGAGCATGCGCTGCTGCACGTAGACCTTCACGTCCTGGTCGCGGGAGAACGCCGTGTCCAGCCGCTGCAACACGCCATTGCGCTGCCAGTCGCGCAGCTCCTGGCGGTAGTAGAAGTCGGTGCGCGCCCGTTGCTCGCCAAAGAACAGCCAGTTGCGGCCAGCGCCCTGCGCCTGCCGTTCCTGCAGGAACCCACGAAACGGTGCAATACCGGTGCCAGGCCCGATCATGATCAGCGGGGTGTCGGGATTTTGTGGCGGGCGGAAGTGTGCGCAGGGTTGCAGGAAGAGCCGCACGCCGTGCTCACCCGCCATGTCCGCCAGGAACGTGGAGCACACCCCGCCGCGTGCGACACCCTGGTGCGTGAAGCGCACCGTGGCCACGGTCAGGTGCACTTCGTTGGGCGTAAGTGCCGGGCTCGAGCTGATCGAATACAGCCGCGGTTGCAGCGGCTTGAGCAGTTGCAGCCACTCCTGCGCGCTCAGCGCGACTGGGAACTCGCGCAGCAGCGCGGGCAGTTGCCGGCCCCAGAGCCAGGTCTGCAACGCGGCGTGCTGGTCTTCTTCAAGCAGACTGCGCAGTGTCGCGCTGCCGTTCAGTTCGGCGACGCGGCGCAACAGGTTCGGGTTGATGCGGGCGATTTCCAGGTGCTCGGTCAGGGCCCTGCGCAAGGGCATGGGCGGCTGCTGGTCCAGCGCAACCGGGCTGTCACCGTCCAGGCCCATCGCCGCCAGCACCTCGTCCACCAGCCCTGGCGCATTGACCGGCCAGACGCCCAGCGCGTCGCCGGCGTGGTAGGGGAAGTGATGGCCGTTGAGATCGAATGCCAAGTGACGGGTTTCCTTTTCGGCCCCCTCGGCGTTGAGCAGACGATTGCTCAGCAGCGTGGTGCGCAGTGGCTGGGCGCGGGTGTAAGGGTTGCGCTCGGGGCTTGCGGATGAGGTGGACAAAGGCTCGCCGGGCGAGGCTGCTTCGAGGGTATAGGTGAGGTCACTGGCGGTGCTGGCACTGCTGATACCACTGGCACTACCGACGCCGTTGGCAGTGCTGGCACTGCGGGTGCCACAGGCATTACCGGCACCGTTGGCAGTGCTGGCACTGCTACCGCCACCAGCATTACCGGCACTGCCGGCACTACTGGCACCATCGGCACCACTGCCGCTACCGCCATCGCTAGCCAGCTTCGCACAAAGCTCGACCAGCCATTGTTCGGCAGGGCCTTCATAGTCCGGCTCGCAGTCCAGGCGCGGCTGCAGGCGCTCGGCCCCCAGGGCCGCGAGGCGCTCGTCGAGCCTGCGCCCGAAGCCGCAGAATTGCTGGTAGCTGGAATCCCCCAAGGCCAGTACGCCGAAGCGGCTGTCAGTCAGGGTCTGCGGTTCGGCCTGCGACAGTGTGTGCCAGAAATCGACGGCGTTGTCCGGCGGGTCGCCGTCGCCAAAGGTACTCGTCACCAGCAGCACCCCCGCAGCGCTGCGCAGTTGCTGCAGCTCGACAGTGTCCATGGCCTGCACCCGCGTGCGCTGGCCGGCGCTGCTCAGTCGCTGTGCGCACAGGCCCGCCAGCGTCTCCCCGTTACCCGTCTGCGAACCCCAGAGCACCAGCCACTCGGCACTTGGCGCCAGAACGGAGCCCGCAGCGGTCGGGAGCAAGTCGCCTGTGCGGGAGAACACCCCCGCCAACATACCGTTGAGCAACACACGTCGCTGCGGATCGAACGGCGCCTGCTCAGGCAGCGTCGGCACACCCGCTTGCGGGCCTTGCGCATTGCGCAGGCCCAACAGATAACCCTGCAGGTACAGCTGCTCGTCAGCGTTCAACACAAGCGGCGGGGCATCGTTCAGGTTCAGCAGCCGCGCAACGCTGTCGATCTGTGTCGGCGCGAAAGCCCGGGCGGCGTCCCCGCCAGAAGCCTCGGTCTGGCCGGCGCATGAGGCGACGGCCTGCAGGACGCCTGATGCCACCCCCAACTCAGCAGGGCCTGCCGTCTCCGGCTCGGTACCGGGCGCTGCTTGCAACGCCACCGCGCTGTACTTGAAGGCCGGCTGCAGCGAGGTCGGGTCAATGGCATCACTGGTCACGGCATTCACGGCCAGCCCTTCACCGAACACATCGTTCCAGTGAAACGGCGCAAAGCAGTGACCGGGGCGCACGCGGTCACTGATCAGCGCCGGCAGCACTGCCACGCCGCGGCGCGAACGGACCTGCACCGGCTGGCTCGGCTTGAGGCCCAGGCGCTCGGCATCCTCCGCATGAACCTCGATGAAGGGGCCGGGGTTGAGCTTGTTCAGCGTCGGCACTTTGCCGGTCTTGGTCAGGGTGTGCCACTGGTGCTGCACGCGCCCGGTGTTGAGCACCAGCGGGAAAAGTTCGTCGGGCAGCTCGGCAGGTGGCAGGTGAGGGCGGGCGAAGAACTGCGCCTTGCCGCTGGCGGTCGGGAAGGTGAGCGCCGCGTGTTCGCCAGGGGCGGCGGACGAGCCGTAGCGAATCGGGTTGCGCACAGGCCCGTCCGCGGCTGCGCAGGGCCATTGCAGTGGCTGTTGCCGCAGGCGCGCATGGCTGGCGCCGCGCAGGTCATAGCCGGTCTTGGGGTTGGCCGTGCGTTTGATCTCTTCGAACACCTCGGCCGCGCTGGCGTAGCTGAACGCCTCGGCATAGCCCATGGCGCAGGCGACCCGGGCGATGAGTTGCCAGTCCGGCAGGGCCTCGCCGGGCGGCTGTACGGCTTGCTGGGTCAGGGTCAGGTTGCGCTCGGAATTGATCATCACGCCCTCGGCTTCGGCCCACAGCGCGCCGGGCAAGAGGATGTCGGCGTAGCGATTGGTCTCGGTGTCGAGAAAGGCGTCCTGGGCGATCACCAGCTCGGCGGCGCGCAGCCCGTCGATGACCTGCTGACGGTTGGGCACGCTGGCCACCGGGTTGGTGCAGATGATCCAGCAGGCCTTGATGCTGCCGGCCGCCATGGCCTGGAACAGCGCGACGGTGCCCTGGCCGCCGTCGCTGCGCAGGCTGTCCGCTGGCATGCCCCACAGTTGCTCGATGAACGCGCGGTCTTCGGCTACCAGGGCCGAGCGCTGGCCGGGCAACCCAGGGCCCATGTAACCCATCTCTCGTCCGCCCATGGCATTGGGCTGGCCAGTCAGGGAAAACGGCCCGCTGCCGGTGCGGCAAATCGCGCCGGTGGCCAGGTGCAGGTTGCACAGCGCGTTGGTGTGCCAGGTGCCTTGCACGCTCTGGTTCAGGCCCATGGTCCAGCAGCTCATCCAGTTCGCCGCTTCGCCGATCCACTGCGCGCATTGACGGATGTCGGCTTCGGCAAGGCCTGTGACCTGCGCCACGTAAGTGGGCGTGTAGGTCTCCAGGAAGTGTTCCATGACCTCCCAGCCCTCGGTGAAATCGGCGATGAACGCCGGGTCGGTGTGGCCGTTGCGCACCAGCAGGTGCAGCAGGCCGTTGAGCAACGCCAGGTCGGTGCCGGGGGCGATCTGCAGGTACAGGTCGGCCTTGTCGGCCGTGCCGGTGCGCCGTGGGTCGACGACGATCAGCTTGGCCCCGGCCCTGACCCGCTCCAGCAGGCGCAGGAACAGCACGGGGTGACAGTCGGCCATGTTTGCGCCGATCACCAGGAACACATCGCTATGGTCCAGATCGTCGTAGGCACCGGGCGGCCCGTCAGCGCCGAGCGACAGTTTGTAGCCGCTGCCGGCGCTGGCCATGCACAGGCGCGAGTTGGATTCGATATGGCGGCTGCGGATAAAGCCCTTGGTCAGCTTGTTGGCCAGGTATTGGGCTTCCAGCGACATCTGCCCGCTGACGTACAAGGCGAAGGCATCCGCGCCATGCTCATCGATGATCGCGCGCAGGCGCCGGGCCGTGGCCTCGATGGCAGGCTCGATGCCGACGCGCACCGGGTCGTGGCTGCGCGCCTCGCGGACGAAGGCATGCGTCATCCGTCCACTGTCGGCCACCGGCACGGCGCACGTGCTGCCTTTGGTGCACAGGCGGCCGGCATTGCTGGGGTGCTGTTTGTCGCCCGAGACTTTGACGATCAGATTGTTTTCCACCTGCATGACGATGCCGCAGCCCACCCCGCAATAGGGGCACACACTGCGTACGGTCTTGCTCGGCTCAAGGGTTTGGTTCATCGCCGTGCTCTCTTGCAGAAACCACAAAGGCGCCATGCGGCTCCCGCGTTTTCAAACGGGAACTACACGGCGCCTTTGTCGTGAGGTGTTGCCTGGAGGGACCGCCATCGTCGTTGACGGCGTTTGCCGATGAGTAGCAAGAGCTGGGCCATGCGCGCTGGCGCAGCGCTGTTCACCAGGCCGAGTGGGCTGAAGGGGGGTGTGCAGCTGGCGCAAAACACGCGTCCTGCTGGAGCAGCCGCGCCTATCCGGTCACGCCTTGTTGCAGGCGAGTCGCGAGGGGTTGCGTAGCAGCGCCAATGGTTGCAGCCGCGCTTTCAGCGGGCGGTATGCGTCGACTGCGTCAGGGCGGCTGCGCGGTCCATTGCGGCAATAGCCGCACAGTCTGGCATTGTGTCGGCCAGAGCCAGAACTCGGGCGCCCACGGTCGGAGTAGGAGCGGCCGGTCCGGCGCTCCGGATTGCCGTGATGGCCGGCGCCGCCGGCCTGAATCAGGCGCCGCGCAATTGCAGGTGAATGGACGTTGCAGCCTTGGGCCGGCTGCGCTGCCCATCGCGGCAATAGGTGCGCCCACACTGGTCGTGTGCGGGGCTGGTTGTGCTGCGCTTGGCGGCTGAAGTCTATGTGTTCAACGCAGCTGCCCGTGCTGCAGTGCGGTGGATCACGCGCTGCACGGCGACCCGCCAGCGCCTCGACCTGGGGCAGGCTTGACCGGCCTGCACTGTTTTGGGACGGGCCAGCCGTCTTGCGCTGGATGGGCAGAAACGCCACGCCACCCTCCCTCGTGCGCCTCGCAGGCCATTTTCACTGTTGTGGCACAACCGCTGCATAGGCTTGAGCCATCCGCTGCACAGTGCCTGCGGACGACCTCGACGATCAACGGCGATCGTCTGGCCTTCGCAGGCCCAGGTGACAACGACTGCGTCAGGCCCACGGGCCGGCAGCAAGAACAGGCAATGGCGCCTGGAACCCTCTGGTTCCAGGCGTTTTTTTTTGCTTCGAAACAACCGGATCGGCTTCGAGAGGTGCCTTATGAACAGCGACTTGGCGAGTGACCTGCAAAACCTCGTGATCATCGGCAACGGCATGGTTGGCCATCACTGCGTCGAACAGTTGATAGACCGCGGAGCCCTGAGCCGTTATCGGATTCACGTGTTCAGCGAAGAACCCCTGCGCGCCTATGACCGGGTGCACCTGTCCGAATACTTCGGCGGGCGCGACGCCGAGTCCCTGGCGCTGGGGGACGCCGCGCTGTATCGGCGAGCAGGCGTGACCTTGCACCTGGGCGTGCCGGTGCTGGAGATCGACCGGGCCCGCCAGGAAGTGATCACCGCCAATGGCTGCCTGGCCTACGCCCACCTGGTCATGGCCACCGGCTCCTACCCCTTCGTGCCGCCCATCGAAGGCGCGGCAGGGGATTCGCGCCTGGTCTACCGCACCCTGGCGGATCTGGACACGATCCGCGCCGCGGCCGGCAATGCCCGGCGCGGCGTGGTGGTGGGCGGCGGCCTGCTCGGGCTCGAAGCGGCCAATGCGTTGCGCAGCCTGGGCCTGGAAGCCCATGTGGTGGAGTTTGCGCCGCGCCTGATGCCGGTGCAGCTGGACGAGGCGGGCGGCGTGGCGCTCAAGGCGCGTATCGAGGCGCTGGGCGTGCAGGTGCACCTGTCGCGCAGTACGCAATCGATCACACCCGGCGACCACTACCGTTTCCGGATGAATTTCGCCGGCGATGAGTACCTGGAAACCGACCTGGTGGTGTTCTCGGCCGGTATCCGCCCGCAGGACGCGCTGGCCAAGGCGTGTGGCCTTGACCTGGGCGCGCGCGGCGGCATCGCCATCGACGGCGACTGCCGCAGCAGCGATCCACACATCCATGCCATCGGTGAATGTGCGGCCTGGAACGGCAGCGTGTTCGGCCTCGTGGCGCCGGGTTACCAGATGGCGCGCAGCGTGGCGGCGCAGCTGTGCGGGATCGAGACAGACACCTTCGCCGGGGCGGACATGTCCACCAAGCTCAAGCTGCTGGGCGTCGACGTCGGCTCCATTGGCGATGCCCAAGGCGCCAGCGCCGGGGCGCGCAGCTACCGCTTCATCGACGAGGCCACCGCCAGCTACCGCCGCCTGGTGGTGTCTGCCGATGGCAAGCAGGCCATCGGCGCCGTGCTGGTGGGCGACAACCGCTATTACGACACGCTGCTGCAATACATCCAGAATGGTCTCAAGCTGCCAGCCGACCCAGCCTCGCTGATCCTGCCCCAGGGCGAAGCGGCGCCGGCCCTGGGCGTGGACGCCTTGCCCGCTACGGCCACCGTGTGTTCCTGCCATAACGTCACCAAGGGCGCGATCTGCTGCGCCATCGACGCCGGCTGCGGCGACCTCGCTGCGCTCAAGGGCCAGACCAAGGCTGCCACCGGCTGCGGCGGCTGCGCCGGGCTGCTCAAGCAGGTGTTCGAGCACGAGCTGACGGCCCGCGGCGTGACGGTCGACAACAGCCTGTGCGAACACTTTGCGTTCACCCGCCAGGCGCTGTATTCGCTGGTGCGCGTCGAGGGCATCGAGACCTTCGATGAGCTGCTGGCCCGTCACGGCAAGGGCCACCTGGGCTGCGACATCTGCAAGCCGGTGGTGGGCTCGATCCTGGCCTCGTGCTGGAACCGGCCGATCATGGAGCCCTGGCTGGTGCCTCTGCAGGACACCAACGACACCTTCATGGCCAACATGCAAAAGAACGGCACCTACTCGGTGGTACCGCGCATCCCCGCCGGTGAAATCACCCCCGACGGCCTGATCGCCATCGGCGCGGTGGCCAAGAAATACGACCTGTACACCAAGATCACCGGCGGCCAGCGCATCGACCTGTTCGGCGCGCAGTTGCACGAGCTGCCGGACATCTGGGCCGAACTGATCGCCGCCGGCTTTGAAACCGGCCACGCCTACGGCAAGTCCACCCGCACCGTGAAAAGCTGCGTGGGCAGCACCTGGTGCCGCTATGGCGTGCAGGACAGCGTGCACATGGCCCTGCGCATCGAGCACCGCTACAAGGGCTTGCGTTCGCCGCACAAACTCAAGTTCGCCGTGTCCGGCTGCACCCGCGAATGCGCCGAAGCGCAGAGCAAGGACGTGGGCGTGATCGCCACCGAGAAGGGCTGGAACCTCTACGTCAGCGGCAACGGCGGCATGCGCCCGCGCCATGCCGAGCTGTTCGCCACCGACCTCGACGACGACACCCTGATCCGCTACATCGACCGCTTCCTGATGCTGTACATCCGCACCGCCGACAAACTGCAGCGCACCTCGGTGTGGCGCGAAAGCCTGGAGGGCGGCCTGGACTACCTCAAGGCGGTGGTCATCGACGACAGCCTGGGCCTGGCCGGCGAACTCGAAGCGCAGATGCAACTGGTGGTCGACCGCTATGAATGCGAATGGGCCAATGCCCTGGACGACCCGGAAAAACTCAAGCGCTTCCGCACCTTCGTCAACGCCGCAGGGGCCGACCCGGACGTGCAGTTCGTCAAGGAGCGCGGCCAGCGGCGCCCGGCGCGTCTTGAGGAATCGAATCTGATCAGTGCAACGGAGGTGGTGTGATGAGCGGCTCGACTGCAATGAAGCTTGAACCGATCGCGCAGTGGCAGAGGGTGTGCAGTCGCCAGGACCTGGTGGCCCATTCCGGCGTGGTGGCCGTGCTCGATGGCGCGCAGATCGCGTTGTTCTACGTGCCCGGCGAGCACGGCGAGCACGGCGATGACCGGGTCTACGCACTGCAAAACCGCGATCCGCGGTCGGGCGCCAACGTGATCGGGCGCGGCTTGATCGGCAGCCTTTCGGGACGGCTGGTGGTCGCAGCGCCGCTGTACAAGCAGCACTTCGGCCTGGAAGACGGGGTGTGCGTGGAACAGCCGCAGGAGCGGCTGCGCGTGTGGGCGGCGCGGCTTCAGGGCAATGACGTGCAAGTGCGCGCCACGTGACCCTCGCAGGTCCGCGCGCTCGCTCGCCTCAGTAGCCTGTGAGGATGCCAGGCACTGCACGAACCGTTCTGTACTGGCTGGCGCGGAATTTATAGGCGCAGGCAAGCCAGCGCGGGCGACACCTGCCTGACACGTCGTCGTGCGTAACCGAACAGGTGCTACTGGTCGTTAAGACCTTGGACTTTCACAAGAAAGCGAAACCGCGAGGTAAAGAACGGGTAAAGAGCGAAGGCCTGCTGCGAGGTGCAACTGACCTGTGAATCAAGGACAGAACGGGCAGTACAGGTTATCGAGAAAGTCCTCGCTATCGATCGCGGCATCGAGCACCTGCACCACCACCGGTCCGTGTGTCTTGCACGCCAGTACTTGCCCCGCACCCTCCTGCGTTGGCGGCTGATCGCTGAATTCATTGCTACCGCACCAAGGGCACTTGTGCAGCGGCGCATCGCTCTGCGCGAGGATGGCCAGCGTCCAGCCGCAGCCGGTGCAGTTCAGGCGATGCAAGCGTCGGGCAGGCGTGCAGGTTGGCATCAGTCGGTTCCAGAAGGGTGCTTGAGGCCTCTGAAGAAATCGGAGGCGGCCAGTGCGAAAACAGTGCTGACCAACCGGGTCGAGTCATTGATCAACGGCGTTGCAAGCCTACCTCATTCTCCTTCGCGGACTGCCGCCCTGTGCTCAAAGACGCGGTGCAAGAACGTCGAACAATCTTCCCCCACGCTGGGCAGGTCGCAGAGGTGTGCCCCGCACTGCCAGCACCTCAGCCTTCTTCGGTAGGTGCCGGGAAATCCCCCTTGCTTCATCGATGGCAAGTGCGAGCGGCCCCTTCGCGAAATCGCTGCGGACCTGTACCCAGTACTAAAGAACGAGCCAATGCCCGCCAAAGGACCGTTTCGGCCTGGCGGCAGAGGTTTAGGCTCGGACTCGTGATCGTCAAGGAGGACAACAAGACGCGCGCCGTCCTGCGAGACGACTAGCACGTCTCACCTGACTTCCTTGTTCCCATAATAAAAAGAGGATCTCTCATGAGCAGTACCTTCTTCATTCCCGCCGTGAACATGATGGGCATTGGCAGCCTCGACGAGGCGATGCTTGCCATCCGCAAATACGGGTTTCGCAAGGCCTTGATCGTCACTGATGCCGGCCTGGCCAAAGCCGGCGTCGCTGCCAAGGTCGCCAACCTGCTGGCCCAGCAGGATATCGACTCCACCCTGTTCGACGGCGCCAAACCGAACCCCACCGTCGGCAATGTCGAGAGCGGTCTTGAACTGTTGGGCCGCAGCAGCTGCGATTTCATTATTTCCCTGGGCGGCGGTTCGCCCCATGACTGCGCCAAGGGCATTGCGCTGTGCGCCGCCAACGGCGGGCACATCAGTGACTACGAAGGCGTGGACCAATCGGCCAAGCCACAAATGCCGCTGATCGCGATCAACACCACCGCCGGTACGGCGAGTGAAATGACCCGGTTCTGCATCATCACCGACGAAGTGCGCCACGTGAAAATGGCCATCGTCGACCGCAATGTCACGCCGCTGCTGTCGGTCAACGACCCGTCGCTGATGGCCGCCATGCCCAAAGGCCTCACTGCCGCCACGGGCATGGACGCACTGACCCACGCCGTCGAAGCCTACGTGTCGACGGCAGCGACGCCGATCACCGACGCCTGCGCGATCAAGGCCATCGAACTGATCTCGGCCAACCTGCACAGCGCCGTCATCCAGGGTGATGACATGGCCGCCCGGGAAAACATGGCGTACGCGCAGTTCCTGGCGGGCATGGCCTTCAACAATGCGTCGCTGGGTTATGTGCACGCCATGGCGCACCAACTGGGCGGCTTCTACGACCTGCCGCACGGCGTGTGCAATGCGATCCTGCTGCCCCACGTGTCGAGCTTCAACGCCAGCGTCTGCCCGGCGCGGTTCAAGGACATCGCCCGCGCCATGGGGATCGATACGCAGCAGCTGGATGCAGAACAGGGCGCTGCTGCGGCAATCGCGGCCATCCGCACGCTGTCTGCGCAGGTGGGCATTCCGAGCGGCCTGGTCGAATTGAGCGTCAAGGTGGACGACATTCCGACCCTGGCCACCAATGCCATGAAAGACGCCTGCGGCTTTACCAATCCGCGCACCGCCAATCAGCATGAGATCGAGCAGATTTTCCACACGGCGATGTGACCGATGTGACGTGAGGCTTGGAAAAACGCCCCGCCTTCGTTGGAAGTGCGGGGCGTTTTGTTAGGTTCGGTCTGAGAAGGCTTGATGCCTGGTCATGCTGCGTTGAAAACAGCCTCGCCGGACCTGCGGCTCAAGGCTCTTCAGACCGACCCAATAGTGTATGGCAGCGACTGCATACGCACTTTCCAAAGTGCTCTGACGGGTTGACGCGTCCCTGGACATGCTGTGCTTGAGGGTGCCGGATCAGCCTCGACATGACGTCATCTCAAGCTGTACAAGCCGCTCTTCATGAATCCGAAGGCTGGATGCCAGCGCTAGCCTTCCGACTCCCGCGCCGCCGCCATCTGATCATTGAAGCGGGTGAAGAACCCCGCGTAATCATCCCCGCGTTCGGCAAACCTGAGCGGTTTCACGCGTTCCACCAGGATTTCGTCCGCCTCGGGCGAGTGCTGGAAAATCCCCATCACTTCATCGATGAACTCGCGCAACGGCATGGCGTGCGGGTCGTTCGCCTGGCGCTCGCCCATCAGTTGGGTCTGCACATAGGGCGGCGCGATTTCATGCACGCGGATGTTCGTGTCCTTCAACTGATAGCGCAGCGACTGGCTGTAGGAATGAATCGCCGCCTTGGTCGCGCTGTAGCTGGGCGTCAGCGCCAGCGGCAGAAACGCCAGGCCTGATGACACGGTGATGATCGCCGCATGGGGCTGTTGCAGAAAATGCGGCATCAGGAGGCTGTCGAGCCGCATCGGGCCCATCAGGTTCGTGGCGACGGTCTCTTCTAGCTCGGTGGCGCCGACCCTCAACGACTCACCGCGCATGATCCCGGCAGCATGCAGCACCCCATTCAAGGCGGGATGCTCACGAAGCAGAGCTTGCCCGACGCGCTGGATATCCTGGGCATCGCTGACATCCAGCACCACGTACTTCAGCCCGGGATTGTCCGCCACGCCCTGCTGCAACACGGCCTCACGCCGCCCGGCGATGATCACCTCGTTACCCAGTGCCAGGAAAGCCTTGGCCAGTTCCAGGCCGATGCCGCTGCCGCCGCCGGTGACCAGGAGGGTATTGCCTGTGGTGTGCATGATGGATCCTCGTCTTGATGAGTGAACACGTGCTACATGCAGTACCCTAGTTCGCTGGCGCGTCCTTCGGAAGTACGCGCCGAAAAGTGCCGTACTTACCGCGAGGAAACCATGGGCATGACTGACCCGACCCAACCTGCATCGCGTAGCCCCGCATGGCCCCATGGCACTGACCAGGTCGATCCGGAACTGGATCGGCTGGTGCGCGAAATCATCGGCCGCATCGCTGACAAGTGGACGATGCTGGTGATCGAGGCCCTGGCTGAACAGGGCTGCCTGCGCTTCACCCAGCTGGCCGCGCAGGTGGGCAATGTCAGCCAGAAGATGCTGACCAAGACCGTGCGCCAGATGGAGGCCGACGGCTTGCTGCTGCGCACGGTCTACCCCGTGGTGCCGCCGAAGGTCGAGTACCGCCTCACCGAGATGGGCATGAGCCTGGGGGAGGCGTTATGTGGCGTGTGGTTGTGGGCCGAACGGCATCGGCAGACCATCGAGGCGTCGCGGCGCGCGTATGAGGCGCGGGGCACTGATCCCGCTCGCTAGAAGCCGCACCGGTGCCTGCTCGCAACGCGGGGATCCCTTCACACGCTACGGACCTGATGACCCACCCTGCTCACCGTCCACGACCGGGTCTCCATCGAATTACTCCAGTTGCAGATCGCCGCAGGCGCAGGCGGCAGCGCTGCACCCGCGATCCCCCTCTGATGCTGCAACCGCAATCCACCTTCATTGCGCGGCGCGAATTGGGCCGGCTAAGCCGGCCATCGCGGCAATCCGCAGCGCCGGACCGGGCGCTTGTACCGATCAGTGTCGAGGTCGCTTCAGCAGCCTCGTGGCGAGCCCACTCTCGCCGATTGGCGTCGGTCTGTCTGGAGGGGAACAACGTTCAGCCCTGCTTGGCGCCACCACCGATCTGCCACACATACGGCGGCTCAGCGCCGTTCACCTGCCAGTCGCCCACGATGCGTTCCTTGTAGATCACCGGATTGTGCGACGCCGCCGTGCGTGCGTTGCGCCAGTGGCGGTCGAGCTGTTTGCCGGTGCTGGTGGTCGAGGCGCCGAGCGCGTTGAACAGGTCGCTGGTGGCGCGCAGCACCAGGTCCACCGCGGCCACCTGCGCTTGCGCCGATTCCAGCTCGGCGATGACATTGGCCTGGCGTTCGGCCGCGTCGTCGTTGCCCAGGCGCGCGAGGTAGGCGCGTTGCGCGGCCTCGGCGGCGCGCACGGTGCCGGCCTCGGCGGCGTAGACCAGGCCGCTGGCCTTGCCGATCACTTGCAGCACCTGCGCGTCCTGGCTCACGGCCGGGGCATTGCCATGGCTGAACACCCGGGTGCGGCTACGCGTTGCGGCGCTGAAGTCGCGCACCGCCGCGCGGCCGGCGCCGACGATCACGGCGAGCAGCACCAGCTGGTAGAACGCGGTCTGGTATTTGAAGCGCGTGCTGAAGTCGATGATGTGCTCCGGCTCGACCACGGCATTGACCAACACCGTGGTGCCGCTGCCGGTGGTGCGCTGGCCGAAGCCGTCCCAGTCGTCGCTCAAGGTGATGCCCGGCTGCCGGGTGCGGACGGCGGCGATGACGTCGGCGCCGGTGTCGTCGCGACGGGCGAACAGGTCGATCCAGTCGCTGAACAGGCTGCCGGTGCTGTAGTACTTGGTGCCGTTGACGACCCATTGCTCGCCCTGACGCGAGACGCGGGTGATGACATCGCCGATCTTCACCGCGCCGATTTCGGTCCAGGCGCAGCCCACCAGGTCGCCTCTGACGAAGCGCTTGAACCAGACGTCCTGGGCGGCGCTGGCGTGGGCGTTGAGGCGGTCTTCGACGAAGGCGAAGTGGCCGCGCAGCGCTTGTGGCAGGTTGGAGTCGGCCTCGGCGAGCTCGATCAGCAGCTGCAACAACTGCGGCAACGATGCGCCGGCGCCGCCGTGCTCCACGGGCACACGCACGGCCCCGAAGCCGGCTTCCTTCAACCAGCGGATCGGCTCGTACGGCAGGCTGCGCTGGCGTTCGCGCTCGACGCTGCCGTCGGCAATCTGCCTGAACACAGGGCCGAAGCGGGCGGCCAGGGTGGCGTAGTCGGTGCCGGTAGACAGATGAGGTACATGGGCTTGGGCGGTCATCGTGATGCTCCTGTGTCGATGCGAAGGCAGAAGCACCTGCATAGCAAACGCCATGCCTGTCCAATAAATGCTTATATATCAATGGGTTGAAGCTTATGGGCCTGTTTCGGCTGTAGCGCTGGCAACAGGCTGTTGAACGGCTGTTGCTGGCCACACAATGCCGCCTCTGGCCCTTGCTGTTGCCCTCCGGTCAGCGCTTCAACAGGGTGTGGCCCACACAACAGCAGTGTCCTTGGGCTGCACCTCGCAAGCCTCTGATTTTAAATGGATTAAGCGGTTGGCACGGTTGCTGCTCAGTGCTCTGGGCATCAACGCCCGTCGGGCAGGAGGAAAATGCATGACCGCCACTGCGATCAAGGTTGTCGTCGTCTCAGGAAGCTTGCGCGTACCGTCACGCACCCACAGTTTGCTCGAAGCACTGGTGCAGCGACTCCAGGCCAGGCGCCCGGAGGTGCATGTCCACTGGGTGCGCGTCGCCGCGCTGTCCGCCAGCTTGGCCGGTTCGCTGGAGCGCGACAGCGCAGCGGCCGAGTTACAGCCGCACTTGCAGGCCATCGAGCAGGCCGACCTGCTGCTGGTCGGCTCGCCGGTCTACCGCGCGTCCTACACCGGGCTGTTCAAGCACCTCTTTGACCTGGTCGACCATCAGTCGCTCAAAGGTGTGCCGGTGGTCTTGACGGCCACCGGCGGTAGCGAGCGGCATGCGCTGATGATCGATCATCAGCTGCGCCCGCTGTTCGCTTTCTTCCAGGCCCACACCTTGCCCTATGGCCTGTACGCCAGCGTCGAGGCCTTCGACGACGGCCATCGCCTGGTCGACCCCACGCAGTTCGAACGCCTCGAGCGGGTGCTCGATACCGTCGAGGCGTTCTTTCCTCTTCCGGTCGCCAGCGCGGCCTGACCCTACCGAGTGACAGGAGATTTGCACATGAGCCAAGCGATCAGATTCGCCTACTGGGTGCCCAACGTCAGCGGTGGCCTGGTAGTCAGCAAGATCGAGCAGCGCACCAGCTGGGACATCGACTACAACCGCAAACTGGCGCAGATCGCCGAACGCGCAGGTTTCGAATACGCGCTGTCGCAGATCCGCTTCACCGCCGGCTACGGCGCCGACAACCAGCACGAGTCGGTGACCATCAGCCATGCGCTGCTGGCCGCCACCGAAAAGCTCAAGGTCATCGCGGCCATCCTGCCCGGCCCCTGGACGCCCGCGCTGGCGGCCAAGCAATTGGCGAGCATCGACCAGTTCACCGCCGGGCGCATCGCGGTCAACATCGTCTCGGGCTGGTTCAAAGGCGAATTCCGCGCCATCGGCGAGCCGTGGCTCGACCATGACGAGCGCTACCGCCGCTCGGAAGAATTCATCCGCGCCCTCAAGGGCATCTGGACCCAGGACAACTTCAGCTTCCACGGCGACTTCTACCGCTTCCACGACTACACCCTCAAACCCAAGCCCGTACAGCGCCCGCATCCGGAGATCTTCCAGGGCGGCAGCTCGCGCGCTGCGCGCGACATGGCCGCGCGGGTATCGGACTGGTATTTCACCAACGGCAACAGTGTCGAGGGCATCAAGGCCCAGGTCGACGACCTGCGTGCCAAGGCCGCGGCCAATGGCCACTCGGTGAAGGTCGGGGTGAACGCCTTCATCATCGCCCGTGACAGCGAGGAAGAGGCCCGCGCCGTGCTGGCCGAGATCATCGCCAAGGCCGACCCGGAAGCAGTCAATGGTTTCGGCAGCGAGGCGAAGCACGCCGGCGCCGCGAGCCCGGAGGGCGAGGGCAACTGGGCCAAGTCGACTTTTGAAGACCTGGTTCAGTACAACGACGGCTTCAAGACCAACCTGATCGGCACGCCGCGGCAGATCGCCGAGCGCATCGTGGCCCTCAAGGCCGTTGGCGTGGATCTGATCCTGTCCGGCTTCCTGCATTTTCAGGAAGAAGTGGCGTACTTCGGCCAGCACGTGCTGCCGCTGGTGCGTGAGCTGGAGCAACAGCAAGTGGCAGCGCGAGCTGTGGCTTGAACCTGCCGTGAACTTCCCCCTCGGAAGGGCCGCATGGCGGCCTGACGCGGTGGCGGCCGCTCACCTGGATTGCGCTTGCGGGCGCGCGGCTTGGCCGCGCACCTCGCCAAAGCAGCCGACGGGCGGCTGAGGCGGTGCACTGCGCAAAATAGCCAACGGGCGGCTGACGCTGTGCACTGCGCAAAACAGCCAACGGGCGGCTGACGCTGTGCACCGCGAGCCACGCAACAAACCCGGCAAGCTGGACAGGCCATCGCAGGCCGGCATGGTCGAAGCCCTTGGCGGTGCTTACTTTCTAGATCGAGAGTTGCAGCGCCCGTTCGGCGTGTGCCTGGCTCTGTGCGCGTCGCCGGTTGACCACCAGCTCGCCGATGGCGATCAGCCGCGCGCGGGTGATGTTGCGGCTCAGCCCCAGCAAGCGGGCGGTGTGCACCTGATTGCAGTGGCAAAAACGGTAGGCACTGCGCAGCAGGCTGTCTTCGACCGTCTCATGCAAGGCGCCGGCCTGCTCCTCGAACAGGCGCTCGAAGGCGCGCAGCAGTTGTTGCTCGGCACTCTGGACGGGCGCTGCCTGGGCCTGGCCATGACGCTCGATGCGCAGGTGCGACAAACGCAGGTCAGCGTCCTGCACCAGGCCGTTACGGCACACCAGCAAGGTGTGGTGAATGACGTTCTCCAGCTCGCGAATGTTGCCGGGCCAGTCGTAGCGCATGAGCTTGCGCTCGGCGTCGGGGCTCAGGCGCACGTCGCCGTAACCCAGGCGGCTGCAGTAGGTTTTGATGAAGTGCCGGGTCAACGGCATGATGTCGCCCGGCCGCTCACGCAGCGGGTGCAGCTGCACGCTGACGACGTTGAGGCGGTAGTACAGGTCTTCGCGGAAATTGCCGGCGCCGATCGCCTTGTCCAACTGCACGTTGGTGGCAGCGACCACGCGCACGTCGATGGCAATACTCTTGCGCGAGCCCAGGCGCACCACTTCACGCTCCTGCAGCACGCGCAGCAACTTGACCTGAATGGCCAGCGGCAAGTCGCCGATTTCGTCGAGAAACAAAGTGCCGCCGTTGGCCTCTTCGAACCAGCCGGCCTTGGCGGCCAGAGCCCCCGTGAACGCGCCTTTTTCATGGCCGAACAGTTCGGCCTCCACCAGGGATTCGGAAAACGCGCCGCAATTAACCGCAACGAACGGCCCGTTGCGCCGGGCGCTCAGGGTGTGCACATGGCGGGCGACCAACTCTTTGCCTGTACCGGTGTCGCCAATGATCAACACGCTGGCCTCGCTGGGGGCGACTTGCTGCAGGTGGGCGAGCAACGCCTGTGATCGGGGGTCTTTGAACACCTGGGCGGTGGCGCGGATCGAGGTGGCCAGAGCGGGCGAGGGGGGAAGGGTCAGCAGCTGCATGGGAGTCCCTGTTAAGCATGGGCGTGCAGGCAGTTATAGAGGGGTGTGGATGTTTAAAAAAATACTAAAAAATCCTATTTATAGTTTTTTAAGGAATATTGGTTCGTCGCTGGGGTGCAGTGAATCCGCCCATTTGCCGGCAAGGCTTCGTTCGTGGCACGTAGATTCCTCCATCCTTGCGGGAACATACCTTCGCGCCAGGGCCTCCAAAGGCAACCCCACCTGGAGACGCCCCATGCAACCCGAAACCGCCGGTCAGGAAGAACAAGGCCCCAGCCAGGTGCCTTTCGTCAACGATCCACGCAAGCCTGCCAACCATGATGTGAAGCCGCTGGAGCCTGAGGATGAGGAGCCCGACGCCGAAGGTGAATAGCCCTGCCAGGGCGTGACGCCAGTCGTTTACCGCTGCGCCTTGGTTTCCCACAGCACCGGCCAGTCGTGGTCGCTCAAGCCCATGCAGGCATTCATCTGCGCGGCGTGGATGAGCACGAACCGCGCACCGTCATACCGCCAGCGCGCCGTTGTGCCGCAGCCGCCCATGCCCATGGCCAGCGTCAGGCTGGTCAGTTCGCCCGTCGCCGGGTCGAAGGCAACGCTGCCGTCAGGCTCCACATCCGGCAGCACCACGCCCTCCTCGAAGGGGGCGCCTTTCACCTGCGCGGGGTCGGCGAGGGGCGTCACGTACAGCCGGTAGGCGCAGTTGTAGGCGCTGCAGCCAGTCTGCACGATGAGCAGTGCCTGCTCGGCGTTCAACGCATGCACTTCACCCTTGGGCTCATCGTCATCCACTACATCGCGTTGCCATTGCTGGCGGCTGGCATCCATGGCCGCCTTGAGCACCTGTTCTGCCACGCCTTTATCCAGCGGGGCCGGCGCGGTCCAGGCCGGCGCCACGGGTGCTGCGGGCGCCGCCGGCACGTCACTGGCCGGTGCGGCGCCTGGCCGGGCCAGGGCGGTGACGGTGCCGACGCGGCCTTGTATGTCATCGATCAATAGCAGCGCGCCGGTCATGCCGTCGAGCGAGGCGGTGGTGGGGTCGTCCGAGGTGCTGAAGGCCAGTTCATGGGCGTTGCGCAGCGCCTTGATGAAGGTCAGGGCGCTCGCGCCGGTCGCGCTGCGCAGTTCGGGCACTGCCGACACGTCATAGTCGGATCGCTTGCGTTGCACCAAGGGCATGCGCACAGGCTGGCCATCGATCAGCGGGTCGCCGTGCAGCTCGATGTAGCTGAACACGCCCACGCGCAGTGCACCCTGCGGCCCGGCTTGGCGGGTGATGCGCAGGGGGAAGTACAACTCGCCGGCCTCGGCACTGGCCGGGCGGGTAGACACGGCGGTGCAGGTCCGCACGTTGTCGCAGGTGACGTTCCAGTCCTTGATGTCGCGGGACAGGGGCGGGGTGTCGGCGGCGTGGCTGGTGCAAGCGACCAGGCAGGTCAGCAGGGCGAAAAGGCGGCGCATAGGGCGGATGACCGAATCGGGAAGGGCAGTCGATTAGCGCATGAACGCACGCCCTGCGCAGCAGGCGAGGGCGCTTCGCACAAGAAAAAACGCAGGCCTCATAACAAAAGCTGCCAACGCTGCCAGCAGCGCCAGATTCCGGCAGGCGGCCTTTGGCCTTGCCGGCAGCGCCGTGCTGGCTGAGCCGGCGCATGGCTCAACCCTTGAGCAACCTCGCCCTGGCCAACGCCAGCCAGGCCTTGGCCGCGAAGGACAGCTGCCCGTCGCGCCGCCACGCCAGCGACACTTTCCAGTTCAGCGCCGGCGAGTGCACCTCGGCCACCGTGAAGCGTTGCGCATCGAGCGTGTCGCAGAACACCTTGGGCAACAACGCGATGCCGACCCCCAGGCTGACCAGCGAGGCCATGAAATCCCATTGCCCACTGCGCCCGCTGACCCTGGGCGCGAAGCCCGCTTCGGCGCAGGCCGCCTGAACCATGTCATTGAGCGCGAAGGCATCGCCGTAGAGGATGAATTCGCGCTCCGACAGCTCGCCAAGCGCCACGCTGTCTCGCCCCTGCCAGGGCGAGTCCTTGGGCGCCAGCAGGCACAGCGGTGACTCGAACAGCGGCAGGGATTCGAACTCAGACCACAGGTCACCTGCACCGGCAAAGTCCAGCAGCGTGCCCATTTCCAGCACGCCGTCCCTGAGATGACCGAGTGTGTCGTTGCTGCCGATCTCGAACAGCTTCAGCTCGATGTTCGGATACGCCGCGTGATAGGCCGCAAACACCGGCGCCAGAATCGAATGGGTAGACGGCGACAGGCCCATGCGCAGCACGCCGTGTTCGACCTTCTGCAGCGCCTCTACTTCGCGCTTCATGCGCCCGTGCACGGCGATCATCTCCTGGGCGCGCTGGTACACGATGTCACCGGCGTCGGTGACGGTAAACCGCTTGCCTTCACGTGCCAGCAGCGGCACGCCGAAGCTCTGCTCCAGCAACTGCACCATCTTGCTCACGGTCGGCTGGGTGAGGTGCAACTGCCTGGCGGCCTTGGTGAAGCTTTTCTGATCGACCACCGCTACGAAATAGCGCAATGCGCGAATGTCCATGGTGCATGCCTGTTGTGCATCATTTTCATAACTTTAATTCATTTTTTCTTTTAAAAAGCAATCGTTAGCCTGTGTGCTTCGAGTGAAGCGTCAGGTACCCCAGCAATGTCGTCTCTCCCCTGTGTACATGCCTCCAGCCTCGGCGCTCGTTGGGCCAAGGCCCTCGCCCAAGTCGCGCTGCTGAGCGCGCTGTGGTGGGTTGCCGACCGCCTGGCCACACGCCTGGCGCTTCCGTTGTCCGGCGGCATCGTGGGCATGGCGCTGCTAGTGGCGCTGCTGCTGGCCGGTGTGGTCAAGCCGGCCTGGGTCGAGGCGGGGGCCGAGCTGATCCTGGCCAACATGCTGCTGTACTTCATTCCGCTGGTGGTCTCGATCGTGCAATACACCGACTTGTTCGAGCATCAAGGGCTGAAATTGCTGGCGGCGATTGGCGTGGGCTTTTTGTCGGTGATGCTGGTGACTGCCTGTGTGGTGGAGCTGATCTGTCAGCGCATTCGCAAACGGCAATACGGCAAGCTGACCCAGCTGCGCAGCGGTCGCCCAGTGGTCAGTGAGAAGGTGTCGTGATGAAAGACGCTGTGATCTCTCTGTTGTTTCTGCTCGTCACCCTGGCGCTGTTTTATGGCAACCAGGCTGTCTACAGGCGCCATCCTCGGGTGTGGCTAACGCCGGCAATCGTCACCTCGGTCCTGCTGATCGCGCTGGTCCAGGCCACCTCTTCGAGCTACCCGCTGTACTTTCAGGACACCCGTTGGCTGGTGTGGTTGCTCGGGCCGGCGACGGTGGCCTTTGCCTTGCCGATCTACAACAACCGGCGGATTGTGCGCCGGTACTGGCTGGCGCTGCTGGCTGGCAGTGTGGCGAGCATCGTGGTGTCGGTGGGCGTGACCTTGCTCGCCGCCCGCGCCTTGGGGCTGGACGAGGCGATCACGCGCAGCCTGCTGTCGCGTTCGGTGTCTACCCCGTTTGCGCTGGAGGCCACGGCGCATCTGGGCGGCACGGCCCAGTTGACGGGGCTGTTCGTGGTCATCACCGGCGTGTTCGGCATCGTCCTGGGCGAGCTGGTTCTGACGCTGATCCCCTTGCGCACGCGGCTGGCCAAGGGGGCGCCGCTGGGCAGTGCGGCCCATGGCTTTGGCATGAGCATCGCGCGCGGGCTGGGCCAGGAAGAAGGCGCTGTGGCCAGCCTGACGATGATCTTCAGCGGCGTGCTGATGGTGCTGGCCTCGCCGCTGATCGCGATGGCAGTGGCCTGAATGGCCGCGCGTGATCGCGCTGCCGCAGGGCAGCGCGCGATACTCTCAGCGGCGTGTGCGTTGCAGGGTGCGCTTGGCAAACGGCACGTCTCGCCAGCCGCCGTTGTCGAACAGTCGTAAGTCGAACAGTCGTAATGTGACGGCCCGGGAACCTGACATGAAGAAAAGCGATCTCCCCATCAAACACTGCGTCGTCTGCGCTCGGCCCTTCACCTGGCGCAAGAAATGGGCGCGCTGTTGGGCCGAGGTGCGCTACTGCTCGGAGCGCTGCCGGCGGCAACGCGCTGTGATCCAGTCGACATCCTGAGCCGCAACCGGGCCGCCGCGTGGCACGGGCCGGGTCTGCGGTGAACTTTGCCTGCGAGCGGACTCAAAGTGGGCTGAGCCCCTCAGCGGTGCTGCTGCCCTGCCGCTAAAGCCCCCTCATTCAAGGACGCCCCGCATGACCGAGCAACCGATCTTTTCCGCCGATGACCACAGCGCTGCTTTCCAGACGGCCATCGCCAACGCCCAGGCCACGTTCAAGTTCTTCTGGCGTGAACTGTCGTGGGAGATGCGCCGCATCGTGCCGGCGTTGGAAATCGCGGCCGTGAAGATGTCGTTCCCGGTGCAGAGCGACGATCCACGGGCGCCCACCATCGAGAACATGTGGCTGAACGACATCGATTTCGACGGCGCCACCATCACCGGTGTGCTGCTCAACGAGCCGCAATGGGCCACCGAATTCAAGGCGTCGGAGTACGTGACCCTGCCGTTTTCGCGGCTCAATGACTGGATGTACGTGAGCCAGGGCACGGTCTGCGGCGGCTTCACCATCGACTTGATGCGCAGCGACATGAGTCCTGCCGAGCGTGACGAACATGACCAGGCCTGGGGCATGGACTTCGGCGAGCCGGGTGTGATCGAACTGGTGCCGCAGGCGCCTGATCAGCCCGCCCAGCGCCTGACCCGTGGCCTGGACACAGCGCAGGACCGGCTGACCCTGCAAGCCCTGGACGCGGGTGACCACCCGATGGCGCTGAACATGGAACAGAAGGTCGAAGAAGGCCTGCGCCAGCACCCAGGCATGGTCAGTGACGCCGATCAGGCTGGCTGGCTGCTGTTGCACCGCGAAGCCCTGGCGGGCAACTTTCCCGTGGTGCGCGCCTTGCTGCAACACGGCGCCGATGCCTCGGCCCTGACCGCAGACGGGCAGACACCGGCACAACTGGCCGAGGCCGCCGGCTGGGAACGCGTCGCTCGCTTGCTGCGTGGCCAGGCGTGAAATTCAGTCGCCGCCTTTGGACATACAACGGCGGCGTATGGGGTTCAGGCGCTCACGCCAGCGGTGCACGATCATGCAGCTGGGTCGCCAATTCACGAATCCGCTGCGACCACGCCACCTTCGCCACCCAGTCTGCTGGCATGCCCGACACCCCGTATAGCGCGCCCGCCAATTGCCCCGCCGTGGCGGCCACGCTGTCGGCATCATCCGCCAGGTTGGCGGCCAGCAGCACGGCATCGCGGAAGTTGTCGGTGTGCCAGACCGCCCACAAGGCCGCCTCCAGCGTGTCGACCACGTAGCCGGACGAGCGAATCTGCTCGCGGGATTTGGTTTTGTATTCGCCGGCATTGATGATCAGTGGGCGGGGCGACAGCGCGCACACCAGCGGCGCCAGTGCTTCGTGTTTGTCTGCGCCGTTGAGCGCCAGGTGCAGTTGCGCGCCGAACAGCTGGCAGCACTGAATCGCTTCCTGCGCGCGGTGCGTGACCTCGCTTTGCGCCGCGCTACCGTGCCAGGTCGCGCTCAGCGAGTGCCGGTGGAAGAGGGCGGTCGGCGCCAGGCGGATCAGCGAGCCGTTACCTGCGCTCGATGCTTCTCGGTTGCCCGGCCAGTGCTTGCCCTGGAGTTCCCAGCCGTGCAGGGCCTCGCGGGTGGCGTTGCCGATGTCGAAACAGCGGCCGTTGGCGCTGTTCTCACCGTGGCGATACCAGCGCAGCAACGCTTTGGCATAGGTGTCGTAATCGAAGGCGCCATGGCTCAGGTAGGTATCGGCCAGGGCCAGGGCCATGCTGGTGTCGTCAGTCCACTCGCCAGGTGCGAGTTGAAACGGGCCGCCGCCGACCATGTCGTGCACGTGATTTCGGTCACGGGGCTGGAATTCCAGCGTGGTGCCCACGGCATCGGCGATGGCCAGGCCCAGCAAGGCGCCTTGGGCGCGGTCCAGGGCTTGCGCTGCATCGAGGCTGCGGGCACTGGGCCTGGCGGCCACTGGGGCGTCACTGGCGGATGACGGCAGTAGCGCGTCATAGCGACGGACATGCAGGCTCAAGGCCTCGGGTGTGCTGCGCAGGTCGATCATAGGTGTCCTTTGCGAGGGCGTGTTCGCGCAATGGGTACAGCGGTTTGTGCGCGCTACTGAGTGAATGTTCCTGTCTGAATCTCTCGATGTGGGGTTTGTTGAAGTCGTTCTCAATCCTGAAGCGCCTTTCGTGCAATGATGCGCCCTGCGCACGTCCTTGACTGCGCCCCGGCCCACTCCGGAATCTTGCCCGCGGATTGGCGGTCGATGAGCCACGAACAAATCGAACCCATCGATAGTCAATGAGCAGGCCATCCCGGCTTGTCCTTCGCACATGACGCATCAGGAACCTCGTCGATGAAATGGAGTGAATCGGTATTCATGCGTCAGCGTTGCCTGAGCATTGTCATCTTGCTGAGTCCGGGCCTTGCCTTTGCCGCGCCTGCCGATGTCTGTGGCAACGCGCGCGCAGTCTTGCAGTGCGAAGTCGCGGGGGGTGGGGCGTTGGCAGTGTGTGGCAACTTCCAGGGCGACACCTTGCAGGGCTTGCAGTACCGGTACGCGCGCAAGGGTGTTACCGAACTGCAGTACCCCAAGGCAGGGTTCTCGCTGAAAGACTTCAACGCCAATCACTATGTGCGCTACCAGGTGGACTACAGCCTCATCAAGTTCACCAGCGCCGGTTACACCTATGGCGTCTACAGCAACTACGACGGCGAGGCAGGTGAAGCCCGCGGGCGTACCGCTGGCGTGGCCGTGACCAACGCATCGGGTGTTGAGGTGGCCAATAAACGCTGCACGAAGGTGCTGGTCGATGACCTGCAACAGGTCATCCCGCACCTGACCTGCGACCCCGATGACGCATTGGGATGCCTGTGAACCCGCGCCCGCATCGCCCGTACCGACCAGGAGCAACGGTGTCATGAACACGTCGATTGAACGACTGCAACACTGGCTCGAGGCCCATCTTCCCGACCTGCGTGAAGACTTGTCACCCGGTTGCTCGGAAGCTGCGCTCGACGCGTTCGAAGCGCTCATCGGCCGACCCTTGCCCGAGTGTCTGAAAGCCCTCTACCGAACGCACGATGGCCAAGGGTGTGAAGTCAATACCGGCCCTTTTTTCGGCCTCACCTTCTTGTCACTGGCCCAGGCCCGCGCCCACTGGCAATCCTGGAACGACATCATCGACGCGTGGACCCCGGAAGATCGTGATGAAGCCAGCGCGTTTTCACGCTCGGCCACGCCCGGCGCGATCAAGCCGTTGTATGCCAACCGCTACTGGATTCCCTTCGCCTACGATTACGGCGGGAATTACCTGGGTGTCGATCTGGACCCTGATACGCAAGGCACTGTGGGGCAGGTCATCAACTTTGGCCGGGACGAGGACGAGAAGTACGTGCTGGCCGATTCGTTCGGCGCCTTCCTGACGTGGCTGGTCGAGCAACTCGAGGGCGGCCAGTTCGTGCTGCGTGAGGAAGACGATGGCGGCATGAGCCTGAACACCCGAACACCGGCGACCTTCCACTTTCTCGATGCCGTTGCGTCATTGTTCGCAGTAGCGCCCGGGAAGCCGGCATGATGGGCAGCTCAGGGTCGATGGGCGACATTCTCGAAGGCGTTCAGCCCGCCTGAAGACGCTGAATGCTGAGGTGCATCTGCAGGGTGATCCACTCAAGGAACGCCTCGCACTTCGGGCTTTCACCAAAGGGTTTGGGTGACAACAGGCAGTAGGTCGAACCGTCACGCACGAATCCGTAGGGTGCCATCAACTGGCCGGAGCGCAGTTCGTCCTCGACCATCAGCGCAGACGCCATACTCACACCCAGCCCCGATGCAGCTGTCTGCAGGCACAGGTAGAAGCGCTCATAGTCGAGCTGCGTCGAACGGGGGGCCTCCACGTCGCACAAACGCATCCAGTTATCTGATCTACCTCGGCTGGCAATCGCTCACCAGCACATCGGCGTTGCAGGTCGGCTGTTCGAGCGCTCCGTGCCCTTCGGCAGGCAAGGCGTTCGGCATGGGCTTTCTGACCAACGCCTTGAACCCCAAGACCCTGCCGTTCGTGGTCGCCACCTACAGCCAGGTCGTGCAGGCCGACAACGCGCTGGCCACCCACTTTGCCTATGGTGTGTTCATGTCGGCAGCCCATGCGGTGTGGTTCAGCCTGGTTGCCGTGTTCTTTCGACCGACGCGCTGCGCCAGCGCTTGCTGGCCAGGCAGAAGGTCATCGACAGAGTGATCGGCTCGCTGTTGATCGGCCTGGGCATCAGCCTGATCCTGCCCGGGGTAGGGCGCTGACACGGGCGGGGCTTGTCGTGGTCGGTGGTCGCGGTCGAGGAAACAGGCCACGACGTCGACAGGCCTTGCCGGGTCCGCCAGGGCGTGCTGAATGCGCTGTCAGTCGCCACGCTCGAGGCCGCAACGGCACGCCGGCCTGGCTGTGGACGCAGGCCCCGCTGCGCAAATAAATGAACTCCTTTTTACGCGGCCCTCTCCATTGTGAAACCCCATGAGACAGGCGTGCGATGCTCCCACACAGCCAGCAGGGCCAAGGCCCGATCACCTTCGTGTTGATGCACTTCCTCGGCGGCTCACACCGTACCTGGGGGCCTACGCTGCCTTTTCTCGACCGCGAGTACCGCTGCATCGCCCTCAATACACCGGGCTTCGGTGATGCTAGCGAGGTTCATGGCTACACCGTCGAAGCGATGGCCGATCAGGTCGATGAAACCCTTCGCCAGCTCAAGCTCGAACGCTGCATCCTCGTCGGCCACTCGATGACCGGCAAAGTGGCTGTGGTGCTGGCCGCGCGACGCCCTGACTACCTCGAAGGCCTGATCCTGGTCGCCCCCTCGCCACCCGGGCCGCAGCCGATGAGTGAAGAGGATCGCGACCAACAGCGTGCCTACACGGCGTCGCGTGCAGATGCCGAAGCCTTCGTCGATGAGTCGAGCTGCCACCGGCTCCCCGATGCGCTGCGCGAAGTCGCCATTGCCGATGCTCAGGCGCTCAGCCTCGATGCCTGGCGCGCCTGGGTCGACCACGGCAGCCGCGAAGACTGGCAAGACCGTATCGGCCAGTTGCCGTACCCGGCGCTGCTGATCTGCGGCGCGGACGACGCCCAGGTGCCCGCGGCGGCCGAGCAGCAACGGACCACCCTGGCGCACTTTCCCGACAGCACGCTGCTGACACTGCCCGGCGCCGGGCACCTGATGCCCCTGCAGACCCCGCAGGCGTTGGCCGAACCCATGCTCGCATTCGCTCACCGTATCGCTGTTCGTATCCCTGAAGGAGACCATTGATGGACTTAGGCTTGAAAAACCGTGTGGCATTGATCAGTGGCGCAGCAGGCGGTATCGGCCTGGCCACCGCGCGCCTGTTGGCTGAGGAGGGTGTCAGACTGGTGCTGACCGACCTCGATCAGAACGCGCTCAACGGCGCGGCCAAGGGCCTGGCGGGCGAGCCGTTGCTGATTGCTGCCGACATGACCCAGCAGGCCGAGGTCGATCAGCTGGTGCAGCAGGCTGAAACGCGTTTTGGCCAAGTGGACATCGTGATTCACACCGCCGGCGTGACCGGGGCCAAGGGCGATCCGCTGGCGTTGGCTGACGAAGACTATGAACAAGCCTGGTCTACCGATTTCTTCAGTGCCGTGCGCATTGCCCGGGCTACCGTGCCAGCGATGCGCAAGCGCGGCTGGGGCCGGCTGGTGTGCATCACGTCGGAAAACGCGGTGCAGCCTTATTGGGAAGAGGCCGTGTACAACGTGGCCAAGGCCGCGCTGGGCGCGTTCATCAAGAACCTGTCCTACAAGGAAGCGGCCTACGGCGTGTTGTGCAACACGGTGGCACCTGCTTTCATCGAAACCGGCATGACCGACGGCATGATGAAAAAACGTGCTGAAGAGGAAGGTGTCAGCTTCGAGGACGCGGTGAAGAGTTTCCTCAAGGAGGAGCGCCCCGGCATCGTGCAACAGCGTCGCGGCCAGCCCGAAGAAGTCGCGGCGGCGATTGCCTTGCTGGTGTCCGAGCGTGCGTCGTTCATCAACGGCAGCAACCTGCGCGTGGATGGCGGGTCGGTGCAGGCGGTGCAGAACTGAGGCGCGGTGCTTGAACAAGGCGCCGCGCTCGACACCTGTCGGCAAGGGCGCTGCGTCACCGCGCAGCAATAGCGCAGACGTCATGACGGCGCTTCCCACCGTGGGAAAGCGCCGTTTTTGGCTGAGTTCGCCGTGCTGGGTCGACGTCTCAAGACGCTTCGCGCAACGTCGAGGCAGGCTTGGCCAACTGCGAATTGTCCGCCACCGAAAACGCGCACCTCTGGAGCATTTTGCCCATTGCGCGCAGGTTCGAGGCATGGCCCAGCGTGCTCAGCGCAACGCGTTTGACTCCGTCATCAGCCAAGCCCCTCTTCTGCACAGCAGCAAAGTGGAGAATACTGCTGACTTCTTCTGATCAGGACACTGCCGATGAAACTCTACTTTGCTCCGTACGCCTGTTCACTCGCCTCTCACATCGCTCTGCGTGAACTGGCGCTGCCGTTTACCTTGATCCGGGTAAACAACCAGAGCAAGCGCACCGCCGATGGTCGTGACTTCTATCAGATCAACCCCAAAGGTTATGTTGCGGCGCTTGAACTGGCCGACGGTACGGTACTGACCGAAGCCCCGGCGATTTTGCAGTACCTCGCTGACCTGCGCCCCGAAACCGGTCTGGCCCCGGCCAACGGCACGTTGCAGCGTACCGAGCTGCAAGCGCAGTTGAGTTTCATCGGCAGCGAACTGCATGCTGGCATGAGCCCGCTGTTCAATGACGCCATTCCCGACCAGGTCAAAGCCGTGTTGCGCGAACGCCTGAGCCGACGCATGGCCTACATGGAGCGCGTGCTGGCCGAGAACGACTACACGTGCGGCGAGCACTTCACCGTGGCGGATGCGTACCTGTTCACGGTGCTGGGCTGGACCGACCGTTTGAGCGTCGATCTGAGCGCCTTCCCGGCGCTTGTTCAGTTCCGCCAGCGGGTTGCAGCGCGGCCATCGGTCATCGACGCCTTGCAGGCCGAAGCCGCATCGGCTCCGGTGGCCTGAATCGCCTGAATCGCCTGAATCGCCTGAATCGCCTGAATCGCCTGAATCGCAGCGCTGTCACTGAGTGGCGCGGCGCTCAGGCCTTTTTTACAGGCGCAGCAACGCTGCGCGTCGTCGGCCGGTGAACTCAGGGCCAGTCAGGCGTCGCGCGGCAATGCGCTCGAGTCGTCAATACTGCCGTGCGTGCGCACCTGCAAGCCTTCATCGGCGTGCGGAGCCTGGAAATGGCGGGTGATCAACTCGAACTCGGCCTGTGTGGCCGAAAATGCGTGCTCGCCACGGCCGTTGCGGGCCTGCAGGCGCTCCAGGCAGAGCGCGTCGTCGAGTTCGAGGTAATGCAGCAGCGCCGTAGCGCCTGCGGCAGTGGCAAGACCGCCGAGCCACTGACGGTCCTCGGGTCTGTTGGCCGGGAAGTCCAATACCACCTCCAGCCCCTTGCTCAACAGGTCGGTGACCAGTGGGCCGACCACGGCGCGAAGGCGTCTGGCGTGTTGCACGTAGTCGCTTACCGAGGTGATCTGCCCGGGATAAAGCGCCGATAGCCAGTGGTCCTCACTGAGCAGGAGGGCAGCGTGCCGGGTCGCCAGCGTTTCGCCCAAGGTGGATTTCCCGGAAGCGATCTTCCCGCAGAGCAAATGAAGGGTAGGCATGTGCAAGGTGTCCTTTGGCAGAGAGGGCGCAGAATGCCGAGCGGCCCCGCACTCGCAGGGCCGCTCCCTGCGCAGCATGCGCAATGTGCAGCCTAAAAGCGATCCAGGCGATACGCATGGGTCTGGCTGGTCCCTGCGCGTTCGGCCAACTGCCCCACCCATTCGGCCGTCAGCGCCGCTTGGGTCAGCCCCAGGTGCTGATGCCCGAACGCCAACAACACGCGGCCCTCACACACACGGTCGATCACCGGCAGCGAATCGGGCAGGGAAGGGCGCATGCCCATCCAGGGCGTCGCCCCTTCGCGGCTCAGCTCGCGTTGAAACAGCCCGTGGCTCAGGCGATGCAACTGCCAGGCGCGCGGCAGGCTGGGCGGCGCCTCCAGGCCGGCGAACTCCACCGTGCCGGCCAGGCGCAGGCCGCCGCTCATGGGGGTCATGATGAACTTGCGTTCCAGCGAGGTGACGGCGAAGGGCAAGCGCTGGCGTTCGGTCGGCAGCATCAGGTGATAACCCCGTTCGGTGTCCAGCGGTACGCGCCGGCCGGTCAGCGCGGCGGTGAGGTGCGCGGAGTGGGCGCCGCAACACAGCAGCACTTGGCGGGCGTGCAACGGGCCGACGTCGCTGGCCAGGCGCACACCGCCGCTGTGCAGCTGCCCGTCGTTCACCTGTGCCTGGACGAAACGCACGCCACTGGCCTGGGCTGCTGCGAACAGCTCGCACAGCACGCGGTAGGGGTCGATGAAGTGGCCGGTGCTGGGGAAGAACAAACCGCCCAGCAGCGCAGGATTCAATTGCGGGGCTGCCGCCTGCACGTCGCCGGCAGACCACAGCGCTACCGGCACCTCCTGCGCCTGCATGCGCACGCGCAGACCTGCCATCGCCTCTCGGGAATCCTCACGCTCGAACACCAGCAGCGAGCCGTCCTGATGGAACAGCTCACTGCGCCCGATTGACTCAAGCAGCCGCTGCCAGGCCGCCAGGCTTCCCTCATTCAGCGCGCGCAGGCCTGCAATGCTGCGCTGAAACGGCGCAGGCCGCAGGTTGAGCAGCAAGCGGGTGAACCATGGCAGGGCCTGGGGCAGGTATTTCCAGTCCAGGCGCAGTGGCCCCATCGGGTCCCGCAGCATGCGTGGCAGGCGCTTGAGGATCGACAGGTCGGCGATGGGGAACACCTGTTCGGTGGCCAAGTGCCCGGCATTGCCCCAGGACGCGCCATGCCCCGGCGCCTGGCGATCGACCAGCACCACCTGACGGCCCTGACGCGCCAGTTGCAGCGCGCAGGCCACGCCGATGATGCCGGCGCCGACCACGACGATATCGCTCGTGCGAGTCTGCTCCATGCTCAGCCTTCCCGCTTGCCGTCAAGCAGCCGCCGCAGGTGCAGCGGGTTGCCGTGCTGGAGAGCCTGGGGCAGCAGCGCATCGGGGAAGTCCTGGTAACAGACGGGCCGCAGGAAACGCAGGATCGCCGCTGTGCCCACCGAGCTGGTGCGCGCATCGGAGGTGGCCGGGAAGGGGCCGCCGTGGACCATGGCGTCACAGACTTCCACGCCGGTTGGCCAGCCGTTGACCAGGAGGCGGCCGGCTTTGCGCTCCAGCGTTGGCAGCAGTGCGCGGGCCGCCTCGATGTCGGCGTCGTCCAGCTGCAAGGTGGCGGTCAGCTGGCCCTCGAGATGCTCAGCCACTTCGCGGACCTGTGCATCGCTGGTGCAGGTGACGATCAGTGACGCGGCGCCGAACACCTCGGCTTGCAGCGCCGGATCGGTGAGAAAGGCCTGCGCGTCGGTCACGAACAACTGCGCCTGGCCTTGGTGGGCGCTTTGGGTAGCCTGGCCGCTGGCAGCCGTCGTGGCTTTGCCGTTGGCGGCCAGGGCGTCGATGCCGTCGCGATACGCGCGGGCAATGCCCGGCGTCAGCATGGTCTGCGCTGCGGCGTGTTTGAGCTGTGCGCTGGCGGCGTCGATGAAGCGTTGCAGGGCAGGGCTCTGGCGAGCGATCAGCAGACCGGGGTTGGTGCAGAACTGGCCGGCGCCTTGGGTGAGCGAGGCGACGAAACCTTGTGCCAGGGCCTCGGCGCGCGCCTCCAGGGCGTGCTCGAACAAGAACACCGGGTTGATCGAACTCATCTCGGCGTACACGGGAATCGGCTCTGGTCGAGCCTGCGCCGCTTTGCACAATGCCAGCCCGCCGCTGCGCGAACCGGTGAAACCCACGGCCTTGATGCGCGGGTCGCTGACCAGCGCAATGCCCACCTCGTTGCCCGCGCCGTACACCAGCGAGAACACACCTTCCGGCAAGCCACACTGGTCCACTGCGCTCATCACTGCGCGCCCCACCAGCTCGCTGGTGCCGGGGTGGGCGCTGTGCGCCTTGACCACCACCGGGCAGCCGGCGGCCAGTGCCGAGGCGGTATCGCCACCCGCCACCGAGAAGGCCAGGGGGAAATTGCTGGCACCGAACACCGCCACCGGCCCCAGGGCGATCTGCCGTTGGCGCAGGTCGGGGCGTGGCAGCGGTTGGCGCGCTGGCTGGGCCGGATCGACGCGCACGTCGAGCCATTCGCCGTCCCGCACCACGCGGGCAAACAGGCGCAACTGCGTGCAGGTGCGCCCGCGTTCGCCCTGAATGCGTGCTTTGGGCAGGCCGCTTTCAGCCACGGCGCGGTCGACCAGGGTGTCGCCCAGTGCTTCGATGTGCGCGGCAATCGCTTCAAGCAGCTGCGCGCGGTGTTCCAGTGTGGTGTCGCGCAGGGTATCGAATGCCGCATCGGCCAAGGCGCAGGCCTGGGCCACGTGTTCGCCGCTACCGCCGCGGTAAGCCGGCTGCAGCGCCTGGCCGGTGGCCGGGTCGATGGCGTGGATGGGGTCGCGGGTGCCGGTGACCGGGGTCTGGCCGATCAGCAGATTGCCTGTGAGGGTCATGGGGCTTCCTTGGAAAGAGGGCTGTGGCGTAATGCCAGTCAGTTAAGGATGTGGTGCAGTCTCGAGGTGGGCGCCTGGTTCTTGCTCGCCAAGCGCTCAGGGCCGGCGCGCTTATCGAGCGTAGAGGCGTTGCCTAGGCGTTTTCGCGAGCAAGCGCCAGGCCTTCCCCTCGCGCCTACAGTGAATCACTTTCGCTCGACTGCCCGGCATCGGGCTGGAGCGGGGCTGCCACGCAGCCCCGGTGCATCACGCCAGGTTCTGCTCGGCTGACCAACTGGCGTACCAGTTGCGGAACAGCGTGTACTGCTGCTCGGCATAGTTGCGCTGGGCGTCGGTCAGCGCGTCGGTGTCGTTGAAGTGCAGGGCATATTCGCGGTCGCCGTTGAGCACCATCAGGTGCTTGTAGTACAGCACCAGGTCGCAGCCTTCATCGAACGACGACAACACCCCGAGCGCTGCTTCCAGCTCGCGCGCCAGGCGGCGCGCGCGGGCATCGCCCTTGGCCGCTTGCTTGCTCAGGCTGACCAGTTGCAGCACTTCGCGCGGCAGGGCGTTGCCGATGCCGGTGATCGCGCCGGTGGCGTTGCAGTTGACGAAGCCATGCACCACCTGGGTGTCGACGCCGACCATCAGCGTCACGGCATCGTCCTGGGAGGTGATGTGTTCGGCGGCGTAGCGCAGGTCGGCGCCGCCGCCGAACTCCTTGAAACCGATCAGGTTGGGGAATTCGCGGCGCAGCTCGAAGAACAGGTCAGCGCGGGTGGCGAAGCCGTAGTAGGGGCTGTTGTAGATCACCGCCGGCAGGTTCGGGGCAGCCGCGAGGATCGCCGCGAAGTGATGCTTCTGCGCGATCAGGGATGCGCCGCGGCTGAGCACTCGCGGAATCACCATCAGGCCGGCCGCGCCGACCTTGGCGGCATGCGCGGCATGGGCAACGGCCTCACGGCTGTTCACCGCCCCTGTACCGACGACGGTCGGAATGCCGGCAGCCACCAGCCGGGCCACACCTTCCTGGCGCTCGGCTTCGCTGAGCAGCGGCCAGTCGCCCATCGAGCCGCAGTACACCACCGCGCTCATGCCGGCGTCGATCAGTTCGCGGCCCTTGCGCACCAGGGCGTCGAAGTCCGGTGTGCGATCGGCGGTGCAGGGGGTCATGAGGGCCGGCATGGTGCCGCTGAAGAGGTTGTTGTTCATTGAGGTCGCTCCTGGCGATGTGCGGTGTTCAAGGTTCGATAAGAAGGGGCTCAGATGCCCCAGGCGAAGGGGTCTTGCTCATCGATCAGCAAGGTGCTGTCGGCGGTCATGTAGGCGCGGCCGGTAATGAACGGGCGGATGTGTTCGCCGTCACGCTCGTAACGGCCCTGGAACTGGCTGCCGGTGATGCTCGCCTGCAACCAGATCTGGCCCTCGGCCAGCGTGCCGTCGGCGGCCAGGCACGCCAGCTTGGCGCTGGTGCCGGTGCCACAAGGCGAGCGGTCGTAGGCCTTGCCGGGGCACATGACGAAGTTGCGGCTGTCGGCCTCGGGGTCGTCTGCGAACAGCTCGACATGGTCGATGGGCGCGCCGTCTTCCCCGGTGACGCCTTGCGCTTGAAGGGCGTTGAGCAATGCCCAGGTGTAGTCGGTGAGGGCGTCGCGGTTGTCCAGTTCCAGGCGTTGGCCATGCTCGCTGAGCAGGAAGAACCAGTTGCCGCCCCAGGCCACGTCCCCGTGCACCACGCCGTGGCCGGGCAGGCTGACCGCAACCTGCTGGCGATAGCGGTAGGACGGTACGTTGCCGACCGTCACCTCGCCGTTTTCATGCAGCCTGGCGCTGACCTGGCCGACCGGGGTGTCGATCAGGTGCATGCCCGGCTCGATCAGGCCCAGGTGGCGCAGCGAAGCAATCAGCCCAATCGTGCCGTGGCCGCACATGTTCAGGTAACCGGCGTTGTTGAAGAAGATCACCCCGCAGGTGGCGCCGGGCGACACGGGCGGGCAGTACAGCGCGCCTACCAGCACGTCGTTGCCGCGCGGCTCCAGCAGGCAGGCGCGGCGCCAGTGGTCATGCCGCTCGCGCAGCTCGTCGCGCTGTTCGGCCAGGGTTGAGCCCAGCAGCTGCGGGAAGCCTTTGAGCACCAGGCGGGTCGGTTCGCCGCCGGTGTGGGAATCGATGATGTGAACGTGCTGCATGTGCTTCTCCATCAGCGGGTCAGTCAGGAAGCGACGGCAGTGCCGTGCTGGCCGGTGGCGGTGTCGTTGACGGCTTCGCTTTCATCCTCGCCCTCCAACTGCACCAGGTGTGCCGGTACGCCAGTGGCCGCGCCCCAGTAGTAGATGCCCAGGGCGCAGACGGCCACGGCCACGGTGTCGAGCGGATGGCCAATCACCCCCAGGCCGCCGAAGCTGCCCAGCCATGACAGCAAAATGGTCACGGCGTAGAAACCGATCAGCCAGGCCGAGGAGCGCACCTGCTGGCCCAGCGACAGGTGCTGGGTGGGTACGAAGCGGCCGCACAACAGGTACAGCACGAACATCAGGATCTGCAGGGCCAGCAGCCAGGACACGGTGCTCCAGCCCGACCAGTACACGATCAGCGCGGCGATGATGAACGACAGCGGCCCCAGCACGCCCATGCCCTTGACCCGGAACGGGCGCGGCATGTCAGGGGCGTTGCGGCGCAGCGCGGCAACGGTGACCGGGGCCACTGCGTAGCTCAGCACCAACGCGGCAGAGACCACGTTGATCAGCGCTTCCCACGACGGGAACGGCAGGGTCCAGAACACCGACAGGCCGAAGGTCAGCCACAGCGCCGGGCGCGGGATGCCGGACTGCTCGTCGATGCGCGTGAAGTAGCGGAAGAAGGTCCCGGTCTGCGCCCAGCCATAGATCACCCGAGGCGTGGCGTTCATGTAGATGTTGCCGCAGCCGCTGGGCGAGATCACCGCGTCGGCTACCACCAGGTAGGCCAACCAGCCCACGCCAAGGGCCATGGCGATGTCGCGGTAGGGCAGGGCCAGCTCCTTGGACACGGCAGCCCAGCCGTTGGTGAGCATTTCAGTCGGCACGCTGCCGAGAAACGCCAGTTGCAGCAGCGAGTAGATGGCAGTCGACAACAAGACCGAGAGAATCAGCGCGATGGGTATGGTGCGCTGTGGGTTCTTCACTTCGCTGGCCACCGAAATGATCGGCGTCAGGCCCAGGTAGGCGAAAATCACGCCACCGGCCGACACCGCCATTTCCACACCCGAGAGGCCGAACGGGGCAAAGCCCTGTACCTCGAAGTTCTCGGGCTTGAAGAAGGTGAACAGCACACCGATCACCAGCAGCGGCACGATGAACTTGAACACGCTGACCAGGTTGTTGGCCTTGGCGAAAGTTTTCACGCTGCGGTAATTGAGCACGAAGAACAGCCCGAGCAGGGCGAATTGCACCAGCCAGCCGAGCACCGTGGGGTCACTGGAGCCGGTCTTGGTCAGCCCCGGAAACCAGGCCGCTGCGTATTGGCGCGAGGCGACCACCTCGATGGCGATCAGGCTGGAAAAGGCGATCAGGGTGATGAAGCCCATCAGGTAGCCCAGCAGTGGGCCGTGGGAGTAGACCGGGTAGCGCACCACACCGCCGGCCCGCGGCAGCGCCGCGCCCAGCTCGCAGTACACGATGCCCAGGAGCAGCACGGCAAAGCCGCCGAGGAACCACGACAGGATGCCCGCAGGCCCGGCGATGGCCGACACGTGGCTGGCGGCGAACAGCCAGCCCGAGCCGAAGATGGCGCCAAGGCCGATGAAGGTGAGGTCCAGCAATGACAACTGTTTCTTGAATTTGCCTGACATGGGTTCGCCTTTTTGTTGGTTATTGGATAGGCAGGTCTGATGTCACGAGGTGTGGCGTATGGGCCGCGTTGTTGTTGGGCGTGGGCGGCGTACATGGGGCATAGCCTGAACCGATCCGGGCGACGGTTCTTGATGGTTTTCGGCAGGTGCCGTGACGAAATCGGCACAGTCGGCAGAAAGCTGTGGCGGCGACAAAGGCCACGGCGCTAGGCTCCAGGCCTCATCGCACAAGGGCTCGAGAGATGACCCACACCCCGCTGGCGCTCCTCTATCCGTGCCTGGAGCAATACCGCCCGGCCAACCTCGAAGCGTTGCTCGCCGGGGTCTCGCTGCTGCTGCCGATCCTCGACGCCATCCCCAATGCCGCGATCTTCATCAAGGATTCAGCGGCGCGCTATGTGCTGGCCAACACCACGCTGGTGCAGCGTTGCGGGCTCAAGCGCCTGCAACCGTTGCTCGGCAAGACCAGCGCCGAGGTGTTTCCGGCACAACTGGGCCCCGGCTATACCGAGCAGGACCGGCGTGTGCTCAAGGAAGGGCTGGTGCTGGAAGATCAACTGGAACTGCACCTGTACGGCAGCCGCGAACCCGGCTGGTGCCTGACCCACAAGCGCCCGCTGTACAACCAGAGCGGGGACATCATCGGCCTGGTGGGCATCTCGGTCGACCTGCAGGGCGCCGCCCACACCCACCCGGCGTACCAGCGCCTGGCGGCGGTGGACGAGCACATCCGCCTGCATTTTCACCAGCCCATCAGTATGGGCGAGCTGACCCGCATCGCCGGCATTTCGGTGGCCCAGCTGGAGCGCTACTGCAAGCGTGTCTTCCACCTCACGCCGCGGCAGATGATTCACAAGGCGCGGCTGGAGCAGGCCCACCGGCTGCTGCATTCGGACGTGCCGATCACCGAGGTGGCGCTGCGCTGCGGGTACACCGATCACAGTGCGTTCAGCCGGCAGTTCAAGCAGTTGACGGGGTTTACGCCGCGCCAATATCGCAAGGCGACGGCAAGCTGATCTGTTCGACGATCAGCGTTCAGCAGCAAGGTGCCCCCTCTGCCATGTGACCCACCCTCCATACGGGCGTCTCCATGAATCAGCGCCGCGCATGGTGGCGCGAGTGCTCCTGCCTGATCGGGCAGGTTGAGCCAACCTTGCGTGATTCGATAGGAAGAAATGGCAATGACTGCCCCAAGAAAGATGTTCACGGCGCTGGGCTTGAGTCTGCTGATCCTCAGCTTTGGCTGCCTGGTCGCAGGTACGGGAGGATTGAGGCTCTACGGTTATCCCATTGCGGGCATGGTGGCGATGACCGCGTCTGCCACGGTGGTGCTCTACCTGCTGATCGAGATGAGAGCGTCGAGGATTGCCAAAGGTTTGACCATCATCGGTTTTGGGGCGTTCGTACCGGTGTGGAGCACAGTGGTGTTCCACGATGCGGGTCTGGGCGAGGTGGCAAGCGCTACCTTGGAGGTGCTGAGCGTCATGTTCAACCTTTCGGCCGCTGGGGCGGGCGGCAGCATCATTGCCGCGTACGGGGATCGCTTTTCCACCGACAATGACGTTGCCACTGCGTCGTTGCAGATCACGTCGGATACGCGGCGCATCCTCGAGCTGGAACGGGCCAGCCGTGATCAGGCGTCATGGACAAAGTGCCTCTGCCTGCTGATGGTCGTGCTGACCGTTGTGGTCTGTGTGAGCCTTGTCTATCGCTAGGTTCTGTACGAAAAGCCTCGAGACGAAGGCCAGGCAAGGCGAAAACGGCCGAGGAAGCGGAGTGTACTGGAGTACATGAGCATTCCGAGGGCGTTTTCAACGCAGCATGGGCGAGTATCGAGGTTTTTCGTACAGAACCTAGCAGACTTTCGTCACCCACTAGTGCGGCCCGGCGTGTTGACTGTTTGCTGGCCCTGCGAGGGCTCGCCCTTCAGCGCGACCCGTTGAATCAGTGCCGCCCCCTCATTGCGCACATTCCCCACCGCGCTACCCACAGGGTGCCAGGTGAAGTCCGTCGCTCGCCGGCACCCCTCGCGCACGATCATTTCTGCCCGGTGCGCGGGGGTGGCCGGGTCCAGCCACTCGCGCGCCAGGGTCGGCGTGAGCACCAGCGGCTTGCGGTCGTGCACATCGAGCAGCCCTTCGTCTGCCGCACCGGTGAGGATCACGAAGCCATCCCGCTTGCGCTGCTCAGGGTCGTTCGAGACCTGCGCCAACGCGGCAAAGAACAGCGGCTCATCGTTGGCCGCACGAATGTAGTACGCCTGCTTGCCCTTGCCTCCAGCCGGGTCGGCGACCCACTCGAACCAGCCATTGGCTGGCGCCAGAACGCGGCCGTGGGGCCACAATGACTTGAAGAAGCGCCCGCTGAGCACCGTTTCGCCACGCGCGTTGATCGGCACCGGGCCCTTGCCATTGGCCCAGTGCGGCGCCCAGCCCCAGGTCACCCGGTCGATGCTCAGTCCGCCCTGCACGGGCCGGATCAGTTCGACCCGGCTGCGCGGTGCGACGTTGTAGCGGTTGATGCGCTCGTCGTCATAGCCATTGATCACCACCTTGTCCAGGGCCAGCTGGCGCAGGTAGAAGTCCATGCTTTCGTAAAGTGAGTAGCGGCCACACATGCGTCACCTCGTGCGTTGGTCGGCTGGGCGCTGCGGCAGATTGACGGCGCGGCCACGTTCGACGTTAACTGTATACATATACAGTTTCCGCTGGAATTCGCGTCATGACCATCATCTTTCTCGGCCCACCGACGGGCGGGCCCCTGCGCATGCCCGTGTATGCCTTCCATATCCCGGCCGGCTTTCCGTCGCCTGCCGCCGACCACATGGAACGGCCCATCTCGCTCGACGAGCTGTTCAGCTTGCGGGCGCCGCACGTGTACCTGGTCAAGGTCGAGGGCGACAGCATGTGCGGCGCCGGTATCTACTCCGGCGACTTGCTGATCGTCGACCGCGACCGTGAAGCCGAGCACGGCGATATCGTGATCGCCGCCATCAACTGCGAGCCGGTGTGCAAGCGCCTGCACCGGCGCGGCAGCGAGCTGAGCCTGCTCTCGGAAAACCCGGCGTTTGCCCCGCGCACGGTGGGCGAGGGCGATGACCTGGTGATCTGGGGGGTTGTGCGCTACAGCGTGCGTGACCACAGCGGGTGAGCGGTGTGCGCGGCAGCGGCAGGCGCCGATCTCTGTGGTGCTCAGGTCATTGCCAAGCTACGCCTGAGCCGAACAATCTCCTCGGTGCCTGCGCTTGATCTACCGGGCATGGCGCTTGGCCCCGGCCACACACATGACCGCGCCCAGCGTCACCAGCAGCATCATCCCGCTGACCTGCTCGTGCAACAGCAGTGCGGCCAGCCCAAGCCCCATGAAGGGCTGAAGCAGTTGCAGTTGGCCCACCGCCGCAATGCCGCCCTGCACGAGCCCGCGGTACCAGAACACGAACCCGAGCAACATGCTGAACAGCGACACGTAGCCAAGGCTGAGCCACGCGGGGGCGCTGACCTTGGCGAGGGTGTCGAGCGCAGGGAAAGACGTGATGGTCAGCGGCAGCATGAGCGGCAATGCCACCACCAACGCCCAACTGATGACCTGCCAACCGCCCAAGGTCCGCGACAGACGCGCGCCCTCCGCATACCCCAATCCACACACAACCACCGCAGCCATCATCAGCAGATCGCCCAGCGCCGAGGCCTCTCCCGCGTTCATCAATGCATAGCCGACGACCAGCCCGGCACCGATCGACGAGAACAGCCAGAACAGTGGCCGAGGTCGCTCGCCGCCCCGCATCACGGCAAAGCCTGCGGTGCACAGGGGCAGCAACCCGACAAACACGATCGAATGCGCAGAGGTGACATGTTGCAGGGCCAGGGCGGTCAGTAACGGAAAACCGATGACAACCCCCACTGCAGTGATTGCCAGTGACGACAGGTCAGTGCGGCTGGGCCGAGGCTGGCGCAACACGAGCAGAAAGAGCGCGCCCAGCAAGGCGGCAATCGTTGCGCGGGCGCAGGTCAGAAAGGTGGGTTCGAACGCCGTTACGGCGACCCGCGTTGCGGGTAGCGAGCCCGCAAAGATAGCGACACCCACGAAGCCGTTCACCCAGCCACGGGTCGTTTTTTCCATCGGTGATTCCTCGAGAAGTGGGGGCGAGTAGATCACTGACGGGTGCATGCGGGCCATGTACAATCCCGCACAATTCAACCGAACTGTTATGCCTTTAAACTCAATACAGTCGAGGGTGCGATGACCCGCAACGCCACGCGAACTCACGCCGTGATGAGCGAAATCCAGGCCCGGATAGCGTCTCGAACCTACACACCAGGTGCGAGAATTCCGTCGGTCAGGGCCATGGCCACGGCCATGCAGGTCTCGGTTTCAACGGTACTGGAAGCCTATGAGCGGTTGGTGGCCGAGGGCACGCTCAGCTCGCGGCCTGGCGCCGGCTTCTACGTGGCAGGGCCGGTGGCGCCGTTGGTGTTGACCGAGCTTGAGCCCAGGCTCGACCGCAACGTCGACCCCCTGTGGATCTCGCGCTTGTCGTTGCAAGCGCCTGGCGACGTGTTGAAACCCGGCTGCGGCTGGCTACCTGCAGCCTGGATGTACGAAGCTGGCATGCGTAAGGCACTGCGAATCGTTGCGCGCGCCGAAACACCGACCCTGACTGAATATGCCTCACCCCTTGGCCATCCGCTGCTCAGGCAGTTCTTGTCGCGACGACTGGCCGGCATCGGCATCCAGGCGTCAGCCGAACAGGTGATGCTCACTGAATCCGGCACCCATGCCATCGACCTGATCTGCCGTTTCCTGCTGCAACCGGGAGACACCGTTCTCGTCGATGACCCGTGTTATTTCAACTTCCATGCACTGCTCAAGGCGCATCGGGTGACTGTCGTCGGCGTCCCTTACACGCGCACAGGCCCGGACACCGAGGCATTCGGTGCGGCGCTACGCGAACACGCTCCTCGGCTCTATATAACCAACGCCGGCATCCATAACCCCACCGGCGCAACGCTGTCGCCCATGACCGCGCACACGCTGCTGAAGCTCGCCGACACCTCCAACCTGATCATCGTCGAAGACGACATCTTCGCGGATTTCGAAAACACCCCTGCGCCACGCCTGTCTGCGTTCGATGGCCTTGCGCGGGTGATTCAGATAGGCAGCTTTTCCAAAACCATTTCCGCGTCGATTCGATGCGGTTACATCGCCGCACGAAGTGAGTGGATCGAGGGCCTGGTTGATCTGAAGATCGCCACGACGTTCGGGGGAGGACGCCTGGCGGCGGACATCATCTATCACGCGATGACGGGCGGCGGGTATCGAAAGCACATGGAAAATGTCCGCCTCAAGTTGGCTGACGCCATGCAGAAAACGCTTCCCAAGCTTGAGGCCCTGGGTATCGAACCCTGGATCACGCCGCAGGCAGGCATGTACGTGTGGTGCAAGCTTGCGCAGGGCCAGGATGCCGCCGCGCTCGCCAAGGCCTGTCTGAGTGAAGGCGTGGTGCTCGCACCTGGCAATGCATTCAGCCAGTCCATGACGGCGGGCGATTTCCTGCGATTCAACGTGGCTCAGTCGAGTGATGCGAGGATCTTCGAGGTATTGAAACGGGCGTTGAACGCCTAGCTGCGGGGCGCATCGATCGTTCGCTGGACGTTGCGCCGAGGCTGCGCGAGTCGCCCGCTGATTGCATGGGCTACCCACGCGTTGGTCGGCAATTTTCCCAGACAGCGTTGACGCGACCGGACCCTTACTTTTAACTGTATGCCCATACAGTCATCAGGAGGCCTTTCCATGCATCGCACCCACCGCCATACCCCCGCCACCACAGCCACCGCTCGCCAGCCTGAACGCGCACCCCGTCATGAGCCGTGACCGCGTTTTTGCCCTGATCGACTGCAATGCGTTCTACGCCAGTTGCGAACGGGTGTTCCGGCCAGACCTCGCCAACACGCCCATCGTGGTGCTGAGCAACAACGATGGCTGCATCATTGCCCGCTCCTACGACGCCAAGCCGTTCGTGAAAATGGGCGAGCCGTATTTCAAGGCGCGTGAGCGTTTGCAGCGCCATGGGATCGTCGCGTTCTCGTCCAATTACGCGCTGTACGGCGACATGAGCGAGCGGGTAATGGCCTTGATCGAGGCCATGGTACCGGCCTGCGAGGTGTACTCGATCGACGAGTGCTTCGCTGACCTCACTGGCGTACCGGGTGACCTGACCACGCTAGGCATGGCCATCCGCGACAAAGTGCTGCGCTGCACCGGCATCCCGGTCGGGGTCGGCATCGGCAGCACCAAGACCCTCGCCAAACTGGCCAACTACACCGCCAAGCAATGGCAGGCGCGCACGGGCGGGGTGCTGGATTTTGCCGATCCGGTCAAGCGCGAATGGACCTTGCGCAATACCGATGTGGCACACGTCTGGGGCATCGGCAAACGCATGACTGCACACTTGCAGGCGCTGGGCATCGTTACCGCAAAAGACCTGTCCATCGCCGACCCGCGCCTGTTGCGCCAGCAGTTCAGCGTGGTGGTGGAGAAGACCGCGCGCGAGCTGGGCGGGCTGTCCTGCCTGGACCTCGATGACGCCAGCGCGCCGAAGCAGGAAATCTGCTGCAGTCGCATGTTCGGCATGCGCCTGGAGCAGCTCGCGCCCATCCGCGAAGCCGTCGCCAGCTACACCGGGCGCGCGGCGCAAAAGTTGCGCGCCCAGGGCTCCTGGTGCAAGCGCCTGCGGGTGAGCATCCGCACGGGCATCTTCAACCCCAACGAGCGGCACCACGCGCAAGCCGCACTGGTCGAGCTGCCGTACCCCACCAATGACACGCTGCTGCTCACACGTGCTGCCACCGAGGCGCTGGCCCGGTTGTATCGCCCCGGCTATCGCTACAGCAAGGCCGAGGTGCTGCTGCTGGATCTGTGCCCGGCGGGGCAGTTCAGCGACGATCTGTTCGCGCCGTCGCAGTCGGCCAGGAGCAACCAGCTGATGGCCGTGCTCGATCAGGTGAATGCGCGCTATGGCCGCGAGGTCCTGCGCAGTGGCGGCGTGCCGCACGTGGCGGATTGGGCGATGCGCCGCGAGCTGATGAGTGCGGCGTATACGACGCGGATGGATCAGTTGTGGCGGGTAGGTGAGCGGTAGCGCTGGGCGCTGGGTGGCGGCGCCAGGACGACGGCCATGCAGGTGGCTCGGTTGGAAGAATAATGCAGATAAAGGTATTTCGACTGTTTCGAATATTGCTGTTTCGTTTGTTTCGGATAACAATCGGTGAATCTGCGTATCAATGCCCAACCTATTCATCAGCCCGTGGAGGCTATCCATGAACATCATCGATTCAAAAAGAACGCATCTTCCTGACGAAAGAGCCATTGCTGCGGCAATTGAGTCCAGTCGCCAGATCGCAGCATTCCTGTCCACAGAGTCGGAAACCCAGCGTATCGAGCTGGTCGACGACGTTCAGCAGCGGCAGATCGTCGAGTTGCCGACATTCGCCCTGCGTCTGCTGGGCGACATACTGAGCGAACTGGCGTTGGGCAATACCGTGAAAGTGGTGCCTATCCATGCAGAGTTGACAACTCAGGAGGGGGCAGACCTTCTCAATGTCTCGCGTCCTCATCTGGTCAAGTTGCTGGACGAGGGGCTCATTGCCCACACCAAAACGGGCAGCCATCGGCGTATCAAGTTCACCGACCTCATGGCCTACAAAAACGACCGCGACAGCACCAGTCAGGCTGCGATGGCCGCGTTGGCGGCTCAGGCTCAGGCGTTGGGAATGGGGTACTGATGCGGCATTCCCCGTTTACGGTCATTTATGACGCCTGCGTGCTTTATCCAGCCCCTCTGCGTGATTTGTTGATGCATCTGGCGTTGACCGGCGCGTACCGCGCGCGTTGGTCGGTGCAGATTCATGCTGAGTGGACCCGGAACGTATTGAAGAACCGACCTGATGTAGGCGCAGGACAACTTGAGCGCACTGTCGCCTTCATGAATCAAGCCATCCCTGACTCGTTGGTCTGTGAGTACGAGCCACTGGTGCAGGGCTTGGAACTTCCAGATGAGGACGATAGGCATGTCCTCGCAGCTGCCATCAAGTGTGGGGCTTCGGTAATCGTTACCTACAACCTCAAAGATTTTCCGGCGGACATCTTGAAGGGCTTCGAGGTGGAAGCGCTACACCCGGATGTTTTTCTGTCCGATATCTGGGATCTTGATCAAGCTGCGGTGCTTGAGGCGGTTCGAAGGCAGCGCGCAGCGTTGAAGCATCCAACGTATTGCGCACGGGAGTTGCTGGATACGCTGCTCAAGCAGCGGCTACCTGAAATCGTCAAACGGATTTCCGAGTATGAGCTTCTGATCTGAACGTCGGAGTATCGATGCGTCGCGAGCTGATGAGCGAGGCGTATACCACGCGTATGGATCAGTTGTGGCGGTAGGTGAGCGGTAGCGCTGGGCGATGCCGCGCCATCTGTTTTGTTTCGGAGCGATGAATCTGGGTAGTTGGAACGTAATGCCGTAAACAGGGAACTCGAATAAATCTTGTGGCCTTAACCTTGTTCGCGTCATATACATTTATTCCAGTAAACCATATAGGCGAATGCGACTGCTGAGCAGAAAGTATAAGGAGTTAAAAGCAAGATATCTGAGTAATGGATTTCGAACAGGCCCCTGACAGGCCATGCCAGCACGGCTAGCCAGATGAAAAGCGCAGTGCCCACAATAAGCAGGCTGCCCTTGAAGGAAGCGGCAGGGTGCAGTCTTCTTGAAAGCATCGCCACAGGGACGCCTACGACCAAAGAGCCTACGAGAGTACCCGTAACGCTGACTGAAGTGACAAGTATATAGCTGAAGAGGAATGATGTGATATCGCGTTCGATCGAGTCTATTTTTCCCCAATAGAGATAAATCAAAATTAACAGTGAGCCAATTGCGCTGCTAAAAATTGTTGATATCACGACCGCTTTGGTCCAGCTGTCGTCAATGATCTTGGCCATGGGTTCAGCTGTCCTGAGCAGCGATCTGTCATGCGACATGACTGCGTGTTTCTTCAATGTGGGTTCACGTGCAAGCAGGATTTTTGCACGACAGCCCTCGCAACACCATGCGAGCCAGCTGTTGATAAGTTGACGGTCGCTGCCAAGCGCTGGCGCTGAGAGGGCTGACCAGGCATCTATCGGCCCGGTTGCCATTGCCGGTAGCGCGGCAGGCCCTGACCCTCAAGCCACGGCACATCGTGCTCGGTCCAGATGTGGCTGTCGGGTGTGGCGGCGGGTGCATCGTCCAGCGTGGCGACACGCACGATCAACAGGTCGACACCCACGCGCTCGGCGACCAGGTGCGAACCGCACTGGCCGCAGAAATGCCGCAGCTTGCCGGGCGAGGACTCGTAGGCGCGCAAGGCTGTGTGTCCATGGCGCCATCGAAAGTGCGCTCTTCGCACGCCTGCCGTGGAGACGTAGGCCGCCGCGTGGGTCTTGCGGCACGTTGTGCAGTGGCAGTGCACGATGGGCGAGTCGAGGTGGTCGATTTCATAGCCCGTGGCGCCGCATGCGCAGCTTCCTTTCATGACGTCTCCTAAGCGTGGCGAATCTGTGGTGGATGCAGGGGGCGGACGACCGTACCGATAACGACCGTGTGCTGATGCAGCGGTCTGAACAGGCGTCTAGCGCAACACGTACGGGCATCATCCTCGGCCACCGGTCTTTTTCCAAACGCCGCACAGTGTGTGGGCGGCGCCACTGGATCGATGCGCAGCGGGAACGGCTGCCGCGTGCACCCGGTCAAACCAGGCTGCCGGGGACGCATTGCTGATCCATGCCTGCCCCCGATCCCGTCCTTCGCCTTGGAGAACCGCATGAGCACCTCGCACAGCGACGACAAACGCCCCACCCCCGACCTTGCCGAAGACAACGCCTTCTTCCCCTCGCCGTACTCCCTCAGCCAGTTCACTTCAGCCAAATCCGACCTCGGCGGCGCCGACTATCCGTCGCCCTATACCGGCGGCCGCTGGAAGGTGCTGATGATCGGCGCCGACGAGCGCTACTTGCTGACAGACAACGGCACGATGTTCTCCACCGGTAACCACCCCGTGGAAACGCTGCTGCCGATGTATCACTTGGACAAGGCCGGATTCGCCATCGACGTGGCGACGGTGTCTGGCAATCCGGTGAAGTTCGAGTTCTGGGCAATGCCCGGCGAAGACGCCGAGGTGAAGGGTTTCTATGCCAAATACCGCGACCAGTTCAAGCAGCCGCTGAAACTCAGCGAGGTGCTGGAACAGGCGCTGGGCGACGGCTCCGACTACCTCGGCGTGTTCATTCCCGGGGGCCATGGTGCGCTGATCGGCTTGCCAGACAGTACCGAGGTCAAGGGCGTGCTGGACTGGGCCGTGGCGCACGACAAGTTCGTCATTTCCCTGTGCCATGGGCCCGCGGCGTTGCTGGCGGCAGGGCTGGGCAAGGACCGCGACAGCTTCCCGTTCAAAGGTTACAAGCTGTGCGCCTTCCCAGACACGATGGATGCGCAGACGCCGGACATCGGCTACATGCCTGGGCACCTGACCTGGAAGTTTGGCGAGCGCTTGCAGGCCTTGGGCATGGAGATCGTGAACAAGGACATTTCCGGGGCGACGCTACAGGATCGCAAGTTGCTGTCGGGTGACAGTCCGTTGGCCGGGAATAACCTGGGCAAGTTGGCGGCCAAGGTGTTGCTGGAGGCGGTCAAGGGCGACTGAGATGCCCGCCAGTGGTGCGCGGGCCGTCTGGGTTCGCCGCGTGTTGCGGCTTAGGCGTGCGCCGGTCGCCTGAGCCGTGTGTATGCGCTGCGGATGCGCACCATGACCAGCGCTTGGTCAGGCAGGCCATCGGCCGGCGCTTTACGCGCTAGGCCTTGAGTCGCGCCTGCACAGCATCGTCGAAGAGGATGTAAAGCGCCTCGACCTGCGGGCCGCGAATTTTCTTCGCGGCCTCCATGGCCTGCACGAACTCGATCTGGATTTGCGCCTCTTGAGCAACCTCGTTGGCGTCTGCAGCATCGTCCAGTGCGCGCATCAGTCGCTCGATGGGTAGGCGCAGGTCCTTGGCGATACGTAAGGTGTCCAACTGTTCGGTAAGGCTCATAGGTGTTCCCAGTAAGTGAAGTCTTCAGGTGAGCGGTGTCACGCGTCGGGGTAGGTCCGCTCGGACAACGCGATGCCGCCGAGGCAGTCTACGTTGCCCCGAGGGGGGTAGATAGCCGTGCGCGGCAGCCAGACGCCCGCCTTTGATCCGCACGTTCAGCGATGACGTCACGTCGATGTCATGCCGTGCTTCGCGTCGCAATCGGTCCAGCGGTCGGGCAAAAGCCTGCTCATCCCGCTCAATCCAGCAAACTCAGCGCCCGCGCGCGGTGCATGGCCTGTATCCGACTGGTCACTTGCAATTTTGCATACAGATTCTTCAAGTGCCACTTTACCGTCTCGCTGGAAATATCCAGGCTGCGGGCAATCTCCTTGTTCGACTGCCCGCGCGCCACCAGGTGCAATGTCTGGCGTTCCCGTTCGCTGAGGCTCAGCGCCACGCTAGGCTCGCCACCCGGACCGGTGCGCAGCACGTGCTGCGTGTAGGGCTGGAGTGAAGGTTTGAGCGCGGCGCAGGCCTCCAGCAACGGCGTCAGGCAAGGCCCTGCATCCAGCAGGGTCTGCTGCAAGCCTTGCCCCTGACCCACCTCCAACACCGGCACCATGACCTCTGCCGCATGCCGGGTGTGCCCGGCGTTCCATAAGGTGCAGGCCCAGTGCGCACGGGCGCGCAGGCCTTCGAGTGGCTGGCCGTCACGCTCGTCATCGGCCACCTGCATGGCCCACAGCTGAGCGGCCTCCAGGTAGTCTGCGCTCCCCGCCAGCAGCCAGGCCTGGCTGCTGCGTAGACACCGTTCAAGCACGCGGCACAGGTGCGGATCGGCCTGGTGTTCAGCGCGCAATCGCGCCAACTGCTGACACCACTGCCGCGCGGTGCCGAGCGCGTTCGCCAACACCTGCACACGCACCTGCTCAGCCAGTAGCAGCCCTTGCAGGCGCGGCCAGCGGCGCGAAGTGGCCAGTTGCTGGGCATGTTCCAGCCAGCGCATGGCCTGGCTGGGATCACCGGCCTGCACGGCGCTGCGGGCGAGGGCGCGGTAGGCGCTGAACAGCGCGTCCAGCGGCGCGATGGCATCGATCTGCGGCAGGCGTGGTTGCAGCTCGCGGGTCAGGGCTGGCCAGTCGCCGCGCTCGTACCAGAGCTCGGCCAGCAGGGCGGTGAGGGTGGCACTGCCACTGGACTGCGCGCCGGTCAGCTGTTCGGCATGGGCCAGGGCCTGACGATAGTGGTGTTCGCCGCCGGCCAGATCTGCCTGGCGCACCTGGCTCAGGCCCAGGATGAACGCCCGATAGACGCTCACGAACAGGTTCTCGGCCGGGGTGCTCGGGCAGGGCATGTGGCGCTGCACGGCTTGCGCATCGAGGTAGCGCCCGCGCACCAGATAGCCGTAGCTGAGGATGTTGCACACCAGCCCATCGACCCAACGGTCGCCGCAGGGAATCTGCGCCAGCAGCGGCTCGACCTGGGCCAGGCCGTGATTGATGTGTTCAGCGAACGATTCGTTGATGGCGCAGATCACTTGGCGCTTGATCAGCAGGCGCGGGCTCACGCCGGGTTGTGCCAGCAACAGGTGCAGGTCGACGAGCAACTGGCGCGACTCGGCAAAGCGAAAGCGATGGGCCAGGGCCCAGCTCAGGTTCAGTTGCAGGTCGATGCGTTGCTCGTCCAGTGGCAACTGGGCGCTGGCCGGCAAGTTGTGCAGCCAGCGCACCAGGGTGTCGACATCGCCTTCTTCAGCCAGGGACTGCGCGCCTTTGTCGGCACACGCGGTGCTATTGGCCAATTGCCCGGCGGCCAGGGCATGGCGGATGGCCTCGGCCCAGTGCTGGTGGGCGGCCAGCCAGTTGCTGGCGCGTTGATGCAGCGATGCGACATCGACATCGCTGGCGTGCAGCCGTTGTTGCAAGGTTTCGGCGAACAGCGCGTGGTAGCGCAACCACTGGCCCTGAGCATCGAGGCAGGAAATGAACAGGTTGTGCCGCTCGATGAAGGCCAGCATGCGCTCGCCGTCCTCGCGTCCGGTCACGGCGTTGCACAACGCGGCGGTGAAGCGGTTGAGCACCGAGGTTTGCACCAGAAAGCGCTGCACCTCGGCCGGCAGTGGCGCCAGCACCACATCCTGCAGGTAGCTGCCGATCACCCGCGAGCCGCGCTCCAGGTGCGCCCAGCGGCCGGTCGGATCGGCCGCGACGGGCGTCGACAAACACGCCATCTGCATGCCGGTGATCCAACCTTCGGTCAGGCGCAGCAGGTGTTGCAGCTCGGCGGCGTCCAGGTGCAGCTCGGTGGCGCGGGCAAAGTAGCCCTCGGCCTCATCGAGGGTGAAACGCAGTTGGTTGGCGTCGATCTCCACCAGCTGCTGGCGGGCGCGCAGACGGCTCAGGGGCAAGTGCGTGGCGGTGCGACTGCCGATGGCCAGGCGCAGGCAGGCGGGGGCATGCAACACCAGGTCGAGCAGGTCGTGCTCGATCAGCGCATGGCTGACCAGGTGCGCGTCGTCCAGCACCAGGTACAGCGGCGCCTGGCGCGAATCGAGCTGGTTGATCAGGCTGCGGATAAAGCCGGCGGCGCCGATTGACAAGGGCTCACACGCCTCGTTCAGGCTCGGCTCGACGCTGCCCAGCGCCGCCAGCAGGTAGCGGCGAAAGTAGTCCGGGCTGTCGTCCTGCTCGTCCAGGCTCAACCAGGCCACAGCGTGGCCTTGATCGAGCAGGCGCTGGCGCCACTGGCTGAGCAGGGTGGTCTTGCCGAATCCGGCACCGCCGCACACCAGCGCCACGGTGCGCGTGTGCAGCCCATCGAGGGCGTCGAGCAGGCGGGTGCGCAGCAGTTGCGTGCCGGCTGCGCGCGGCGGGCCGAGCTTGGTACCGATCAGCGGCAGGCCGTGGCCCAGGCTATAGGCGCCGTGGCCATAGGCCGCAGCAGCGGGAGGTATCAGGTGATCCATGGACGGTCATCCTGGTGCGGTCGAGTGGCGATCATTGTTGTTGTAGACACGCGTTTGGCAAGGGTAATCCGCGTGGGGGGGCTTTGCCGCCCCCCCATCCGGGTGGTTATGGCCGCGGGCAGAGTTTCCTACCGTAGCGCCACGCTGTCGTCGGTCGCCTGACTCAGGTCAGCGATCCCTTCCTACAACAACACAGATGAGGGCGAAGCATGTCACTCAGCAAGGCACAACTGCTCCAGGCCTATCGCAAGATGCGGGAAATCCGCGTGTTCGAGGAGCGCTTGCACCAGGAAAACACCACCGGGGACATCCCCGGTTTCATCCACCTGTACAGCGGCGAGGAAGCCATCGCCGTCGGCGTGTGCGAAAACCTCACCGACGCCGACTACATCGGCTCTACCCACCGCGGCCACGGCCACTGCATCGCCAAGGGCTGCGACTTGCACGGCATGATGGCGGAAATCTTCGGCAAGGCCTCCGGCCTGTGCCGCGGCAAGGGCGGCTCGATGCACATCGCCGACCTCAGCAAAGGCATGCTCGGCGCCAACGCGATTGTCGGTGGCGCCCCGCCCCTGGCCATCGGCGCAGCGCTGACGGCGAAAACCCTCGGTACGCGCAACGTGGCGGTGTCGTTCACTGGCGACGGCGGCTCCAACCAGGGCCTGGTGTTCGAGGCCATGAACATGGCCGTGGTGCTCAAGCTGCCTGCGGTGTTCGTGTTCGAGAACAACGGCTTCGGCGAAGCCACCGGGCATGACTACGCGGTCGGCGGCCGCGACATCGCTGGCCGCGCAGCGGGCTTCGGGATGCCGGCGGTGAAGGTCGATGGCACGGACTTCTTCGCCGTGTACGAGGCGGTGGCGGTCGCCGTCGAGCGCGCCCGCAACGGCGAGGGGCCAAGCGCCATCGAGGCCGTGGCCCATCGCTGGCATGGCCATTTTGAAGGCGACCCGATGCTCTACCGCGCTGACGGTGAGGTGGAACGCCTGCGCAAGGAGCATGACCCGTTGCAGATCTTCATCGAGCGTGTCGCCGGCCAGCTCAGTGCAGAGGCGTTGCAGGCCATCGACGATGAGGTGCAGGCCCAGGTCGATGATGCCGTGAGCAAGGCCCGCGCCGCCGAGTACCCCTCGGTAGACCAACTGCTGACAGACGTCTACGTCGCCTACTGAGGAGCTGCACCATGGCAATGCGTACCTATCGTGAAGCGGTCAAGGAAGCCTTGGCCCAGGAAATGCAACTTGATCCCCGCGTGGTGGTGATCGGTGAAGACGTCTGCGGCGGCCAGGCGGGCACCGCTGAAGTCGGCAGTAAAGGTGAAGCCTTTGGCGGCGTGCTGGGGGTGACCAAGGGCCTGTGGACCCAGTTCGGCTCCTCGCGGGTGATCGACACGCCGATCACCGAATCGGCGATCATCGGCATGGCCGCCGGCGCTGCCGTGACCGGCCTGCGCCCGGTGGCCGAGCTGATGTTCATGGACTTTTTCGGCGTCTGCCACGACATGCTCTACAACCAAGCGGCGAAATTCCGCTACATGTTCGGCGGCAAGGCCAAGGCGCCGCTGGTGATTCGCGGCATGATCGGCGCTGGCTTCTCCGCTGCCGCCCAGCACTCGCAATCGCCCTACAACATCTTCGCCACCACGCCGGGGCTCAAAGTGGTAGTGCCGTCCAACCCCTACGATGTGAAGGGCCTGCTGATCCAGGCCATCCGCGACGATGACCCGGTGGTGTTCTGCGAGCACAAGATTCTCTACGACCTCAAGGGCGAGGTACCCGAACACGCCTACACCATCCCGTTTGGCGTGGCCAACTACACCCGCCACGGCACCGACGTGACGATCATTGCCCTGGCGGCGATGGTGCACAAGGCCAACGAAGTGGCCGACAAACTGGCCGCAGAAGGCATTTCGGTGGAGGTGGTCGACCCGCGGACCGTGTCGCCGCTCGATGAAGACGGGATTCTCGAATCGGTCGCCTCCACGGGCCGGGTGGTGATCGTCGACGAGTCGGCAGCGCGCATGGGCTTCGCCCATGACATCGCCGCGCTGATCGCCTCCCAGGCCTTCTACCGGCTCAAGGCGCCGATCATCATGGTCACCCCGCCGCATACGCCTGTGCCGTTCTCACCGGTGCTCGAGCAGGCCTGGATTCCCAGTGTGGACCGCATCGAAGCCGCCGTTCGCACCGTGATGGAGGGCTGAACATGAGTGACATTCGCGCAATCGAGGTGCCCAAATGGGGCCTGTCGATGGAGGAGGGCACGCTGACCAGCTGGCTGATCGAGGAGGGCGACACCTTCGCTGAGCAGCAGGAGGTGTGCGAGATCGAGACCAGCAAGATCGCCAACGTGTTGCAGGCGCCGTTCGCCGGGGTGCTGCGGCGAAAGGTGGCGCAGCCGGGCGAGACCATTGCGGTGGGCGGCGTGCTTGGCGTGGTGGCCGAGGCGTCGGTCAGTGAGGCGCAGATCGATGCCTATCTGGCCCAGCGCGGCGCAGCAGCGCCGGCCTCAGCCGCCGATGCCGCGGTGCAGGCCGCCAGTGGCGGGGGCTCCGCTGCCGGTGTTGGCACTGCCGGACAGGCCCGGCAGGGCTCGGCCAACCCCGCCCAGACGCCCCAGGCGTCTAGCAGCGCGGCGCAGGCCGGTAGCGTCGAGACCGGCAATGCCAGTGCGCACCCGACTGGCACCTGGCAGGTGCCGCCAGCCCTGCTCGGGACCACTGCAGCCGATACCTTCGCTACCCCCCATGCACTGAAACTGGCTGCAGAACTGGGTCTGGACCTCGGCCATGTGCCCGGTTCAGGCCGCGAAGGCCGCGTCAGCGTGGCCGACATCGAAGCCGCTATCCGCGCAGCCGGTGGCCAGGTCGCCAGCCGCTCGCCCGCACAGAAGGCCACTCAGGCAGCACCGTCGCGAGCCGACGACAGTCAGGTCGCCGCCACCCCGCTGGCGCGGCGCCTGGCTCAGCAATGGCACATCAACCTGCACGATTGCCGTGCCACTGGCAGCCGCGGCCGGGTGTGCCGGGCCGATGTGGAGCAGCAGCGTAGCCTTGCCGCGCTGCCGGCGAGCGACGCTGCCACCCGCCAGGCCGCACCCCAGGCTGGCGCGGACGCCTTTGCAACCTTGCCCATGAGCGGCATGCGCAAGGCCATTGCCGCACGTTTGCAGGCCTCCAAGCGCGAGGCCCCGCATTTCCGCCTGCATGCCGACCTCGACCTGGAGCGCCTGCTGGCCCTGCGCGCTGAAATCAACGCCTCGGTGCCGGCGGTCAAGCTCTCGGTCAATGACCTGCTGATCAAGGCCTGCGCCCAGGCCTTGGTGCAGGTGCCGGGCGTGAATGTGCAGTACGACGCCGAGCGCCAGGAAGTCCGGCGCTATCAGGACGCCGACATCGCCGTGGCGGTCGCCCTGGAGGGCGGTTTGATCACCCCGATCATCCGCCAGGCCAACCGCAAGCGGTTGGCCGAGGTGTCGGCCGAAATGCTCACCCTGGCCACCCAGGCCAAGGCCGGCACCTTGAAGCCGGAGCAATTCCAGGGCGGCACCTTCAGCCTCTCCAACCTGGGGATGCTCGGCGTGCGCCAGTTCGACGCCATCATCAACCCGCCTCAAGGCGCGATTCTGGCCATTGGTGCGGGCGAGCAGCGGGTCGTGGTGCACGACGGCCAGCCTGCCGTACGCATGCAGATGAGCGTGAGCCTGTCGTGCGATCACCGGGTCATTGACGGCGCGTTGGGGGCCACCTTCCTCAAGGCCCTCAAGCGCCTGGTGGAAAACCCCACCTTGATGCTGGTCTAGGAGGCTGCCATGAACGAGGCATTCGATGTACTGATCATTGGCGGTGGCCCGGGCGGTTATGTGGCGGCGATTCGGGCCGCGCAATTGGGCCTGCGCACGGCACTGGTGGAAAAACAGCACCTGGGCGGCATCTGCCTGAACTGGGGCTGCATCCCCACCAAGGCCATGCTCAGGGGCGCCGAGGTGGCGCACACCCTGCAGCAGGCGGGCACCTTCGGCTTCAGCGTCGGGCAGGTAGAATTCGATATCGGCACGCTGGTCGCCCACAGCCGCGAGGTGTCGCAGACCCTCACCGGTGGCATCGCGTATCTGTTGAAGAAAAACGGCATCACGGTGTTCGACGGCCGCGCTCGGCTCACGGCCAAGGGGTGCGTCAGTGTCACCTCGGCAGAGGGCGAGCGCGCGCTGCAGGCCAAGCACATCATCCTCGCCACCGGCGCCCGGCCGCGTCCGCTGCCGGCCATCGTGCCGGACGGCGAGCGCATCTGGAGCTACTTCGAGGCGCTGGTGCCGCAACAGGTGCCGGCGTCGCTGCTGGTCGTGGGCTCCGGGGCAATCGGGGTGGAGTTCGCCAGCCTGTACCACGACCTCGGCTGCGCCGTGACCCTGGTCGAAGTGGCTGGGCAGATCCTGCCCGCCGAAGACCGCGAGGTGGCCAGCCTGGTGCAGCGCGAGTTCGAGCGGCGCGGTATTCGCGTGCTGACCCAGGCCAGCGTCAGCGCGGTGCGCAGTGACGCCGAGCAGGCGCAGTGCAGCGTGCGCCTGGCCGATGGCCGCGAAGAGCAGATTGGTGTCGAGCGGGTGTTGCTGGCCGCGGGCATTCAAGCCAACAGCGAAGACCTCGGCCTGGAAGCGCTGGGGGTGGAGATCGAGCGCGGCTTCATCAAGACCGACCCGTGGTGCCGCACCAACGTCGCCGGCCTGTACGCCATTGGCGATGTCGCCGGCGCGCCATGCCTGGCGCACAAGGCCAGCCACGAAGGGGTGCTGTGCGTGGAAAAACTCGCGGGCGTGGAGGGTGTGCATCCGCTGGACAAAGCCTTCATCCCGGGCTGCACCTACGCCCGGCCACAGGTCGCCAGCCTCGGCCTGACCGAGGCCGCTGCCAAAGCCAGCGGGCGGCGTTTGAACATCGGCCGCTTCGACTATCAAGCCAATGGCAAAGCCTTGGCCATGGGCGAGGCGGGCGGTTTCGTGAAGACCATCTTCGATGCCGACAGCGGCGAGCTGCTCGGCGCGCACATGGTCGGGCCGGAAGTGACCGAACAGATACAGGGCTTGGGCATAGCCCAGGCGCTGGAAGCCACCGAGCAGAGCTTGAGCCAGGTGGTGTTTGCCCACCCGACCTTGAGCGAAGCCATGCACGAGGCGGTACTGGCCGCCAGCGGCAAGGCCTTGCACCAGTAATCCGACACGGCGCCGCAGTGCTGGCGCCGTCCTGTTTGATCCGCAGAGGGATACCGCGATGCATCGATTCCACGAAAAAGTAGTGCTGGTCACCGGCGCCGCCGCAGGCATTGGCGAGGCCACCGCGCGGCGCTTTGCCGAAGAGGGCGCCCGGGTGGTGCTGGCTGACTGGAACCTGGAAAAAGCCCAGGCCGTGGCCGCTGAGCTGCCCGCCGAGCGGGTGCTGGCCGTGCAGGTGGATGTGTCGAGCCTGGCCTCGGTGCAGCAGATGATCGACGCCACCGTCGAGCGCTTCGGCGGGCTGGATGTGCTGGTCAACAATGCCGGGGTGCACATCCCTGGCACCACCCTTGAAACCACCGAAGCCGACTGGCGCAAGATTGCTTCGGTGAACATCGACGGGGTGATCTTCTGCAGCAAGCTGGCCCTGCCGCACCTGCTCGAGCGGCGCGGCAATATCGTCAGCACTGCCTCGGTGTCGGGCCTGGGGGGCGACTGGGGCGCAGCGTTCTACTGCGCCAGCAAAGGCGCGGTGGTCAACTACACCCGCGCCCTGGCGCTGGACCACGGCGCCCAGGGCGTGCGCGCCAATGCCGTGTGCCCAAGCCTGACCCGCACGGCGATGACCTGGGGCTGGGAGCAGTCGATTCGCGACAAATTCAACGAGCGCATTCCCCTGCAACGCGAAGCGCTGCCCAGCGAAGTGGCGGCGGTGATCGCGTTCCTGGCCAGCGACGATGCCAGCTTCGTCAATGGTGTGAACCTGCCGGTGGACGGCGGCGTGACGGCGTCGGACGGGCAGCCCAAGGTGTCCTGAATGGCGGCTTAGGTTCTGTACGAAAAGCCTCGAGACGAAGGCCAGGCAAGGCGAAAACGGCCGAGGAAGCGGAGTGTACTGGAGTACATGAGCATTCCGAGGGCGTTTTCAACGCAGCATGGGCGAGTATCGAGGTTTTTCGTACTGAGCCCAGGGCGTTGCAATGCGCAGATGGGCGAGGCACCCTGAGCGGCCACTTCGCCCTGGAAGCCTTTGCCATGGACCTCGACCTTCTCAAGCAGCGCCTTGGCCGGCCCGCCACGCGCCTGGTCGCTGGCGGCTTTCGTCCTACCGACACCGATGACGAAAGCTGGCTGGGCCGGGTGTTTCTGTTCGCTCCCGACCAAGCGCTGCCGCTGGACGCCGCCGGTGAACCGATGCTGCCCATTGGCCAGTTCCACCTGCCCACGCTGATCCCTGCCCACCCGCAGCTTGAAGGTGTGCGCGTGCTCACGCTGTTCATGTCGCGCCGATTTCCCGAACCCTTTGAACCCATGGGTGCCAACTGGCTGATCCGCGAGTACGGCAAGCACGACACCCTGGTGCGCAAGGACCTGGCGGTGGCCGCTTCGCCGCTCAAAGCCTTTGCGCTGAAATCCCACTTCGTCGAGCGCGACTGCCCGCTGTGGGATGGCGGCGGCGTGCCGCTGGAGCTGGAACGCGAAGTGCTCGCGCTGATGCGCAGCGGCGATATCAACAGTTATTACGACATCACCACCCACTGCTACGAGCACAAGTTCGGCGGCTTCCCGTCGTTCTGCCAGGCTGGCGTCGAGCCGCCGGACGGGTTTGAGTTCGTGTTCCAGGTATCGTCCGATGCCAAGATCAACCTCAACGTGGTCGACAGCGGCAGTTTGCTGTTCTGGAAAAACGCCAGAACAGGGGAATGGGCGTTCTATTACGATTTCTATTAGCAGATGGACCTAGGCCACTGCAGGAGGCACCGCCTGATGACCACCTCGATTCGGCCCGCGACCCTCAGCGACATTCCAGCGCTGTTCACTATCCGCACCTGCGTCACCGAAAACGCTCTCGACCTTGAGCAGCTGGCCGAGCTGGGCATTACCCCCGGGACCATCGCCGAAGCGATCAACCATAGCCCGTGCGCCTGGATCGCCGAAGTGGACGGCGCGCCAGTGGGCTTCTCCATGGTCGATGGCGAAGACGCCTGTGTGTTTGCCGCGTTCGTGTTACCCGGGTTTGAAGGTCGCGGTATCGGCAGGGCGCTGATGGCGCAAGCTGAAGCCAGCCTGTTCGCCGACCATGCCGTGATCTGGCTGGAGACCGCCCAAGCCAGTCGCGCCAGTGGCTTCTACCGCACCTTGGGCTGGCAGGTCACACAAACGCTGGACGATGGCGATGTGCGTTTTGAAAAAAAGCGTGCTGCCGAGCGGTAGGGCGTTCTCCTACAGAGTTTTGAGACATCGGTAGCTTCACTGGTCGCTTTCAGTGCGACCCTGGTCGCCACCAAACAATCAAAAGTTCAAAAAAGTGCCATGCTTTCAGGATGCCGTGGGACTGGGCGCGTCAAGACGCCCGGCCTTGGGCAAAGAGGGTGACCGTGACCCACGCGACCGTGACGGGGCCGGACGCCGCAGCTGAACACCGCTAGGCGCGTCGCCATCGGAAGGTGGGCGCGCCTGGGTTGCCGAGGTCTGCTGTATGCCTGATGAACTGCAACACCTGCCGTTGATCCACCGCATTCTGGAGCGTGAACGCCACACGCCAGGGGCGCTCCTGCCCATCCTGCATGCCATCCAGAAGGGTGTGGGGTATGTGCCTGATCACGCTGTCCCGCTCATTGCCCATGCGCTCAACCTGAGCCTGGCCGAAGTGCGTGGCGTCATCAGTTTCTATCATGACTTCCGTACCACCCCGCCCGCACGCCATACCCTGCGCCTGTGCCAGGCCGAATCGTGCCGCAGCCGCGGGGCCGAGGCCCTGGCCGCGCAGGTGCGCGACCAGTTGGGCGTGGATGACCACGGCACCACGGCTGACGGGTCGCTGAGCTTGCGCCCGGTGTACTGCCTGGGTGCCTGCGCCTGCTCGCCGGCGCTGGAGCTGGATGGTCAGGTGCATGCGCGTCTGACCCCCGAGCGCCTGCGCGAGCTGGTCGATGGCTGCTTGAGCGAGGTGACGGCATGAACCTGTTCATTCCCTGCGATTCCCTGGCCCGCGCTGTCGGTGCCGATGCCCTGGCCGAAGCGCTGAGCCGCGAAGCCGAGCGCCGGCAGATGCCGCTGACCCTTCAGCGCACCAGTTCCCGTGGGTTGTATTGGCTCGAGCCGTTGCTCGAAATCGACACCGAGCAAGGCCGCCTGGGCTTCGGCCCGGTCAGCGCCAGCGATGCCGCCAGCCTGCTCGATGCGCTGGCCGGCAACATGGCCGAGCACCCGCTGGCCCTGGGGCTGGTCGAAGAAATTCCCTATTTGAAGACCCAGCAGCGCCTGCTGTTCGCCCGCGCCGGCGTCACCCGGCCGCTGTCGCTGGATGACTACCGCGCCCACGGCGGCTTCGAGGGCTTGTCCAAGGCCGCGCTGATGCCCACCGAAGCAGTGGTGGCGCAGGTGCTCGACTCGGGTCTGCGCGGCCGTGGCGGAGCAGCGTTCCCGGCCGGCATCAAGTGGCGCACCGTGCGTGAAGCGCGCGCCGAGCAGAAGTACATCGTGTGTAACGCCGACGAAGGCGACTCCGGCACCTTCGCCGACCGCATGCTGATGGAAGGTGACCCGTTCCTGTTGATCGAGGGCATGCTCATCGCCGGGCTCGCAGTGGGCGCCAGCAAGGGCTACATCTATGTGCGCTCGGAATACCCGGACGCTGTGCATGCGCTCGATGAGGCGGTGATCCTCGCCCGGGAAGCCGGGTATCTGGACAGCACCGGCAGCGGCGTGGCCTTCGACCTGGAAGTCCGGGTCGGGGCGGGCGCCTACATCTGTGGGGAAGAAACCGCACTGCTGGAATCGCTCGAAGGCAAGCGCGGTATCGTTCGCGCCAAGCCACCGCTGCCGGCGCTGGAAGGTCTGTTCGGCCTGCCGACGCTGGTGCACAACGTGCTCACCCTGGCGTCGGTGCCGATCATCATGGCCCGCGGCGCGCAGTTCTACCGCGACTTCGGTGTGGGCCGCTCGATGGGCACCCTGCCGTTCCAGCTGGCGGGCAACATTCGCCACGGCGGTCTGGTCGAGCGCGCCTTCGGCCTGACCCTGCGCGAACTGGTCGAAGGCTATGGCGGCGGCACGGCCAGTGGCCGACCGTTGAAAGCCGCGCAAATCGGCGGCCCGCTGGGCGCCTGGGTGCCGCCCGAGCAGTTCGACACCCCGTTGGACTACGAGGCCTTTGCCGCCATTGGCGCGATGCTTGGCCACGGCGGCGTGGTGGTCGCCGACGACACCCTGAACCTGGCCGGCATGGCCCGCTTCGCCCTGGAGTTCTGCGCCGAAGAGTCGTGCGGCAAATGCACGCCGTGCCGGATCGGCTCAACGCGCGGCATGGAGGTGGTCGACCGTCTGATCGCCAGCACCGACGCGGCCTATCGCGAAGATCAGGCCAACCTGCTGCGCGACCTGTGCGACACCCTGCAATACGGCTCGCTGTGCGCGATGGGCGGCATGACCGCCTACCCGGTCGCCAGCGCCCTCAAGCACTTCCCCGCCGACTTCGGTCTGGCCCCTCAGGAGGCTGTGCAATGATCAACTATTTCGATCCAGCCAGTGACGTCGACCTCGGCACGCCGGCACGCATCGCCGAGGTGCAGGTCAGCCTGCTCATCGACGGCCGCAGCATCAGCGTACCGGCCGGCACCTCAGTGATGCGCGCCGCCGCCCTGATGGGCACCACCATCCCCAAGCTGTGCGCCACCGACAGCCTGGAAGCCTTCGGTTCGTGCCGTATGTGCATGGTCGAAGTCGACGGCATGCGCGGTTACCCAGCCTCCTGCACCACACCCGTCGTCGAGGGCATGGTCGTGCGCACCCAGACCCCGCGCCTGGCCGACCTGCGCCGCAACGTCATGGAGCTGTACATCTCCGACCACCCGCTCGACTGCCTGACCTGTTCGGCCAACGGCAATTGCGAACTGCAGACCGTGGCGGGGCAAGTCGGCCTGCGCGAGGTGCGTTACGGCTACGCGGGTGAAAACCACCTGAGTGATGCCAAGGACGTGTCCAATCCGTACTTCGACTACGAGCCAAGCAAGTGCATCGTCTGCAGCCGCTGCGTGCGGGCCTGTGAAGACATTCAAGGCACCTTCGCCCTGACCATCACCGGCCGCGGCTTCGCGTCGCGGGTCTCGGCTGCCGGCGGCGATGATTTCCTTACCTCCGAGTGCGTGTCATGCGGCGCCTGTGTGCAGGCCTGCCCGACTGCCACACTCACCGAGAAGAGCCTGGTGCAGCTCGGCCAGCCAGAACGCGCCGTGATCACCACCTGCGCCTATTGCGGCGTGGGCTGCTCGTTCCGCGCAGAAATGAAAGGCGACCAGCTGGTGCGCATGGTGCCGGACAAGCAGGGCGGCGCCAACCACGGCCACGCCTGCGTCAAGGGCCGCTTTGCCTGGGGCTATGCCACCCACCCCGACCGCATCACCAAGCCGATGATCCGCAAAAGCCTGGACGACCCCTGGCAGGAAGTCAGCTGGGACGAGGCGGTGACCTACGCGGCCAGCGAGCTGCGGCGCATCCAGCTCAAGTACGGGCGTGACTCGATTGGCGGTATCACCTCCAGCCGCTGCACCAACGAAGAAGCCTATCTGGTGCAGAAGCTGGTACGCACTGCGTTCGGCAACAACAACGTCGACACCTGCGCCCGGGTCTGCCACTCGCCGACCGGCTATGGCTTGAAGCAGACCCTGGGCGAATCGGCCGGCACACAGAGTTTTGACTCGGTGATGAAGGCCGATGTGATTCTGGTCATCGGCGCCAACCCCACCGATGCCCACCCCGTGTTCGGCTCCCAGTTGAAACGGCGCTTGCGCCAAGGTGCGCGGCTGATCGTCATCGACCCGCGGCGCATCGATCTGGTCGACTCGCCGCACGCCCGCGCCGAATTGCACCTGCAACTGCGCCCCGGCACCAACGTGGCCATGCTCAACACCTTGGCCCACGTCATCGTCACCGAAGGGCTGCTTGACCAGGCCTTCGTCGATGCCCGCTGCGAGGGTGAAGCCTTTGGCCGCTGGCGCGACTTCGTCAGCTTGCCTGAGCATGCGCCCGAGCTGCTCGGCCCGGTATGCGGCGTGCCGCCAGAACAGATTCGCGCCGCCGCACGCTTGTACGCCACTGGCGGCAATGCTGCGATCTACTACGGCCTGGGCGTTACCGAGCACAGCCAGGGCAGTACCGCCGTGATGGGCATCGCCAACCTGGCCATGGCCACCGGCAACATCGGTCGCGAAGGGGTCGGGGTGAACCCGCTGCGCGGGCAGAACAACGTGCAGGGCTCGTGCGACATGGGCTCGTTCCCCCACGAGTTGCCGGGCTACCGACACATTTCCAACGAGGGCGTGCGCGCCGAGTTCGAGCAGGCCTGGGGCGTGACCCTGCAGCCTGACCCGGGCCTGCGCATTCCCAACATGTTCGAAGCAGCGCTCGATGGCAGCTTCAAGGCGCTGTATTGCCAGGGCGAAGACATTGCCCAGAGCGACCCGAACACCCAGCACGTGACTGCCGCGCTGACTGCCATGGAATGCGTGATCGTGCAGGACATCTTCCTCAACGAAACCGCCAAGTTCGCCCACGTGTTCCTGCCGGGCTGCTCGTTCCTGGAAAAAGACGGCACGTTCACCAACGCCGAGCGGCGTATTTCGCGGGTGCGCAAGGTGATGGAGCCGATGGCGGGCAAGGCCGACTGGGAAGGCACCGTCGCCCTGGCCAATGCCTTGGGCTACAAGATGGACTACCGCCACCCCTCCGAGATCATGGACGAGATCGCCCGCCTGACGCCGAGCTTCCATCGCGTCAGCTATGCCGAACTCGAGCGCCACGGCAGCCTGCAGTGGCCGTGCAACGACAACGCGCCAGATGGCACGCCGACCATGCACATCGACCAGTTCGTGCGCGGCCAGGGGCGCTTCATGCTCACCGGCTATGTGCCGACCGACGAGAAGGTCAACAGCCGCTACCCGCTGCTGCTGACCACCGGGCGCATCCTCAGCCAGTACAACGTGGGCGCACAGACCCGGCGCACCGGCAACAACGCCTGGCACGCCGAGGACCGTCTGGAAATCCACCCCAGCGACGCCGAGAGCCGTGGCATCAACGATGGCGATTGGGTAGGCATCGGCAGCCGCTCCGGGCAGACCGTGCTGCGCGCGCGGGTCACCCAGCGGGTCGCTCCAGGCGTGGTCTATACCACTTTCCACTTCCCCGAATCCGGGGCCAACGTGATCACCACCGACAACTCTGACTGGGCCACCAACTGCCCGGAATACAAGGTCACGGCCGTGGAAGTGGCCAAGGTCTTCCACCCTTCGGAGTGGCAGAAACGCTATCAGAGCTTCAGTGATGAACAACGCCGCCTGCTCAAGGAGCGGCGCCAACGTGACGCAACCGAGAACGCCGAGGTACGCCGATGAAGGACAACGACAACCTGGTCAAGATGGCCAATCACATCGCCCACTACTTTGAAAGCGAGCCCGACCGGCAAGTGGCCGTGCAGGGCTTGCGCCAACACCTGCACAGCTTCTGGACGCCGGCCATGCTCAAGCAGCTCGACGAAAAAGCCCAGGGCGAGGCGGCCAAACAGCTCGATCCCTTGGTGATGAGGGCGTTGCAAGCGTGAGGTGCGTGAAGCGAGGGCTGCGGACTTTCTGAGCACAGGGGGGCGCCAACGCGGCCTGGCGCTCTGCTCCAGTGATGCAGCGTCCATGGATTACCCGGCAATCTGTATGGACTGCCGGCAGCAACCTGTAGAGCGGGCTCGCTCGCGAAAAATGCCCAGGCGCCGCGCTGTGCCAGGCAATCGCGTCATCATTGACGTCCATCGCGAGCACGCTCGCGCCTACAGTGGGACGTAGTTCAGATTGGATTGCTCGCAGCAACCTGTGAGCGAGCTCGCTCGCGAGAAATGCCCAAGCGCCGCACTGTGTCAGGCGCTCGCGTCATCGTTGACGTCCATCGCGAGCAAGCTCGCGCCTACATGCAGCGAGGCGTGGGCAGGGGCATACGCGTGAGCGGCCCCGGCTGGTTCTCGGTTAACGCTGCCATCAGGACTTGAAACGCCCCACCAGCCCATTGAGCTCATCGGACAGCTGCGAGAGCTTGCCCGAATCCAGCTGCGCGGTGTGCGCCAGGCGCTCGACCTGCTGCGCTTCGTCATAGATTTGCTGGATATGCCGGTTGATCTCTTCGGCCACGCTGTGCTGCTCCTCGGCGGCAGCGGAAATCTGCAGGTTCTGGTCGCGGATCTCGTTCACCGACAGTTGAATGCCCTCGAAACTGTCGCGGGTGCGCTCGATGGAGGTGACGCTGTCACGCGATAGGGTCAGGCAGCTGTCCATCTTCTCCGAGACCTGATGGGTCTTGCTGGCCAGCGAGTTGAGCAGCTGGTCGATTTCGGTGGTGGAGTCGGAGGTGCGCTTGGCCAGCGCCCGCACTTCATCGGCCACCACGGCAAAACCTCGGCCCTGGTCACCGGCGCGGGCGGCCTCGATGGCGGCGTTCAGGGCCAGCAGGTTGGTCTGCTCGGCGATGGCGCGTATGGTGCCGAGGATCTGGTTGATGCTGCGGCTGCCTTCTTCAAGCGCCAGCATGGCCTGGGCCGACTCGCTCAGGCGCACCTCCAGACGATTGATGCTGTCGGTAGTGACTTCTACTTGCTGCTTGCCCTCGGCCACGCGGTGGTGGCCATTGTCGGCGGAGGTCGCGGCATGGCTGCACGAACGAGCCACCTCGTTGGCCGTGGCGACCATTTCGTTGAAGGCCGTGGACACCAGCTCGACCGCCTCACGTTGGCGCCCGGCGGCGTCGTTCATGTTGTCGGCCAGGGTGCTGTTGACCTTCGACGCCTCATGCAGGTTGCCGGAGGCGGCGCCGATGCGCTGGATCAGCTGACGAATGGCGGCGAGGAACTGGTTGAACCAGCCGGCCAGCTCGGCGGTTTCGTCCTTGCCCTGGACTTTCAGGTCGTGGCGCAGGTCGCCTTCGCCGGCGGCGATCGACTGCAGGCCCGTGCTGACTTGGCCGATGGGCCGAACGATGACCCTGGCGAAGGCCGCAGCGAGCCCGGCGAACAGCACCGCCAGGGCGACCACGATACCGAGGATCAGCCAGCTCATGCGGGTCGCGGCGCTCATCACTTCACTGGCCTCGATCAGGCCGACGAAGCGCCAGCCCAGACCAGGCGAGGTCCAGACGTTGGCCATGTAGCGCACGCCGTCGAGGGTCACCTCGGTCGAGCCTTGCTCGATGGCAGCCAACTGCGCATAGGGTTCGCCCAGGCTGTTGAGCGGCTTGAAGTTGTGCGCGGCATCGCGTGGGTCGACCAGCACCACGCCGTCTTCGATCAGCATCACATAGCCGCTGTCGCCAAGCTTGATGCTCTTGACCAGCTCGCTGAGGTTCTTCAACGACACACTGACCACGTACACGCCCTTGGCCTTGCCGCTGGCATCGTTCAGGGTGCGCGCGGTGCCGACCAGGGCAACGTCATCCTTGTCGTAGTAGTAGGCCGCGGTGCGCACGGTCTTGCCGGGGCTGGCCATGGCGGCCTTGTACCAGGGGCGGGCGGTGGGGTCGTAGCTGGCCAGCTTGGGGTCATCGGGCCACTTGGCGTAGCTGCCGTCTTCCAGGCCGATGGAAATGATCGCCGCGGCAGGGTGGGTGGCGCCATAGCGAGCGAACTGGTCGATCACCTGTTGTGCGGCGGCCGGCATTGGCTGGTTCGCCGCATCGGCGCTGCGGTAATCCTTGAGGTGGGTGACCGAGGTGTAGACGGGGTCTGCGGCCATTTGTTCGACGTTTTGCGTAGTGGCATCGAAGAACTGGCGCATGTTGCCGTCGATCTGACGGATTTCCCGGGTGCTGCCGTCGATGAACTGGTCGATGGCCTGATTGCGGATATTCAGCACTGAAATCACGGCCACAAGGCTCACCGGGATCAGCGCGACGAGGACAAAGGCGAGCATCAGCTTGTTTTTTATATTCATTGTTAGGCGCCATCCGATCAGTGGACGAAGGGCCAGGCGGCGTGCTGGCCTGTTGCTATCCACTGTGTGTCGGCTGAAATCTGACAAACGTTAGTCAATGTTTTGTGTACAAAACGATTTTCAATTGTTTTCCAGGTTTTCGCTTGCCGATGGGCGTAGCGGGGCTGTCGAGTGGTTCAGCGGGTATTGGCGGGCTTGCAGCCAGGCCGAGGTGACCCGCTCATCGATGGGCTGAGTGTGTCGCAGAGCGCCATGGGGAATGATTGTGGGGCAGGGTGTCGGTGCTGCTCAGGGTGGGTCAATTGCGCGCCAGGCGAGGGTCATCGTCCTGGCGCACAGAGAGATTCAGCGCGGGGCGGGCGGTCAGAACGCCAGCTTACAGCCGATCAGCAGCAACATCGCCGCCAGGCACGGGCGCAGTACGGCGTCAGAAATCCGCCCGGTCAGGTGGCTGCCCAGGTAGATGCCTGGCAACGAGCCGAGCAGCAAGTAGCCCAGCAGCGACCAGTCCATGTTGCCCATGCTGGCATGGCCCAGGCCTGCCACCAGGGTCAGCGGTACGGCATGGGCGATCTCGGTGCCCACCAGGCGGCGGGTGACCAGGAACGGGTAGAGCAGGAACAGCGCAACGGTGCCCAGGGCGCCTGCGCCGATCGAGGTCAGGGTGACCATGACGCCCAGGACCACACCGGTGCCCACGGTCAGCAGGTTCAGCGTGCGCTCGCTCAGATGATAGTGATCGCCCGCGTGACGGCTGGCGAACGCCTGTAGGCGTGATTTGAACAAGATGGCGAACGCGGTAAGGATCAGCACCACCGCCAGGCCCTGCTTGATCACCGCATTGAGCGCTGAAGTGTCGGCGTGCAGCGTGCTGAGGAACCACAGCGTCAAGGCCGCCGCGGGCACGCTGCCCAGGCTCAGCCAGCCGGTAATCTTCCAGTCGATGTTCTTGTTGCGCCCGTGTACCCAGACGCCGCTGGCCTTGGTGATGGCGGCATAGAGCAAGTCGGTACCGACAGCGGTAGCCGGATTGATGCCAAACCACAGGAGGATCGGCGTCATCAGAGAACCACCGCCAACGCCGGTCATGCCGACGATGAAACCTACGATCAAGCCTGCAATGGTGAAACCGAAAGAACCTACATCCATACGTTACTCGACCGCCCAACTGTGCCCGTTATCGGATGGATGCAGCATATAGATTTTTTTTTTGCCAAATAGACTTCTTGGTTATGAGGTTATAACCGGCGGCGTTCTTATGGGATTCGGTTAGGCGAGGCAGGAGGGCACTGGCGCTTGAGGGGTCGTGTTGGGGAAACACGGGGGCGCATTCAACGGCTTGCTGGCGGCCTGGCGTTGCAAGCGGGCCCTGGTGGCAAGGGCCCGTGTGTAGGGCCGGGGCGGATGGCCAGCCCCGGCGCTGGTTCAGATGCGGAAGCTGCCGACCAGGTGCTTGAGTCGACCTGCCTGCTGGCTCAATGCATCGCAATGGCGCAGGGTCTGGTTGAGGTTTTCCACGCCTTGCTGGTTGAGCGCGTTGATCTGGGTGATGTCGACGTTGAGGCTCTCGACCACCGCTGTCTGCTCCTCGGTCGCAGTGGCCACCGACTGGTTCATGCCATCGATTTCGCCGATGCGCGAGGTGACGCTGGCCAGGCGTTCGCCCGCCTGGTTGGCCACCTGCACGGTCTGTTCGCTCGACACCTGGCTGGCGTGCATGGTGTGCACCGCCTCACGCGAACCCACCTGCAGGCTGGTGATCATGCGGTGGATTTCTTCCGCCGATTCCTGGGTGCGGTGCGCCAGGTTGCGCACCTCGTCGGCCACCACGGCGAAGCCGCGGCCGGCCTCACCCGCACGCGCCGCCTCGATGGCGGCATTGAGCGCCAGCAGGTTGGTCTGCTGGGAGATACCCTTGATGACATCGAGAATCTTGCCGATTTCATCGGTGCTGGCGTTGAGCACTTCGATCTGCTGGCACGACTCGCTGATTTTCACCGACAGGCTGGTCATCGCGCCGATGGCCTCTTCAACCACCTGACGGCCACCGTTGGCCTGCTCGCTGGCACCACTGGCGTGTTGCGAGGCGTCGGCGGCGTTGCGCGCGATTTCCTGGGTGGCAGCGCCCAGCTCGTTGATCGCGGCGGCCACACTGTTGGTGCGCATGCTCTGCTCTTCGGAACCGGTGATCGAGGCGTTCGAGGAACTGACCACCTGCTCGGAGAGGTCATGCACCTGGCGCGTGGCCGAGGCCACCTCGCTGATCGAGTTGTGGATACGCTCGACGAAGCGGTTGAAGGCCACGGCCACCTCACCGAACTCGTCTTGTTGCTGCACTTCCAGGCGGCGGGTCAGATCGCCCTCGCCATCGGCGATGTCGCGCATGGCGCGGCCCATTACCGTCAGCGGACGCATCAGAACCGGGATCAGCACGCCCAGGAGGGCAACGATGGCGGCCACCGCAACCAACATGGCGATGATTGCAGAAGTGCGGAACTTGCTCAGGGCGGCGTAAGCTTTTTCCTTGTCGATCGACAGACCGATGTACCACTGCGCCGAGGGCAGGCCATTGACCGGCGCGAAGGAGATCAAGCGCTCGCTGCCGTCGAGGGTGGCGTGCTGCAGGTCGCTGTTCAGGTTGAACGAGTGGCCATAGATGTCTTTGAGGTTTTTCATCACCAGGGACTTGTCCGGGCTGACGATGACCTGGCCTTCGCGGTCGACCAGGAACGCGTGGCCGATGCCGCCGAAGTCGACCGAGTTGATGATTTCAACCAGCGTGTCGAGGGTCAGATCGCCGCCGACCACGCCCAGCAGCTCGCCGTTGCTCTTGGCCTTCACGGGTGTGGTGATGGTCACCACCATGCCGCCGACGGCAGCCTGGTAGGGCGGGGTCAACACGGTCTGGCCGGCCTGCGCGCCAGTGCTGTACCACGGGCGCTTGCGCGGGTCGTAGTCCGCCGGCATCTGCACATCCGGGCGCTGGGTGAACACGCCGTTGGCCGCCTGGCCGAAGTAGGTGAAGAGGAAATTGCGCGTGTAGGAGGGCTGGTCGACCAGGCCAGGCAGTGTGTCGCCGACGCCTTGCTGGGCGATGTCCTGGGCCAGGTTTTCCAGGACCAGAATGCGCCCGCTCATCCAGTTCTGCACGCTGCTGGCGGTGAGCGCGCCGGATTGGCGCATGGAGCTGTCCAGGTTCTGGGTGATCGTGTTGCGCTGCAGATAGTCGTTGTAGAGCGTGAACAATGCGAAGGCGAGTACCACGATTGCGCAGGCGCTCAGGAGAATCTTGTGGCGAAACTTCAGGTTCATGTTTCGAGACCTAGCCATTTAAAGGGAGGAGCCGTGCGGGATGGTGCACGAGCGGTACCTGTCAGATCAGCTATCGGCCTTGTCGGCAAATGGTTGAAGCCTTGCGCGCCAAACATTGTCGTGGGCGACGAACGGTCAGGGGGCGGCACTTTGCGGGTTGAGTCGGTGCTCGACCTTGAACGTCACGGCGCTCATGGAGCCGCTGCACGTCGCTGTACAGCTGGAAAAGCGAGAATCTGTTCCCATACACTTCGTAACTGTTCCGGTATTCTATTGCGCTGGTACGTCACACAAGAACAATGACATTCCCGCTCCGAGAGCCTGCTGCCATGACCAACCTCTTGCTTTATCAGCGAATCGCCCAGCAGTTGGCCGAAGACATTCGGCGGGGTGTCTACCAGCCGGGTGAGCGGGTGCCGTCGGTGCGCAAGATGAGCGCTCAGCTCAATGTCAGCCACGCGACCGTGCTGCAGGCCTACGCCAACCTGGAAGACCAGGGGTTGATACGCGCGCGGCCGCAGTCGGGCTATTACGTTCACCAGACCCCGGCCCTGACTGCACAGACCCCGGACATCGCTCGGGTCGAGCGTCCGGGGCTGGTCACCCGGGCGAGCATCATTCAGCAGGTCCTGGCCGAGGCACGCCGCGATGGCGTGTATGCCTTCGGGGCGGCGGTGCCTAACGTCGATTACCTGCCGGTGCGGGCGCTGCACCAGCAGTTGGCCAAGGTCACGCGCTTTCACAGCCCGCGTGCCTTCAGCTACATGTTCAGCCCGGGGTTCGAGCCGCTGCGCCGGCAGATCGCCATCCGTATGCGCGATGCCGGCGTGCTGGTCGATCCGCGCGAGGTGGTGGTGACCCATGGCTGTGTGGACGCCTTGCAGATGGCCCTGCGCGTGCTGACCCGGCCTGGCGACCTGATCGCCGCCGAGTCGCCGACCTATTACGGGCTGTTGCAGTTGGCCGACTTGCTGGGCCTGAAGGTCATCGAGATTCCCAGTGATCCGTCCACCGGCATCAGCCTGGAGGCCCTGCAGTTGGCGGCCAATCAGTGGTCCATCAAGGCACTGGTGCTGACCGCACGGCTGAGCAACCCCCTGGGCGGCACCATTCCGCAAGAGCGCCAGAAGCAGTTGCTGCGCCTGGCCTCGGATTTCGACATCCAGATCGTCGAGGACGACATCTACGGGGAATTGATGTTCGAGCAGGGCCGCACCAAGGCACTCAAGGCCTTCGATCGGCTCGACCGGGTGATCTATTGTTCGAGCTTCTCCAAGACATTGTCACCGGGCGTGCGGGTGGGCTGGATGATCCCCGGGCGCTACCAAGAGGAGGTGCAGCGCTTGCAGACATTCACCACCCACTCGGCCTGCAGCGTCACGCAGATGGCGGTGGCGGCGTATCTGGAGAACGGCGGCTACGATCGGCACCTGCGCTACATCCGGCAGGAGTACCGCAAGAACCTCAGCGCTTATCAGCTGGCCGTTCAGCAGCATTTCCCGCAAGGCACGCAGATGACCCGGCCCACGGGCGGCTTCATTCTGTGGGTGAGCCTGCCGGGGCGGGTCAATACCCAGGAGCTGCATGTGCGTGCGCTCGAGCAGGGCATCAGCATCGCGCCGGGGCTGATCTTCAGCAACACCGAGCAGTTCAACCACTGCATTCGCATCAACTGCGGCATTCCTTGGAACAACGAGTCTGAGCGCGCAGTCATTACTTTGGGCCTGTTGGCCCAGCAGCTGTGCAAGGAAGCCGCGGGTATGCCGTTTTAAGCCTTGGATCGCTTTGCATCAACGCGTGTTCCAGACAGCCTGGGTGCTTGCCAGCGGACCAGGGAACGTGGAGCATGTCCATATTGCTATCATGGCGCGGGTGACCATGGAATTCTTACGTCGTATCGCATTGGTGCTATGTCTCGGCTCGCTCGGTTTCGCTGCGCAGGAGGTGCGTGCGGCGCAGCCTGTGGCGCCTGCGCCGGTTGCCGACAACTCGACGACCGTGAAGGCGCCGGCCAAGGCGGCAGTCAAGCCCAAGGCAACGGCCAAAGCCAAAGCCAAGCAGTCGGTGACCAGGACGCGTGCGTCGAGCAAACGTGCGTCGAAAGCTGCGGCCAAGGCCGCTGCCGCGTCAGCCAAGGCTGAGCGGCTCGATCTGAGCCTGCCCAAGAGCGTCAACATGGACTACAAGCCTGATCTCGACAACGAGGACCTGCCGGGCAGGCGGGCCCCGCTGTTGCCTGCGATGTTCCCCGATACGCCGACCACCAATGACAACGCCTTCCAGCTCAATGGGCGTCTGATCAGCAATGAAATGCAGCTGCAATTGCGAAATGAAAGCCGGCGCGACCTCGAAGGCGCAGCCATCGAGTTCCAGTTCCGCCAGTGAAGGCGCGACGCTGTGTTTGGCCTGGCGCCAACTGACTGCTCGGTCACCGAGCCTAATCGCTGCTCGGCAATTTCAAACGTGTGTTTGAGCCGCTACTATCCAGAGGGCATGCTTGCCGTGTTCTTTTTCCAGGAGCCTGATTGTCCATGAATTGCCGTGAGGGTTGCGGTGCCTGCTGCATTGCCCCATCCATCAGTTCCGCCATTCCCGGTATGCCCGACGGCAAGCCGGCCGGCGTGCGCTGCCTGCATCTGTCGCTGGTCAATCTGTGCGGTTTGTTTGGCCAGCCTGAGCGGCCCAAGGTGTGTGGCGGCTTCAAGGCTGATGTCGAGGTGTGCGGCACGGACCGCGAAGAAGCAATCAGGATCATTGGCTGGCTGGAGCAGATGACGGCGGCGTAAAGCGAGTGGATCATCGACAACAAGGAACAACATGATGAGATCGATCAAGCGTATTGCTCTGCTGTGTGGCGTCAGCGCGCTGCTGTCGCCCCTGGCTCATGCGGATAACTGGCAAGTGGCCAAGGACGAGGAGGGGGTCAAGGTGTCGCTCAGTGAAGTCGCCGGCTCCAAGTACAAGGCCTACAAGGGCGAAACCCTGATCAAGGCGCCGCTGGCCAAGGTGGCTGCGGTGCAGGAAGATGTCGCAGGTGCCTGCGCCTGGATCCATGAATGCAAATCGCAGAAGCTGCTCAAGCACGAAGGCGACCTGACCTGGACCTACACCCAGTTCAATACCCCGGTCATGGTCACGCCGCGCGATTCGGTCCTGCGAATCACCACCTCCACCGGGGCCGATGGCAGCATCACCCGGAAGATCGAAGAAGACCCCGCGTATCTCCCTGAAGAAAAGGGCTTCGTACGTGTGACCAAGGTTGAGGGCTTCTGGAAGCTGGTGCCCCAAGGCGACAACACGTGGGTGACCTATCAAGTGCACACCGAACCGGGTGGTAGCGTGCCGTCGTGGCTGGCGAACAAGTTCGTGGTCGATGCCCCGTTCAATACGCTCAAGCACCTGCGTGAGCGTGTCGAGCAGCGCTGAAGCGGTATAGCAGGCATAAAAAATCCGGAACCCTCGCCAGGTTCCGGATTTTTTGTGCCCGTAAATCCCTGGCGCGCACCCGTGAGTGCGCGCCCGGTGGTTTACTTGCGCGCTTGCAGCTCGATGATGTCGCGCTGCGGCTCGCCGGTGTACAGCTGGCGCGGACGGCCAATCTTGTACGGGCTGGAGAGCATTTCTTTCCAGTGCGAGATCCAGCCAACAGTACGGGCCAAGGCGAAGATCACGGTGAACATGCTGGTTGGAATGCCGATCGCCTTGAGGATGATCCCCGAGTAGAAGTCGACGTTCGGGTACAGCGAGCGCTCGATGAAGTACGGATCGGTCAGCGCGATCTCTTCCAGGCGCATGGCCAGTTGCAGCTGCGGGTCGTTCTTGATGCCGAGTTCGGCCAGGACTTCATCGCAGGTCTGCTTCATCACGGTGGCGCGTGGGTCACGGTTCTTGTACACGCGGTGACCGAAGCCCATGAGCTTGAACGGATCGTTCTTGTCCTTGGCCTTGGCGATGTAGGTGTCGATGTTCGACACATCGCCAATTTCATCGAGCATGGTCAGTACGGCTTCGTTGGCGCCACCGTGTGCCGGGCCCCACAGCGCGGCGATGCCGGCAGCGATACAGGCGAACGGGTTGGCACCGGAGGAACCGGCCAGGCGCACGGTCGAGGTCGAGGCGTTCTGCTCGTGATCGGCATGGAGGATGAAGATGCGGTCCATGGCCTTGGCCAACACCGGGCTGATCGGTTTGATCTCGCACGGGGTGTTGAACATCATGTGCAGGAAGTTTTCAGCGTAGGTCAGGTCATTGCGCGGGTACATCATGGGCTGGCCCATGGAGTACTTGTAGACCATCGCGGCCAGGGTCGGCATCTTGGCGACCAGGCGCACCGCGGAAATTTCTCGGTGCTGCGGGTTATTGATGTCGAGCGAGTCGTGATAGAACGCCGACAGTGCACCGACCACACCGCACATGACTGCCATGGGGTGGGCGTCGCGGCGGAAACCGTTGAAGAAGGTTTTCAGCTGTTCATGAACCATGGTGTGGTTCTTGACGTTGCTGACGAACTTGGCTTTCTGCTCTTCGTTCGGCAGTTCGCCGTTGAGCAGCAGATAGCAGGTTTCCAGATAGTCGGATTTTTCTGCCAATTGCTCGATCGGGTAGCCGCGGTGCAGCAGTACGCCTTTGTCACCGTCGATGTAGGTGATCTTGGATTCGCACGAGGCGGTCGCCATGAAACCTGGGTCGAAGGTGAAATGGCCTGATGCCCCCAACCCGCGGACGTCGATGACATCTGGACCCACGGTGCCGGTTAAAATCGGCAGGTCGACGGGGGCATTGCCCTCGATGATCAACTGCGCTTTTTTGTCAGCCATGTGGCCTCCTATTAATGCTTGAAATCATCTGACAGACCCCCCACGCAGGGCCCGCACCACTATAGAGGGATAAATTCATATGTCAATTTGCCTAAAGGCTGCTTGAAACACTGCCCAAGCCTTGTTTTTTCAGGGATTTCCAGCGCGTTTACGCCTTTTGCAGGCAGAAGGCAATGCGCTCTTTGGGCGAGCCCATCACGTTGTCATGAGCAGCCTAACTGTCTATACTCGGCAGCCGACTCCCAAGGACCTTCCCAGGTCCGCTCATATGGGTGTCGTGCTCTCTGAATGGTGGGTACCTGACCAGTACACTTACCAACAACTTTGCCCTGCTTGCTAGGGGCTCTTCAGTGTGAAAAAAGCCGTGAAAAGCCAACGACCTGTAAACCTAGACCTAAGGACCATCAAACTCCCCATTACCGGCGTAACGTCATTCCTTCACCGCGTCTCCGGCATCATTCTGTTCCTCGGCCTGGGCATCATGCTTTACGCATTGTCCAACTCGTTGAGTTCGGAAGAAGGTTTCGGCGAAGTGAAGGGGTACATGACCAGCCCGCTGGCCAAGTTCGTGGCGTGGGGCCTCTTGTCTGCCCTGCTGTATCACCTGGTTGCCGGTGTGCGCCACTTGATCATGGACATGGGCGTCGGTGAAACGCTGGAAGGCGGAAGACTGGGCTCGAAAATCATCATCGCCATTTCCGTGGTGCTGATCGTGCTGGCAGGAGTTTGGATATGGTAACCAACGTCACGAACCTCTCGCGTTCGGGCCTCTATGACTGGATGGCGCAGCGCGTTTCTGCGGTCGTTCTCGCGGCTTATTTCATTTTCCTGATCGGATACCTCGTCGCGCACCCGGGCATCGATTATGTCCAGTGGCACGCGCTGTTCTCCCACAATGCGATGCGTATCTTCAGTCTGCTTGCCCTTGTGGCCCTCGGCGCTCACGCCTGGGTCGGCATGTGGACCATCGCCACCGACTACCTGACGCCGATGGCGCTGGGCAAATCGGCAACGGCGGTACGTTTCCTGTTCCAGGCGGTCTGCGGCGTCGCGATGTTCGCGTACTTCGTCTGGGGTGTACAGATTCTCTGGGGTATCTGATTCATGGCTAGTGTTCCGACTATTTCGTTTGACGCCATCATCATCGGTGGTGGCGGCGCCGGCATGCGCGCAGCGCTGCAGCTGGCCCAGGGCGGTCACAAGACTGCCGTGATCACCAAGGTCTTCCCGACCCGTTCGCACACCGTGTCTGCCCAGGGCGGCATCACCTGCGCCATCGCCTCGGCCGACCCGAACGACGACTGGCGCTGGCACATGTACGATACCGTCAAGGGCTCCGACTACATCGGTGACCAGGACGCGATCGAATACATGTGTCAGGAAGGCCCGGCGGCCGTGTTCGAGCTCGACCACATGGGTCTGCCGTTCTCGCGCACCGAAACCGGCCGTATCTACCAGCGTCCGTTCGGCGGCCAGTCCAAGGACTTCGGCAAGGGCGGCCAGGCGGCCCGTACCTGCGCCGCCTCCGACCGTACCGGCCACGCGCTGTTGCACACCCTGTACCAGGGCAACCTGAAAGCAGGGACCACGTTCCTCAACGAGTACTACGCCGTTGACCTGGTGAAGAACCAGGATGGCGCGTTCGTGGGCGTGATCGCCATCTGCATCGAAACCGGCGAAACCCTGTACATCAAAGCCAAGGCCACGGTCCTGGCCACCGGTGGTGCAGGGCGCATCTACGCCTCGACCACCAATGCCCTGATCAACACCGGCGACGGTGTCGGCATGGCGCTGCGCGCGGGCGTTCCGGTGCAAGACATCGAAATGTGGCAGTTCCACCCGACCGGCATCGCCGGCGCCGGCGTACTGGTTACCGAAGGCTGCCGTGGTGAAGGCGGTTACCTGATCAACGCCCACGGCGAGCGCTTCATGGAGCGTTACGCGCCGAACGCCAAAGACCTGGCCGGCCGCGACGTGGTCGCCCGTTCCATGGTCAAGGAAATCATCGCCGGCAACGGCGTGGGCCCGAACAAGGACCACGTACTGCTCAAGCTCGACCACCTGGGCGAGGAAGTGCTGCACAGCCGCCTGCCAGGCATCTGCGAGCTGTCCAAGACCTTCGCCCACGTCGACCCTGTGGTCGCGCCAGTGCCGGTCGTACCCACCTGCCACTACATGATGGGCGGCGTTGCCACCAACATTCATGGTCAGGCCATCACCATGGACACCGACGGTGTCGATCACATCATCCCGGGTCTGTTCGCCGTGGGTGAAGTGGCCTGCGTATCGGTGCACGGCGCCAACCGCCTGGGCGGCAACTCGCTGCTCGACCTGGTGGTGTTCGGCCGTGCTGCCGGTCTGCACCTGGAGAAGGCGCTGAGCGAAGGCATCGAGTACCGTGACGCCAGCGACACCGATGTCGACGTGGCCCTCAACCGTCTGGCCAAGCTCAACGAGCGCACCACCGGTGAAGACGTTGCGACCCTCAAGCGCGAACTGCAAAGCTGCATGCAGAACTACTTCGGTGTGTTCCGTACCGGCGAATACATGCAGAAGGGCATCGCCCAGCTGCAAGGTCTGCGTGAACGAATCGCCAACGTCAAGATCAATGACAAGTCGCAGGCGTTCAACACCGCGCGTATCGAAGCGCTCGAGCTGCAGAACCTGCTGGAAGTTGCCGAAGCTACCGCCATCGCGGCCGAAGCCCGTAAAGAGTCCCGCGGCGCTCACGCCCGTGAAGACTTCGAAGACCGTGACGACGAGAACTGGCTGTGCCACACCCTGTACTACCCGGGTGAGAAACGCGTAGCCAAGCGAGGCGTCAATTTCGCGCCGAAGACCGTACCGGCCTTCGAACCTAAGATCCGGACTTACTAAAGGGTGGCCGCTATGTTGAAAGTTGAAGTGTATCGCTACAACCCGGATACCGATTCGGCGCCTAAAACGCAGGTCTTCGAGGTCGATACCGACGGCAAGGACCTGATGGTTCTCGATGTGTTGGCGCTGATCAAGGAACAGGACGAGGGCTTCTCGTACCGTCGCTCCTGCCGTGAAGGGGTCTGTGGCTCCGATGGCATGAACATCAACGGCAAGAACGGCCTGGCATGCATCACGCCGTTGTCGGCCGTGGTCAAGGGCAACAAGCTGGTGGTTCGTCCACTGCCTGGCCTGCCGGTGATCCGTGACCTGGTCGTCGACATGAGCATCTTCTACAAGCAGTACGAGAAGGTGAAGCCATTCCTGCAGAACGACACCCCGGCACCAGCCATCGAGCGCCTGCAATCGCCAGAAGAGCGCGAGAAGCTGGACGGGCTGTACGAGTGCATCCTGTGCGCCTGCTGCTCCACGTCGTGCCCTTCGTTCTGGTGGAACCCGGACAAGTTCCTCGGTCCAGCCGCCTTGCTGCAGGCCTATCGCTTCCTGGCCGACAGCCGCGACACCAAGACCCAGGAGCGCCTCGCGTCCCTGGATGACCCCTTCAGCGTGTTCCGCTGCCGTGGGATCATGAACTGCGTGAACGTTTGCCCCAAGGGTCTGAACCCGACCAAGGCGATCGGCCACGTGCGCAACATGCTGCTGCAAAGCGGCACCTGATTCAGCCAGTGTTGTAACCGCAAGACACCAACGTGCGGGCCCTGCGCCCGCACCGAGGTGAAACTCGGGCAAGGGCTTACAAGGCTCGCGCTCTTACCTATGAAGATATGAGACCAGCAGGGGCTTCCGGGCTGGTACCCGGAAAATCTGCAGGATCTTCGCTGGCGTGGTTCAGCCGCAGTATTCGGCTTTTCCATGCTCGTCGAGGCACTTGCCGATCAGTCCCCTAATCGAGGGTGACCAAGCATGCAAGAAAGCGTGATGCAGCGCATGTGGGAAAGCGCCCACCTTTCAGGTGGTAACGCTGCATATGTGGAAGAGCTCTACGAACTCTACCTGCACGACCCTAACGCTGTGCCAGAAGAGTGGCGCACCTACTTCCAGAAGTTGCCCGCCGACGGCAGCACCGCTACCGATGTATCGCACTCGACGATCCGCGATCATTTCGTACTGCTGGCGAAGAACCAGCGCCGCGCCCAGCCGGTGTCAGCCGGGAGCGTGAGCAGTGAACACGAGAAGAAGCAGGTTGAAGTGCTGCGACTGATCCAGGCCTATCGCATGCGCGGTCATCAGGCTGCCAAGCTTGACCCCTTGGGGTTGTGGCAGCGTCCCGCGCCGGTAGACCTGTCGATCAATCACTACGGCTTGACCAGTGCCGATCTTGATACGACCTTCCGTGCCGGCGACCTGTTCATCGGCAAAGAGGAAGCGAGCCTACGTGAAATTCAGGACGCCTTGGAGAAGACATATTGTCGCACCATCGGCGCCGAATTCACCCACATCGTCGATTCCGAGCAGCGCAGCTGGTTCCAGCAGCGTCTGGAAAGCGTGCGTGGCCGGCCTGATTTCTCCGCCGATGTGCAGGCTCACCTGCTTGAGCGCGTCACTGCAGGCGAGGGCCTGGAGAAGTACCTGGGCACGAAATATCCAGGCACCAAGCGTTTCGGCCTGGAGGGCGGCGAGAGCCTGATCCCGATGCTGGACGAAATGATCCAGCGGTCAGGTTCCTACGGCACCAAGGAAGTCGTCATCGGCATGGCCCACCGTGGTCGCCTCAACGTCCTGGTCAACACCTTCGGCAAGAGCCCGCGCGAGCTGTTCGACGAGTTCGAAGGCAAGAAGATGAACGACCTGGGCTCGGGTGACGTGAAATATCACCAGGGCTTCTCCTCGAACGTAATGACCGCAGGCGGCGAAGTCCACCTGGCCATGGCGTTCAACCCTTCCCACCTGGAGATCGTCTCGCCGGTGGTGGAAGGTTCGGTGCGCGCCCGTCAGGACCGTCGCAACGACAAGTCGGGTGACAAGGTACTGCCGATCAACATCCATGGTGACGCGGCATTTGCCGGTCAGGGTGTGGTGCTGGAGACCTTCCAGATGTCGCAGACCCGCGGTTTCAAGACCGGCGGCACTGTGCACATCGTCATCAACAACCAGGTTGGCTTCACCATCAGCAACCCGCTGGACGCGCGTTCCACCGAATACTGCACCGACGTTGCCAAGATGATCCAGGCGCCGATCCTGCACGTCAACGGCGATGACCCGGAAGCAGTGCTGTTCGTGACCCAGCTGGCCATCGATTACCGCATGCAGTTCAAGCGTGACGTGGTGGTCGATCTGGTCTGCTACCGCCGTCGTGGCCACAACGAGGCCGACGAGCCAAGCGGCACTCAGCCACTGATGTACCAGCAGATCACCAAGCAGCGCACCACCCGTGAGCTGTATGCCGAGAAGCTGATTCAGGCCGGTCGCATCGAAGCCGAGCGCGCTCAGGCCAAGATCGACGAGTACCGCAACGCACTGGACAACGGTCTGCACGTGGTCAAGAGCCTGGTCAAGGAACCGAACCGCGAGCTGTTCGTCGACTGGCGTCCGTATCTGGGCCATGCCTGGACCGCGCGTCACGACACCCGTTTCGACCTGAAGACGTTGCAGGACCTGTCCGCCAAGCTGCTGGAAATTCCGGAAGGCTTCGTGGTGCAGCGCCAAGTCTCGAAGATCTACGAAGACCGCCAGAAGATGCAGGTCGGCGGTTTGTCGATCAACTGGGGCTACGCCGAAACCATGGCCTACGCCACGCTGATCTTCGAAGGCCACCCGATCCGCATCACCGGCCAGGACGTAGGCCGCGGCACCTTCTCGCACCGCCATGCGGCGCTGCACAACCAGAAGGACGCCAATACCTACCTGCCCTTGCAGAACCTGTACCCGGGCCAGCCGAAGTTCGACCTGTACGACTCCTTCCTCTCGGAAGAGGCCGTGCTGGCGTTCGAGTACGGTTATTCCACCACCGCGCCCAACTCGCTGGTGATCTGGGAAGCGCAGTTCGGTGACTTCGCCAACGGTGCGCAAGTGGTGATCGACCAGTTCATCACCAGCGGCGAGCACAAGTGGGGCCGTCTGTGCGGTCTGACCATGCTGCTGCCACACGGCTATGAAGGGCAGGGGCCGGAGCACTCCTCGGCACGCCTGGAGCGTTACCTGCAGCTGTGCGCCGAGCACAACATCCAGGTCTGCGTACCGACCACGCCGGCGCAGATCTATCACTTGCTGCGTCGTCAGGTCATTCGTCCGCTGCGTAAGCCTCTGGTCGTGCTCACGCCCAAGTCGCTGCTGCGCCACAAACTGGCCGTATCGACCCTCGAAGACCTGGCCGAAGGGTCGTTCCAGACCGTCATCCCGGAAATCGACACCCTGGAGCCGACCAAGGTCGAGCGCATCGTGCTGTGCAGCGGCAAGGTCTACTATGACCTGCTGGAAAAACGCCGTGCCGAAGGCCGTGAAGACATCGCCATCGTGCGTCTGGAGCAGCTGTATCCGTTCCCTGAGGACGACCTGGTCGAGATTCTCGCGCCGTACACCAACCTCAAGGCTGCGGTGTGGTGTCAGGAAGAGCCGATGAACCAGGGCGCCTGGTACAGCAGTCAGCATCACATGCGCCGTATCCTGGGTCGCCATAATCAGGCACTGACGCTGGAATACGCCGGTCGCGATGCCTCTGCTGCACCTGCCTGTGGGTACGCCTCCATTCACGCCGAGCAGCAAGAGAAGTTGCTGAACGCCGCGTTCACCGTCTAACGCTTCGCGCACTGAAACCGAATTTAAGGAAACACTGCTAATGGCTATCGAGATCAAAGCCCCAACCTTCCCGGAATCGGTTGCCGACGGCACCGTTGCCACCTGGCACAAGCAGCCGGGCGAAGCCGTCAAGCGTGACGAGCTGATCGTCGACATCGAGACCGACAAAGTCGTCCTGGAAGTCCTGGCCACCGCCGATGGCGTGCTGGGTGACATCGTCAAGGCCGAGGGCGATACCGTCCTGTCCGACGAAGTGCTGGGTTCGATCGTTCAAGGTGGCGCTGCTGCCGCACCTGCTGCCGCCGCAGCGCCGTCTGCTGCTCCGGCCGCCGCTGGCGCCGACGCGGGTGAAGACGACCCGGTCGCCGCCCCTGCCGCGCGCAAGCTGGCCGAAGAAAACGGTATCGACCTCGCTACCGTTTCCGGTACTGGCAAAGGCGGCCGCGTGACCAAGGAAGACATGGTCGCGGCCATCGCCAACAAGAAGTCCGCACCCGCCGCCGCTGCGGCTGCCAAGCCTGCTGCCGCTGCCGCTGCACCGGTGGTCACCGCTGCAGGTGATCGCACCGAGAAGCGCGTGCCGATGACCCGTCTGCGCGCCAAGATCGCTGAGCGTCTGGTCGAAGCCCAGTCGAACATGGCCATGCTGACCACCTTCAACGAAGTGGACATGACCGAAGTCATGGCCCTGCGTTCGAAGTACAAGGACCTGTTCGAGAAGAGCCACAACGGTGTGCGCCTGGGCTTCATGTCGTTCTTCGTCAAGGCTGCGACCGAAGCGTTGAAGCGCTACCCGGCCGTCAACGCCTCGATCGATGGCAACGACATCGTCTACCATGGCTTTGCCGACGTCGGTGTCGCGGTGTCCAGCGACCGTGGCCTGGTGGTTCCAGTGCTGCGCAACGCCGAATCGATGAGCCTGGCCGAAATCGAGGGCGGCATCGCCACCTTCGGCAAGAAAGCCCGTGACGGCAAGCTGTCGATCGACGAAATGACCGGTGGCACCTTCACCATCACCAACGGCGGCACCTTCGGTTCGATGATGTCGACCCCGATCGTCAACCCGCCGCAGGCCGCGATCCTGGGCATGCACAACATTCTCCAGCGTCCGATGGCGATCAATGGCCAAGTGGTCATTCGCCCGATGATGTACCTGGCGCTGTCTTACGATCACCGCCTGATCGATGGCAAGGAAGCGGTCACCTTCCTCGTCACCATCAAGAACCTGCTCGAAGATCCGTCTCGTCTTCTGCTGGACATTTAATGGTGCAGTCGCACGCCGCACGCCGCCAGCTTCACTAGGAAGCAGCCCGGTGTGCAGCGTGCGACGCGCAGCTTGAAGCTACTAAAGGAATCTTTTATGACCCAGAAATTCGACGTTGTTGTGATTGGTGCAGGTCCTGGCGGCTACGTGGCTGCCATCAAGGCTGCCCAGCTCGGTCTGAAGACTGCCTGCATCGAAAAATACACCGACGGCGAGGGCAAGCTGGCCCTGGGCGGCACCTGCCTCAACGTCGGTTGCATTCCTTCCAAGGCGCTGCTGGACAGCTCCTGGAAGTACAAGGAAGCCAAAGAGAGCTTCAACGTTCACGGTATCTCCACCGGCGAAGTGAAGATGGACGTGGCGGCGATGGTTGGTCGCAAGGCTGGCATCGTCAAGAACCTGACCGGTGGCGTTGCCACGCTGTTCAAGGCCAACGGCGTCACTTCGATCCAGGGCCACGGCAAGCTGCTGGCCGGCAAGAAGGTCGAAGTCACCAAGCCTGACGGCAGCACCGAAATCGTCGAAGCCGACAACGTGATCCTGGCCTCCGGCTCGCGTCCGATCGACATTCCGCCGGCCCCGGTCGACCAGAAGGTCATCGTTGATTCCACCGGCGCCCTGGAATTCCAGAGCGTTCCCCAGCGTCTTGGCGTGATCGGTGCTGGCGTGATCGGTCTGGAGCTGGGTTCGGTCTGGTCGCGCCTGGGTGCCCAGGTCACCGTGCTCGAAGCACTCGATACCTTCCTGATGGCCGCCGATACCGCAGTCTCCAAGGAAGCGCAGAAGATCCTGACCAAGCAAGGTCTGGACATCAAGATGGGCGCCCGGGTCACCGGTTCGAGCGTCAATGGCGATGAAGTCGAAGTCACTTACACCGATGCCAACGGCGAGCAGAAGATCGTCTTCGATCGCCTGATCGTGGCGGTGGGTCGTCGTCCGGTCACCACCGAGCTGCTGGCCTCCGATTCGGGTGTGAACATCGATGAGCGCGGCTACATCTATGTCGACGACCAGTGCGCGACCAGCGTGCCGGGCGTGTTCGCCATCGGCGACGTGGTCCGCGGCCTGATGCTGGCGCACAAGGCCTCGGAAGAGGGCATCATGGTCGTCGAGCGCATCAAGGGCCACAAGGCCCAGATGAACTACGACCTGATCCCGTCCGTGATCTACACCCACCCGGAGATCGCGTGGGTCGGCAAAACCGAGCAAACGTTGAAAGCCGAAGGTGTTGAGGTTAACGTGGGCACCTTCCCGTTCGCGGCCAGTGGCCGTGCGATGGCTGCCAACGATACCGGTGGCTTCGTCAAGGTCATCGCTGATGCCAAGACCGACCGCGTACTGGGCGTTCACGTGATTGGCCCATCGGCCGCCGAGCTGGTTCAGCAGGGCGCGATCGCCATGGAATTCGGCACCAGCGCCGAAGACCTGGGCATGATGGTCTTCAGCCACCCGACCCTGTCGGAAGCGCTGCACGAAGCTGCACTGGCGGTGAATGGCGGTGCCATCCACGTCGCCAATCGTAAGAAGCGTTAATTACAAGAAACCACGGCGGGCTGCCCGTCGTGAGTCTTGCGTGCATGACTCACCGCGGAACGTTCGCCGGACCAGGTCCACGGGCTCACCCGGGGCTGATGGTCACAGGTGGCGCGGCACCGGCAACGGTGCAGCGCCGAAGCGCAGTACCTAACGAAGACGGTAAAAAGCATGAATCTTCACGAGTATCAGGGCAAACAGCTGTTCGCTGAATACGGCCTGCCAGTTTCCAAGGGTTTCGCAGTCGACACCCCTGAAGCTGCCGCAGAAGCTTGCGACAAGATCGGTGGTTCGGAGTGGGTCGTCAAAGCCCAGGTCCATGCCGGTGGTCGCGGTAAAGCGGGTGGCGTAAAGCTGGTTCGCAGCAAGGAAGACGCCAAGGCGTTCGCTGCACAATGGTTGGGCAAGAATCTGGTCACCTACCAGACTGACGCCAACGGTCAACCCGTTTCCAAGATCCTGGTCGAATCCTGCACCGACATCGCCAAAGAGCTGTACCTGGGCGCTGTTGTCGATCGTTCGAGCCGCCGCATCGTGTTCATGGCTTCCACCGAAGGTGGCGTGGACATCGAGAAAGTTGCGCACGAGACTCCTGAGAAAATCATCAAGGCGACCATCGATCCGTTGGTCGGCGCTCAGCCGTTCCAGGGCCGTGAGCTGGCATTCCAGCTGGGTCTGGAAGGCAAGCAAGTGGCTCAGTTCGCGAAAATCTTCGTCGGTCTGGCCAAGCTGTTCAAGGACCACGATCTGGCCCTGCTGGAAGTCAACCCGCTGGTCATCAAGGCCGACGGCGACCTGCATTGCCTCGATGCCAAGCTGAACATCGACGCCAACGCCATGTACCGCCAGCCTAAGCTGAAAACCTTCCACGACCCGTCGCAAGACGACGCCCGTGAAGCCCATGCGGCCAAGTTCGAACTGAACTACGTCGCACTGGAAGGCAACATCGGCTGCATGGTCAACGGTGCTGGCCTGGCCATGGGTACCATGGACATCGTCAACCTGCATGGCGGCAAGCCAGCCAACTTCCTCGACGTAGGCGGCGGCGCTACCAAGGAACGCGTTACCGAAGCGTTCAAGATCATTCTGTCCGACAGCAATGTCGCGGCCGTACTGGTCAACATTTTCGGCGGCATCGTTCGTTGCGACATGATTGCCGAAGGCATCATTGGCGCAGTGAAAGAAGTCGGCGTGAAAGTGCCGGTGGTTGTTCGCCTTGAAGGCAACAACGCTGAACTCGGCGCGAAAGTATTGGCAGAAAGCGGTTTGAACATCATTGCTGCGACCAGCCTGACCGACGCTGCTCAACAAGTTGTCAAAGCTGCGGAGGGCAAGTAATGAGCGTCCTGATCAATAAAGACACCAAAGTCATCTGCCAGGGCTTCACCGGCTCGCAGGGCACGTTCCACTCCGAACAAGCCATCGCCTACGGCACCAAGATGGTTGGCGGCGTGACCCCAGGCAAAGGCGGCAGCACCCACCTCGGCCTGCCGGTGTTCAACACCGTCAAGGAAGCGGTAGAAGCCACCGGCGCTGACGCTTCGGTCATCTACGTACCCGCTCCGTTCTGCAAGGACTCGATCCTGGAAGCGGCGCTCGGCGGCATCAAGCTGATCGTCTGCATCACCGAAGGCATCCCGACCCTGGACATGCTGGACGCCAAGGTCAAGTGCGACGAGCTGGGTGTTACCCTGATCGGCCCTAACTGCCCAGGTGTCATCACTCCGGGCGAGTGCAAGATCGGCATCATGCCAGGTCACATCCACTTGCCAGGCAAGGTCGGTATCGTGTCGCGTTCCGGCACCCTGACCTACGAAGCCGTGAAGCAGACCACCGACGCCGGTTTCGGCCAGTCGACCTGCGTCGGCATCGGCGGCGACCCGATCCCGGGCTCGAACTTCATCGATATCCTCAAGCTGTTCCAGGAAGACCCGCAGACCGAAGCGATCGTCATGATCGGCGAGATCGGCGGTTCGGCTGAAGAAGAGGCGGCTGCCTACATCAAGGCCAACGTCACTAAACCGGTCGTTTCCTACATCGCGGGCGTTACCGCCCCGGCAGGCAAGCGTATGGGCCATGCTGGCGCCATCATTTCTGGCGGCAAGGGCACTGCGGACGAGAAGTTCGCTGCCCTGCAAGACGCCGGTGTGAAAACCGTACGTTCGCTGGCAGACATCGGCAAGGCCCTGGCCGAGCTGACTGGTTGGGAAGTGAAGCACTAATACGCTGACACCCCCCACGCTACGCAGAAACCACCTTCGGGTGGTTTTTGTGTTTTCAGCCGATCAATTGATGCTGGCGATCAAAAGCATAGGAATTTTCGTACAGACGGCTCCGTTGTCAGCAGGTAACTTTCCTACGTATCGAGTCGTTTAAACGACAAGAACAGTCGCTCATCGGACGTGGCCGCATGGCGCAGTGTGTTTTGCCGGTAAATTCGGTAACCTACGCGCCATTTTGTGCCCGATCCCCAAAAGGGACCGACACGCTAAACGGGTCTGGCTCATCACGCCGGGCAGCATTTCCCTCATCCCCAGGGCAATCCCTTCTCGAATCCCGATTTCAGCAGTGTGGTACTTCCCCAAATGAAAGTTTTAAAAGGCCAGGACATCCTGGCGCTTGGCTTTATGACATTTGCCCTGTTCGTGGGCGCCGGCAATATCATCTTCCCGCCCATCGTTGGCCTGCAGGCTGGGCCCAATGTGTGGATGGCGGCGCTCGGTTTTCTGGTCACGGCGGTCGGTTTGCCGGTGATTACCGTGGTCGCCCTGGCCAAGGTCGGCGGCGGCATGGACGCGTTGAGCAGCCCTATCGGCAAGTTCTTCGGTGGCCTGCTGGCGGCCGTGTGCTACCTGTCGGTCGGCCCGCTGTTCGCCACGCCCCGTACCGCCACCGTGTCGTTCGAGGTGGGTGTGGCCCCGTTGACCGGCGAGAGTCCACTGGCGCTGTTCATCTATAGCCTGGTGTACTTCCTGATCGTGCTGGCCGTGTCGATGTACCCCGGCAAGCTGCTCGACACCGTCGGCCGCTTCCTGGCACCGCTGAAGATCATCGCCCTGGCTGCATTGGGCATCGCTGCCTTCGCCTTGCCGGCTGGCAGCATCGGCGATGCGCAACCGGCCTACGTGGCTGCACCGTTTTCGCAGGGCTTCATCAGTGGCTACCTGACCATGGACACCCTGGGAGCCCTGGTCTTCGGCATCGTCATCGTCAATGCCATCCGTTCTCGTGGTGTTGAGTCGCCCCAGTTGATCACGCGCTACGCCATCATCGCCGGCCTGATCGCAGGCGTGGGCCTGGCCTTGGTCTACATCAGTCTGTTCCGTCTGGGCTCGGGCAGCCATGCCATCGCCATGGGCGCGAGCAACGGTGCGGCCGTATTGCACGCCTACGTGCAACACACCTTCGGCTCGCTTGGCAGCGGCTTCCTGGCGGTGCTGATCGCCTTGGCCTGCCTGGTCACTGCCGTGGGCCTGACCTGTGCTTGCGCTGAGTACTTCAGCAAGATCCTGCCGCTGTCGTACCGCGCGCTGGTAGTGATCCTGGCTGGCTTCTCGCTGCTGGTGTCGAACCTGGGCCTGACCAAGCTGATCATGTTCTCGATTCCGGTCCTGACCGCAATCTACCCGCCGTGCATCGTCATGGTGGCCTTGAGTTTCGTCAAAGAGCTGTGGCATTCGCCCGCTCGGGTACTGGGCCCGGTCATGCTGGTGTCGCTGCTGTTCGGCATCATCGATGCCATCAAGGGCAGCGCTCTGGCGCATTACCTGCCGGAATTTGCCGCCAACCTGCCGCTCAGCGACCAGGGCCTTGCCTGGTTGGTGCCGTCGGTAGGCGCGTTGGTGCTGTGCTTTGCGCTCGACCGCGCATTGGGTCGGCCTCGCGAAGCGCTGGCCTGATCGCCCTCAGGCAGGTGCCTGGCGGCCATAAGCCGTGAGCCAGCGCCCTGTTCGAGGCGCAAGACCCCGCACTGACCTGCGGGGTTTTTTATGTGCTCCAAACGTGCGGCGCACGTGCCTTTTCGCCAGCAGGGGCGTCGAACAGCGGTCTACTCTGTGCACTGTTCATCGTTCGGGACCTTTCATGAGCTTTGTTGAAAACAATCTGAGCCATCTGCTCGCTGTCTGCTGGTTCGCTTTGGCTTGGGGCGGATACACCCGCTACGCCCTCTGGAAAGCGCGCGACACCGCGTGCCTGGCCAGCGTGCTGCACCTGTACCGAGAAGACTGGATGCGCCGCATGCTGCTGCGCGACAACCGCATTGCCGATGCCAGTGTGATCGGCAATCTGGAACGCAACGCCTCGTTCTTCGCCTCCAGCACCTTGATCATCCTGGCCGGTATCCTGACGGTGCTGGGCGCCTCGGACAGGGCGCTGTCGCTGCTGGCCGACATCCCGATGGTGCAGCCGGCGACCCAAGGCATGTCGGAGATCAAGCTGCTGTGCCTGGCGATGGTATTCGTGTACGCCTTCTTCACCTTCAGCTGGTGCATGCGCCAATACAATTTCGCGGCAGTCCTGGTGGGCTCGGCGCCCATGATCGGCGAGCGGCAGGTCAGCGAGCTGCAGCGCAAAGCCTTTGCTGCACGAGCAGCACGCGTGTTATCGCTCGCGGCCAACCAGTTCAACCTCGGTTTGCGCGCTTATTACTTTGCCATGGCGTTATTGACCTGGTTCATCAGCCCATGGATGTTCATGTTGACCACGATCGGCGTAGTGCTGATTCTCTATCGTCGCGAGTTCCACTCCGATGTACTTGAAGTGATGGTCTTCACGCCCACTGAAAGTGCACCTGCCGAGGCGAGCAGAGAGAGCGGGGTAGAGCAGTCGTAAACAACCGCCCTACAAAATCCACGCATAAAAAAACCCGGCAGTGCCGGGTTTTTTATTACCGCCAGGCAATTACTGCTTGGCTGGCTCTGCAGGAACGGTGTTCGGTGCAGTGGTCGCAGGAGTAGCGTCATCGCGCGCTTCTTCAGCGGCTTTCTGCTGTGCTTCAGCCTGATCTTCAGCGGCTTTGGCGTTTTCCTTGTTTGCTTCGTTGACTTTGTCCTGAGCGTCACCCATTTTTTCCTGGGCTTTCTCAGCATGTTGTTGTGCATCTTGGGCTTTGTCTTCGCTCGCTTTATCGCAAGCGGCCAAGCCCATGGTGGCGGCCAGCATCAGAGCAAAAGCAAAAGGTTTACGCATGATTGTGTATCTCCATTGGTGGAATAAGTGACTTGTTGCTAAGAGTTGTGGCCTGCGAAAGAAGTTCCACCGTCATGGCAGATATCCACTGCAGCGTCGTAAAAACACTCGAAGAGGTCTTGTCAGGTCAGCGCTTATTGCCAGCAGGCACTAACGCGTTATGCGCCACCGCCAGTCACGACACGCTCTATTGCACCTGATCAGCACCAGGTTGCTCGCTGCGCAGGCGCGAGCTGGCCTGGCCGATCGCTGCTTCGGCCCTTGAAAAGGCCAGCCCAGCCCCCATCTGCTTGTCATCCCGCCCTGAAAGCAGCCCTTGGCGCTCACGGCGACCCCCCGCCAATCGATTGGAGTTTTGAAGACCATGAGTGTAGAGACTCAAAAGGAAACCCTGGGCTTCCAGACCGAAGTGAAGCAACTGCTGCACCTGATGATTCATTCCTTGTATTCGAACAAGGAAATCTTCCTGCGCGAGCTGATTTCCAACGCCTCCGATGCCGCTGACAAGCTGCGTTTCGAGGCGTTGGCCAAGCCTGAGCTGCTGGAAGGCGATTCCGACCTCAAGATCCGCGTCAGCTTCGACAAGGCGGCCAATACCGTCACGCTCGAAGACAACGGCATCGGCATGAGCCGTCAGGACGTCATCGCTCACCTGGGCACCATCGCCAAGTCTGGCACCGCCGACTTCATGAAAAACCTCACGGGCGACCAGAAAAAGGACTCGCACCTGATCGGTCAGTTCGGCGTGGGCTTCTATTCTGCATTCATCGTCGCTGACAAGGTCGACGTGTTCAGCCGCCGCGCGGGCCAGCCGGCCTCCGAAGGTGTGCATTGGTCATCCAAGGGCGAGGGCGACTTTGAGGTCGCGAACGTCGAGAAGCCGCAGCGCGGCACCCGCATCGTCCTGCACCTCAAATCCGCTGAGGACGAATTCGCCGATGGCTGGCGTCTGCGCAATGTGATCAAGAAGTACTCCGACCATATCGCTCTGCCAATCGAACTGCCGAAGGAACAGCCTGAACCCGCCGAAGGCGAAGCGGCCCCAGCCCAAGAGTGGGAAACCGTCAACCGCGCCAGCGCGCTGTGGACTCGCTCGCGCAGCGAGGTCAAAGACGAGGAATACCAGGAGTTCTACAAGCACATCGGCCATGACTTCGAGAATCCGCTGGCCTGGAGCCACAACAAGGTCGAAGGCAAGCTCGAATACAACTCGCTGTTGTTCGTGCCGGCCCGTGCGCCGTTCGACCTGTACCAGCGTGAAGCACCGCGCGGCCTGAAGTTGTATGTACAGCGCGTGTTCATCATGGACCAGGCCGAGTCCTTCCTGCCGCTGTACCTGCGCTTCATCAAGGGCGTTGTCGATTCCAACGACCTGTCGCTGAACGTCTCGCGCGAAATCTTGCAGAAAGATCCGATCATCGATTCGATGAAGACCGCGCTGACCAAGCGCGTGCTGGACATGCTGGAAAAACTGGCGAAAAACGAGCCTGAGCAATACAAGGGCTTCTGGAAGAACTTCGGCCAGGTGCTGAAGGAAGGCCCAGCCGAAGACTTCGCCAACAAGGAAAAGATCGCCGGCCTGCTGCGCTTTGCCTCCACCCACGACGACAGCGGCGAGCAAAGCGTATCGCTGGCCGACTACCTGGCCCGTGCCAAGGAAGGCCAGGACAAGGTCTACTACCTCACCGGTGAGTCTTACGCGCAGGTCAAGAACAGCCCGCACCTGGAAGTCTTCCGCAAGAAAGGCATCGAAGTGCTGCTGCTGACCGATCGCATCGACGAGTGGCTGATGAGCTACCTGACCGAGTTCGACGGCAAGCAGTTTGTCGATGTCGCCCGTGGTGACCTGGACCTGGGCACCCTGGACTCCGAAGAAGACAAGAAAGCCCAGGAAGAAGTCGCCAAAGACAAGGAAGGCCTGGTCGAGCGCCTCAAGGCCGCATTGGGCGAGAGCGTTGCCGAGGTGCGTGTCTCTCATCGTCTCACCGATTCGCCAGCGATCCTGGCCATCGGCGAGCAGGACCTGGGCTTGCAGATGCGCCAGATTCTCGAAGCCAGCGGGCAGAAGGTCCCTGATTCCAAGCCGATCTTCGAATTCAACCCGAGCCATCCGTTGATCGAGAAGCTGGATCACGAGCAGAGCGAAGATCGTTTCGCCGAGCTGTCGCACATCCTCTTCGACCAAGCGGCCCTGGCTGCCGGTGACAGCCTGAAAGACCCGGCCGCCTATGTGCGCCGTCTGAACAAGCTGTTGGTCGAGTTGTCTGCTTGAGTTGATGCGTTTGTACGAAAGCCCGCCTCGGCGGGCTTTTTTCATGGGGCTGGCGAGTATTGCGCGCCGGTCCGTCGTGAAGGTCTGAGGAGAGTTGCATGAGCAAGGTCATCATCGAATCACTGACGTACCACGCGTCGGGCAAGACATTCGAGAGTCGTCTGGTCTACGCCCAAGGCGCGCTGCAACAGCCGGCATTGGTCATGGCACCGAACTGGATGGGTATTACCGAAGGCGCCGAGCGCATTGCCAAGGAAGTCGCCAGCCGCGGCTACGTGGTGTTGCTCGCCGACCTGTATGGCCAAGGCGTCCGGCCGAGCAACGCTGAAGAGGCAGCTGCGGCCATGATGCCTTTGAAGAACGACCGGGCGCAGTTGCGCCAGCGTATGACCGAGGCGCTGGCGCAGGTGGTGGGGCAATCCCGCGCCGTGCTTGCGCCAGGCAAGGTGGCGGCGTTCGGCTTCTGTTTCGGCGGCTGCGCCGCCCTTGACCTGGCCCGCAGCGGCGCAGACCTCAAGGCCGCGATTTCCTTCCACGGCACGCTCGACGCGCCGGCGCCCGAGGATGCCCGGCAGATCAAAGGCGCGGTACTGGCATTGCACGGCGCGCAGGATCCGTTGGTGCCCAAGGAACAATTGCCGGCCTTCGAGGCCGAGATGTCCGCTGCCAATGTGGACTGGCAACTGACCAGCTACGGCGGCGCTGTGCACTCGTTCACCGACCCGGAGGCCAACGTGCCCGGCAAGACGCAGTACAACCGCAGAGTGTCCGAGCGGGCCTTCACGGCCATGTACAACCTGCTGGACGAGGTGTTCAGCCGCTGACCCTGTGCCGTGCCCGATCGCCTCAACCTGTGCCTGTGCAGGCTGGCGTAGGGCACCGCTGGACCCCTCCCCAAGCGCAGGGGTCTACCCGATTTCACTTTGATCAAGGACGCCCCCATGATTGCCCGTGCGCTCGCCGCCCTGGTGTGTTCCAGTCTGTTGCTGCCGCTGTGCGAGGCACGCGAGTATCGCTACAGCGATGCTCATCTGCATTACGTCGACTTCTTTCAGGAAAGCGAAGGCATGCCTGCGCTGCTCAAGGCCATGGATCAGGCGGGGATCGATCAATCCATGATCTCCGGCATTCCAGTGGCCAAGAAGTGGCACGAGGACGAACCCAAGCGCCCTCGCTATTACGCCGGGGACGACGCCAGCGCCTATTGGTACAGCGCCACCGACGTGTATGTGGCGGCGGCGCTGCAGGCCCTTGGCCCCGAGCAGCGCAAGCGCTTCCATCCGTTTCTCAGCGGTTTCAATCCGGTGGACAAGAATTCGGTCAAGCACATCGAGCGCATGCTCGACCTGTACCCGGGGTTGTGGCAGGGCATTGGCGAAGTATTCACCCGCCATGACGATTTGACGGCGCTGACCAGTGGCGACACTCCCCGCGCCAACAACGAGGCGATGAACCTCATCTACGAGCTGGCCGCCACGCGCGACCTGCCGGTGCTGGTGCACTCCAACATCACGTCGAAGCGCGAACGCAACACGCTGTACCTGGAGGAAATCGAAGAGCCTCTGCGCGATCACCCGCGCACGCGCTTTATCTGGGCCCATGCCGGTAGCAGCATGGAGATTCACCGTCACCAGACGCAGATGAAGTTCCTCTTGCCGACCCTGACTCGGCTACTGGACAGCTACCCGAACCTCTACGTGGACCTGTCCTGGAGCGTGTTGCAGCCGTACTTGCTGGACGAGCACGGCACGCCTCGCGAGGAGTGGGTGGCACTGGTCAAGCGCTTCCCGGACCGCTTCATGCTCGGCTCGGATGTGGTAGGGCGCTTCGGTAGCCTGGGTGAGCAGCTGCACGGGTTCGATCCGTTTCTCGATGCCTTGCCGCAGGCCGTGGCGAAGAAGGTGGCCCGCGACAACTTCCTCGACGTGCTGCCCAAGGCGCGCTGACCGCAAAGGCCTGAGCGCAGAAACGAAAACGCCCCGAACCAGTCGGGGCGTTTTCGGTGACGGCTCAGGCAATCACTTGCCTGTCCAGCGCTTCAGTACGAGGGTGGCGTTGGTGCCACCGAAGCCGAAGCTGTTGCTCATCACGGTGTCGATTTTCGCGTTCTCGACGGTGGTGCGCTGAATCGGCAGGTCAGCGACCGCCGGGTCCAGCTCGTCGATGTTGGCGGAGCCGGCGATGAAGTTGTTTTCCATCATCAGCAGGCAGTAGATCGCCTCGTGCACGCCTGCAGCGCCCAGCGAGTGGCCAGACAGGCTCTTGGTGGAGCTGATGGGCGGAGCCTTGTCAGCGAACACTTCGCGAATGCCTTTGACTTCGGCGACATCACCGACCGGGGTCGAAGTGCCGTGGGTGTTGAGGTAGTCGATCGGGGTGTCGACGGTGGACAGCGCCTGCTGCATGCAGCGGATAGCGCCTTCGCCGCTGGGTGCGACCATGTCGTAGCCATCTGATGTAGCACCGTAGCCGACGATTTCCGCGTAGATCTTGGCGCCACGGGCCAGGGCGTGTTCGAGTTCCTCGACCACGACCATGCCACCGCCGCCCGCGATGACGAAACCATCACGGTCAGCGTCGTAGGCGCGCGAAGCGGTTTCGGGCGAGTCGTTGCGCTTGGTCGACAGAGCGCCCATGGCATCGAACAGGAAGGATTGGCTCCAGTGCTCTTCTTCACCGCCACCGGCGAAGACGATGTCCTGCTTGCCCCACTGGATCTGCTCCAGCGCGGTGCCGATGCAGTGAGCGCTGGTAGCGCACGCCGAGGAGATCGAGTAGTTGATGCCCTTGATCTTGAATGGCGTGGCCAGGCAAGCCGATACCGTGCTGCCCATGGTGCGGGTAACGCGGTACGGGCCTACACGCTTGACGCCTTTTTCGCGCAAGGTGTCGAGGGCTTCCATCTGGTTCAGCGTGGAGGCGCCACCGGAGCCGGCAACCAGACCGGTACGCGGGTTGGACACCTGCTCTTCGGTAAGGCCCGAGTCCTTGATGGCGTCCTGCATGGCCAGGTAGGCATAGGCAGCGGCGTGACCGACGAAGCGGAACACCTTGCGGTCGATCAGTTCTTCGAGGTTGAGGTCGATGGAACCGGAAACTTGGCTACGCAGGCCCTGTTCCTGGTATTCGGGGTTGAAACGAATGCCCGGGCGGCTGTGGCGCAGGCTCTCGGTAACAGTAGCTTTGTCATTGCCCAGGCACGAAACGATGCCCAGACCAGTGATAACGACGCGGCGCATGCGAATGACCCTTAGAAATTGTCAGTGGAGGTGAACACGCCGACCCGCAGAGCTTCGGCGGTGTAGATCTCGCGACCATCGACGCTGACCGAACCATCGGCGATGGCCATGTTCAGCTTGCCCTTGAGAACGCGCTTGATGTCAATCTTGTAGGTGACCTTCTTCGCGGTAGGCAGAACCTGGCCGAAGAACTTCACTTCACCCGAACCCAATGCCCGGCCGCGGCCCGGCAGGCCTTGCCAGCCCAGGTGGAAACCGACCAGCTGCCACATGGCATCGAGGCCCAGGCAGCCCGGCATGACCGGGTCGCCTTCGAAATGGCAAGCAAAAAACCACAGGTCAGGCGTGATATCCAGCTCGGCGACCAATTCACCTTTGCCGTACTTGCCACCCTCGGAACTGATGTTGGTGATGCGATCGACCATCAGCATGTTGGGGGCGGGCAGTTGCGCATTACCTGGGCCGAACAGCTCACCGCGACTGCAGCGCAGCAGATCTTCCCGAGTAAAGGCGTTTTGTTTGGTCATGCGAGCTCCTCAATAACCCCCTGTGGCAGGGGACGAATCTTCCCGGCCAACCCCTGAACACCAGAGGGTTCCGGGGCGGCAGCCTACAGGTAGACTATTGCGTTGTAGTGAAAGTCACAGTGCACCCGGCAAAGAAGTACAGGTGTTCACTGAAACGTGCATTCTCAGGATCTGCGGCGGTCCTGTCCAGTGTTTGGCCGAACATTAAGCGTGAAGCAATTCTACATCAATCGCTACCCGGCACGCTGCGCTCTGGCAGCCAGCGCTGCAGAACGTCCAGCAATTCGGTGCGTTTGAGCGGTTTACTGAGGTAGTCGTTCATACCGGCTGCCAGGCAGCGTTCGCGATCACCCTGCAAGGCGTTGGCGGTCAGGGCAATGATCGGCAGGTCGCCGCCTTCATCCAGGGCGCGGATGCGTCGGGTTGCCTCGTAGCCGTCCATCAGTGGCAGGCGGCAGTCCATCAACACTGCCGCGAACGTCTGTTGCTGGACGTGCTCCAGCGCCTGCTGGCCGTCGCCGGCCAGGCAGGTCTGGAAGCCCAGGCTGCGCAACATGGCCTCGATCACGCTGCGGTTCACCGGGTTGTCCTCGACCAGCAGAATCGGCTGGTCGGCGCCTGATGTCGCTGCCGGGGCAGGCGGGGTCGTGGCCAGCGTGGGCAGTTGCGACAGCGCCAGCGGTATTTCCAGGGTAAAGGTCGAACCCAGGCCCTCGCGGCTCTGCGCGCGCAGCGCGCCGCCCATGCGTTCGGCCAGGGTCCGGGCGATCGACAGCCCCAGACCGGTGCCGCCATAGCGCCGAGAGATCGAGCTGTCGGCCTGCTGGAAAGCGACGAACATGGTCTCCAGCCGCTCATTGTCGATTCCGATGCCGGTGTCACGTACCGCGCAGGCGAAGTGGATCTGGCGCTGTTCGATCTGTTGCCAACTGGCCTCGATCACCACCTCACCGCGTTCGGTGAATTTCAAGGCGTTGCCGATCAGGTTCAGCAGTATCTGCCGAATGCGCGTGGGGTCGCCCACCACCTGCAACGCATCGAGACTGTCCGAGGCCTGCAAGCGCAGGTTCAAGCCGCGCTGGTGCGCACTGTGCTGAAACGCGTGGACGCAGTTGCCGAGCAGCTCGCCGAGGTTGAAGTCGATCGCCTCCAATTGCAGCGTGGTGCGCTCGATGCGTGAGAAATCAAGAATGTCGTTGATGACCTTGAGCAGGTGGCCGGTCGATTCGCTGGCCACGCTGGTGTACTCGGCCTGTTCGGCCGTCAGTTCCGTGGTGTCGAGCAACTGCAACATGCCCAGTACACCGTTCATCGGCGTTCGTAGTTCATGGCTCATCATTGCCAGGAAATCCGATTTGGCACCGTTTGCCTGCTCGGCTTCTTCGCGCGCCTGGGCCATCTGCGCCATCGCCTGACGCTGTTCGTCGCTGGCCTGTTCCAGGGCAAAGGCCAGGTTGTTGATGTGCGCCGCCAGATGGCCCAGCTCGCTGTCATCGACCACCGGTACGTGGGCGGTGAAGTCGCCTTGCTGAATGGCCCGCACGGCATTGCCCATGTCGCTGATCGGCCTCGACAGCCCCCTGGCCAGCCGCCGCGCGAGGAAAAACGTGAAGAGCAACGCGCCCAGCGCGAGGATGCCTGCCTTGATCACCATTTCCTGCTGACGCTCGCTGAACGCGTCGTCGGACATGCCCACGATCACCCGGCCCAGGTAGTCGTCGCCCACACTTGGCGTGCTGCCTGACTGCAGGAAGTCATCGTCGAGCCGAATCTGCTGCAGGCGGATCGGTGCCTGGAATACCTCGACTCGCTGCGCGCGGCTGATGCTTTCATCCGACTGCTCGACGTACACCAGGATGTGGTTGCGGCTGTCTTGCACTTCGAGAAAGCGCACGTGCGGAATGCTCAAGGTGGCGCGCATGAGGCTCTCGAGCATGTCGTTGTTGCCGGAGATGACGCCGTATTCCGACCCCGGTGCCAGCTGGTTGGCGATCAGCTGGCCGGTGTGGTTGAGTTCCTGGCGCAGGTCTTGCAGCCGCACGAAGGTGAAGAAGCCGATCAGCAGCAGCGTCAGCAGCAGTGCCGGGCCCAGGCTGATGATCTGGGTGCGGGTATGGATGTCCCAGCTCAGGCGCTTGCTCATGGATTCGCGGTTCCTTCGATCACCTGGGCGGCCGTCGTCGAGTCGATCGCTTCCAACCCCAGCGTGCGGGCCACCTGCTGGTTGCCGCTGACGCCGAACTGATTCGGATAAAGGCTGCGCGGCCAGAGCGCTGGCGGTTGGTCGAGCAACTGGTCGAGCACGGCCAGCCAATCGGTCTGATCACTGTAGGTGCTGGCCAGTGCGCCGGCGCGGACGAAACCCGCCGTCGGCCCCACCAGTGCGATCTGGCGCGCGTAACTGCTCAACAGCAGGTTTTTCGCCGTGATGGCGTTGTACAGCTCAGGGTCATCCAGGCCCAGCAGCACATCGCTGCTGGCCAGCACCTCTCGCAGGGCGCGGCTGTCACGCGGGCCGGTCCAGGCCTGGGCAACGATCTGCAAGCCCAGGTGGCGCGCCACCGGGTGCAGCTCATCGAGCAGGAAACGGCTGCGCGCGCTGTACAACACCCCGACCCGTCGCGCCTTGGGCAGCAGATAATGGATCAGGCGCAATTGACGAACCGGCGACGGATCACTCCACAACAAGCTGAGAAAGGCCGGGCGAGCGTGCGGCCAACGCTGCTGCGCCTCTACACGGTTGACCCGCAGCACCAGCGCTGTCGGCCCGGCCGCTTCACCCAGACGCCAGTCGAGGGCCGCGCGGTCCAGCAGGATGAGGCGCACATCAGGCTGCAACGCGCTCGGTCGGGGCATCTGCCGCACACTGCGAAACGCCACCGTGTCGTGCCCGCGTCGCGCCTGCAGCCCGGCCGTGAAGCTGCGGTAACTGGGTTGGGATTCGGCGCCGATCAGCAGTACCTCGCTGGCACCGACGCAGGCACCGACCCAGGGGCACAGGCACAGCAGCAGCAGCCGCAGCGCGCGGCGCATCAGGAGGGCACCTCGGCGTTGGCCCGCTTGAGAGGCCGATCGCGCGCGCCAGTCGCTGGCCAAGCGCAGGTGCCGACAGGCAGCCCGAGAGGGCGAGGGGCGAAGGCTTGGGATTGTTTGCTTGCCACCGCGGTCACAGGTTCGAGCAGGCGCTCCACGCGCGAACGCTGGCCAGCAGCCACGGCGATGCCGTCCGGAAGGGCTGTGCGTCGCGAGCAGCGTGCGGGGAGGCCAGGGAACACGGATGCAGCCTTGATTCAGGGGCAAGCCGGCTATGGTAAACCACCGCACGGCTTTTACCAGTGAACCCGGCTGACGGGGCGTGGCCGCCAAGTAGCGCTGGTGATGCAGTAGCCCGCCCGTATAATGCACGCGGCGCAATCAACTCACTGTTTTGATGGATGAAATATGACTGAACAGCAACCTGTCGCGGTGCTTGGGGGCGGTAGCTTCGGCACTGCCGTAGCCAATCTGCTGGCCGAAAACGGCGTGCCGGTGCGCCAGTGGATGCGTGATCCGCAGCAGGCCGAAGCCATGCGCGTCAATCGTGAGAACCCGCGCTACCTCAAAGGCATTCGCCTACACGACGGGGTGGAGCCGGTCAGTGACCTGCTCGCCACCTTGCAGGCCTGCGAACTGATGTTCATTGCCCTGCCGTCCAGCGCCTTGCGCACGGTGCTGGCCCCGCATGCGGCGCTGCTCGGCGGCAAGGGCCTGATCAGCCTGACCAAAGGCATCGAGGCGCAAAGCTTCAAGCTCATGAGCCAGATCGTCGAGGAAATCGCCCCTCAGGCGCGCATTGGCGTGCTGTCGGGCCCCAACCTTGCCCGTGAAATCGCCGAGCACGCACTCACCGCCACCGTGGTGGCCAGCGAAGACGACGCGCTGTGCCAGCAGGTACAGTCGGTGCTCCATGGCCGTACCTTCCGCGTTTACGCCAGCAACGATCGCTTTGGCGTCGAACTGGGCGGCGCGCTGAAAAACGTCTACGCGATCATTGCAGGCCTGGCCGCTGCCTTGGGCATGGGGGAAAACACCAAGAGCATGCTGATCACCCGCGCGCTGGCGGAGATGACGCGCTTTGCCGTCAGCCAGGGCGCCAACCCCATGACGTTCCTGGGCCTGGCCGGCGTGGGCGATCTGATCGTCACCTGCTCATCGCCCAAGAGCCGCAACTACCAGGTGGGTCAGGCGCTAGGGCAGGGCTTGTCGCTGGCCGAGGCGGTCGAGCGCCTGGGTGAAGTCGCTGAAGGCGTCAATACCATCAAGGTGCTCAAGGCCAAGGCTGAACAGGTGCAGGTATACATGCCCCTGGTCGCGGGCCTGCATGCGATTCTTTTCGAAGGGCGTACGCTGGACCAGGTCATCGAGCACCTGATGCGCGCCGAACCCAAGACCGACGTCGACTTCATTTCGATCGACGGCTTCAACTGATCCAAGGAGTGACACATGAGCGCAACCCCGGAACACAGCCAACGCGAATCGCTTCTGCTGCGCGTGCTGTGGATGCTGGTCTTCCTGCTGGTCTGGCAGCTGGCCGAGGTGCTGCTCGGCGCCCTGGTGCTGGTGCAACTGATCTATCGGCTGGTCTACGGCGCGCCGAGTGCCAGCGTGATGAACCTGGGCGACAGCCTGAGCCAGTATCTGGCGCAGATCGGTCGCTTCGGCACCTTCCACACCGAGCAGAAACCCTGGCCGTTCGCCGACTGGCCGAGCCCACGTCCGCCCGAGGGCGAAACGCCGCACGTTGTGCAAGCGGCACCTGATCAGGCGCCCAAGCCGTGAAGCTCTGGATACTACGCCATGGTGAGGCCGAGCCACGAGCCGACAGCGATGCTGACCGCCGCTTGACTGCCCACGGCCGCGATCAGGTCCTGCACAGCGCCGCGCACCTGCGTGGCCTGCCGCTGCAGGCGATTCTGGCCAGCCCCTATGTGCGCGCCCAGCAGACGGCAGCGCTGGTGCACGGTGCGCTCAGCCCGGCTGAGGCGGTGATCACCGTGGACTGGCTGACACCCGACGGCGAAGTCGATCAGGTCATCGCCGAGCTGGAGCGCCTGGGGCTGGAGGAGGTGCTGCTGGTCAGCCACCAGCCGCTGGTGGGCAATCTGGTGGCGGTGCTGCAGCACGGGCACCGGCAACATCCCACGGCCATGGGCACGGCCAGCCTGGCCCAGTTGGAGGGTGATTGGCCGCTGCCAGGGCTGATGACGCTCAAGGCCATCCACCACTGCTGAGCGGCGCGCAACTGACATTTTTGTCAGTTGCCGCTACAAGGTCTGCCTTGCTAGTTTTTGCCTACAACGCGAGGGCGAGCCCAAGGAAGTGGTATTGATGAGCATTCGGTATCTGCAATTGGTGGGTTCGGCGCAACTGCGACCCACAATGGTGAAAGTGGACAACCACCAGCCGCTTGACTTCGCGGAATACCGCATCCTGCAAGACTGCGCCAACGTTCGACTCGATCAGCTGATTCGCAAGTTCGACGACCTCGATGACCTGGAAGAACTGCGCGTGATCAGCGGCCGCATGGCACACCTGTTGCAGAGCAGTTGCCTTGCACTGCGCCAGCGCGCGCTGGCGCAACGCGACCAGGCGTTGGCCCGCGATGCGCTGTTGGCTCAAGTAGCCTACATGCAGGCCTGCCTGAGGCGCTCCTTGCTCAGCTTCGACGAACCCTGACTGACCTGATCGGCGTGGGCAATGACCGTTCTGGACATTGCCGCCGCGTAAGCGCGCACCGACAATGGGCGACCATTCTGTGTTCGGACCTGGCGCCATGCCGCAGCCTATCTTCTTCGCTCATGCCAATGGCTTTCCATCGGCCACCTACGGCAAGCTGTTTGCCGCGCTGGGTCCGGATTACGAGGTCAGCCATCTTGATCAGCATGGTCACGATCCGCGCTTTCCCGTCGATGACAACTGGCAGCAACTGGTCGCCGAACTGCTCCACCACCTGGCCTTGCAAGCGGCGCCCGTGTGGGGCGTGGGCCACTCGCTGGGGGGGCTGCTGCACCTGCACGCCGCCTTGCGTGCGCCGCAGTTCTACCGCGGCATCGTCATGCTCGATTCACCGCTGCTGACCCGCGCCGATCAATGGGTCATCCACCTGGCCAAGCGTCTGGGATTCATCGATCGCATCACACCGGCCGGGCGCACGCTGGGCCGGCGCGAAGCCTTCGCCGACCGTGACAGCGCCCGTGCTTACTTTGCCGGCAAGACCTTGTTCCGCGCGTTCGATCCCGACTGCCTCGAGGCTTACCTTGAACATGGTTTGCAGGCTGCCGAGCAAGGCTTGCGGTTGCGCTTCGACCCCGCCACGGAAATCAGCATCTATCGCACCATTCCCCACATGAGCCCCAAGCCTGCGCGCCAGCTGCACTTGCCCGTGGCCTTGGTGCGGGGCGCGGCCAGCGGGGTGGTCCGGCGGCACCACGGCCTGGCGGTTCGTGGATTGCCGCAGGGCGAGTATCACTGTCTGCCGGGCGGGCACATGTTTCCATTGGAGCGGCCGGCTGACACCGCCGGGCTCCTCAAGGCGCTGTTTGCGCGTTGGGGGCAGGCATGACGGCCGAAGTGGAAGAAGTACGCCTGAATCTTGGCCACATCGAGCTGGCTGCGCACCTGTTCGGGCCGGTCGACGGTCTACCGGTGATCGCGTTGCACGGCTGGCTGGACAACGCCAACAGCTTCGCTCGCCTGGCACCGCAGTTGCGTGGTTTGCGCATCGTCGCCCTGGATCTGGCCGGGCACGGTCATTCAGCGCATCGCCCGCCAGGCGCGAGCTACACCTTGGCCGACTACACCTTTGACGTGTTGTGTGTGGCCGAGCGACTAGGATGGAAACGCTTTGCGCTGCTCGGCCATTCCCTGGGCGCGGTGATCAGCGTGCAGTTGGCCGGTGCACTGCCCGAGCGCGTCAGCCACCTGGCGCTGATTGATGGTGTGGTACCGCCTACCGGCGCGCAGAGCGACGCCGCCGAGCGCCTTGGCATGGCGCTGACCGCCCAGTTACGTCGGGAGGGCCGACCGAAAACGGTCTACCGCACGCTCGAGGAGGGCGTCAACGCGCGCATGAAGGGCATGATCGCGGTCAGTCATGAGGCCGCCGAGTACTTGGCCCAGCGCGGTCTGATGCCGGTGCCGGGAGGCTATAGCTGGCGCAGCGACAGCCGCCTCACCCTGCCATCGCCGCTGCGCCTGAGTGAGCGGCAGGCGCTGGCCTTCGTGCACCGGGTACAGTGCCCTGCCTGCCTGGTAGTGGCGGCCGAGGGTCTGTTGGTGCGACACACCGCGCTGCTTGAGCAACTACCCTTTACCCAGAGCGTGCTAGCAGGGGGGCATCATCTGCACCTGAACGACACCGCAGGCGCAGGCCTTGTTGCAGACTGTTTCAATCGCTTCTTTGGCTTTCCTTGACTTGCACCCGGCAAGTGCCGAGGCTTGCCGGGCTGACTAGGGAGAGAGCCGTTTCCATGCCAAACATCCAAACGTGTCATTCCGGCCTTGTGGGCCGTGAGGGTGGCCGATGAGCGCCACCGTTTCCGTGCGCAGCGCCCTGGGCCTGTGCCTCGCGTTGTCCAGCCCCTGGTTGATGGCCGCAAGCCTGCCAGTGCCGCAGGACGCAAAAGTCGTTGATCAACGCCCAGCGGTGGAGCAGGAACGCGTCTACCCCATGGGGCCGTTGCGCAAGATCAGCGGCCGCCTGCGCGTCGATGACAAGGTCGAGGCCCGCGGGCAGGTCAGCTCGCTGACCTACGAGTTGCCAGTCGAGCGCAGTGCCCGAGAGGCCTTCACCAGTGCCCGCGAAGCGCTGCAGGGCGACGGCGGTTACCCGCTGTTCTGGTGCCAGGGCCGTGATTGCGGCGAGGCCAGCCTGTGGGCCAATGACGTGTTTGCCAATGCGCGGCTCAACGGCGGCGACGAACAACAGGCCTTCATCCTGCTGCGCCGCTCGGCCGAAGAGGCCGATACCCTGGTGGCCCTGTATAGCGTGACCCGTGGCAATCGCCGCGCCTACCTGCACGTCGAAGAATTCGTCGCTGCCGCGCCACTGGGCGAACTGCTGCCGACCGCCGCCACGGTGCTGCGCGAAATGCGCGACACCGGCAAGCTTGATTACCCTGACCTGGGTGAGCCACAACCGGCCTGGGTCACGCTGCTCGGGCGCAGCCTGAACCTCGACAGCACCCTGCGCGCTACCCTGAGCGGTGCCGAGGCTCAAGCCTGGCGCGAGCAACTGATCAAGGCGGGTGTGCGCAGCGCCCGGCTCGAGGTCGGTGACACCGCTACCGACGGCCTGCATCTGGAGCTGATCCGCTGAGTAGCCCCCCCATGCCCAACCATGATCGTCTGTTCGTGCAGATCCTGTTGCTGGCCCTGCTGGGCGCCGGCCTTTGGGTCATGGCACCGTTCATTTCCGCGCTGCTATGGGGCGCCATCCTGGCCTTTGCCAGTTGGCCGTTGATGCGCCTGTTGACCCGGGTGCTGGGCGGTCGCGAAACCCTGGCGGCGGGCATGCTCACCGGCGTGTGGATCGTGGTGGCGGTGCTGCCGCTGGTGTGGTTGGGCTTCAACCTGGCCGACCATATCCGCGATGCCACCGCATTCGTGCGCGATGTTCAGGTCGATGGGCTTCCCGAGGCGCCGACCTGGCTGGGCGCCATCCCGCTGGTGGGTGAGCGGCTGGTCAGCATGTGGGACACCGTCGATCAGCAAGGGCCCGCGCTGCTGGCCTCGGTCAAGCCCTACCTGGGCCAGACCGGCAACTGGCTATTGGCCCGCAGTGCGCAGATCGGCAGCGGCATTCTCGAACTCAGCCTGAGCCTGGTGTTCGTGTTCTTCTTCTATCGCGATGGGCCACGCCTGGCAGCGTTCGTCCTGCGCCTGCTGCAACGGTTGGTCGGCGAGCGCGCCGGCTACTACCTGGACCTGGTCGCCGGCACTGTGCAGCGGGTGGTCAACGGGGTGATCGGCACGGCGGCGGCGCAAGCCGTGCTGGCCCTGATCGGCTTCCTCATCGCAGGTGTGCCCGGCGCCATCGTGCTGGGCCTGGTCACCTTCATGCTCAGCCTGATCCCCATGGGCCCGCCGCTGGCCTGGCTGCCGGCCACCGCCTGGCTGGCCTGGAAGGGCGAATACGGCATGGCCATATTCCTCGGCATCTGGGGCACCTTCGTGATCAGCGGCGTGGACAACGTGCTCAAACCCTACCTGATCAGCCGCGGCGGTAACCTGCCGCTGGTGATCGTGTTGCTGGGGGTGTTTGGCGGGTTGATCGCGTTCGGCTTCATCGGCTTGTTCATTGGCCCGACGTTGCTGGCGGTGGGGTATAGCTTGTTGCTTGATTGGAGTCGCAATCCGACCAGTAGCAGCACCCCAGGACCGCAGTTGTAGACCAACGGGTTGCGCCACTGTAGGGAGTCCAGGGCGCTTATCAGCAGGCTCCACGACATGCAGTGAAATCATTCCGCTGCCCCGGAGCAGATCAACCGGGCAGCGGAGGTTTGCCCCTCCACGGCGCTGTTTTTACAGATTCTTTACGCCCCGACTGCGCAATCATTCTGGCCCCTTTACGGCCCTCCCTCGGACAATTTCCCCCAGGCACTCAACGCCATTACCCCGGGGAATCGATCGATGTCCATCCTTGACACCCTTTCACTGCTACTGGCCCTCGCGCTGGCGGTCTACCTGCTGGTGGCGCTGTTGCGCGCCGCGCGCAGTTAGGAGTGGCCATGCACAATCATGACTACGCATTGCTGCTCGGTTTCTTCCTGCTTGTCCTGCTCCCGGCACCCTGGCTAGGACGTTTCTACTACCGTGTGATGGAGGGCCAGCGGACTTGGCTGACCCCGCTCCTAAGCCCGTTAGAGCGCGCCGCCTACCGTCTGGCGGGGGTGGATTCACGCCGCGAGCAGACCTGGCAGCAATACGCCCTGGCGCTTGTTACGTTCAACCTGGCTGGGCTGGCGCTGTTGCTGGCCGTTCTTGCCCTGCAAGGCGTTCTGCCCCTCAATCCGCAGCATCTGCCGGGGCAGTCGTGGTCGCTGGCGTTCAATACCGCCGTGAGCTTCGTGACCAACACCAACTGGCAGGCTTACAGTGGCGAAGCGTCCCTCAGCATGTTCAGCCAGATGCTTGGGCTGACTGTGCAGAACTTCGTCAGCGCCGCTACCGGCCTGGCCGTGCTGGTTGCCCTGTGCCGCGGCATCGCACGGCGCTCGGCCAGCAGCATTGGCAACTTCTGGGTCGACCTGACCCGCGCCACGCTCTATGGCCTGCTACCGCTGAGCCTGCTCTTGGCCTTGCTGTTGATCTGGCAGGGCGTGCCACAGACCTTCATCGACCAGGTGCAGGCCGTCACGCTCCAGGGCAATGAGCAGACCTTGCCCATGGGTCCGGTCGCCAGCCAGGTAGCGATCAAGCAACTGGGCACCAATGGTGGCGGCTTCTTTGGCGTCAACGCGGCTCACCCGTTCGAAAACCCCAGCGCCTGGAGCAACCTGTTCGAGCTGGTGAGCATCGTGCTGATCCCTGTCGCGCTGGTGTTCACCTTCGGTCATTACGTGAAAGACCTGCGCCAGAGCCGCGCGATTCTCGGCTGCATGTTGGCGCTGTTCCTGCTCGGCGGGGCAACGGCCCTATGGGCCGAACACCAGCCTAACCCGGCGTTGGCCAGTGCACTGATTGAACAGGCCGCACCCTTGGAGGGTAAGGAGTCGCGCTTTGGCACCACTGGCTCGGTGCTGTGGGCGGTCACCACAACGGCAGCGTCCAATGGCTCGGTGAACGCCATGCACGACAGCCTCAATCCGCTGACAGGCCTGGTAGCACTGGCCAACATGATGCTCGGTGAAGTGATTTTCGGCGGTGTCGGGGCAGGGCTGTACGGCATGTTGCTGTTCGTGATGATCGCGGTATTCCTGGCCGGACTGATGATCGGGCGAACCCCGCATTACCTGGGCAAGTCACTGCAGGCCAGTGAGGTGAAACTGCTGGTCGCGACCCTGCTGGTGATGCCGGTGGGTGCGCTGGTACTCGGCGCGATTGCAGCCAGCTTGCCCGGTGCCGAAGGGGCGTTGAGCAATCCTGGGCCGCATGGTTTCAGCCAACTGCTCTACGCCTACACCTCCAGCACCGCCAACAACGGCTCGGCGTTCGCCGGCTTTGGCGCCAACACGCCCCTGCACAATGTCCTGCTCGGGCTGGCCATGCTGATCGGCCGCTTTGGCTACATCCTGCCAGTGCTGGCGCTGGCCGGCGGCCTGGCCGCCAAGCGCGGTGCAGCGTCTGGCGCGGACAGCTTCCCCACCCACGGCGTGCTGTTCGCCAGCCTGCTGTTGATGACCGTACTGCTGGTTGGCGGGCTGACCTTCCTGCCGACCCTGGCCCTTGGGCCGATCGCCGAACATTTGAGCCTGGGCTTCTGAGGAATCGACCATGAACCTGCCTGTTGCCGATCTCGGCACCCCTGCCAGCCAGGCCACGCGTTTGCGCGCGCTGTGGCGCCCGGCGCTGGTGCAAGCCTTCGTCAAGCTCGACCCGCGTCAACTGAAGCGCTCACCGGTGATGCTGGTGGTGGCCGTGGCCGCGTTGCTGACCACCGTGCTGTGCCTGACCCCTGACAATGGCGTCAGCACCGGCGTTGCCGTGCAGATCACCCTGTGGCTGTGGTTCACCGTGTTGTTCGCCAACTTTGCCGAAGCCCTCGCCGAGGGTCGCGGCAAGGCCCGTGCTGATAGCCTCAGGGCCGGCAGCCAGGGCCTGCAGGCACGCCGCCGCGGCGACGATGGACACTTTTCGACCGTCGCGGCCGGCACGCTGGTCAAAGGCGATGTGGTCCAGGTGCGCGCCGGGGAGCTGATTCCCGCCGATGGCGAGGTGCTCGAAGGCATCGCTGCAGTCAATGAGGCAGCCATCACCGGCGAATCGGCGCCGGTGATTCGTGAGTCCGGCGGTGATCGCTCGGCGGTCACGGGTAATACTCGACTGGTTTCCGACCGCCTGCTGGTACGCATTACCAGCAACCCCGGCGACTCCACCCTCGACCGCATGGTGGCGCTGGTCGAGGGCGCCAAGCGGCAGAAAACGCCGAACGAGGTCGCTCTCGACCTGCTGCTGATCGGCCTGACGCTGGTGTTTCTCATCGTGGTGGTGACCTTGCAGCCCTTTGCGCGTTTCTCCGGAGCAGGGCTGCCGCTGATCTTTCTCGCTGCGCTGTTGGTGACGCTGATCCCAACCACCATCGGCGGACTGCTGTCGGCCATCGGTATCGCTGGCATGGACCGGCTGGTACGGCTCAACGTGATCGCTCGCTCCGGGCGTGCGGTGGAAGCCGCTGGGGATGTCCAGACCCTGTTGCTGGACAAGACCGGCACCATCACCTTTGGCAACCGCCGCTGCACCGCCTTGCACAGTGCGCCGGGCGTCACCCCTGAAGCGCTGGCCCATGCCGCCTTGATTGCCTCGTTGGGCGACGACACGGCCGAGGGCAAGTCGGTTGCCGAGTTCGTCCGCACCGCCTATACGTTGGCCGAGCCCGACGCCGCCGAGTGCCAGACCATTGCCTTCAGCGCGCAGACACGGCTATCTGGAGTCGATGTCGGGCAGCAACGCTACCGCAAGGGCGCTGTCGATGCTGTGCTTGACGTGGTCGGTCTGGCCGACGCGCACCTGCCGGCCTCGGTACGTGCTGAGGTCGAGCGCATCGCCCAGAGCGGCGGCACGCCGTTGCTGGTGTGCATCGACGCGCAGCTGATGGGTGCCATTCACCTCAAGGACGTGGTCAAGCCCGGCATTCGCGAGCGCTTCGCCGCCCTGCGTGCCATGGGCATCGGCACGGTGATGATCACCGGGGACAACCCGCTGACCGCCGCCGCGATTGCCGCCGAGGCCGGGGTCGACGATGTGCTGGCCCAGGCCACTCCTGAGAAGAAGCTGGCGCGGATCCGCCAGGAACAGGCGCAGGGTCGCTTGGTGGCCATGTGTGGCGATGGTGCCAATGACGCCCCGGCCTTGGCCCAGGCCGACGTCGGTGTGGCCATGAACGAAGGCACGCAAGCGGCTCGCGAGGCGGCCAACATGGTCGATCTGGACAGCGACCCGACCAAGCTGCTGGACGTGGTGCAGGTCGGCAAGGCGCTGCTGGTCACCCGCGGCGCGTTGACTACCTTTTCCATCGCCAATGATGTGGCCAAGTACTTCGCCATCCTGCCGGCGCTGTTCGCGGCCATCTACCCGCAGCTCGGTGTGCTCAACCTGATGCACCTGCACAGCCCGCAGAGCGCGATCCTCTCGGCCATCGTCTTCAATGCGCTGATCATCGTCGCGCTGATCCCTCTGGCCCTGCGTGGGGTGCCGGTGCAGGCCACCAGCGCTGCCCAACTGCTGCGCCGCAACCTACTGATCTACGGCGTGGGCGGGCTGGTAGTGCCGTTCGCCGGGATCAAGTCGATCGACCTGCTGCTCACTGCCCTGAATCTGGTCTGAGGAGACTGCCATGACCCCCTACCTGCGCCCGGCGCTGTGTCTGTTGCTATTGCTGACGTTGCTCACAGGCGGGCTCTACCCGTTGCTCGTTACCGGGCTGGGCCAATGGCTGTTCCCGGTCCAGGCCAACGGTAGCCTGCTGCGCGATGACACCGGCCGGGTGCGCGGCTCGACGCTGATCGCCCAGCCCTTGAACGGTGCTGGCTGGTTTCAGTCGCGTCCTTCGGCGGGCGACTACGCCACGCTGCCCAGCGCTGCCAGCAACCTGGCGCCGAGCAATCCGGCGCTGGTGCAGCGCATCACGGCCGATGCCCAGCGCTGGCAGGGCACCAGCCAAGGTGCCGTGCCAATGGCACTGCTGAGCACCTCCGGCAGCGGCCTCGACCCCCACTTGCCGCTGGCGGCAGTGGCCTGGCAGGTGCCGGGCGTGGCGGCGGTGCGCGGGTTGCCAGCGTCGCACTTGCAAGCCTTGATCGATGACGCCACGCTGCGCCCACTGATCGGCCCACCGGTGGTCAATGTGCTGCTGCTCAACCAGGCGCTGGACCGCCTCGCGCCCCTGCCCACGAAAGGATGATCCATGACTGATGCGCAACGTGCCGACGCGCTGCTCAACGCATTGCCGCGCCAGGGGCGGGGGCGGCTGAAGGTGTTTCTCGGTGCCGCGCCCGGGGTGGGCAAGACCTACGCCATGCTCCAGGCCGCCCACCGTTGCCGTCGTCAGGGCGTCGAGGTGCTGGCCGGCGTGGTGGAAAGCCACGGGCGCAACGAAACCGAGGCGTTGTTGGTCGATCTGCCCCAGGTCGCGCTGCTGCGCCGCGATCACCGCGGCGTACCGCTGCAGGAGATGGACCTCGACGCGCTGCTGGCCGCCCACCCGCAACTGGCGCTGGTGGACGAACTGGCCCACAGCAACGTGCCCGGCAGCCGCCATGCCAAACGCTGGCAGGATGTTCAGGAACTGCTGGCCGCGGGTATCGACGTGTACACCACGCTCAACGTCCAGCACCTGGAAAGCCTGAACGACAAAGTGCGGGGCATCACGGGTGTGCAGGTTCGCGAGACCGTGCCGGACTGGGTCGTGCAGGAAGCCTTCGAGCTGGTGCTCATCGACCTGCCGCCGCGCGAACTGCTCGAGCGCTTGCGCCAAGGCAAGGTGTACGTCCCCGAGCAGGCGCGGGCCGCCATTGATGCGTTCTTCTCGCAGACCAACCTCAGCGCCTTGCGTGAGCTGGCGTTGCACACGGCAGCGGCGCAGGTCGACGCAGATCTGGCCCAGGGCTATCGGCAGCGGGGTGAGCAGGCACCGGCATTGCAGGGACGATTGCTGGTCGGTGTCGATGGCGATGCGCAGGCCGAACGGCTGGTGCGCCATGCCAGCCGCGTCGCCCAGCGTCGCCACCTGCCGTGGAGCCTGGTGCATGTAGACCGTGGTCAAACACGGGACGACACCAGCAGGCAACGTTTGCAGGCCGCCCAGCACCTGGCAGAGCGCCTGGGGGGTGAAGTCGTGGTGCTGCGTGCTGCGCAGGTGGCCAAAACGCTGGTGCAGCACGCCCACGAGCGCAGGGCCAGCCTGCTGCTGGTCGGGCAGAGCCGCCGCCGTTGGTACCGTCCAGTGTTCGGCGCCGGGGTCGGTGTACGCCTGCTACGTCAGCGTTGCGGCCTGGAAATCACGGTATTCGATGCAGAGCCGGACGCCGTGCCGCGGGTGCCGCTCAGCCGGCCCCTGGGGCCGCTGCGTCACTATGTGCTGGCGATGCTCGCCACCGTGCTGGCGGCGGGCCTGGCCTGGTCCGTGTCGAGCGTGCTGGAGCTGCCGAACATATCCTTGGTGTTCCTCGCGGCGGTGCTGCTGGTGGCGGTGCGCAGCAGCCTGGGCCCGGCGCTGACCTGCGCGGTGCTGTCGTTCCTGAGCTACGACTACCTGTTCATCGCTCCGAATTTCTCGTTGAGCATCCAGCGTGAAGAAGATGTCCTGACCTTGCTGTTCTTCCTGCTGATGGCTGCGCTCACTGGCAACCTGGCGGCGCGGCAGCGGCGGCAACTGCAGGCGCTGCGGCGCACCCAGGACGAGACCCGGCAACTGCTGGAACTGTCCCAGCGCCTGGCCCTGGCCACTGATCGCCAGGCAGTGTTCGCCGCGGCGGCGCTACACCTAAACGGTGGCGAAGGACAGCAAGTCTGCGTGGTGCAGCGTGAGGCCAATGCGGGTTTGACGGTGTCAGGAAATGAACAGCAGGCCTTCACCGTCAACGAGCGCGCCGCCGCCGACTGGGCCTGGCAGCACGGTCAGGCGGCCGGAGCGGGCACAGACACCTTGCCTGACGGGCGCTGGTGGTGGTGGCCCTTGCGCGATGACGACCAGTCCTTGGCCTTGCTCGCTGCCTGCTCTACCACGACGCGTCCACTTGGCCGCCAGCGCCTGATGCGACTGCGCGCACTGGCCCAGCCGTTGACCCTGGCCCTGGCCCGGGTCAATCTGGCCGAGCAGTTGGAGGCCGCACGCTTGCAGGGCGAAACCGAACAACTGCGCAGCGCCTTGCTCGCCTCGGTGTCCCACGACCTGCGCACGCCGCTGACGGCCATGCGCGGCAGCATCGACAGCCTGCTGGCCTTGGGCGAAGTGATTCCCGCCGCAGATCGCCGCGAGTTGCTGGAAGGCACCCGTGATGAGGCCGAGCGCCTGGACCGCTACATCCAGAACCTGCTCGACATGACCCGTCTCGGCCATGGCGCGCTGGCACTGGCCCGCGACTGGGTAGCCCCGGCCGACATCGTTGGCAGTGCCCTGCAGCGCTTGCACAGCGTGCTGGCATCCTTGGACGTACAGTGTCAGGTACCGGCCGACGCCCCGCTGCTGTTCGTCCACGCCGCGCTGATCGAGCAAGCGTTGGTCAACGTCATGGAAAACGCCGCGCGCTTCTCACCGGTCCACGGCCGCCTGCGGGTGCAGGTCGAGACGCGTCCCGGGCAGTTGCGCCTGGCGGTGAGCGACGAGGGTCCGGGCATTCCTGAAACCGAGCGCAGCCAGATTTTCGACATGTTCTACACCGCTGCCCGCGGCGACCGCGGTGGGCAGGGCACGGGGCTGGGCCTGGCCATCTGCCAAGGCATGATTGGCGCCCACGGTGGCCACATCGAAGTGAGTGACGGGCTGGATGGCCAGGGCACCTGCATCACCTTATGCTTGCCGCTTCCCGAGCAGCCCGATACCGAGGCCCCATGAACCTGTCCGCTACCGTGCTGGTCATTGATGACGAACCGCAGATCCGCAAGTTCCTGCGCATCAGCCTGAGCTCGCAGGGCTACCAGGTGATCGAGGCCGCCACGGGCGGTGATGGGCTGGCCCAGGCTGCGCTGGCACAACCGGACCTGGTGGTGCTTGACCTGGGCCTGCCGGACATGGACGGCCAGCAGGTGTTGCTGGCGCTACGCGAGTGGAGTGCGGTGCCGGTGATGGTGCTGTCGGTACGCGCCAGCGAAGTGCAGAAGGTCGATGCCCTGGACGGCGGAGCCAATGACTACGTGACCAAGCCGTTTGGCATTCAGGAGTTTCTCGCCCGGGTTCGCGCGTTGCTTCGCTCCTCGGCGAGTGGCGGCCTGCCCGTGGGCGCAGGGGCGCCCACGATCAGCCTCGGGCCGCTGACCATCGACCTGGCCGAGCGCCGCGTCAGCCTGGCCGGTGCGGCCGTCGAGCTGACCCGCAAGGAGTACAGCCTGCTGGCGCAGTTGGCCCGCCATCCCGGTCGGGTCATTACCCAGCAACAATTGCTCAAGGACATCTGGGGCCCGAGTCACGTACATGACACGCATTACCTGCGCATCGTGGTCGGGCACCTGCGCCAGAAACTGGGTGATGATCCGACGGCGCCGCGCTTCATCCACACCGAAGTCGGCGTAGGCTATCGCCTGCTGGCGGGTTAGCGCCCTGCCTCGCGAACGCGGTGCCTGCCGAACGGCAGCTTTGCGGCGTCCAGTGAGCAGGCCGTCACCACCCAACAGCCTGCTCGTCGGGGCGAGGCGCTAGACATCCCCTGCCGGGCGTAGAAACGCCGCCTCCAGCAACTGCCGGGTATAGGCATGCTGCGGATCCTGAAAAATGCGCTGAGCGTCCCCTTGCTCCACCACCTGGCCCTGCTTGATCACCATCAGCTGATGGCTCAAGGCTTTCACCACCGCCAGATCGTGGCTGATGAACAGGTAGGTCAGGTTGTATTTACGCTGCAGCGAACGCAACAGCTCCACGACCTGCCGCTGTACGGTGCGGTCCAGCGCCGAGGTGGGTTCATCCAGCAGGATCAGTGCGGGCTTGAGCACCAGGGCACGGGCAATCGCAATGCGCTGGCGCTGGCCGCCAGAGAACTCATGCGGATAGCGGTGGCGGGTGGCCGGGTCCAGGCCCACTTCCTGCAACGCCGCGATGATCGCGGCTTCGCGTTCTTCGGCGGTGCCGATACGGTGGATCTGCAGACCTTCGCCGACGATGTCGGCCACGCTCATGCGCGGGCTGAGGCTGCCGAACGGGTCCTGGAACACCACCTGCATCTGCCGGCGCAGTGGCCTGACCTGCTGCGGGTCGAGGCCTTCCAGCGACTGGCCGTCGAAGCGGATGGCACCCTCGCTGGCGATCAGGCGCAGGATCGCCAGGCCCAGCGTCGACTTGCCTGAGCCACTCTCACCGACGATGCCCAGGGTCTGCCCCTGCGGCAGGCTGAAGTGGATACCGTTGACCGCCTTGACGTGATCGACCGTGCGCCGCAGGAAGCCCTTCTTGATCGGGAACCACACTTTCAGGTCATCGACTTCCAGCAACGCTGCACCGGCCGGATTCGGCACCGGGTCGCCGGTAGGTTCGGCGTTGATCAGCATCTGTGTGTAGGGGTGCTGCGGCGCCTCGAACAAGCTGGCGCACTCGGCCTGTTCGACGATCTTGCCCTGCTGCATCACGCACACGCGGTGGGCGATGCGCCGTACCAGGTTGAGGTCATGGCTGATCAGCAGCAGTGCCATGCCCAGGCGCGCCTGCAGGGACTTGAGCAGTTCGAGGATCTTCAACTGCACGGTCACGTCCAGCGCCGTGGTGGGCTCATCGGCGATCAGCAGCTCCGGCTCATTGGCCAAGGCCATGGCGATCATCACCCGCTGGCGCTGCCCGCCCGAGAGTTCATGGGGCAGGGCTTTGAGGCGTTTGTGCGGCTCGGGAATACCCACCAGCTCCAGCAGCTCTATCGTGCGTGCAGTGGCCTGCGGCCCGGTCAGGCCCTTGTGCAGCAAGAGGATTTCGTTGATCTGCTTTTCGATGTTGTGCAGCGGATTGAGCGAGGTCATCGGCTCCTGGAAGATCATCGCGATGCGGTTGCCGCGAATGCGCTGCATCGGCTTTTCGCCGAGCGTGAGCAAGTCCTGCGCCTGGTAGCCGATGCTGCCGCTGGGGTGGCGCGCGAGCGGGTAGGGCAGCAGGCGCAGGATCGAGTGCGCCGTCACCGACTTGCCCGAGCCACTCTCGCCCACCAGGGCCAGGGTTTCGCCACGGCGGATGTCGAAGCTGATGCCATCGACCACGCGGTTGACCTGGTCACCGCTGAGGAATTCGACGGCCAGGTCGCGGACTTCGATCAGGTTCTGTTCAGTCATGTCATTTTCTCGGATCGAAGGCGTCGCGGGCGGATTCGCCAATGAACACCAGCAGGCTCAGCATCACCGCCAGCACGGCAAAGGCGCTGATGCCCAGCCAGGGCGCCTGCAGATTGGATTTGCCTTGGGCCACCAGCTCGCCCAGCGACGGTGCGCCGGCGGGCAGGCCGAAGCCGAGGAAGTCCAGGGCGGTCAGGGTGCCGATGGCGCCCGTGAGGATGAACGGCATGAAGGTCATGGTGGAGATCATTGCATTGGGCAATATGTGCCGGTACATGATTGCCCCGTCGCGCATGCCCAAGGCCCGGGCGGCGCGCACGTATTCAAGGTTGCGCCCGCGCAGGAACTCGGCGCGCACCACATCCACCAGGCTCATCCACGAGAACAGCAGCATGATGCCCAGCAGCCACCAGAAGTTGGGCTGCACGAAGCTGGCGAGGATGATCAGCAGGTACAGCACCGGCAGCCCCGACCAGATTTCCAGAAAGCGCTGCCCGGCCAGGTCCACCCAGCCGCCGTAATAGCCCTGCAAGGCCCCGGCGATCACACCGATAATCGAACTGGCGATGGTCAGGGTCAGGGCGAACAGCACCGAAATGCGGAAGCCGTAGATCACCCGCGCCAATACATCACGGCCCTGGTCGTCGGTGCCCAGCCAGTTGTCTGCCGAGGGCGGGGCAGGGGCCGGCACTTTGAGGTCGTAGTTGATGCTCTGGTAACTGAAGGGAATAGGTGCCCAGAGCACCCAGGCCTCTTGCTTGGCCAGCAGCTCGCGGATGTATGGGCTCTTGTAGTTGGCTTCCAGCGGGAACTCGCCGCCGAAGGTGGTTTCCGGATAGCGCTTGAAGGCCGGGAAATACCAGGTGTTGTCGTAGTGCACCGCGATGGGTTTGTCGTTGGCGATCAGCTCGGCGCCCAGGCTCAGGCCGAAAAGAACGAGAAACAGCCACAGCGACCACCAGCCGCGGCGGTTGGCCTTGAAACGCTCGAAGCGTCGACGGTTGAGAGGAGAGAGGGCCATGTCAGTGCTTCCTGCTGGCGAAATCGATACGCGGATCGACCAAGGTGTAGGTCAGGTCGCCGATCAGCTTCACCACCAGCCCCAGCAGGGTGAAGATGAACAGGGTGCCGAAGACCACAGGGTAGTCACGGTTGATCGCCGCCTCGAAGCTCATCAGGCCCAGGCCGTCGAGCGAGAAGATCACTTCGATCAGCAGAGAGCCGGTGAAGAAAATGCCGATGAACGCCGACGGAAAGCCGGCGATCACCAGCAGCATGGCGTTGCGGAACACATGCCCGTACAGCACCCGCGAACGGCTCAGACCCTTGGCTTTGGCCGTGACCACGTACTGCTTGTTGATTTCGTCGAGGAAGCTGTTCTTGGTCAGCAGGGTCATGGTGGCGAAGTTGCCGACCACCAATGCAGTGATCGGCAGCACCAGGTGCCAGAAGTAATCGAGCACCTTGCTGGTGGCGGACAGCTCATCGAAGTTGTTGGAGGTCAGCCCGCGTAACGGGAACCAGTCGAAATAGCTGCCGCCGGCAAACAGCACGATCAGCAGGATGGCGAACAGGAACGCAGGAATTGCGTAGCCGACGATGATCGCCGAGCTGGTCCAGACATCGAAGTGGCTGCCGTGCCGCACCGCCTTGGCGATGCCCAGCGGAATCGACACCAGGTACATGATCAAGGTGCTCCACAACCCCAGCGAGATCGACACCGGCATCTTCTCGACGATCAGGTCGATGACCTTGGCGTCGCGAAAGAAGCTGTCGCCGAAGTCCAGGTGGGCGTAGTTCTTGATCATGATCCACAGCCGCTCAGGCGCTGGCTTGTCGAAGCCGTACATGTGCTCGATTTCGGCGATCAGGGCGGGGTCCAGGCCTTGCGCGCCGCGGTAGTTGGAGCCGGCCACCGACACTTCTGCACCACCGCCGGCAATCCGGCTGGTGGCCCCCTCGAAGCCTTCGAGCTTGGCGATCATCTGCTCGACCGGCCCGCCCGGCGCGGCTTGCACGATGATGAAGTTGATGACCAGGATGCCCAGCAGGGTCGGAATGATCAGCAGCAGGCGCCGCAGGATATAGGCCAGCATGTCAGTGGGCCTCGGCAGCGGGGACGGGGTTTGTGACGACCGAGGGTTTTACCTCGGGCTTGATCCACCAGGTGTCGATGCCGATGTCGGACTTGGGGTAGGCGGGCGGGTGACCGATGTGGTCCCAGTACACCACGCGCCAGGTCTTGATATGCCAGTTGGGGATCACGTAGTAGCCCCACAGCAGCACGCGGTCCAGGGCCTTGGCGTGATCGACCAGCGACTGGCGTGAATCTGCATTGATGAGCGATTCGACCAATTGATCGATGGCCGGGTCGCGCAGGCCGATGTAGTTACGGCTGCCAGGGTTGTCGGCAGCGGCGCTGGACCAGAACTCACGTTGTTCGTTACCCGGCGAGCTGGATTGCGCAAAGCCGCCGACCATCAGGTCGAAGTCGCGCGAGCGGACCCGGTTGATGTACTGCGACACATCCACGCGGCGGATACTCAGCTCGATGCCGAGATCGGCCAGGTTGCGCTTGAACGGCAACAACACCCGCTCGAATTCGGGCTGCGCCAGCAGGAACTCGATCACCACCGGCTTACCCTGGGCATCGACCATCTTGTCGTCGACGATCTTCCAACCGGCCGCTTGCAGCAGGCCATAGGCCTTGCGTTGCTGCTCGCGAATCATGCCACTGCCGTCGGTGACCGGATTGTGGAACGCCTCGGTCAGTGCTCGCGGCGGAATCTGCCCGCTCAGCGGTTGCAGAATGGCCTGCTCAGCCGGGCCCGGCAGGCCTTTGGCAGCCATGTCGGAGTTCTCGAAATAGCTGCCGGTGCGCGTATAGGCGCCGCTGAACAACTGCTTGTTGGCCCATTCGAAGTCAAATAGTTGGCTGAGCGCTTCGCGCACGCGAATGTCCTGGAACAGCGGCCGACGCAGGTTGAAGACGAAACCCTGCATGCCGCTTGGCGTGCCATTGGGCAGCTCTTCACGCTTGAGCCGGCCCTCGCGCACGGCGGGCACGTTATAGGCCGTGGCCCAGTTCTTGGCAATGCGTTCTTCCCAGAAGTCGAACTGCCCGGCCTTCAGCGCTTCGAGCGCCACTACATTGTCGCGGTAGGAGTCGAAGGTCATGGCATCGAAGTTGTACAGGCCGCGGTTGAGCGGCAGGTCCTTGGCCCAGTAGTCCTTGACGCGCTCGTAGCGGATCGAGCGTCCCGGCTTGACCTCGGCGACCTTGTACGGCCCGCTGCCCAGCGGGATTTCCAGGTTGCCGCGGGCGAACTCGCGATTGGCGTACCAATGCTTGGGCAGCACCGGCAGCTGGCCAAGGATCATCGGTAGCTCGCGGTTGGTGCCGTGTTTGAAGTCGAAGCGGACCTGCAGCGGGTTTTCCACGACCACCTTGTCGACATCGCCGTAGTACTGGCGGTACAGCGGTGCGCCCTGGGTAACCAGTGCGTTGAAGCTGAACGCGACGTCTTCTGCGCGCATCGGGTGGCCGTCATGGAAACGTGCCTCCGGGCGCAGGTAGAAACGCACCCAGCGGTTGTCCGGGGCTTTCTCGATCTTGCCGGCGACCAGCCCGTATTCGGTGAACGGCTCGTCCAGGCTCTGGCGCATCAGGGTGTCGTAGATGATCGAGATGTTCTCGGCCGGCACACCTTTGGTGATGTACGGATTGAGGCTGTCGAAGCTGCCGAAGCTGGACTGGCGGAAAGTGCCGCCTTTGGGCGCGTCCGGATTGACGTAGTCGAAGTGGGTGAAGTTGGCCGGGTATTTGGGCGCCTCGTCGTATAACGTCAGCGCATGTTGCGGCGCGGCGGTGGCCCCCAGGTTGAGGCAGGCGAGCATCAGGCCGGCGGCCAGTGCGCCCAGGCGAGGCATCGGCTTCATGGTGTGGTCTCCGGAGTTTTGCGCCACCAGCTGTTCAGCCCCAGGGTGTAGGGCGGCGTGGCGACGAAGGCGAACCGGTTGCGGTAAGCCAGACGGTGATTGTCGAGGTACCAGTTAGGAATCATGTAGTAGTGCCAGGACAGCACGCGGTCCAGGGCTTTGGCCGCGGCCACCTGGTCATCGCGGCTCTGCGCGGCGAGCAGCCTGTCGAGCAGGTGATCGACCACCGGGTCGTCGATGCCCGCGTAGTTCTTGCTGCCCTTGATCGCGGCCTGGCTGGAGTGGAAGTACTGCCACTGCTCAAGGCCCGGGCTGAGAGTCTGGCCGAGGGTCATGAGGATCATGTCGAAGTCGAACTGGTCCAGGCGCTGCTTGTACTGGGCGCGGTCCACGGTGCGCAGGCCGGCACTGATGCCGATGCGCTTCAGGTTTTCCACGTAGGGCTGGAAGATGCGTTCCAGGTTCGGGTTGACCAGGAGGATCTCCAGGCGCAGCGGTTGCCCCTTGGCATCGACCAGGCGTTGGCCGTCAAGGGCATAGCCCGCCTTGGCGAAGAGCGCCAGGGCGCGGCGCAGGCTTTCGCGGGGTATGCCATTGCCACTGGTATGGCTGACCTGATACGGCTGGGTGAACAGTTCGCTGGGTAATTGATCGCGAAACGGTTTGAGCAGCAGCCATTCCTTGCCCACGGGCAGGCCGCTGGCGGCGAACTCACTGTTGGGGTAGTAGCTGGTCGAGCGCTTGTAGGCGTCGTTGAACAGGGCGCGGTTGCTCCATTCGAAATCGAGCATCAAGCCCAGGGCCTGGCGCACATTGGGGTCATCGAAGGGTGCGCGGCGGCTGTTCATGAACAGGCCTTGGGTCTGGGTCGGGATGCGGTGCGGGATCTGCGCCTTGATCACCTCGCCGCGGCGCACGGCCGGGAAGTTGTAGCTGGTGGCCCAGTTCTTCGCCTGGTGCTCGATGTAGATGTCGAATTCACCCGCCTTGAAGGCCTCGAAAGCCACCGTGGCGTCGCGGTAGAACTCGAACTCCACGCCGTCGAAGTTGTACTTGCCGCGATTGACCGGCAGATCCTTGCCCCAGTAATCCTTGACTCGCTCGAACACCAGACGCCGGCCGGGCAGTACCTGCGTGATGCGATACGGGCCGCTGCCCAGCGGCGGCTCGAACGTGGTGGCCTTGAAGTCGCGTTTTTCCCAGTAATGCTTGGGCAGTACCGGCATTTCGCCCAGGCGCAGGATCAGCAACGGGTTGCCGGCGCGCTTGAAGACGAAGCGAATGCGCAGCGGGCCGAGGATGTCGACCCGCTGCACTTCCTGAAGGTTGGTGCGGTACTGCGGATGGCCTTCGTTGAGCAACGTGCGATAGGAGAACGCCACATCGGCCGAGGTGATGGGTTTGCCGTCGTGGAAGCGCGCTTCGGGGCGCAGGTTGAACACCACCCAACTGCGGTCCTCGCTGTACTCCACCGAGCGTGCGATCAGGCCATAGCTGGACGTGGGTTCGTCGCCGGACGGGTCGTACTGGCCGGTGCCGACCATCAGCGTCTCGTTCAGCTCGCTGATGCCATATTGGCCGAAGTTGCGCGTGCTGACCGGGCTCGACCCCTTGAAGGTATAGGGGTTGAGGGTATCGAACGTGTCAAAGGCCATGGCCCGCAATGTGCCGCCTTTGGGCGCTTGCGGATTGACCCAGTCGAAATGGGTGAAGCTGGCTGGGTACTTGAGCGTGCCGAACTGCGCGTAGCCATGGCTTTCGCTCACGGTAGCGCTGGCGGGGAAGCTCAAGGCCAGACTGATTGACAGCAGGAGGGGACGTATCAAGTCGGCATCCGATCCAGAGGCATTGGGCTTGGGTCGGGCTACAGTAACAGCTTGTCAGGGATGGAAAAAGACACCCTGGTATAGCACTGGGAAACGGCTGTCGAAGCGCTTTGGAGGCGGGGTCGACGCCTCGGGGTGCGAGGCGTCAGCAGGACACGTCAGGGCGCTCTGGCAAAGGTCAGCGGCCCACGTACACGGTCAGGGTCTGCCCCGGCTTGAGTGCTTGGCCACTGCGAGGATTCCAGCGCTTGAGGTGCTGCATTTCAACGTTGAAGCGCTTGGCGACCAGATACAGCGAATCGCCCTTGCGCACCTTGTATTGCGTGGAGCGCTTCTGCGCTGTAGCGACTCGGTTGGCAGCGGCGCTCGGGGCGCTTGGAGCGCTGGGTGCACTGGCGCCGCGCAGGGCCAGCACTTGACCGGCTCTGAGGCTGGAGCCGGAGAGGCGATTCCACCGTTGCAGGTCGCGTACCGACACCCGGTTGGCGCGAGCAATGGCGCCGAGATTATCGCCGCGCTTGACCCGATAACTGCGCGAAGCGGCTGCCGCGGGTACTTGAACTTCGGCCAACGCTGCCTGGAATACCGCCTTGTTGGGCTGCAGGCTGACCAGTTGCTCAGGCTTGAGGTTGGACAGGCTGGTGGCCAGCAATTGCGCCTTGGCCGTTGGCACCAGCAGTTGCTGCGGGCCGTCGACGGTCATGCGCTTCTTGAACGCCGGGTTGAGCTGGATCAACTCGTCCTCGTCGATATCGGCAAAGGCAGCAACGCGCGCCAGGTCGAGACGGTCGCTGATCGCCACGGCTGCGAAATAGGGTTCGTTGGCAATGGGGCTGAGGTTGACGCCATAGGCTTCGGGCGTGTTCACCACCTGTGACAGGGCCAGCAGCTTGGGCACGTAGTCACGGGTTTCCTGCGGCAGCGGCAGGTTCCAGTAGTCGGTGGGCAGGCCCAGGCGCTCGTTGCGCTCGATGGCGCGGCTGACCGTGCCTTCGCCGGCGTTGTAGGCGGCGAGGGCGAGCAGCCAGTCGCCGTTGAACATGTCGTGCAGACGGCTCAGGTAGTCGAGTGCTGCGTTGGTCGAAGCGGTGATGTCGCGGCGACCGTCATAGAAGTTGGTCTGGCGCAGGTTGAAGTGGCGCCCGGTCGAGGGGATGAACTGCCACAGGCCAACCGCATGGGCCCGTGAATAGGCCATGGGGTTGTAGGCACTTTCAATAGCGGGCAGCAGGGCCAGTTCCAGCGGCATGTCGCGCTCTTCGAGACGCTCGACGATGTAGTGCATGTACAGACTGCCACGATCGCCCAGCACTTCGACCGACCGGGCATTGTTGGCGAACCACAGGCGTTGCTGCTCGATGCGCGGGTTGAGGTCGACATCCTGCAGCGCAAAGCCCTGGCGCATACGCACCCACACGTCTTGCGGCGCCTGGGCGACGACTGGGGCGAGGACCCGTGGCGCCGGTTTGTGCTTGATCCGTACCTGGTAGTTGGGCGCGCGAACGCTGTCGGTCTCATCGACCTTCGGGGCGCTCTGACAGCCCACCAGTGTGGCTGTCAGGGCCAGTGCACTGGCCTGGGCCAGGCGCCTCAGGGCGATGGAATGAGAGGTTCTGCGGCTACGGAAGGACATCGGCAGGCACGTTTATCCGGGCAAAAAAGTTGGGCGATTCTAGGAATCGCTTCCCCCCGGGTCAACCTTGCCGATGTGCTGCGATATATCTTGGGGTTATCAAAAGGCATTTTTCCAGGCCCGCAAGGCAGCAAAAACCGCGATGGAACTAGGATTTACGCTATCTGTCCATTCGTCTGCTTTTTGTTTAACAGATGTTTCGGCGGTGCGCAGGAAGGGATTGGTCCGCCGCTCGAGGCCGAGGGTGGAGGGCAGCGTGATGCGCTGCTCGGCGCGCAGTGTGTGCACGTCTGCCAGGCGCTGGCGAACCTGGGCATTGTCCGGTTCCACGGCCTGGGCGAAACGCAGGTTGCTCAGCGTGTATTCATGGGCGCAGTACACCTCGGTGGCCTCGGGCAGCGCGGCCAGTCGCGCCAACGAGTCGTGCATCTGCGCGGGTGTGCCCTCGAACACGCGTCCACAGCCCCCGGCAAACAAGGTATCGCCGCTGAACAACAACGGCACGTCAGGCTGCGCGCTATAGAAGGCGATGTGCCCCAAGGTATGCCCAGGGACCTCGATGACTTGGAAGGTGATGCCGAGCACTGTCAGCGTGGCGCCGTCGATCAGCGCCACATCGCGTGCCGGGATCTGTTCGTTGGCTGGGCCGTGGACCTGCGCGCCGGTCCTGGCCTTGATCGCCTCGACGCCGCCGACGTGGTCCTGGTGGTGGTGGGTGATGAGGATGTCGGTCAGTTGCCACTGCGGATGTGCATCGAGCCAGTCGAGCACCGGTTGCGCATCGCCTGGGTCGACCACCGCGCAGCGCTGTGTGGCAGTATCCTGTAACAACCAGATGTAGTTGTCCGAAAAAGCGGGGAGTGCATCGATCTGTATCATGGCGCGGATCCGAGTCATCTGGTGGGACATGGAGGCATCTTAGCTGCGATGGCGCAGTGCGAGAACCTTCCGAGGGAGAGTGCAATGAGCGATCAACCGTTTGCCCAGGCCGATAGCGAATGGGTCGAGCTGATCAGCGAGGCCCGAGATTGGTTCGACGGCCCGCTGGGACAACTGATGCTCAAGGAAGAGCAAGCCCTGCTCGAAGAGGAGCTGGCGCGCTTTTTCGGCGGTTTCCTGGTGCATTACGGCCCCTGCGCCGAAGCGCCGCCCAGCGCGCCGCAAGTGCAGCGCAACGTGCGCCTTGGCGCGCCGTTTGCGGGCGTGGAAATTGTCTGTGAAGAGCAGGCCTGGCCGCTCAGCGAACACGCCGCCGATGTCGTGGTGCTGCAACATGGCCTGGACTTCAGCCTGTCGCCGCACGGCCTGTTGCGTGAAGCGGCCATGGCGGTACGCCCAGGTGGGCACCTGCTGATCGTGGGCATCAATCCCTGGAGCACCTGGGGCATGCGCCATGTGCTGGGTCACGGTGCGTTGCGCAAGGCGCGCTGCATCTCTGCATCACGGCTCGGCGACTGGCTCAACCTGCTGGGCTTCGCTCTGGAGAAACGCCGCTTCGGGTGCTATCGTCCGCCGCTTGCCTCGCCAGCCTGGCAGCAACGCCTGATGGGTTGGGAGCGCCGGGCCGGCCGCTGGCAACTCGGCGGTGGCGGGGTCTATGTGCTGGTGGCGCGCAAGATGGTGGTCGGCTTGCGACCGTTGCGCCAGGCCCGCCGCGAGCCCATGGGCAAGTTGCTGCCACTGCCGCTGGCCAAGGTCAATCGCCGGCGTAGCGATTCCTGACCGGGTTCGCTGTTCGCCGAGCGTCGAAAATTTTCAAGCGAATGGGCAGTACATGACCGAAAGCGTCGAGATCTACACCGATGGTGCCTGCAAGGGCAATCCTGGCCTGGGCGGCTGGGGCGTTCTGATCGTCTACAAGGGCGCAGAAAAAGAACTCTGCGGCGGTGAGCTCAACACCACCAACAACCGTATGGAGTTGATGGCGGCCATCCAGGGCCTGATGGTGCTGACTCGCGAGTGCGATGTCGTGCTCACCACAGACTCGCAGTACGTGATGAAAGGCATCACCGAATGGATGGCCAACTGGAAGAAGCGCGGCTGGAAAACCGCTGCCAAGGAGCCGGTGAAGAACGCTGATCTGTGGCGCCTGCTCGACGAGCAGGTCAACCGCCACAAGGTTACCTGGAAGTGGGTCCGCGGCCACATCGGCCACCCCGGTAACGAACGCGCCGACCAATTGGCCAACCGGGGCGTCGAGCAGGTCCGCGGCAGCCGCTGACCGCTCGCACCCCGGGCCAGCAGCGCGCTGCGGCCTGGGGTACACTCACCGCCTTTTTTCGTGATGCAAGTTGGAGTCACCGCGTGGAGCAGCAGCAAGACAAACGGCTCATCATCCTCGACACCGAAACCACCGGCATGCCCGTGACCGAAGGGCATCGGGTGATCGAGATCGGCTGCGTCGAGGTCATCGGTCGGCGCCTGACCGGCCGCCATTTTCACGTCTACCTGCAGCCTGACCGCGAAAGTGATGAAGGGGCGATCGGCGTTCACGGGATCACCGATGCGTTCCTGGTTGGCAAGCCGCGCTTCAACGAAGTGGCTGATGAGTTTTTCGAGTTCATTCAGGGCGCGACCCTGGTCATTCACAACGCAGCGTTCGACGTCGGCTTCATCAACAACGAATTCGCCCTGATCCGCCAGCCACATCGTGCTGATATCTCGGTGCATTGTCCGATTCTCGACACCCTGATGATGGCGCGCTCGCGCCACCCTGGCCAGCGCAACAGCCTCGACGCCCTGTGCAAACGCTACGGCATCGACAACTCCGGACGCGACCTGCACGGCGCGTTGCTCGATGCCGAGTTGCTGGCGGATGTCTATCTGGCAATGACCGGTGGCCAGACCAGCCTGTCGCTGGCCGGCAATGGCAGTGACAACGACGATGGCGGCACGGCCCGCCCCAGCGAGATACGCCGCGTCAGCGGCCGTCAGCCAGGGCCGGTGCTGCTCGCCACCCCGGCCGAGCTCGACGCCCACGCCGAACGGCTGGCAGCCATCGCCAAGGCCGCCGGTGGCCCTGCACTGTGGGAAAGTCTTGGCTGAAATCGGGGCCGAGCGGCCCGCTGCTGTCGCCCATGGGCAGGGTGGCTCTGGGTGAGCCAAGGGCGCAACAGGCCGCGCCTACCGAGCGCTGGCAAGCCGTCATCCCTCCTTCTCGAATAACGGCTGCGTTTCACATCAAGGAACGCGGATCAGCTCAACGCCGTTGCTCACCAGCTCAAAACGATTTTCCCCCAGGTGATTCACCCGGTCACCAATCGCCAGGCGGTAGGTGACGATGGGTGAACCCACCGCGTGGCCATCATCTTGCAGGGTCGATTCCTGGAATTCGTGGACGGGATAGATACGGCCTTCGGCGTCGCGGGCGTGAAACTGGCCGACCATTACTGCTGCCATGAGCGAGGAAACCTCTGAAATATTAGGAAATGTCTGTAGCGATAGACCAATGCAGCGGTCAGGAAGTTTTCCTCGCAAAAAGAAAAAAACCCTGAGCGCGTACAATGGTCATCTATATCTACAGCGTTCAATCCACAGCCCAGTCAGGAAATCGCCATGAGCCATGAGTATTCGGTAGCCGTCGTCGTCGGAAGCCTGCGCAAGGACTCCTATAACCGCAAGGTTGCACAGGCGCTGTCCGAGCTTGCCCCCTCCAGCCTGTCCCTGAAGATCGTCGAGATCGGCGACCTGGCGCTCTACAACGAAGATGTCGAGGCCAATGCTCCCGAGGCGTGGAAGCGGTTCCGGGACGAAATTCGCCACAGCGATGCCGTTTTGTTCGTCACGCCCGAGTACAACCGCACCATGCCGGGTTGCCTGAAAAACGCCATCGATGTGGGTTCCCGGCCCTATGGGGAAAGTGCCTGGAACGGTAAGCCTGCTGCAGTCGTCAGTGTTTCACCCAGTGCGCTGGGCGGCTTTGGTGCCAACCATGCCGTACGCCAGGCGTTGGTGTTTCTCGACATGCCCTGCATGCAGATGCCTGAAGCGTATGTCGGCAACGCGGCCAACCTGTTCGACGAGGCAGGCAAGCTGAACGACAAGACCCGGCCGTTCTTGCAGTCGTTCATCGACCGATTTGCCGGCTGGGTCAAACTCAACCGCTCGGTCTGAACCGCTCGCGCTTGTCACACCGGGGCCGCTGGGTAAGATGACCCATCCCCCAGCCTCCGGTGCCCGGTTCAGATGAGCGACAAAGACACCATTTCCATGCACCTGGTCCGTGAGGCGCTGGTGCAGAGCTGCCCGGATGCCTCGGCCAGTGCCGCACTGCTGCAGCGTCTGGGCATCGATCCCTGCAGCGTGCAGCGGTCCGATGCACGCATCCCCAGCCAGACCTATGCTGCGCTGTGGCGGCGGCTGGCGCGCCAGTGCCACGACGAATTCTTTGCCATGGACACCCGTGGCCTGCCGCTCGGCAGCCTGGCCTTCATGGGCCGGGTGAGCCTTGCGCAACCCACGCTTGGTGCGGGGCTCGAGACCGCGCTGGATTACCTGGCGCTGGCGCTCGGTACGCTGAAACCGCGACTGTTGCGCCAGCAGAGCGTGGCACAGGTGGTCATCGACGAACCCGAGCCCACCCCACAACGCGCGTTCGCCTATTTCACGCTATGGATGATCATCCATGGTCTGGCCTGCTGGCTGGCAGGCCGGCGCATTCCCATTCTCGCGGTGGACCTGCGCTGTGACGAGCCGCCGTTCTGCGACGATTACCGCGTGATGTTTTCGGACAACCTGCGCTTTGCCAGCCCCAGCACACGCATGATCATCGCCGGTGATTGTCTCGATCAGCCCATCCGCCGCAGTGCCGAAGACTTGCAGCAGTTCCTCGCCCAGGCGCCAGGCAACATCCTGGTCCGCTACCGCGATCCCGCCAGCCTCGCACGCCGCATCCGCAGCGACCTGCTGGCCCTCGATCCTGCCCAGTGGCCCGATGCCGAGTCGTTGGCGCGACGCCTGTGTCTGTCAGCCTCGACCCTGCGTCGGCGCCTGGCGGAAGAGGGCCAGACCTACCAGGGCCTCAAGGACAGTGTGCGGCGCGCGCTGGCGGTGCGCTGGCTGGCCGCTCAGGGGGCTGCCATGAGCGACATCGCCGAGCGGCTCGGCTACGCCGACAGCAGCTCGTTCTACAAGGCGTTTCGCAAATGGTTCGGGTGCAACCCCGGCCACTACCGCACCTTGAGCGGTGCCGTGCAAAAGCCCTGAGCCTCCGGGACAGCGTTCCACCTGCTGCTATACCGCGGGATTGTTCATCGTAGCGCTCCATTTCCAGGAGCCGCTCATGACCCATCCCACCCCAGGCGCTCAGGCTGCCAACCCCAGCGATATCTTCATTCGATCGCTGCTGATGCCATGGTTGGCCGATGCCACCCCGGCCCAGATCAACCACCTGCGTGACCGCTTCCAGGCCTACCGCACCAGCCATCAACGCGTGCGTGACGCCACCGTTGCGTTGATCTCCCTGGAAGACTTCGCCAAGCGCCAGTTCAACCAGCACCTGGCGCGTTACCTGCCGCTGGGTACCAGGGTGGAGCAGCTGGAATGGCGCGTGGTCAAGCCCAGCATTCCCTCCGTTTCGCTGCCCGGCTGGACGGTCCTGGAGCCGGATTACCGACGCGAGCCGGCGCTCCTGCGGCTGATGCAGAACTTCCCCGCTGACACCTCTTATTTCCAGGGCACAGGCTTGGTGCGCGCCGGCGCATTCGACCTGATCGCTGCCGACACCAACGCGTTGATCGCCACCTGCCGTGCTGAAGATGTCGGCGCCCGCTACCAGCAATTGCTGATCCAGGTGTTCACCGAACCGACCTGCGCCTTGTTGGCCGAAGACAAGCGCGCGGGTTTTCTGTTGTCTGCCGAGATCGCGCGGCTCAAAGGCCATTTGGCGCCCGCTGCCCATGCAGCGCTGCAAGCGCTGGTCGATGGCAGCGCCCAGGCCTGCGCCGATTGCCTGCGTGGCACGGCCGTGCGCGTCAGCCTGCTTGGGCAGTTGCTGGCGGATGTGCTGGCGATCGAGTTGCACGATGCGCAAGGGCAAATCCAAGGCGTGGTGCTGTACATGCCCAGCGACAGCACCCAAGCGTTTCGTGCGTTTACCGGTTGGTCGGATCTCAGCGCTGCGCTGCTGGCCGACTTGCAGCCGCAGGACGACCATCAGGCGTTTGCGCAGTTGATTGCGCTGGATGAGCGGGCCGCGTTCATGACGCGGTTGGGTCAGCGGCTCAAGGACGATGTACCGGACCTTGAGCTACAGGCGCAGGCGCTGAGCGGTGATCCGTTCGCCACGCTGGTGGCAGCCCAGGTCGAGCGCATCAAGCGCGATGCCAGATTGCTCTTGGTGCCCTCGGCGCTGGTCGATGCCACGGCGGCAAGCCGGCGCCGCGAGCAGTGGAAGAGCGCTGGTCTGGCGCTGGCGGGGCTGGCCGGCTTCTTCGTCCCGGTGGTCGGTGCGGTGCTGCTCGGGCAGTTGGTGGTGCAGGTGCTGTCCGAAGCGTTCGAGGGCGTGCAGGACTGGAGCTACGGCCATCAGCATGAGGCTCTGGAGCATTTTCTGGGGGTGGCAGAGGTGGTGGCGGTCACGGCCGCTGTGGCGGGCGGGGCGTCGTTGGTGGCGCGCGGTTTTGCCCGCAGCAGTCTGGTCGATGGCTTGCAGCCGGTTACCCTCGACAGTGGCGCCAAACGCTTATGGTCGGCCGATCCGAGTGCTTACCAAATCCCGCCACCCGAGGCCCGACTGCAGGCGGACGGGCTCTACGGCGACGGTAAACGGCGTTGGTTGCGGGTGAACCAGGCCTGGTACGAGGTGCAGGCCAGCGGCGGCGGGTCATGGCGCTTGCGACACCCACAGCGCCCGCAGACTTACGGCCCGATCGTGGAAAGCAACGGCGAGCGCGGCTGGCGCCTGCACCTGTCGTATCCCATGAGCTGGCATGACGAGGGGCGGATGCTCGCAGCCCTGTGGCCCAGCGACCCGTTGTTGGACACCGCGCAGGCCAGGCAGATCCTGCGCATTGCCGGCATGGACAGCGATGAGCTGCGCGGATTGATCGTCGAAAATCGGCCGCTGCCCGTCAATCTGCTCGACACCGTCCAACGCTTCGAGTCGCGCGGGCGGATAGACCGCTTCTTCGCTGCACTGGCTGGCCAACATCCTCTGACCGACCCGCAGATTCAGGCTTGGTGCCTGCAGCAGCCGGGCATCGGCAGGTTGCAAGGCACGCAGATGCGCAACGCGGTGCTTGCGCGCCAAGCGGCCTGGCGTCGACCGTTGTTCGAGCACCTGAGCACCCTGCAATGGCCGGGCGATGCCTTGCGCACGCTGCTGCAGCGGGATTTTCCAGGATTGCCGGACGCGTATGCCGAAGAGGCGATCCGGGAGGTCGGCGAGGTCGAACGTCGCGTGGCGCTGCTGGAACAGCGCATTCCCTGCGCACTGGCGCGCAAGGCCCGCTCGCTCAGGCAATTGGCGCGTTTGAGCCGGGCCGTTGAAGGGCTGGTCTATGACCAGCATTACAACAACGACAGCGCCGACCTTGCCATCGCCTTGCTGCGCCGCCTGCCGCATTGGCCTTCGGCACTGAACATCGAGGTGCGTGAAGGCAGTGTCTGGGGGCGGCGTGTCAGCATTCTCGATCCTCAAGGCGAGGCGCAGAACCTGCGCATCTTTGTGCAGGCTGCGGATCGTTTCCAGGTCTACGACTACCAGGGTCAGGCCCTGGAGCTCGATATCGCCGAACCGCAAGGGCTGTTCGAAGCGTTGGTGGCGCTGCTGACACCGCAGCAGATGACCGCGCTCGGCCTGCCGGCAGAACAGGCGTCGATGCCGTTGCGCGACCAGCTCGTGCGGCAGTTGCCCGAGTCAGTCAGCCGTCGTTTGCAGTTGCTCGGCTGGCGCCTCGAGGCGCCCTGGTTCAATCCGGGGCAGCGCCTGCCAGACGGCCGTGTGGGCTATCTGCTCAGCGGTCGGGGGCACCCGTCGACCTCCAGACGGGCCTTGCATCATCGCATTCGCGCATTGTTCCCCGGGCTGAGCGAGCATGGCGTTAACCAGTACCTGCTACTGCTGGAGTCAACCGAGTCACCCTACGAGGCCCTCCTTGAGCAGGAAAACAGCTATCAGCGCCTGCACAGCAGGCTGTCTGAGTGGGAAACCGATGCGCGCCAGGCGACGGTGCGCCACGGTCGTCAGCAACTGGGTCAGCGGCTGCGCCGTTGCTGGCGGATGATCGGCCAGTTCGAGCCTAGTCCCGACGGCCTGGGGATGGAAATGCGCCTCGACCTGAGCGGCATCGGCGTGTTGGAGTTGCCCGAGTTACCACCGCGGCTGGAATTCGACCACGTCTCGGTGCTGATTCTGCGCAACATGCATCTGCAGGCCATTCCGGTGAGCTTCCTGAGGGCGTTCAGTCAATTGCGCAGGCTCAACCTCGGCAGTAACCACTTCACCAGCATTCCCCCAGGGCTCGCCTACCTCCTTCGTCTGCGAACGCTGAACCTGGACCACAATCGCATTCGCCTGGACGCGATCGGCGAAGGGATACTCAGCGGCCTGCCCCAACTGTCTTCGCTGAACTTGAGCCACAACCCACTGGGCACCTTCCGCATGCGCTTCAATCATCTCTGGCGGCTGTCGTGGATCAGCCTGCGCTACTGCCACCTGCGCGCCTGGCCAGTGGGGCTCGACCTGTGCGGGCTGCTGGAGATCGCTGATCTGCGCAACAATCAGCTGTCTTCCATCCCTGACAGCATCCTGCAGATGCCCTTGGCCTATCGGCGCGCGTTGTTGGTGGATCACAATGCACTGAGCGCTGAGCAAGTGCAGGCGTTGTTCAGTCTCAGGGCACACGATAGGGTGCATGCTGGCGTCCAAGGCGTACCGGCCGAAGGCCTGTCGCCTGGCGCGGCCCGCACGGAGTGGTTGTCGCGGGGTGGGGTAGACGATCGCAACGAGCGTGCGGAGCGCTGGGACGCTTTGTCCGCAATGGCCGACAGCACGGGCTTGTTCGAGCTGTTCGGCCAGCTCCAGCGCACCGCCGACTACCGCCGTTCGCCTGGCCATCTGAGCCAACAGGTGTGGTCGATGATCGCCGCGCTGAGTCACGACGCCGACTTGCGCGAGGCCATTTTCAGCCGGGCCAATGACCCATTGACTTGCGCCGACAGCGTGGCGGAGCGTTTCAGCGATCTGCAGGTGCAGGTGCTGGAAAGCCAGGCCAACGCTCATGCCACGACTGACACGTCGCGTGGCGCGCGGCTGATCACCCTGGGCAGACGCCTGTGGCGCTTGAATCAGGTCGAGGCTTTTGCCCGTCAGGACATGCAGCGGCGCATCGCCGAGGAGCGCGGCGTCGATGAAGTCGAGGTCAGCCTGTACTACCGCATCAATCTGGCAGCGGCCCTCGACCTGCCGTTCCAGCCCACCAGCATGCATTACGCGACCATCGCCAACGTCACCGCGCAGCAACTGGACGATGCCTTGCAGTTCGTCCGTTCCGCAGAAACCCGCGAGGCCCTGGCCGAAAGCCTGACCGAGCGCACGTTCTGGCAAAACTACCTGCTGGCCGAACATGAACGCGCCTTTACCGAGCTGCAGGCAGCGTACGACGAGGAAGGCACCGAGCTGGACGCGCAAGTCGACAGCCTCAGCAGCGAGGCTTACCGCCAGCGCTGGGACGAGCTCAGTGTCCGCCGCAACAGCGCTTTGCAGGCGTTACGCCTGCAACTGACCCTGGATGCCATCGACACGCTTGATACGAGCACCCCTGAAACCAGCACCCCTGCGCAGTGATGCGCTGACCGACAATGGCCCAAGCAGTCAGGCACGCTGACAGCTTTGGCCATTGTTCCGCCTGCCCAGCAGCGCGACTATCGTGCCTACGACGGTGACAGTTCTCCCTCATTCCAACCCGTGCCCTTACCAGCCACCGTCGTCGGGCCAGAAGGACGCCGGACATGCTCATCGCCAACACCCCATTCATCGTCAGCGGCGCTGCCTCCGGGCTGGGCGCTGCCACCGCGCAGATGCTCATCGAAGCCGGTGCGCGGGTCATGCTGGTCGACCTCAATGCACACGCGGTCCAGGCCAAAGCCCGTGAACTGGGTGACAACGCCCGCTTCGCGGTCGCCGACATCAGTGATGAGCACGCCGCCAAGGCCGCCGTCGATGCCGCACTCCAGGCGTTTGGCAGCCTCCATGGACTGGTCAATTGCGCCGGTGTCGTGGCCGGCGAGAAGGTCCTGGGCAAGCAGGGCCCGCACGCACTGGACAGCTTCTCGCGAATCATCAACGTCAACCTGATCGGCAGCTTCAACCTGATGCGCCTTGCGGCAGCCGCCATTGCCGAAGGCGCTGCCGACGCGCAGGGCGAGCGCGGGGTGATCATCAACACCGCCTCGGTTGCCGCCTTCGATGGGCAGATCGGCCAAGCCGCTTATTCGGCGTCCAAAGGTGCCATTGCCAGCATGACCTTGCCGGTCGCTCGTGAGCTGGCGCGCTATGGCATCCGTGTGATGACCATCGCCCCCGGCATCTTTGAAACCCCCATGATGGCCGGCATGAGCGACGAGGTGCGCAGCTCACTGGCCGCGGGCGTACCGTTCCCGCCACGCCTTGGCCGCCCGCAGGAATACGCCGCGCTGGTGCGCCATATCATTGAAAACAGCATGCTCAATGGCGAGGTGATCCGGCTTGACGGCGCCTTGCGCATGGCTGCGCGCTAAGGAGATTCATCATGAGCCTGCACACTGATCCCATCGTTATCGTCAGCGCCGTACGCACCCCCATGGGCGGATTGCAAGGTGACCTGGCCTCCCGAACCGCGCCGCAATTGGGCGCCGTCGCGATTGCCGCTGCGGTCGAGCGCGCCGGCATCGCCTCGGCCGAGGTCGAGCAAGTGCTGTTCGGCTGCGTGCTGCCCGCCGGCCTCGGCCAGGCGCCGGCACGCCAGGCCGCCCTCGGCGCCGGGCTGGCCCAGCACACGACCTGCACCACCTTGAACAAGATGTGCGGTTCGGGCATGCAGGCGGTGATCATGGCCCATGACCTGCTGCTGGCCGGCAGCGCCGAGGTGGTGGTGGCGGGCGGCATGGAGAGCATGAGCAACGCGCCGTATGTGCTCGACAAGGCGCGCAACGGCTACCGCATGGGCCACGGCAAGCTGCTCGACCACATGTTCCTCGATGGCCTTGAAGATGCCTATGACAAGGGCCGTCTGATGGGCACCTTCGCCGAAGACTGCGCGCAGACCCACGGCTTCAGCCGCCAGGCCCAGGACGACTTCGCTATCGCCTCGCTGACGCGCGCTCAGCAGGCCATGAGCGAGGGCCGTTTTACCGCCGAAATCGTCCCGGTGGAGGTGACCGAAGGCAAGCAGACCCGTCTGGTCAGTGAAGACGAACAGCCGCCCAAGGCGCGCCTTGAGAAAATCCCCCAACTGCGCCCGGCCTTTCGCGCCGATGGCACTGTCACCGCCGCCAATGCCAGCTCGATCTCCGATGGTGCCGCCGCTCTGGTGCTGATGCGCCGCTCTCAGGCTGAGCAGCGTGGGTTGACGCCGTTGGCGGTGATCCATGGCCATGCGGCCTTCGCTGACGCCCCGGCGCTGTTCCCCACCGCACCCATCGGCGCCATCGAACGGCTGTTGGCGCGCACCGGCTGGTCACTGAACGACGTCGATCTGTTCGAGATCAACGAAGCCTTTGCGGTCGTTGCTCTGGCTGCCATGCAGCAACTGCACTTGCCCCACACCAAGGTCAATGTCCACGGCGGCGCCTGCGCGCTGGGCCACCCGATCGGCGCCTCGGGTGCGCGCATTCTGGTGACCCTGCTGTCAGCGCTGCGCCAGAACGGTCTGCGCCGTGGCGTGGCTGCCATCTGCATCGGCGGCGGTGAGGCTACGGCGCTCGCGGTCGAATGTCTGTATTGAGGTGAAACCATGTTGATAACCGATGAGCAGCAACAGATCGCCGACGCTATCCGCGATTTCGCCCAGGAACGCCTCAAGCCCTTCGCCGAGCAATGGGACAAGGCCCATCGCTTCCCCCGCGAGGCCATCGATGAAATGGCCGCCCTTGGCCTGTTCGGCATGCTGGTGCCCGAACAGTGGGGCGGCAGTGACACCGGTTACGTGGCCTATGCCTTGGCCCTGGAAGAAATCGCCGCCGGAGATGGCGCGTGTTCCACCATCATGAGCGTGCACAACTCGGTCGGTTGTGTGCCCATTCTCAACTTCGGCAGCGAGGCGCAGAAGCAGCGTTTTCTCATCCCCTTGGCCCAAGGTGAGATGCTTGGCGCCTTTGCCCTGACCGAGCCGCAGGCAGGCTCCGATGCCAGTGCGCTGAAAACCCGAGCGCGGCGCGATGGCGAGCACTACGTCATCGACGGCAGCAAACAGTTCATCACTTCCGGACAGAACGCAGGCGCGGTGATCGTCTTTGCCGTCACCGACCCCGAGGCCGGCAAGCGTGGCCTGAGTGCCTTCATCGTGCCCACCGACACGCCGGGCTACCAGGTCGCGCGGGTCGAGGACAAGCTTGGCCAGCACGCCTCGGACACCTGCCAGTTGCACTTCGACGGCATGCGCATTCCTATGGCCAACCGCCTGGGCGAGGAGGGCGAGGGCTACCGCATTGCCTTGGCCAACCTCGAAGGCGGCCGCGTGGGTATCGCCGCCCAGTCGGTCGGCATGGCCCGCGCAGCTTTCGAGGTGGCCCGCGACTATGCCCGCGAGCGGCAGAGCTTCGGCAAGCCGATCATCGAACACCAGGCGGTGGCCTTCCGCCTTGCCGACATGGCCACGCGCATTGCCGTTGCCCGGCAAATGGTGCTGCACGCCGCCGCGCTTCGCGATGCCGGGCGTCCCGCCCTGGTCGAGGCGTCGATGGCCAAGCTGTTCGCCTCGGAAATGGCCGAGCAGGTCTGTTCCGATGCCTTGCAGACGCTGGGTGGATATGGCTATCTGAGCGACTTCCCCCTGGAGCGGATCTACCGTGATGTCCGCGTCTGCCAGATCTACGAAGGCACCAGCGACATTCAGCGCATGGTCATCGCGCGCAATCTTTGAAGGAGCAGCTTGCATGGCATTTGAAAGCATCATTCTGGACATTCACGGCAAGGTCGGCCTGATAACCCTCAACCGACCACAAGCCCTCAATGCGCTCAACGCGCAGATCGTCGCCGAGATCAACCAGGCCCTGGACCAGCTCGAGCATGATCCGCAGATCGGCTGTGTGGTGCTGACCGGTTCTGCCAAGGCGTTCGCCGCTGGCGCCGACATCAAGGAAATGGCTGACCTCAGCTACCCGCAGATCTACACCGAAGACCTGTTCAGCGACGCCGACCGCATCGCCAACCGGCGCAAGCCGATCATCGCTGCGGTGTCGGGCTTCGCCTTGGGCGGCGGCTGCGAGCTGGCGATGATGTGCGATTTCATTCTGGCGGCCGACACTGCGAAGTTCGGCCAGCCTGAGATCAACCTCGGCGTGCTGCCCGGCATGGGCGGCACCCAGCGCCTGACCCGTGCGGTGGGCAAGGCCAAAGCCATGGAACTGTGCCTGAGCGGTCGTTTGATGGGCGCCGAGGAAGCCGAACGTGCGGGTTTGGTGGCGCGCATCGTGCCGCAGGCCGAGTTGCTCGACGAAGCCTTGAAGGTGGCAACGAGCATTGCCAGCAAGTCGATTCCGGTGACCATGATGGTCAAGGAGAGCGTCAACCGCGCCTTCGAGGTGAGCTTGAGCGAAGGCGTGCGCTTCGAGCGCCGAGTGTTCCATGCAGCCTTTGCCACGCAAGATCAGAAAGAGGGCATGGCGGCGTTCATTGCCAAGCGTGAAGCGCAGTTCAAGGATCGCTGACACGCTGGGTGGGGGCGCCCGTGCCTGGGCTGTGGCGTGCAGCCCCCTGCCGACATCGCCCGAACCAGTGCCAAAGTAGCAAGGCGTGCGCCGCTGCGAGCGTGTATCACTGGTGGCACCGCAATCCTGTGGTGCCAGAGGAGGCTGGAACGATGTGGAAAAAACCTGCGTTCACCGATCTGCGGATCGGCTTTGAAGTGACGATGTATTTCGCCAACCGTTGATCCGTTCTGCATGGAGCGCCTGGCACCCGGGTTGTGGGTGCCGGGTGCCGGAACGCCCGCCGAACGTCGCATTGCAAATGACGGAAGATGGCATAGGCTCAGGCCCCTCTTTGGATAACAACAACAAAAGCAGGCGTTGCAATGAGCGCGAATCTCAGCCAGTTGCGCAAGTTCGTTTCCCCCGAAATCATCTTTGGCGCCGGTAGCCGGCACCATGTCGCCAATTACGCCCGTACCTTCGGTGCGCGCAAGGTACTGCTGGTCAGCGATCCGGGCGTGGTGGCGGCCGGCTGGGTGGCCGATATCGAAGCCAGCCTGCGAGGCCAGGGTATCGGCTACTGCCTGTACACCGCCGTGTCGCCCAATCCGCGGATCGAGGAGGTCATGGCCGGCGCCGAGCGCTACCGCAGCGAGCAGTGCGACGTGATCGTGGCCGTCGGCGGTGGCAGCCCTATGGACTGCGCCAAGGGCATCGGCATCGTGGTTGCCCATGGCCGGCACATTCTCGAGTTCGAAGGCGTCGACACCATCCGCGTGCCCAGCCCTCCGCTGATCCTCATTCCCACCACGGCGGGCACCTCCGCCGATGTGTCTCAGTTCGTCATTCTTTCCAACCAGCAGGAGCGCATGAAGCTCTCCATCGTCAGCAAGGCGGTAGTGCCGGACGTGTCGCTGATCGACCCGGAAACCACCCTGAGCATGGACCCGTTCCTCTCGGCCTGTACCGGCATCGATGCGTTGGTGCATGCCATCGAGGCATTCGTGTCGACTGGCCACGGGCCACTGACGGACCCTCACGCGCTGGAGGCCATGCGCCTGATCGATGGCAACCTGGTAGCGATGATCGCCCAGCCCGGCGACATTGCCCTGCGCGAGAAGGTCATGCTCGGCAGCATGCAGGCCGGGCTGGCCTTTTCCAATGCGATTCTGGGCGCCGTGCATGCCATGTCGCACAGCCTTGGCGGCTTTCTCGACTTGCCCCATGGCTTGTGCAATGCGGTGCTGGTCGAGCACGTGGTGGCGTTCAACTACAGCGCTGCCCCCGAGCGCTTCAAGGTTATCGCTCAAACACTGGGCATTGATTGCCGTGGGCTGAACCATCAGCAGGTGCGCCAGCGCCTGGTCGAACACTTGATCGCCCTCAAGCGGGCGGTGGGCTTCCACGAAACCCTCGGTTTGCACGGGGTCGGCAGCAGCGACATCCCGTTCCTCTCGCGCCATGCCATGGACGATCCGTGCATCCTGACCAACCCGCGCAATTCGAGTTTGCGCGATGTCGAGGTGGTGTATGGCGAGGCGCTCTGAATCCGCCGTCGAGGCGTCCAGTGTCGCGCAGTCGCACGCATCGCCGCGCAGCGGTGCGGCGCTGGCAGGCTTGCTCGGGCTGTCCAACCATACCGTGCGCAAGAGCCACTACCCCGAGCTTGCGGTGCGCCTGGAAGAGCTCGAAGCCGAACGCAACCGCTACACGTGGCTGTTCGAACATGCCGTGCACGGGATTTTCCAGGCCAGCCTGGAAGACGGCATGCGCGCTGCCAACCCGGCGCTGGCACGCATGCTCGGCTACGCCGACCCGCTGGCAGTGATGTTTTCACGCACTGAACTGGCCAGCCGGCTGTTCGTCGGCGGTGGCCAGGAGCTGCTGGGTATTGTCGAGGTGCTGCAGCGCGAGCAGGCGTTGCTCGGCTACGAAACCCGCCTGCGCCGACGCGACGGCAGCAGCGTCGACGTATTGATGAACCTGCTCATGCGGCCTGACGAACAGGGCGTGGTCGAGGGCTTCGTCGCTGACATCACTGAGCGCAAGCTTGCCCAGGATCGCCTGCAGCAACTCAATGACCAGCTCGAACAGCGCGTCGCCGAGCGCACCAACGAGCTGATCGAGGCGCGCGATGCCGCCCAGGCCGCCAACCTCAGCAAAGACAAGTACCTGGCGGCGGCCAGCCATGACCTGCTGCAACCGCTCAATGCTGCGCGGCTGCTGATCTCGACGCTGCGCGAGCGCACCCTGGCTGCGGCCGAGCAGGTGTTGGTGGAGCGTGCCCACCAGGCGCTGGAAGGGGCTGAAGACCTGTTGACGGACCTGCTGGACATCTCGCGCCTGGACCAAGCCAGCATCCAGCCGGACCTCGACCTGTATCGCCTGGATGAAGTCCTGCTGCCACTGGCTTCGGAGTTCGAGTCCGTCGCTGCCGCCGCAAGCCTGCACCTGCGGGTCCGCGGCGGCCAGGTAGTCCTGCATACCGACCTGCGCCTGCTCACGCGTATCCTGCGCAACTTTCTCAGCAATGCATGCCGCTATACCGATCACGGACGTGTGCTGCTGGGCTGGCGCTTACGCGGTCGGGCGCTGCGCATCGAGGTGTGGGATACCGGGCGCGGAATTGCCCAGGATCGACTGCAGGCGATCTTTCTCGAGTTCAACCAGCTGGATGTCGGCCGCGCGGCGGATCGCAAGGGTGTCGGCCTGGGCCTGGCCATCGTCGAGCGGATTGCGCGGATCCTGCAGTGTCCGGTGGCGGTTCGCTCATGGCCGGGGCGCGGCTCGGTGTTCAGTATCGACATTCCAGTGTCCACCGAGCACCCCGCGCAGCCCGTTCCGGCGGCGCCACAGCCGACGCTCGGCAATCCGCTGCCTGGGCGCCGCCTGCTGGTGCTGGACAACGAACTGAGCATCCGCCTGAGCATGGCCGCGCTACTGGCACAGTGGGGGTGCGAGGTGGTGACTGCCAGCGATCTGCAGGAATCGTTGCAGGCGCTCCAGGGGCGAGCGCCGGAGCTGGTACTTGCCGATTTTCACCTGGACCATGGCGTGACAGGGTGCGATGTGATTCGCGCGCTGCGCATCCATTTCGATGCTGCCATACCGGCCGTGATGATCACCGCTGACCGGAGCGAGCAGAGCCGGCGTGCAATGCAGCAGGTCAGTGCCCCCTTGCTGAACAAGCCCGTCAAGCCCGGCAAGTTGCGGGCGGTGCTGAGCCAGTTGCTCGGCTGAGCGGCCGCAGCGAAGTGCAGGGCAATACAGTTCAAAGGATGCCTTGCAAGGGCAGGATGTGCCGTTTTCCGACCGCCCATGCTCATTTAGGTTGCCCACTTGCACGCGGCACCTTAGACTGCCGCCCCCTGCAAACAAGCGTCTGATGGGCGCTTGAACAATTCCGTTGCCTGCGCGCGACGCTGGCGACCCCCGGATCGCCCAAATGCACCTTTTTTCATAGAGAAGTCGATGACCAAGGAACAGTTACTGGCCATGTCGGCCGATGACTACATGAATGCCGATCAGCTCGGTTACTTCACCTCGCTGCTGCAAGCGATGAAGGTGGATACCCATGAGCGTATCGAGCTGAGCCGTACCACCATCGAGAGTCTGGATACGCCGTCAGACCCTGCCGACGTTGCGTCTGTCGAGGAAGAGCGGCACTGGCTGGTCAATGCCATCGAGCGCGACCAGCGTTTGCTGCCGCAACTCGAAATGGCGCTGGGTCGCATTCAGGACGAAAGCTTCGGCTGGTGCGACGACAGCGGCGAGCCTATCGGCCTGCAACGCCTGCTGATCAGCCCCACGACCAAGTATTGCATCGAGGCCCAAGAGCGCCACGAGCAGCTCGACCGCCACTTGCGTCAGGTCTGAGTGCGGGATGACAAAGGCCCCAGGGAGCGATCCCTGGGGCCTTTGTGTACATGGCTCCGATACCCGGCTGTTCGCTGTTGCCCTACGGACACCGGTTTGCTGAGTGATCGAGTGATTGGGCCAGCAGGCAGGCATCCCGGTGCAGGCGGCGGAATCCCCGGACCCTGCCTGTGGCGCTTTCCATCACGTGAAAAAAACCGATACCGGCGGGGATCACAATGAAACGTGGTAAGTTCACGTGGTGCTGAGCGTAGGAAATACCCTTTTCCTCTCGACGAATTTCGGTCTTATCGTGCATATTCTTTTTCCGGAACGTGTAGGTGATCACCAGATGCCTGTCGTGGCTGCAAACCGGACACATCTACGCATCTTTGCTGACGGGGCTGTTGTCAGACATCGCGCTTTGTTCGGCCAGAAAACGCCGCCAGCCTAGTTAGGGAAAAGAAGTTGGCCAAGGATGTAATCATTCCTGCGAGTCTCGTTGCTTACTTCGACAGACGCTTTAGGCACTGATTAGTAGTCTCCCGCACTTCAACTTGAAGTCCCGCCGCCAGGCCTGCGCTCGAGCGCTGCCCAGGCGCTGGGTGCAACCGTTTCGAGGATTTCTTAATTGGCAGTCAGTACGTTGGATACACATGCATTGTTTGTCTTGGGTGATCTGCGCGCCCAACTGGTCAAACTGTTCCAAGGACGTTTCGTTTACATCAGCGAGCAAGGCCCGGACGGTTTGTACATGGCCGAGGTCGATCTCGAGAGTGCGCTAGTGGTCGACGACAAACAACGTCTTGAACTCAAGGTAGGCGATCACCTGCGCGCTGCCGTGTTGCCCAGCCGTGAAGGCGGCAAACTGGAACTGCGCTTTCGCGACATCAAGTTCAGCGTCTATGGGGTAGGCGATTACGCTTTTGTATCCGTGCCAGAAGGCGAGGGCATCGTATTCCGTGAGGCACACGGCGTGATGCTGGTCTTCGCTGCGCACCAGCAGGTATCTGAAGGCCTGGGCAAGTTGATCAAGGGCGTGATCGGTAAAGTGGCTAAGTGGCGAAAAGGCGAGCTGACCACGTTCAAGGCCAGCGAGTGATGGGCGAGCCTGGCTCGCCGTTGCCGCAGCGCTCCGTTGCCGGTTCGCGCGCCGAGGCCGTGGTCATGGCCGAGCAATGGTTGGCACGGCGAACTGAGCTGCAGGGCAAGTGGTTTGACTGGGTGGCGGCGCAGCTCTATGTCATGAGCCCGCCGGCTTTCGCTGCGGCTGTAAGACGTGAATTGCAACGGCTGACGTCAGGCTGAGTACATCAGTTGCCGCCATCGCGCCCACTGACCTCTTCAGGCACGTCGTCCCCTGCAGCGCGCTTGCGAAACAACGCTGCCCTGGCCAGTAGCAGCGTTGTCACAGGTACGGTGATCGACAGCAGGATCGGGATCAGCCAGGCGTGCAAAACCAGGCTTTGCTTGAGGCTGGAGAAGTACAGGATCGATGCCAGCGCTACGCACCACGCGCCCAGCGTTGATGCCAGCGCCGGCGGATGCATGCGCTGGAAGTAGTCTTTCAGACGCACCAGCCCTACCGCGCCAAGCAGGGCGAACAGACTGCCGCACAGCAGCAGTGCGGCCGTGGTGAGCTCCAGCCAGAACGACAATTCAACGGTCTCGGTCATTCGATCACCTCGCCTCGCAGAAGGAATTTGGCCAGCGCGAACGAACCCACGAAGCCGAACAGTGCAATCAGCAGCGCGCCTTCAAAGTAGGTGTCACTGGCGTAGCGAATTCCCAGCACCAGCATCATCAGCATGCCCAGGATGTACAGGTAGTCCAGCGCCAGGACCCGGTCCTGCGCCGAGGGGCCGCGAAACAGCCGCACCAGTGTCAGGCACATGGCGATGCTGAGGATGAACAGGCTGGCCAGCACAGCATTGGCAAGCACTCCGGTCATTCGAAGATCTCCATCAGTGGACGTTCATAGACCCGCTTGAAATGCTCGATGAAGGCAGCTTCATCCTTGAGGTCGAACACGTGCAGCAGCAGCACGCTGCGATCGAGCGCCAGCTCCGACCAGACAGTTCCCGGCACCACGGTAGTGATCATCGACAGCGCCGCCAGTCCATGGGCCTCGCGCAGCTCGAGGGGAATGTGCACGAAAGCCGAGTGCGGTGCGCGCGAACCCATGCGCAGAACCCCTGCCGCCACCTGAACATTCGAGAGCACCACGTCGATGCCAACCCGGGCAACCAGCTTCAACACCACCCATGGACGTTTGACATGCGCATGCTGAGGGCGCAGTGGCGCCAGCAGCAGCGGCGCAAACAACGCCAGGCCGGCCGCCAGCAGAATATTGCCGGGGCTGACTGACAGGTTGAGAAGAAGCCACAGGACAAACAGCGCGACCGACAACAGCGGCGCAGGGAATAGGCGGCTCATGGTTGCACCTGCGCGTGCTGGGTAGTGGGTCCTGGTAGGGGTTTGCTGGACATCACCGCATCGATATAGCGCTCGGGGGTGCGCAGGCTGGCGGCCGTGTCCTGTGTATAACGCAGCAGCGGCTCAGCCTTGAAGCTCAGTGCCAGACACAACCCCAGCAGAATCACGATCGGCAGGCACTCATAACGACGCAGCACGGGTGACGGTCGTTCTTCCGGCTTCCAGAAACGCTGGATGCCGACCCGCCCGAAGGCAATCAGCGACGCCAGGCCGGAGAGTATCAGCAGCCCTACCAGCATCCACCCCTCAGGCGGCAGCGGCTGTTGCGGCGCGATGCCCAGGCCCAGTGGGTTGAACAGGGCGCTGATCAGGCCCAGCTTGCCGATGAAGCCAGACAGCGGCGGCATGCCGATGATCAGCAGCGCGCAGGCAATGAAACTCAAGCCGAGGAATGCCATGGTCCAGGGAATGATCTGACCGATAACCGCCTTTTGATTGTCATCCAGGTTGATACCCTTGGGCGGATGCAGCGATTCGAGCGGGGAGGGCATGGCGTCTTCCTCCTCATACAGGGGTTGTTCGTTAGCTGAACGCGAGCGCTCGATCAGTTCGGCCAGCAGGAACAATGCGCTCAGCGCCAGCGTAGAGCTGACCAGATAGAACAATGCTGCACCGGTGAGCACCGGTTGGCCGAAGCCGATCGCTGCCAGCAGGGTGCCTGCCGACACCAGAATGCTCAATGCCGCCATGCGCTCCAGCCGCTGCGCCGCCAGCAATGACACGGCTGCCACTGCCAGGGTCGCCAGGCCGCCGTAGACCAGCCACTGGCCGCCGAAATATGCCGAAGCGCCGGCTTGGCCCGAGAACAGCAGCGTCCACAGGCGCAGGGTGGCATACAGGCCCACCTTGGTCATGATGGCAAACAGCGCGGCCACCGGGGCACTGGCGCAGGCATAGGCGCGGACAAGCCAGAAGTTCAGCGGCCAGATGCCCGCTTTGGCCAGGAACGCCATGGCCAGGATCGCCGCACCCGCATGCAGCAGGCCACGATCGGCTTCGGGTACCAGCGGAATCTTCAGCGCCAGATCTGCCATGTTCAGAGTGCCGGTGACGCCATAGAGCATGGCAGCGCCGATCAGGAACAGAGAAGAAGCAAACAGATTGATGGCGATGTAGTGCAGCCCCGCCCTGACCCGAGCGCGCCCGGAGCCGTGCAGGATCAAGCCGTAGGAAGCGGCCAGCAGCACCTCGAAGAACACGAACAGGTTGAACAGGTCGGCGGTCAGAAAGGCGCCGTACAAACCCATCAGCTGAATCTGGAACAGTGCATGAAAGCTGGCGCCAGCATTGGCCCAGCGCGCCCGGGCGAAGAGCAACGCGCTTACCCCGATCACGCCGGTCAGCGTCAGCATCAGCGCAGACAGGTGATCGAGCACCAGTACGATGCCAAACGGCGCCGGCCAGTTGCCCGGCAGGTACACCCCGATCGATTCGGCCGCACCTTGATTTTTCACCCACAACAGCAGAGTTACCGCCACCGCCAGACCCGCCGCGCTGGACAGCAGGTTCAAGCGGGCCTTGAGCAGACGATGCTTCTCGCCAAGCATGAGCATCAGCGCGGCGGTCAGCAGTGGCAACAGAATGGGCAGGGCGATCAGTTGGTTCATCACGGTCATTCTTCACGCTCCCGGCCATCGACGTGGTCGGTCCCGGTCAGGCCTCTGGAGGCCAGCATTACCACGAGGAACAGCGCGGTCATGGCGAAGCTGATGACGATAGCGGTCAGTACCAGTGCCTGTGGTAGAGGGTCGGTGTAATGCAGCAGGTCTTGGGTCACGCCCTCTTTGATGATCGGCTCCTTGCCAATGAACAGGCTGCCCATGCTGAAGATGAACAGGTTGACCCCATACGAAAGCAGGCACAGGCCCATGATGACCTGATACGTCCGCGGGCGCAGAATCAGCCATACGCCTGACGCGGCGAGCACACCGATGGCTACGGCAATCACTTCTTCCATCAGACAGCTCCCGCTTGGCTGGATTTGGCTGGTCCGCCCGGGCGATAGGCACGGACCGATTGGTGTGCAAGCGCCGTGAGGATCAGCAGGGTCGAACCTACCACCACGCTGAACACGCCAACGTCGAACAGCAGGGCGCTGGCTACGTGCATGTCGCCCAGCAGCGGCAGGCTCAGGTGAGCGGTGTGGGTGGTCAGGAACGGATAGCCAAAGGCCATTGCCCCGACGCCCGTCAGCGTTGCGAACAGCAGGCCGACGCCCATCCAGCGCAGCGGCCGAAGGCTCATCTGCGCCTCGACCCACTGCGTGCCTGCCACCATGTACTGCAGGATGAACGCGACCGACATCACCAGCCCCGCCACGAAGCCGCCACCGGGTTGGTTATGGCCGCGCATGAACAGGTACATCGACACCAGCAGCGCCATGGGCAGCAGCAGACGCACCAGTACAGCAGGCACCATCATGAAGCCCAGTGCGGTATCGGCTGCATGGCGCGGGTTGACCAGATCGGTGATCACATCAGGCGCCAGGCGTCGCTGCTGAGCAGGCAATTGCATGCTTTCCTTGGGCGGCCTGAAGCGGCGCAACAGGGCAAAGACCGTGAGCCCTACCGCCACCAATACCGTGATTTCGCCCAAGGTATCGAAGCCGCGGAAGTCCACCAGCATCACGTTGACCACATTGGTTCCGCCACCCTCGGGTAATGCTCGGCTGAGGTAGAACGAGGAAATCACGTTGGGCGTCGGCCGGGTCAGCATTGCGTACGACAGCAAGGCCATGCCGCCGCCAACGAGGATAGCCAGCACCAGGTCACGCACGCGCCGCATACGGGCACGGTCCAGGCTGCCCGGCAGCGGCGACACCCCGGCGATTCGCCGTGGCAGCCAGCGCAGGCCGAGCAGGATCAGCACGGTGGTGACCACCTCGACCACCAGTTGAGTGAGGGCAAGGTCCGGCGCAGAGAACCAGACAAAGGTGATGCAGGTCATCAGCCCGCAGACACTGACCATGATCAGCGCCGCCAAGCGGTGATACTTGGCCTGCCAGGCAGCACCAATGGCGCAGGCGATGGCGATCAGCCAGAGCGCAACGAACACCCCTGACCCTGGAATTTTCGGACGCTCGCCCCAGGTCAAGCCGCTGTAGAGCATCGGTGTGAGTCCGGCCAGGAAGGCGGCGAGCACCAGCATGAATAGCTGGGTTTGCAGGCGTCGACTGGTCAGCAGCCGCTCCGTGCGCTGTGCCAGCAGCATCAGGTGCACCTGGCCTCGCTCGAACATGCGCTTGCCATTGAAGCGTTCGATCAGCGGTGGGTAAGGGAAGCGGCCGCGCCGGAGCTGCTTGCGCAGTAGCAGGTAAAGGATGATCCCTCCCGACATGGCCACCAGGCTCATGATCATGGGCGCATTCCAGCCGTGCCAGATGGCCAGGCTGTACTCGGGCAATGGTCCACCGACCACCGGCAGTGCGGCGGCAGCGAGCAGCGGGGCGACCGATTGGGCCGGGAAGATACCCACCACCAGACACGTCAGCACCAGCAGTTCGACCGGGGCGCGCATCCAGCGCGCAGGCTCATGGGGGATGTGCGGGAGGTCCTTGGCCGGAGGGCCAAAGAACACGTCAACCGTGAACCGCAGGGCGTAGGCCACGCTGAACGTGCCGGCGAGCGTAGCGATGACCGGCAGCGCCGTCTCGACCCACACCGAGGAGCTGATGAACACCGTTTCGGCGAAGAACATCTCTTTTGAAAGGAACCCGTTCAACAACGGCACCCCCGCCATGGACGCACTGGCGACCATGGCCAGCGTGGCGGTGTAGGGGACCAGTCGAATCAGGCCGCTCAGGCGGCGGATGTCGCGAGTACCACTTTCGTGGTCGATGATGCCTGCCGCCATGAACAGAGAGGCCTTGAACGTGGCGTGGTTGAGAATATGGAACACGGCCGCGACGGCAGCCAATGGGCTGTTGAGCCCCAGCAGCAAGGTGATCAGGCCCAGATGGCTGATCGTCGAATAGGCCAGCAGGCCTTTGAGATCGTTCTGGAACATGGCTGCGAAGGCACCGAGCAACAAGGTGCAGGCACCGGCGCCACCAACGATCCAGAACCACTCGTCTGTGCCTGACAGCGCCGGCCAGAACCGCGCCAGCAAAAACACCCCGGCCTTGACCATGGTTGCCGAGTGAAGATAGGCCGAGACCGGCGTAGGCGCCGCCATTGCATGGGGCAGCCAGAAATGGAACGGGAACTGCGCACTCTTGCTCAATGCGCCAATCAGGATTAAAGGCAGCAGCACGGGGTACAGCGCGTGCTGGCGGATCAGGTCGCCGGCGCCGAGGATCTTGTCGAGGTCATAACTGCCGACCACGTGGCCCAGCAGCAATGCACCGACCAGCAAGCACAACCCGCCCGCACCGGTCACCATCAAGGCCATGTAAGCGCCGCGCCTGGCATCGGCGCGATGGTGCCAGTAGCCAATCAGCAGGAAGGAAAACAGGCTGGTCAGCTCCCAGAAGAACACCAGCTGGATCAGGTTGCCGGAGATCACCAGTCCCAGCATCGCACCCATGAATGCCAGGAAGAAGGCGAAGAAACGCGGGACCGGATCCTGCGGAGACATGTAGTAGCGCGCATACAGCGCGACCAATGTACCGATGCCCAGGACCAGTAGGCTGAACAGCCAGGCGAAGCCGTCCATGCGCAAGACCAGGTTGAGCCCAAGGCTGGGCAACCACAGGAACTCTTCGCGAATGACCCCGCCATCGACGATCTGCGGGTACATGAACGCCACCTGGACGGTACCGACCAGTGCTACGAGGCCCGCAAGAATGGACTCGGCGTTGCGCGCGTTGTGCGGCAGGACGGCCGCCAGACAACTGCCTATGAAGGGCAGAAGCAATAGCACTATCAAGGACATAGCGTTCCAATCGGCAGGAGTTTGCAAAGAATAATACGTGCCGGGTTGTTGATCACCAACACGTAACCTGTCGCAGAATCCTACAAACCGACGCCATCCTTATGTTTTTTTATGACATTTCTTTACGAAGTGACGCGGCTGGCATGGGAGCGCTGCTACGTTTTGTCCTCGCAGCAGGGACTGGGTTCAATCTGTTTCTCGGGACGGGGGCGTCGTTGCAGCTTGAGTTCGCTCACCACTACCGCCAACACGATCAGGCCAGCGCCCACCAAGGCCATGCCCGGCAGCCGCTCACCCGCCAATCGGCCGAAGACGCCAGCCCAGACCGGTTCTCCGGCATAGATCAAGGTGGCCCGCGTGGGGGAGATCGACTGTTGGGCCCAGTTCATGGCGACCTGGATGACGGCACTCATTGCGCCCAGCCCAAGGGCGCTGAACACCAACAGCCCCGAGATAGCGGGCAGCGACTCCTGCAGCGGGGCCATCATCATGAATGACAGCAACGAAGCAGTCGCTAGCTGGACCACCGTCACCCGGCGCACATCCACTTTGCCGGCATAGCGGCTGATCAGAATGATTTCTGCGGCGATGGCCACCGCGCTGACCAGCGTGATCAGTTCACCGCTGCTCAAGTGCATCGCGCCGGATTCCGGTCCAGCCAGCAGGATGAGCCCCAGGAATGCCACGCAGATGCCGAGGCTTGGCATCAGGCCGGGCCGGCGCCCGAGCACCAACCACTGCAGCAATGGCACGAACGGCACATACAGGGCGGTGATGAAGGCGGATTGGCTACTGGTGATCGTTTGCAGCCCCATGGTCTGCAAGCCATAGCCAAGCATGATGGTAACGCCGATCAGCATGCCTGCCTTGAGCTCGAGTCGCGTCAGGCCGGCCAGGCTGCGCCAGCTGATCAAGGCAACGAACACTGCTGCCGCTGCAAAGCGCAACCCGACGAAGAACATTGGCCCGCTGACACTCATGACGTTGTGCACCAGCAGAAACGTACCGCCCCATAACAAGGTTATGAAGACCAGCACGGCCTCTGCTTTGCTCAGGCGCATGGATGGGCGCAGGCGTTGGCTGCTGGTGGCATCGGTCATGGGCTTGCACGCTCGGAAGACGCGGCGCACAATCGCCGCAAAGTGCGCAGTATACTGCGCAATCTCGATCAGTGAGCAAACCTTTGTCCAAACCTACCGAGCATTCTGGCTCAGTGCTGCAGCATGTCAGCCACAACATTCGCCATTTGCGTTGCGCTGCCGGGCTGAGCCAGTCCGCGCTTGCCGAGCGGTCCGCCGTCAGTCGACGCATGCTGGTCGCCATTGAGGCCGGAGAGAAAAATGTCAGCCTGGCTACGCTGGATCGGATTGCTGGCGCGCTTGAGGTGCCGTTCAGTCAGCTCATCCAGGCCGCAGACCAACGCGACCGAAGTCGCATCGATGAACTGGCGTGGGCAGGCCAGAAAGGCAGCAAAGCCGTGTTGCTCGGGACCAGTCCGGCCAGTCGCGAGGTCGAGCTCTGGGAGTGGCGTCTCGAGCCGGGCGAGCAGTATGTCAGTGAGGCAGATGCTGAAGGATGGAGCGAACAGATCTACGTTGCCCAGGGTTGTCTCACGCTGGTGATCGAGGGCGTGGAGCGTACGCTACGAGCCGGGGAGTTCTTCGTTTTCGCCAGCAACTGCCTTTATGGCTACAGGAACGACACCAGTGCTGAAGTGCGCTTCGTGCGTAACGTGGTGATCTGAGGTCCCGTGCAGGTTCGCCAAGCCCGGCATCGCTGCTCAGGTGTTGACCTCAGCTTTACTTGAGGTTCTATCCTTCCTGCCTTCGTTTCGCATGCCCTCTACAAGGAGACTGTCGATGATGGCCAGGCCTGATTCACCTCGCTTCACCCAACTGATCGAGTACTGCGTTGCGCCGGTGTGTCAGGAGCGCCTGGCGCACGCGTTGTTGCAGGGGTGTCAAGCGTTGCGGCAAGCGCATCAGGGTTTGCTCGAGGCAAACGTGCAGGCCAGCGATGACGGTAGGCGGGTGCTGCAATGCCTGCAATGGCGATCACGCGCAGAAGGGGTGACCGGTGCCGAGTTCTTCAGTGGTACTGATTTTTGTCAGATGCTGCTCCAGCATCGTTCCAGTAGCGTGCGTTTTGCGTCGTATGAATCACTCGATGTCCTTTGCACGCCCACTGCTGCTCAGTTCTGTGGTGAGTCTGCGTTCGGGGCGTGTGGCGCTTGAGGCGGTCGCGCTACCCTCGCGCTCAGATTCGTCCTGAACGCGGTGCGATTCCGCGCGCCGCCGCCCAGGGTGAAACTTCTGTAGGAAAAGGCTCTTAATTCTGTCGAATTTGCCGTATGCGACCGCCTGCGCCGGGTGCAGGATATGGGCGCATGTCGGGCTGCTAGAGTAGGCCCCTCGATCAAATTGGAGTCGGAGTGTGCATGAGCAATCAGTTCCCTGTTTCACAGGCAGTGCCCCAGCGCCTTGAGCGCGTCCGCGAAGTCATGCGGCGCAGGCGTGTCGACGCCTTGCTGGTACCGTCGGCAGATCCTCACCTCTCAGAATACCTGCCTGAACACTGGCAGGGCCGCCAATGGTTGTCGGGCTTCAATGGGTCTGTCGGCACGTTGGTCGTTACCGCGCAGTTTGCGGGTTTATGGGCCGACAGTCGGTACTGGGAGCAGGCGGCTCTGGAACTTGCCGGCACTGGTGTCACATTGATCAAGCACACCTCGGAACAGCCTTCGCCCACTCAATGGCTGGTTGAACATACCCCGTCCGAGGGCGTTGTCAGCGTTGACGGCGCTGTCATGGCCTTGGCCGGCGGGCGTGAGTTGCAAGCCCAGCTACAGGCCCGCGGCGTTACCTTGGCGACTGACATTGACCTGCTCGATGAGGTCTGGCTGGACAGGCCGCAACTGCCTGCTTTTCCGCTCTACGAGCACGAGTTTCCCTATGCCACTGTTGGCCGGACTGCCAAGCTGGCAACGCTACGTGAGACCATGCGTGCGCATCGCGTGCAAGCGCACGTGATCGCTGCGCTCGATGACATCGCCTGGCTCTTCAATCTTCGTGGCAGTGACGTGTCCTACAACCCGCTTTTTCTGTCGTTCGCCCTGATCGAGCCTCAGCGTGCAAGGTTGTTCGTGGACTTCACCAAACTCGACGAGCCGCTTCTTCGTGTTCTGGAGGGCGACGGCATCGAAATCCACGACTATGCAGATGTCGCTCAGGCGCTCCGGTCGCTTGCCCCCGCCACTCGACTGCTGATCGACCCGGCGCGAGTGACCATGGGCTTGATCGGCAACCTGCAGACGGGTGTGGAATTGGTCGAAGCGACCAATCCCACGCACGTGTGCAAATCGCGCAAGTCCGAACAGGACCTTCAGCATGTCCGGCATGCGATGGAGCAGGATGGCGCTGCACTGTGTGAGTTCTTCGCGTGGCTGGAGTCGAATCTGGGCCGTGGAGACGTTACCGAGCTCAGCGTCGACGAGCACCTCACTGCGGCACGCGCCAGGCGCAAGGACTTCATCTCGCCCAGCTTTGCGACCATCGCCGCGTTCAATGGCAATGGGGCAATGCCTCACTACCGCGCGACCGCGCAATCCCATGCGCGCATAGCGGGCGACGGCCTGCTGTTGCTTGATTCAGGCGGGCAATACCTGGGTGGTACAACAGACATCACGCGTATGGTGCCTGTGGGAACGCCCAGCATCGAGCAGCGGCATGACTGCACGCGGGTGCTCAAGGGCGTTATCGCCTTATCCAGAGCCCGCTTTCCCGAAGGCATCGCGTCGCCCCTGCTCGACGCGATAGCTCGGGCGCCACTGTGGGCTGAGCAAGTCGACTACGGGCATGGCACCGGCCATGGTGTGGGGTACTTCCTCAATGTGCACGAAGGGCCGCAAGTCATTTCCTATCGCGCCAGTCCTTCTGCCCACACAGCGTTGCGTGCTGGAATGATCACTTCGGTCGAGCCGGGTACCTACCGACCGGGCCAGTGGGGCGTACGCATCGAAAACCTGGTGGCGACTCGCGATGCGGGCAACAGCACCTTCGGCGCATTTCTTGATTTCGAGACGCTGACGTTGTGTCCGATCGACACCCGTTGCCTGCTCACGGACTTGCTCGATGCCAGTGAGCGGGCTTGGCTCAATGCTTATCATGAGCATGTTTTCCAGCGGCTGGCGCCATTGCTCGAAAGCGATGCGTTGATCTGGTTGGAGCTGCGCACGCAGCGCGTATAGGTGCCTGATCAAGGCAGCCCACTGGGCTGCCTCTGTTTCACTTAGCGACAGATGACGATCATGCTACGGCTGGTATAGCCAGCAGGGTTGATTCCGAACAGATAGTCGCCAGGTTCTCCTTCCGAATTGCCCGAGCGTGCAATCACCTTGTAGTTTTTGGGGCTACAGGCGCTCACGGCCCTGCTATAGCACTTCTCCCACGAGGACGTGAGCCCTGAACAATCAATGTGCAGGCCTTTTTTGCCTCGCTTGACTTCGGTTTTGGCATTTGCGGCGCAACCAGTTACGGTCAGGATCGCCAGGATAAGGATGATACGTTTCATTCCTGTCCTTAATACTTGCCAGGTGCAAAGCCTGGCCTTCTAGTGATCACAGCGTTGCTTTATCGCTGTGATGGAGCTCGCGTGGATCCTAACGGGTCAAGACGGTCGGCAGCGTGTTGTGCAATCCTGGGCCGGCTGATTAATTTGTTTTAAATGCAAACATTTCTCATGTCAATCAGCCGGTATCGCCACTGCTGCCTCCCGGCGCATTGTCAGGGTGGCGCCTACCGAAGCAACGATGATAGCCAAGATTGCCAACCACTGAGTGTTGGTCAGCATTTCGCTTAAAAAGATCAGTCCAGATAGCGCTGCGATGGCAGGCTCGATACTCATCAATGTACCGAAGGTGCGGGCGGGCAGTCGTGTCAGGGCAATCATTTCCAGGCTGTAGGGCAGGGCGGTTGATAGTATGGCCACGCCCAGGGCCACAGGAATGATTGCCGGATTCAGCAGTGCGCTGCCTGCATGGACGATACCTACCGGCGCGATGAACACTGCAGCGATCACCACGCCCAGGGCAGCAGTCTGCACGCCGTGCTCAGCACCGGCCTTTTGCCCGTAAAGAATGTACAGCGCCCAGCACACCCCAGCGCCCAGCGCGTAGGCTGCGCCGGTAAGGTCGATCGCCGCGTCGGTGTGGCCCAGAGGGATGAGCATCAACAGTCCAGTCACAGCCAGCGCAATCCAGATGAAGTCGACCAGCCGACGCGAAGCGAGCAATGCCACAGCCAAGGGCCCAGTGAACTCGAGCGCAACGGCGATGCCCAGCGGCACGGTGCGTACAGACATATAGAAGAGCAGATTCATGCCGCCCAGGGCCATGCCATAGATGATCACGCTACGCAGCGTGGCCCTGTCCAGGCGCACGCGCCAGGGGCGCAGAAGCAGCACCATGATCACGCTGGCAAAGATCAGTCGCAGGGCGGTTGTTCCTTGGGCGCCAATGAGCGGGAAGAGACTTTTGGCGAGCGATGCTCCGGACTGGATCGAAAGCATGGCGATCAACAGCAGGCCAACGGGGAAGAGGATGCCGGCCAGGCTGCGGGGGGTGGTGTTCATGGAGGTGGAGCCATCCTGATAGAAGACGAAGGTGCGCATTATAGTGCGCATCCTCTCGACAGCCTGCAACTGGCTGCAATCGCGCTCTGGTCAACACCGACGCCATTGTGAATGTC